>JAKSMX010000009.1 GCA_024400305.1 Bacteroidales bacterium | reverse complement strand
TTGACCTATAGCGACATACATAGACTAAAAAATCCTGCAATTTGACCTATACGCCAAAACTTTTTGAGATTTTTTGTTTGTTTTCTGCTAATTCTCCAATTTAAGCCTTTCTTTTTCAAGTTCGAGTTTCAGCTCCTCCTCTGCGGCCTCGTTCATATACCATAATCTACACTTCTCATCTTCAACGCTGAGCAGCCTTCGGTAATGACTCCAACTCAATTCGTGACGCAGTGTGTCCCGAATTGGAAAAGACTGGTAAAATTGACGCATTTTTCTAAATTCTCTTTCGTCAAATCCTTTTCCAAACTCGTTGGAGAGCCGTTCCGCTAATTTTTTAACGCCTGCTTCCCGTATTCGGCACGTTCCCATTTCAGTTCATCTTCTGTTATCAAGCGGCCTATCTCCCAATAGGCGGTTACCATTGTGAAGTTAACGGCACGATAAGCCGTCTGTCTTGCCTTTTGCAAAACAGATGAAACCGCGATGTAAATTCATCGTTTTGTTTCTGTAAAATGTTATGATCTTCCATTTGTTTCATATTTTGGATTGGTATCTAATGCGTTAATTTATAATATGTTATTTTAAATTTTCTGTTTCTGTTTTTGTCTGTGCTTGTGAAAATGATACTAATCTCTAATGTTCCGGATGTCCGTTTTTTTAATCTGGCAAAGATAGTTTATTCTTTCCAATCGTAATGAAAAACAAGTGAATTTTATTTTTCAACAGCCGTAATAAATGGAAACGGAGACACCGCATCTTGATGTCTCCGTCCCCGTTAGGTCTTATTCTGCCTCGATTTTGAACCTCACAAGTCTCAACGGATTCCCTCCGTAGTTTTTAAGTTCCTGAATGCCATAGAAATAGCCGTTGTGAAATACGAGCCGTTTCTTGGTTATCGCGAGGTTGTAGTCGTTGCATTTCAAGGTGTTTTCGGAAATCGTCTTCCCGTTTTTCACCTGATAGACGTGGAACGAGTTTTCGCCCGCTTCCTTGGCCTCATCGAAGAAAAAGATGTTGTCGCAGCCGCTTATCGCGATTGTGAACCAACCCATGCCAAACGGCTCTTTTATTTCGTTCAGCCCTTTTTCATATCTGGAAATCAAATCGTTAAGACTGCGGATGTTTCTTTCACGGTATTTTTTGTCGGTCATTTCATCGGTTTCCGAGAGGCATTCTTTCAAATATGAAATCTTTTCTCTTTGATAATTCAGTTGCTCATCTACCGACAGATAGTTCTGATCCCAGTCGTATTGTTGTTCGGAAATCTTATTTCCTTGGAAATCAAATATTTTGATTGTCGGCTCGGTAGGACATGAAATCAAAAGTCTGTCATCAACTTTTAAAATATTAACCGAAAAATCCATTTCTCTTCTTCTGGATTGAGATGCGTTGATGTAATTGTTTTTGTCCCAAAACTCGCTGAATTCCCTGAATTTATCATAGACAATCGTATATTTTTCCGTATTGATGTCAAGTATTGAGACAAAATATCTGTGTTTTTTTCCCCATGATGTCGAGCCGTAAATCGCAATGTGGCTGTCGTCTAAAACGAGCATGTCCAACGCACCGTGATCTATTCTTATAACTTTAACAATCAAGCCGTTGCTGTCAAAAAAATAGATGTCGCCCATCAGGTTTGCCTCCGTGAAAAACAATCCGTTTATATAACCGAACGCCGGCTTGATGTTCTGCGGTTTCCTGCTTGGGTCGGCGAAATGCAGTGAAATGTCTTTCTGGAACTTGCCGTCGGAGTCGAAGATTGAATATTGGTTTCTCGTTGCGTGGCTGACAATGGTCTTGCCGTCATCGTAAATGACCAATTTTTTCCTCAAGCCAATGGCCGTGCCGTCGAATTCGTCGTAATAGCTCTCGAAGATTTTTCCCCAGTCGTTGCCCACACCGTAAGTGTCGTCAGCAACGAGATAGATGGTTTTGCTGTTCTGAAATATTTCAGTAACAGATTGTGCATCAACGATAAAACTTGATGCGAATAAAAATGTCAATAAGAAAATGTGCTTTTTCATTTTTAAATTTTAATAATTAATAATTAATAATTGTGATATGTGTCAAAAACCGCAAGATCTTGTTCCGGAAACGGTTTGTTGGCGTCGTAATCGTCAATAGTGTAGTAGTCGAAAATGAAGTCATCGCAGTTGGTTTTCGGCTTTGAGAATTTAATGATCAGCAAAATCAAAATCATTGCGCAAGCTGTTGACAATGAAGAAATAATCGCAATTTTTAAAGTCTTTTTCTTTTGATTGTGCTGTCTTTTCAAGACAAATTCCGGAATCGGAATTTCATCTGAAGCCAACGAATCCAATGATGATTTTATCTTTTCTGAAAAACATTTCCGTTGCTCAATTTCATTTCTGCAAAGTTCGCAGTTTTCAAGATGAGCGCCGGCTTCTTTCGCTTCAAATTCCGCAAGTTCGTTATCTATATACTTTTGTATCAATGAGTTATCGAGATGTTTCATTTTGTTTGCCTTTTAAGTTTTTCAATGATTCTTTCCAATGTCTTTCCGATGGAGGTAAATTTTATTCCAGTTATTTCGGCCATCTCCTTGTATGAATAGCCTTCGCTGTACAGTACTATCAGCGATTTCTCTTTTGTGTCAAGATTTCCGATCAGGTTCAGAATGTTTGTCGTATCAGATTGATTTTCAACATTGAGATCTTCTAAAACGTCATCAGCTCTCACGGTTTTCGAGTTTTTCCTTTTGAAATCAACGCCTTTGTTGATGGTGCTTCTGATGAGCCAGTTTTTCGTGTCGCTGATGACTTTCCTGTCGTTCATCGCGAAGTAGTAGGCGGTGAAAACGTCCTGCACCACGTCTTTTGCGCTTTCGGGATCCTTCAGCATTTTCGTTGCGATCCTGAAAAGTTTCGTGTAGAAGTTCCGGTATGTCGTCTCAAATTCGGAGTTCATCGTTTAAATTTTGCTATATGACGTTTGAAACGTGCATTTTGTGACAAAATTACAAATTAATTTTTCAAGAAAATGACATGATTTGTGATGCTTATTCGGTCGAAAAAGTGTGATGATTTTAAATTATTCGGTCGAAAAAGTGTAATGATTTTAAATTATTCGGTTGAAAAAGTGTAAAATTTTTGAAATATTCGGTCGAAAAAGTGTATTTTTGCAGTCTGAATCTTAAATGTTCGCTTATGCTGAAACGAAAAATAGAATATGACTTGTTGAAATGGAAAGATACTGCTAATCATAATCCATTGATAATCAGAGGAATTAGACAGTGCGGGAAAACGTATATTATCAGACATTTTGCGCAGAAGCATTATAAAAGTGTTGTTTACATGAATTTTATGTTGCAACCAGACAGAATGAACGCCTTTACAGGCACTAAAGATGTTGATGTTATTCTGATGAATTTGTCAACAATGATGCCTGAAGCGAAATTTATATCAAACGACACTTGTTTGATCTTTGACGAAATACAGGACTGTCCGGATGCAAGGACGGCATTGAAATCGTTCAAGGAAGACGGAAGGTTTGATGTGATTGCAACCGGTTCGCTGCTTGGAGTGAAAGGTTATGGCGAAAAACATAAAAAAGAAAATGATAAAACGTTGGGGAAAAATTCCATACCTGTTGGATATGAACAGATTATTGATATGTATCCTCTTGATTTTGAAGAGTTTTTGTGGGCCAATGGGATTGGTGACAACGTTATCGGGAAGCTTAGGGAGTGTTTTAAAAAGGAAGAACCTGTGCCGGAAGGTATTCATCAGACTTTCATGCAATTGCTGTACCGTTACGTCGTTGTCGGAGGTTTGCCTGCCGTCGTGAACAGATTCATTGAGACAAAGCATATCGGACAGGTGGCGGAAGTTTTAAAATCAATCATATCAGAATATGAAGATGACATGGTGAAATATGCTGATGACAAGGACAAACCGCATATCCGAGAGTGTTTTGAGTCTGTTCCGCATCAGCTTGCGAAAGAGAACAAGAAATTTCAGTATTCGTTTGTCAAAAAAGGAGGAAGAGTCTCACAATATGAAGGCAGTCTGCAATGGTTGGAGGATGCAGGCGTGGTGCGCAGATGCTATAACACATCAATAACGGAGTTGCCTTTATCCGGCAATGTAAAGGACGATTGTTTCAAAGTATATACTACCGACATCGGCTTGCTGATGGCAATGCTTGACCCTGGAACACGGACAGAGGTGCTTCAAGGTAATCTGTTGGGTTACAAAGGTGCGATTTTTGAGAATCTCATGGCCGATTTCTTGTGTAAAAAAGGCTGTAAACTTTATTATTTCCATAAAGATTCTGGTCTCGAACTTGACTTCCTGGTAAATTACAAGGGGGAATGTGTGCCGTTGGAAGTGAAGGCGAAATCCGGCAAGGCAAAAAGCCTGTCAACAGTTTTGAGCCACAAGGAGCATTATCATGTCAGCAACGCCATGAAATTCGGCAATTACAATATCGGTCGCGAAGGCCCGTTGCTGACGCTGCCTTTGTATATGGGTTTCTTTCTCGATTTTGAGGATGACGATATAATTCTCGACGATTTGCCGATTGATGAGATTAATGAAATGGTGTGAACATAACTTGGGCTGTGATTTATTCGGTAGAAATGTGTCGAAGAATGAAATTTTATGGTTTCAGGAATTGATGAAAATTTAAAATTGCATATTTTTGCAAAAAATACAAAATATCATGAAAATTGATTTGTCCATAAAGGTTTAACAATGAGAAACACTATGAAACTCAACATAATAAAGTATCGCCGCTGGCTACTCGACATGCCATATTTTAAAAGAATCGGTGTGTCGTATCTGATAATGGTTGGGATTGCGATGGTCGATAACCTTGGTGCATTGGTTTTATAATGTGGTGCTGAATGTTTTTTGACTGATATGTTTTTTACAAAGATTCTCATACTCTTGAAAAAATCTCGCTTCCATTAAATCTTTTTCACTTTTTTCAAGTCTCTGATGTAGATGCATCTAACAAAAAATAGTAAAATGAAAAACGAAAATGTCATGTCAGAACTTGAAAAACTGATCCGGACGGAAAGGCCGGACCTGCTGCGGTACGCCAGCTACAAGCTCGGCAATGTTGACGATGCGGAAGATGCAATCCAAGATTCTTATCTGAATGTCCATTCAAAAATAAAAACGAATGGTGTTTCGGGAATCGAAAATCTGCGTTGCTATCTTTTCAGAACGCTGTCAAACATCTGTAACACACGTGTCGCAAAACGCTCGAAAATCACTGCGGTCTCGGTCGATGAATGCGACCTGCCGGACGAATCAGCCGATGATTTTCATGAGGAATACAAACGTATTTCCCTGCTGCTCAGTCAGTTGCCCGATGAACAGGCGGAGGTGATCAGGTTGAGGATGTACGGCGGCAACAGTTTCGCCCAGATAGCCGGGATTCTCTCCGTGCCGCTGCCGACAGTGAAATCGAGGTTTCTTTACGGCCTCGAGAAAATAAGAAAAGGTTTCAAAAATGATTTCTAACATTAAAATTTAAAATTATGAACTGCGAAGAATTTAAAGAAAAAGTTGTCGGTCTTTTCGACAAAAACGTTGACGAAAAGACCAAGTCGGAATGCGAACACCATGTTTCACAATGCCCCGATTGCAAGAAATATTACGAGGAATTGCGTTCGGCATTCGGTGAAGTCAGCCCGAAAGTCGAGCCGGTTGGCAAAATGAAAAAACGCAAACCGATGATAATCAATTGTTACCGACAAACCATCGCAATGGCGGCGATGTTCATACTCGGAGTCATTATCGGCGGGGCACATCTGTTTACAAATACCGCCAAGGCTGACAACACGGCGTATGTCGAGCTTTGCAACGCGATGCGCACCGTGAAGAATGTCGGGAGTTTCAGGATGGATTTCTTCATGCGCACCCGTCCGAATGAGAATTTCGAATATGTGAATCCGGAAGACGATTTCGTGAAGATAAACATCAAGCTGATGCGTCAGGACGGGACGACGTTTTACAGGGTTGAGAAAGAAAACGGCCGCACCCTCGTCTGCAACGGCAAGGAGCAATATCTTTGGTGGGCTGATAACTATTTTAAGTATAATTCAAATTATAACGGGCTTGGACGGTTGGCGAACCTGCTTATTCCGGAAAAGCTGCTTGACAGTCAGAAATCCGCAGTCGAACTTTCAAAAGACGTGAAGGTGACGAAAGTTGAGACGGAATCGACGGTTGAGATTACGACCGAAGGTATGGAGACGTATGAAGACCTCTCGCGGCTTTTTGAAACAGGCAGCATGGACGATTGCAAGGTTGTGGTGAAGAATGTCTTTTCGAAAAACGACGGCCTGCTGCGTTCGGTGAAGGTCTGTATAACATATAAAGGTGTGGAGACTTTGGTGATGTATGCCGACGATATTCAATACAATGTGATGCTAACCGTTGCGGAAGTAACATCGTTGCCTGAAGCGGAATGGATTCCTGGTGACAATATGCTGAAAGTCAGTGAGAAACGTCTTGCCGAGCTTCGGGAGGAAACGGCGGAGCAGGCTGCACGGCGCATAGTGGAAGCGATTATCTCCGGCGATTTTGAGAAGGCGCAAGAAGCGCTTTATGGTTACAAAAACATCTTCAATGATTTGCATGATGGTTTCGAAGGCTGTTCGGCTGATGGCTTCGTCGCCAAATCGCACAAAAGTTACGACGGCGTTTATGTATTCTACGAATTGAAGAGACCTAACGGGAAGGTCGTGAAACGTCACATCGCGTTGCGGAACGACAACAGCCGGAATATCTGGGTCGCCGATGGCGGATTGTAGAGATGATAATGCTTTAGCAAAAATATGTGCTGCACGATAAAATGACAATTTTATCGTGCAGCGCGACACAATTGCACGAAGCCGTTGGCATCAAGAAGATAATAATTAGGGAAAACCGATTGCAATCGTCAGTTTCTGTAAAAAATTCAGAAAAAACATGGACAAAAGTACACATTTTATCTGACGACAATATAAGTTTATAGCGTTTTTTCCGGCTGCAAAATAAAAACAGAGGTGTGCCAAATGCGTGCATACATTCGTCGGGTAGAGGAATGTTTCAAACTTTATTTTGTTTTTTTCTTTGTGATTTGAAATAATATTGTATTTTTGCGAACTGAAAATTAGAAAAATTGCAATTATGAGTTCGCAAAACAATCTGTTGAAAGCCATTCTCAAGAGTGAAAAGACGGTCTTCACCACGCAATCTCTTGTGCTTTTGAGCGGCATTAGCGATACTTCGCGTCTTTCAGGTCAGATGCATTACTATGTCAAGCAGGGCGAAGTACACAACCCGCGTCGCGGCATTTACACAAAGGCGCAATACGATGAAAAAGAAATGGCTTGTGCGGTGTTCGTCCCGTCCTACATTTCAATGGAATATGTGTTGCAACGGGCAGGCGTGACCTTCCAATACGATGACACTATCACCGTCGTCAGCTATCTTAACCGTTCCATTGACATTGACGGAAAGGTCTATTCGTTCCGTCAAATCAGACCGGAATTATGGTGCACATTCGATGGAATTAAGTTAGAGAAAAGGTATGCCATCGCCACCGCTGAGCGTGCTTTTCTCGACATGTTGTATTTGAGTTCTGGCGACTGCTATTTCGACAACATCCATCCACTAAACCGCGATATGGTCATGCAATTGCTTCCGTTATATCAATCCAAAGTTCTCACCGAGCGCGTCAAGGCGCTGCTAAAATAACCTCATCATGCGTTCTTTACCCATCAATATGCAGAAGCATGGCTTCATCATGTCGAAGATACTCGTTTCCATCTTCCAAGACAAGGAACTGGCTTCCGTGCTGGCTTTCAAGGGCGGCACTTCACTTATGTTTTTCCATGAGCTGCCTCGGTTTTCAACCGACTTGGACTTCAACCTTTTGGATGATACGAAAACCGAACTTGTGTTTCAGAGAATCAAGACCATCTTGTCACGTTACGGAACCATTGCCGACGAAGCGAACAAGTTTTACGGTCCTATCCTTGTCCTTGATTATGGCAAAGGCGAGCGGAAACTGAAAGTCGAAGTCAGCAAGCGATTTTACGACAATCACTATGAAATCCGTTCCTTCGCTGGAACCGACATCCGGGTCATGACTATGCCTGACATGTTTGCCCACAAACTATGCGCATTAGGCGAAAGGGCAACCCCGCGTGATGTCTTTGATGTCTGGTTTTTCCTTGCCAACAGCACCGAAATCAATGAAAACATCATCCGGCTACGCACCGGGCAAACGCTTCGGGAATACATTCAGTCGTGCGCCCGACATGTCCGTCAGCTAAGTGAGAAAGAATTGATGCAAGGGCTTGGAGAAGTGCTCGATGCCAAACAGAAAACATTTGTCCGTAAATCGCTGATTCAAGAGACTGTCTCTCAATTGGAGATGTTTTCTGCATTTCCTTTGGTCTCGATGCAACCAGAAACAGCAAGGCTGCGACTCATTTCAGAACATGAATACTTGTGTCGACAGTTGGTTGATGCCGATGTTGACCTCAGCACTTTAAGCGAGCAAAAGCTACAAAGGCTTCTTGATGGCGAAACGCTGGGACTTTGCACGAAACACGAGCAAAACATTTCGTTTCGCTTCAGTTGATCCGGCGTGAAAAGGAATTTTAATAATTGCTGTCAGATAGGACTTTTTTGAGGGATAAATGGGGTCTTGGGTTTCTTGTTTATGACAAGCAACTCAAATGGAATCTTGCATCTGTAGATTCTGAGCAAATAATCTTTGAGGTATTCCGCTGTTTGGACTCTATTCATGACTATTTGATTGCGCTGAGTTCTTCCTCGTTGAGCATTCTTGAGCCAGCGATCTCACCTTTGTCACTGATGAATGTAATGGTGGATTCCTTCAGAAGGATAAAGCTGTTCTCGTTAACCTGCAAAAGGTTTCCGTACTTTTCTGATGGAATACTTCCCTGAAGAACTCCATCCAGATTGTGTACCTCGTATTCATCGTCTATCTGTAGGCAGATAAACGTATCTCCGGCAATAACCTGCTTAATACTCTTTTTGTCAGAAACAATACTTGAGAGATAGATTCTCTTCTTTTTTGACTCACCCTCAAATTGAACAACGGCAACAGGAATGTATGTTACGCTTTTTTGAATTTTGTCCTGATTGCTGCTTAATTGGTTGACACCAATTTTTGAAAACTTGATTTCTAAACTTAGTATTCCCATAATTGATATATTTTGATTATCTGGGTGCAAAGTTAGAATATAGGTGTGCCATTTATGGGCACACCTCTGTTGGAAATAATAAAAAGCGTATTACTTTAACATTTATTTAATATAACCAAGTTCCTTTGCAGCTTCGTAAAAAGCCTCACATTTTTCATCTCCATGGAAAGTTTGATACCATGCGATCCATCCATTCTCAGGATTTCTTGTGACCTTTCTTATGCCGACTTTCTCAATGATACGTTCCACCATTGCTTTCTGTTCCTCGGTAGGGTTATCGCACTGAAATCCCCAATATGGAGAAGGGCATTCTTTATCATTAGGGTCATACCAACACCCACACCATACTCCATTCATGCATATTCCAAAGGATTTATGCTCTTCATTCTTTAGGTATTTTGCCCATTTGACAGCTAACCGTGTCCTCCATTCATCAACCATGTCTTTACCGACAGAGATTTGAAGACTATCTAAACCTGCAATCAAGTTTTTTACCTCTTTCTTTTTGGCATTCAAGAAATCCCACTGTTCCAGAGCAGTCTGCTTGTCACTTAGCAGCTGTTCGCGTAAAAATTGTTCTAATTCCATTATGAGTTTGTTGTTTAGTCTTTTATTATATCGTCCTTTTAAAAAGTCGATGAATTGTATTATTGCTGTTCTGAAGACAATTTCATCGTTTGGTATCAGTGACAAGCAATCATTTTCAAGCCAATCGACCATTTCTATATCCAACACCAAAGTGTGTGATTTGAATTTGTCTCTCAGATTCTTTACGCACTTATCACACATTTGGCAGGATTTATCGAAGTCGCACATGCAACTTACCGCATCAGAGAAAGCACATGTTCTTTCTTGGTTGGGAACTTCCCAGTCAAAGGGGAGTCTCCAAACTGACATGTTTATATGGTCAAAAATATTCCTGTCAATATATCCTGGGAGTATTATAATGAAAATTTGGTCGTCATTATAACCTTCATTTCTCATCTTTTGAATATATCTTGCCAACTGATTCCTTTGGAAAACAGCTCCTTTCAGTTTGTTCTCAATGATAACTGCGTATTTTCCTTTTTCTTGGATTCCGACATCAATATGCTCTGTTTCAGCAGTTATCTTCGGACATGCAAATAGCTCGGCATCATATCCAAAAGGTTCAAGGAAATGTTTTAAGAAAGCCTCACATATAACATACCTATTTTTTAAACGATATTTAAATAGCAGTTTCAGTAGTTGACTGGTTAGAGGTTCCGAAATATTGACGAGATCAAGCACATTGAGCTGATATTTCGGTTTGTTCTCTGACTCCATGATTAACGTATTGACACGTTCAGTAAGAAGAAGCAGGGATTTTGCATCTTCCTGTTCGGCCCAATCAATCTTGACCAGCAATCCAAGTATATTCTTAATCTTTTGTATTTCTTCCATATATAGATTACAATATCTTCAAAGCTATCGCCGCGCAAGCCTCTGCATCGGCCAATGCGTGAATTTTGCAAACTACAACTATATTTCAAATCAAAAGTAAGTATAATGATACAAGAGCCAATGGACTATTGTCGTGCTAACCAATCCAACGCATAAATCTGCCGTATCCCGTTATGCGAAATCTCAGGATCAGAATCCATTGTCAGCAGAAACTTCGGATTGTGATCCTTCACGGAATTCAAAGGGGCGATTTCTCTGGTCAGTGTCTGTTCATCGCGTACTGTGAGAGCAACTTGATAATATTCCACAAGACCATCTTTAAACCTGATGAAATCAATTTCCTTATCACCACTTTTGCCAACCATGACCTTATGTCCCGACCTGATAAGATGCAGATACACAATATTCTCAAGCAAACGTCCCAAGTCACCGCCACGCAAGCCAAGCAACATTGTTCTCAACCCGACATCCGAAAGGTAATACTTTTGTCCCGTGCGCAAAAGCTCCTTGCCTTTGGCATCATACCTTGGAACCCTATAAAACAGGTAACTTTCCGTCAGCAATCCAACGTATGTTTCCACTGTATGCGGAGAAATCTTGCAACCTCCAGCCGCCATAGCATCAGCGATACCCTTTATTGATGTCATATTGCCTATATTGTCAGCCATGTAACGGACCAATCTGTCTATAGCATCAGACTCTTGAACCCTACCTCGTTTCATCACATCTTTGATGACAATTGTTTGATAGATGTTTTGCAGATACACCCTGATGGCCTCATCCGTAGGCAATTGCAACACGTATGGCAAGGTGGTACTGGTAATGAATCTGTTGTAGCATTTCTCAGCGGAAAGTCCGGTGGCCTCTATCATCTCTGCCATAGAGAGGGGCAATACATGTATCTCCACATACCTTCCACTGAGCAAGGTGGCGATTTCGCCTGACAACATATAGGCATTCGACCCTGTCACATAAATATCCACATTTTGCCGCAACTGCAAACTGTCAACAACCCTCTCAAACCCAGCCACCTGTTGTATTTCGTCAAAAAATATGTAGTATTGCGCATCATCCTCTATTCGTCCCGACACAAAGTCATGCAAAGCATGGTATTCCAGCAATGGTTCTGAGGCTACGTCCTCAAAATTCACACTGATAATGTGACTTTCATCCACACCATTTGCTCTCAATTGTCGTTGAAAAAGCATCATCAACGTACTTTTCCCCGAACGGCGAAGACCTGTAATCACCTTCACAACACGCTTGTCACGCCACATATTCAGTTGGTTGACATAGTTTTTGCGATTTAAATATTCCATGATTCCATTTTGTTTTCATGTTGCAAAAATACAATATTTTTGCACTCCATTGCAAAAACTACGTAAAAATACAAAGTTTTTGCAATGAAGTATAAAGGCTTCTTAAAATATGGAAAGGATGTATCAGGTGCATGTCCTTCGTTATCTCTTTGCCAAGCATCTCATTCCAGTTGTCAAGTGAATCGCCAAGATAATATGCAAGGCAATGACTCGCTTCCGCATTTCTATAGCTTGTGTGCCAATATAAGTCACACATCCAATAATTCAACAAATATTTCACGCGTTATTTTGACATTATTTTCTTTGCGATTTGAAATGATGTTGTATGTTTACGAACTGAAAATTGGAAAAAATTCAATTATGAGTTCGTAAAACAATCTTGGCACCTTAAGCGAGCAACAACTGCAAATGCTTCTTGAGGGTGAAACGCTGGGACTTTGCACGAAACACGAACAAAACATTTCGTTTCGCTTCAGTTGAATCGGTGGAGAGGAATATTAATTATTGCTGTCAGATAGAATTTCTTTGAGGGGTTTGTACATATTTGACACTTTTGTGAGTCAACTTTTTTCAGGGTAAGACAGTTTTAAAACTGAGCTTAAGGGAGTTAAGGTTATAATGGAAACTCTGTGAGTGTTTCTATTTTCCCCTCCGTCACTTTGTAACAAAACATTGATTTCCCGTTGGTTAGCGTGATGTATTTCACTTTTAATCCTGAAAAATATCTTATTGCTTGGTCGAGCACTTTTTCGGTTATCGGCACTGATTCCGCTTTGCATTCGACAATCATCTGCGGCTCGCCGAGGTTGTTAAAAACAACAATATCGGCACGCTTCGGGAGGTTATTTACCTTAATTGAATACTCCACTGCAATGAGTCCGGCGGCGACTTTTCGTGTCTCTACGAGATAATGCAGCGTTTTTTGGCGCACCTGCTCCTCGGGAGTTAAAGAAACCCATTGTCTCCGAAGCGGATCGAAGACAACGGGTTTATCGTTCAATATCTGGATTTTGAACCAGTCCATTTTATTTCCCAAAGTATGGATAATAGTTTGAAACGCCGTCAGCATCACCTACTATTCGGTATGAATTCTCTGGCGGGAGATTTGGATTTTCGAATGTTTTCAAAAGAATTTCCGCCATTTTGAAATTATTTACGGCATCATTCTCTTCATCCCAAGTACCGCTTAAAATGGTAGCTGTTTTGGCATAGCCATTCGTATAATCTTCTTTAAGATAATAAATTGTAAAATCATCACCCGAACCTATTATATATGATCTGCTACCCGTCGGAATAGGCAAACCTACATTTTCATCCCATATATATTCAACCAGATCAATTAAATTGTCGAAATTTCTGCGAATTTCAAAATAGTAGTCATGATAAATCGTGTCGGCAGGTTCGTCGAATGTTGTATGTATCAGCTTGTGTTGGTGTGATCTATACGCATTTTCAATTATTATTTTAGGATTTTCGCCTGAATAAATATTCATATACTGGCTAATTTCAGCTGCTAATTCATCTGGCAAAACCTCCGATGGGATATGACCGTCGACAGGTTCCGGTGCCCATGGATTAGGATGCGGCTCAACGTTTTCAGCCACAAACTCAATCTCGTTGCCATATCCTATTCCCTCTGAATTTTGACCGTATGCTCGGACATAATATGTCGTTCCAGGTGTCAAATCTGTAAGAAAACCTACAAATTGACCACTCATAATAATTATCGCTTCTATATAATTGTCATTTATAGTCGGATTATGTGTTGTGCTCCAGCAGCAGCCATATTTTAACAAACCAACAGAATCCCAATTGACCATTTTACAAACACATTCTGCTGCAGTGTCTGAAATATGTCGCATATACAGCGTCTGCATCTGCGGCAACAGCGTACTGTCAACCACGATGACAGGCGGCTCGGGATTGTCATTTGAAGTTTTTTCTTTTTTGCACGATACAAAAAGCACCGTGAACAATAGGATTAGGATGGTTAATAGTTTTTTCATACTTATCGAATTTTTGCAAATATACAAAATATTTTAGGGGACTTCTATTTTTACTCTTTTCACGCCGCCATTCTGAATTTCGCGAAGTCCGTTGAACGAAATCCAAAAGGAAACGGTGCTGCAAAGTTACAACTTATTTTCTTATTTCCAACAATTTGGCGATAATTTTCTTTAAATTTCTGGGGGGGGGTAAATTGTTATTTATCAATATGTTATACAGACTAATTCATCCCTAATCTCACAATCTGCTCATATCGGCACACGTTGTAAACCAGATTGGTCAGGGTGTTCCTGGCGGCATTCCGCGCGAAGCCGATGACGCGGCTGAACATACCGTGCAGGTTCAGCTCGCAGTAGCCGAACACATGCTCCACACGCACCCTCGTTTTGGAATTCCTCCGGTTGACCGTCTCCTGCTTCTTGCTCAGCTTCTTGCCTCTCACGCTGCGCTTGATGACGCGGCCCTTCATCTGGTATTTGCGCATCACGCCTTTCACCTTTTTCCCGACATATGCGCTGTCGGCATTCAGCTCCTGCCCTCTGTCGTCATTGTCTATCAGCAACTTGGCCGGAACGGAGTCGTGCTGTTCCGCGCTCGTAGTCACCGCCTTCTTTATCAGCTTGCTCCTGGCATCGACCTTCGCATGGTTCTTGTAGCCGTAATATTTCTGCCCGCCCTTCTTCGTCCATCTGGCGTCCGTGTCCTTGTGACTCCTCTTGTTGGCCTTCTTCTTCCTGTCCTCCTCGGTATCGTCTTCCTCCGCATTCCAAAGCTCGTTGCCGCGTCCCTCCTTTATGGCCTTGTTCTCTTCGCGCGTGTTGCGCTGGCGGGGGATCTCCACGAAACTCCCGTCTATTATCACGCCCTGGCTCATTATCAGGTTCTTCTCCCGCAGGAATCTGTCGAAGTCGGCAAAGAGTTTGTCATGGAGAGCTTTCACTGTCAGCTGCTCCTTGAACGCCCAGATGGTTCTGGCGTCCGGCACCCTGTCTCCGCTCGCCAGACCGAGGAAGTCCCTGAAACTCGTGCGGTCAACCATCTGGTATTCAGCCTGTTCGTCGCTCAGGTTGTACATGCGCTGCAGGACGAGGATCTTGAACATCAGCACATAGTCATACGGCTTCGCCCCGGCCTTCGTCACACGCTCACGGTACAGGCCCGCCTCCAATGTCTCTCGGAACATCTCGAAATCAACCGTTTCCGCAAGCCTTCCCAGCGGATTCCCCAGTGAGATCAACTTTGAAGCCCTGTCTTCCGAATCAAATAAACCTTGGTTGCCAAGTTTTCTGTATGCCCTTTTGTATGTGTCCATTTTCTCCTCAAATTTTTGGCAAATATATAGATATTTATTTGATTATCAAAGAGTTTTATTTAGAAATGCCCTTAAATTAAAATTTATTTATGAATTCATTCCAACAGCTCGGAATTATTTCTTGCCAGAAGCTTTTAGAGTATTTTTACCGCTATCGCCGCGCAGGCCTCGGCATCAGCCAATGCGTGATGATGATTCTCCAAAATATATCCGCAACGCTCGGCTATGATGTCGAGGTTATGATGGCCGCCGGGCCAGACTTTGCGCGAAGCTATGCAGGTGCAATAAAACTCATAATCGGGATAGTCCATCTGATAGACGCGGAAGACGGCTTTCAGGCAGCTCTCATCGAAGGCTTTGTTGTGGGCGACGAGAGGCAGGCCGCGCTCGCCGTTCATGCTGTTGACGCCTTCGATGCCGTGTGTGTACAACAAGGCTTCCACCTTTTCCCACACGAAAGGGAAGACGGGCGCATTCTCGGTGTCTTTGGCGCATAGCCCGTGCACCCGAGTGCACCAGTAGTTGTAATACTCCGGTTCGGGCTTGATAAGCGAATAAAATCTATCGACAATCTCTCCGTCGCGCACGATGACGACGCCAACAGAACAAACAGATGAACGCTCGCAGTTGGCGGTCTCAAAGTCTATGGCTGCAAAGTCTTTCATTGTTATTCCTCCTTGTATTTATCCCACATTCTCTTAATGATCCCGGCCATTTCTTCGCGCAGCCAAAGCGGTTCAAGAACTTCCAACTCTTCGTTGTTCCACAGCAGCTCCTGAATGAAGTCGTGTTCGGGGCGAACTCTCAGCTCGAAAATGCTGAATTGTTCGTTGCGCTCGGTTTCCACTTGCGATTCGTGCATGGGCAGGTCGCGAAGATAGTTGGCTTGCTTTGGCGACACCTTGAGCACCACATTTTCGGGTTTGGTCTTGCCGCCCGCGATGATGCCGAAACAGCCGTCGAAAAACTCTTTCGGCTTGAAATCCTCCGGATACTCGAATGTATGACTCGACAGCCGGAAATCGCGGATGCGGTCGAGGCAAAACACGAGGTCTTCGTTGGCAGGCCATTTCCGTCCGACCATGTACCATCGCTGCCGGAAAAGCTTCACACACAATGGCATGAGGTAATGCTCCTTCTCGTCTTCACGCCAATAGTTGTAATAGACAATGTGAATGAAACGGTTCTTCTTCATCGCATTGATGATGGGATCTAAATATTCTCGTCCGCTCGGCACATCTTCAAGAATAATTCTGTCCTTAACCGATTTGCTTGCGCTGAGCGAATTGCTGACAGAGTACGTGTTTAACAGCCAGTTTTCGATGTTTCCCTGCTTCAGATCTTCATCGTTATCAATGTAATATCTGTAAGGTGCTGTTCTTTCGCATTCAATGTTCAAGCCGAAAGTGTCAAGAATCGCCCACTTCCACTTGATGAAGGTGCGTTTCAGCATCGGTTTGCCCTGGCTGATGTCGTCGTCTTCAATCCATCTGCTGTTGAGCTCTTCAAATGTTATCTTGCGGGCGGAATGGATGGTGTTTGCTATCCACACGAGTTTATTGGTCTGATTCAGCGGCATGACTTATCTGTTTGTTACAAATTCGGTCTGCAAATATAGCGAATATATGTGCCCGTTGTGGGCATAGGTTGTTTTTTCTTCATCCCATTTGCCAAAAAACCACCCTGTTTCCAAGGTGGTTTTTCAGTCATGATAAAAGCTTGCTTTTACAGCTTACTTAACGTTGTCTTTTCCAACCTGAACGGCCTGCATGTTCAACGGGATGAGCTTGTGGGCGCGTTCCGGCAGGCTGTGGCGCAGACCTTCTTCGACGTTCTTGTCGAGGATGATCGGGCGGAGTTTCAGGAAAGCACCGAGGATGATCATGTTGAACACTTTGCTGTTACCCATGTCGGATGCCAGCTGGGCACCTTCGATGGTGTGGATGTGAATGTCGGTACGTGTAGGCTTCTTTGTGATGCCGTTCGGGTCGTAAAGGAGATAGCCGCCCGGTTTCACTTTTGATTCGAATTTGTCGAGTGACTGCTGGTTGAGGATCACCGCTGTGTCGAAAGCGTTGAGGATCGGTGAGCACACGCGTTCATCGCTGACGATGACAGTCACGTTTGCTGTGCCACCGCGCATCTCAGGACCGTATGACGGCATCCAGCTCACTTCTTTGCCTTCCATAATACCGCTATAAGCAAGGATCTTACCCATTGACAAGACACCTTGTCCGCCGAATCCGGCAATAATAATTTCTTCTGTCATTGCTTTACTTTTTTAATTATTTTTCAACGATCTTTCCGTCAACTTTGATGTCTCCGAGCGGATATTCTGGGAGCATGTTTTCGACTAACCACTGGTTGGCCTTGACCGGGTCCATCTTCCAGTTCGAGTTGCAGTTGGAAACGATTTCAACGAAGTTCACGCCGCTCTTGCCATTGATCTGATTTTCAAACGCCTTCTTGATGGCGGCTTTTGCCTTACGCACGTGTGCCGGGTCATAGACGGCCTGACGTGTGACGTATTTCGTGCCGGGAAGGTGGGCGACGAGTTCTGTGATATGGAGCGGGTAGCCGTTGTTCGGGATGCCGTCGAAGCCTGCGCCAGCCGGCAAAGTGGCCTTACGTCCGTAAGGTGTCGTGGCTGTCTTCATGCCTTCGAGTGTTGTCGGGGCCATCTGGCCGCCTGTCATGCCGTAGATGCCGTTGTTGACGAAAATCATGGTGATGTTCTCGCCGCGGTTGCATGTGTGGATCGTCTCGCATGTTCCGATGGCAGCGAGGTCGCCGTCGCCCTGGTATGAGAAGACGACTTTGTCGGGCCACACGCGCTTGATACCTGTCGCACATGCTGTCGCACGGCCGTGGGCTGCCTCGATGAAGTCAACATCGAAATAGTCGTATGCCATGACTGAGCATCCTACAGGAGAAACGCCGATGGTCTTTTCATCGATGCCTAATTCTTCGATGACTTCAGCGATGATGCGGTGAATTGTACCGTGACCGCAGCCTGGGCAATAGTGGAAAGGCTTGCTTGTCAATAACTTAGATTTTTCGTAAACTAAGTTTTCTGGTTTAATGATATCTTCAACTGTCATTTTCTTATTCTCCTATAATTTGTTTCTTCATTGCTTCGAGAACTTCTTCTGGTGTGTGGATGATGCCACCGACGCGGCCGAAGTGTTCGGCTTTGACGCGGCCGTTGCATGCCAGCTTGACGTCTTCAATCATCTGGCCACAGCTCAATTCGACTGAAAGGAATCCCTTGACGCCGTGGTTGATGAGGTTTTCGATAGCCTTTGTAGGATAAGGGAAGAGGGTGATTGGACGGAGAAGGCCGAGCTTCAGGCCCTGTTCGCGGCCGAGCTGCACTGACTTCTGGGCGATACGTGCGCTTGAGCCGTATGCCACGAACACGTATTCTGCGTCTTCGCAGTTGATCTCTTCGTAACGCACCTCGTTCTCTTCGACCATCTTGTACTTGGCCTGAAGGTGACGGTTATGCTCTTCCATCTTGTTGGAGTCGAGGTCGAGGGAAGTGATGACTCTGTGCTGGGTGCCTCTCTTGCGGCCTGTCAACGCCCATGGGTATTTGGCCTTGATTTCCTCTTCTGTCATGCGTGGTTTCTGTTCCGGAAGGACGACCTTCTCCATCATCTGGCCTATTGCGCCGTCAGAGAGGATACATACTGCCATGCGGTATTTGAATGCGAGGTCGAAGCCGAGAGCCACGAAGTCAGCCATTTCCTGCACTGATGCCGGGGCGAGGACGATGTTCTTGTAGTCGCCGTTGCCGCCGCCCTTCACTGCCTGGAAGTAGTCGGCCTGTGAAGGCTGGATTGTGCCGAGGCCCGGGCCGCCGCGGACGACGTCAGCATAGACGCAAGGGACTTCAGCGCCCGCGATGTATGCGATGCCTTCCTGTTTCAGGCACACGCCAGGGCTTGATGATGATGTCATCACGCGTTTTCCAGCTGCGCCGGCAGCGTAAACCATATTGATAGCTGCCAATTCACTTTCTGCTTGCAGAACGACCATGCCGGTACGTTCATAAGGGTTCTGTTCTGACAGATACTCAATCACTTCCGACTGTGGGGTGATAGGATATCCGAAATAAGCATCGCAGCCGTAGCGGATGGCGCTTTCTGCCAATGCTTCGTTACCCTTCATCAATTTTAATTCTCCCATTATTTTTAATTTTTAAATGTTTGACAATGATTTGATTACAATTTCACTTTATAAACAGAGATGACACCGTCAGGGCAAACAATGCCGCAGCTCGCGCAGCCGATGCACTTGTCGGGTTCTGCCATGTAGGCGTAATTGTAACCTTTTCCATTAACTTCTTTTGCCAATCCGAGAACCTGCATCGGGCAGTTGACGACACACACGCCGCAACCTTTACAACGCTCAGTATCAACGGATACAGCACCTTTGAAACCTGCCATAATTTTAAATTTTTAAGTTATTATTATGTTTGAATATTTCTTTTTCCTAAAATTTCAAAAACGCACAAAATTACAAAACATTTTCGAGTTGTTCAAAAAAAATGTGAAATATTTTTTGCGCATCAAAACATTCATTTTGTGAAAAATAAGCTCATGTGAAACAAAAGGTTCGGGAAAAAGCATCTCCCAAACCTTATTAATGATGTGTGTAATCTGCGTTAAATACCTTATTTCACTGGATGGTCTTTCGCGAATGCCTGAAGTCTCTCTGCGAGAACAGGGATTTCTTCTCTCTGGATCAATGACGTGCAGGCGCGGATGCCCTGGCGTGTGGAGCCGCATGTGTCCAGCGAGATGGCCGAGATGCCGTAGTACATCATCTCTTCGACGAGGTCGGCGCCGGTGAATCCGGGGTAGCAGTAGGTGAAATAGAATCCGTCGGCGATAGGTTCGCCGAGGTCTTCGTCGTATGTGATGTAGAAGTTGGCGGCTGTGAAGGCGTCTTTCATCATCTTCGCCTTTCTTCCGTATTCGAGGACGTCGTCGCGGTAGTTGTAAATGCCGTCGTTGACTGCCTTCAGCACGCCTGCGAGTGCGTATTGCGCCGAGTGTGAGACGCCTGACGTGAGCGGGTGCAACGCGCCGAAGAGGATGCCGCGCATGAAGATCTCCTGTCCGCAGAAGCCTTTCAGGTCAGGGTAGTGGCGTTTCGCCAACTTGTCGCTGATGCCGAGGAAAGCGCAGCGTTCTCCTGCGAAGCTGAATGCCTTCGAGCTGGAAATCATGAGGATGTAGTTGTCGGTGTATTTCCCTACTGTCGGCTGGAACGGCGCGACGCCGGGATGGCTGTAGTCTTTTCTGAAGTCCATGCCGAAATATGCGAGGTCTTCAAGCACGATGACGTCGTATTTGTTTGCGAGCTCGCCGATGATCTTGAGTTCCTCGTCGGTGAGGCACACCCATGTCGGGTTGTTGGGATTCGAGTAAAGGATGCTGTGGATCTTTCCTGTTGACAGTATCTCTTCGAGTTTCGCGCGGAGCTTCTCGCCGCGGTAGTCGTAGATGTCGAAGTGCTCCATCGGGATGCCGAGGACCTTGCACTGGAACTTGTGGACCGGGAAGCCGGGGTCAACGAAGAGCATGGTGTTCTTCTCCTTGCTGATATGGCCTGTGATCATGAATGAGGCGAATGCGCCCTGCATTGAGCCGACGGTCGGGACGCAGTTGGCCGCATCGACGTCAAGGTCGAGGAAGTTCTTGATGAAACGCGACGCCTCTTTCTTCAATGCCGGAACGCCGTCGATAGGAGGGTAGCATGCCGCTACGCCGTCCTGCACGGCTTTCATCTGTGCCTCGATGCCGGCCTTCGCCGCCGGAAGACCCGGATTACCGATTTCCATGTGGATGAATTTAACGCCGCTTGCCGTTTCGAGGTCTCTCGCGAGCTTGTTGATTTCACGGATGCCGGCCTTGCCGATGCACGGAAGGTTGCTTTCAGCGAACACCTTCTTTACGATTTCTTCTTTTACTATGTTATTATTCATGTTATATTTGTTGATTTTTAATGATTTATTTCAAAAAAATAATTTCCGCAAAGATAATCAAAATTACTTTGATGTCAAATAAAATGTGAAAAATTAAAATCTGTATCCTACGGTGAGTCTCGTGTTCCATCGGTTGTAAATCGATATTGTCTTCCCGCCGAACAGATAATCCAGCCCCGGAAGGTCGATGTAGTTTATCTTCGAGACGTAATAGGCGGTCACGTATGCTCTTTTCCAATGATAGATGACGCTTATTTTCCCGTCACAGACGAAATTGTAAAGACGGTGCGGAACCGTTATCTCGTTTTCGATTATTTCCACATCAAACGGCGTGCTGATGTCCTGACTTGAGTAAACTACATTGTCGTAAGTCATGACTTTCTTTTGCAAAAGCAGAATGGACGGCATTATGGATATGTGTATCATCAAATTATTTGCAGGCACCAGGTTGTAGGCGTATCCTGCCCCCAACGACAGATAATATGTTGTCCATCCTGACAAAATGTCGTTTAAGGAGTCTTTGACAGGGTAGTAATCTTCGTTGTAATAAATGTTGTCGAGTATCTCTCCGTAAAAGTCTTTGTCATAGCCCAACCACATGTCGTCATGGTAGAATGACAGTCCGGCGATTACGCTTCCTGCGCTTTTTTTCTGTATGTACGAATAGGAGAAGGCGGCGGGGTATGAGAATTTCCTGTGGTTGAACGCATAATATGTGTTTATGTTCACGCCTTTCAGGTTGTTCTTGTATGATATGTCGGTTTTGAATCTCGTGTCGTAGAAGTCGCCGATGTTGAAGACGTTAAGGTCGCCGCCAAAACGGTTTGAGTAGTATTTCAGGAATAATTCGCTGTCTTTTGTCTTGCCGTTCAATTTCTTGAAATCAACCGATAAACCGACGCCGGCACCCAAGTAGGAGACCCCGATTCCCGTGCTTGAGCCAAGCCTGTTTCTGATTGGGAATGACGTCCAGTCTGTTATTTGATAATAGTAGTGCTGCGTGAAGTTCTCGTTCAATGATATTGACCATTTGCCCCAAGGCTCGGCGATGTACAGCGTGTCGTAGTTCCTGCTGCCTGTGATGATTCTTTTAGCCCAGTTGAAGAATCCTTCCCCATCTTTCGCGTTCGCGTCTGACGGACTGATCTCGAATGCTATACCATCTTGCGCTTTGATGTCCAAACATGAAAACATCAGGAGGATTATCGGAAATATATAGCGGAAATGTCTGTTCATCTGTGAATCATTTTTCATGATGATTTAAAATCTGAATCCGACGGCGAGCTTCGCGTTCCACCAATGGTAGATGAAGTTGTTGCTGCTGAAGAAGATGCTTTCTTCTTCGTGTGAGAAGTCGATTTTCACCATTGTTGCGTTGTATAACAAGCTCACGAAGCCTTTTTTCCATGAATATGTCGCGCTGAGGTTTCCTGTAAATCCGAAGTTGAAAAGGTTATATGGCGCTTTGAATTCCTCCCTGTCCAATTTGATTTCGACATCGGAGTTGATGTGCTTGTACAGCGTGATGTTGTCCAGGTAGATGATTGATTTCTGCCAGACTAAGACAGACGGCTCCGCAGATATGTGCAGCAGCCAGTGTTTCGCCGGCACCCAGTTGTATGCGTATCCGAATCCGAATGACAGATATTGCGTCTTCCATTCGGAGGGGATGTCCTTGTATGTCCGCGGAATCAAGAAAGGAAGCTCCGATATGATTGTCTCGTTGATGATCTTCATGATGTAGTTTTTATAGTCATCTTCGCTTATTCCCATCGAGAGGCCGCCGTTGTAATACGACAGGCTGAGCTGGAAACTGCCGGCGCTTTTCTTCTGCACCTGTGAGTTGGAGAATGCCGCCGGATTCGAGTATTTCTTGTTGTTGAAGACGTAATATGCGTATGCGCCGAAGCCTTTGAGCTGCCCGTCGTTGAGAACGTCGAAAAGGCTGTATGAGTCGCGCAGGTCAACGATGGTGAACATCCTGAAGGTGAAGCCGTATCTGTTGTCATTCAGGTTGAAGGTCAGGTCCTGGTCTTTCCTTTTCTTGCTGAGTTTGCCAAAATTGGCGGAATATCCTATTTCGACGCCTTTGTATGCGACATTGAGGCTGGTGGTGAAACTCGGGTCGTTCTTCACGTAATTGTTTTCGCCATCTTTCAGCTGCACGACCACATGCTGCGCCGTTTTCCCGTCCGCCGAGATCATCCAGGTGCCCCACGGCCTGCTGATGTATGACGTGTCGTAAGTTACTTTCGGATTGAAAATGTTGTGGATGGTTCTTCTGATGAAGCCGTCTTTGCTTTCGGAATCTTTCTCTTGTGCGTTTGCATTCTGGCAAAGGCCAAGCAATGTCAGCAGAAAGACGAGCGTAAGTGATGATTTTTTCATTGCGGCGATGATGTTAGTAAAAAAGGTTTGCAAATCATTAAAATC
The DNA here is from genome assembly GCA_024400305.1 of Bacteroidales bacterium. Lineage (GTDB taxonomy): Bacteria > Bacteroidota > Bacteroidia > Bacteroidales > F082 > Limimorpha. The sequence continues at coordinate 72,561 of JAKSMX010000009.1, read as the reverse complement.
AACTCTTTGCAAACCTTTGTGGGTCGTACTGGACTCGAACCAGTGACCTCTGCCGTGTGAAGGCAGCGCTCTAAACCAACTGGGCTAACGACCCGTCATTCCTTGTAAAAAAAAACGCCGCATGGCGTTTCTTCGTGGGGCGAACAAGGATCGAACTTGTGACCTCATGCCTGTCAAGCATGCGCTCTAAACCAACTGAGCTACCGTCCCGATTGCGAGTGCAAAAGTACAACATTTTTTTATACGCGCAACATTTTTTGTAAAAAATTTTTTCTTATTTTTGAGTTTTCAAAATCATTAAATCATGAGAAAAGTTAAGTATTTACTAATCATTGCATTAATGCTCGCTGTGAGTCTGACAACCAGCGCGCAGGAAAAGAAAAATTTCGAACTTTCTGACATCTATGAAGTCCCGACGTTCCAGACAAAGGGCGTGAAAGGCATGAATCCGATGAAAAATGGTGACACTTACGGCACAATTGAGCGCGGAGAGTTCAATATTTATGAGTATAAAACCGGCAATAAGGTGAATACCCTGTTCCGTTTTTCCGAACTGATCCCTGAAGGGGAAAACGAGGCGATACGCCCTTACAATTATTCTTTGAGCGACGATGAGTCGAAGGTTCTGTTCCTAACAAACGTGAATTACATCTACCGCCACTCGTTCACCGCCGATTATTTTGTCTATGACTTGGCTTCAAAAACATTGACCCCGCTCTCGACAAACGGAAGCCAGCGTCTCGCCACTTTCTCGCCGGATGCAACGAAAGTCGCTTTCATGCGCGACAACAACCTGTTCATAAAAGACCTCGCTTCGGGAACCGAGACGCAGTTCACCGGCGACGGCCTCTATAACCATATTATTAATGGCGCTCCCGACTGGGTATATGAAGAGGAGTTCAGCTTCTCGCTCGGTTATTTCTGGTCGCCCGACAGCAAGAAAATAGCCTTCTACAAATTCGACGAGTCGAAGGTGAAGGAGTTCCAGATGGAGGAATTCATCGGCCTCGAACCGGCTTACCCCGACTGGTACAGCTTCAAATACCCGAAGGCCGGAGAAGACAACTCTGTCGTCGAGGTTTACGTCTATGACCTCGAAAGCGGCAGGACGATAAAGATGGACACAGGGGAGGAGACCGACATCTATCTCCCGAGAATGAAATGGACAAAGAACGAGAATGTCCTTGCAATCCAAAGACTTAACCGCCATCAGAACCATCTCGAAATCCTCGCCGCCGACGCAACGACGGGCGAGACACACGTCTTCTATGATGAGACAAATCCTTATTATATCGACATCACCGACGACTGGACTTTCCTCGAAGACGGTGTGTCTTTCCTCATGACAAGCGAAATGTCGGGTTACAACCACATCTATATGTGCAAGCTCGACGGCTCGGAGAGCAAGGCCCTCACTTCCGGCAACTGGGATGTCACCTCGATCTACGGCTTCGACGGCAAGGAGATCTATTTCCAGGCGGCGAAGAACTCCCCTATCGAGCGTCAGATCTACGCCGTGAACATGAAAGGCTCGATGAGGACTATTATTAATAAGGTAGGGACAAACAACGCCCGTTTCAACAATTCCTTCAAATATCTGATCAACATAAACTCAACGGCGACGCAGCCTTATCTGTATGAACTTTATACAAACAAAGGAAAGCTGATGAGGGTTCTTGAAGACAACCACGAACTTTTGGAGAGACTTAACGCATACAATATCAGCGACAAGCAGTTCATAAAAATCAGCGACCCGGCCTTCACGATGCCCGACGGAAGCACCGTTGAAATCGACGGCTGGCAGATCCTCCCTCCTGATTTCGACGCCAACAAGAAATATCCTGTCTTGATTTACGTCTATGGCGGCCCCGGTCACCAGACCGTCATGAACCAGTGGGATCACAGTGACTGGGACTGGATGCAGCTTCTCGCGCAGCGTGGAATCATCTCTGTCTCAATCAACAACAGAGGCAGCGGGGCGCAGGGTCAGGAGTTCAAGAAGATGACCTACCTCGAACTCGGGAAATACGAGACCGAAGACATGATAACGCTGGCGAAATACATGGCGAAGCAGCCATACGTCAACCCCAACAAGATTGCCATCTACGGCTGGAGCTACGGCGGTTTCATGGCTGCCAACGGCATCACCAAGGGAGCCGACGTCATCAGCACCGCGGTCTCTGTCGCACCGGTGACGAACTGGAGATTCTACGACAACGTATATACCGAGCGTTACATGCGCACGCCGCAGGAGAACCCGACGGGCTACGACGACAACTCGCCGGTGAGCAACACCGCATTGATCAAGGGCAACTACCTGCTCTGCCACGGCAGCGGCGACGACAACGTCCATCACCAGAACGCGATGGAGCTTATCAAGTCGATGATTGCCAACAACGTGCAGTTCGACCTGATGATCTATCCCAACAAGAACCACGGCATTTACGGCGGCTACGAGGAGTTCGGCGACGGCGAATGCAGGATGCACCTGTTTACGAAGATCGACAATTTCCTGTTCAGACATCTGCTCCATTAGCATAAAGTGTTGAGAGTGGAGTGTTGAGAGTGGAGTTTGAAATCAAATTAAAAAAATAATAAAAAAAGTTTTTGGTGTAAAGAAAAATGTTGTACTTTTGCACCCGCTTAAAATAAGCAAGTTTATTGGTTTAACATTTAAAAGAAAGAGAGAGTATTTAAAATGATCATTATTCCTGTAAAAGACGGTGAAAGCATCGACCGCGCCCTGAAGCGCTACAAGAGAAAGTACGAGAAAACCGGTGTTGTGAAAGAATTACGCAACCGCCAGAAATTCACAAAGCCATCAGTTATCAAACGTGAGGCTCTTCAGAAGGCAATCTACGTACAGAAGCTGCGTCAGGCCGAAGAGAACATGTAGCCGGTGCGCACTTAGTGCAAGAATATTATCAGAGAAAATTCCGTTCCGGGTGAAACTGGGGCGGGATTTTTTTTATTAATCATATTTGATAGATTGCATGGAGTCTGTATCCGCAGTGGTGCGTATTCTGGCGATACTGATGAGCAACCACGGAGGAAAACGAGAAAAAAGTTTTAAACATAATTCTGAAAATTATTCATATAAACAAGTCGTCCATTGTGATAACGTTTTGAGCCACAGATGAATAGCTATTGTTTTTTAGGCCAAATGTGCAAAGCATCGTAATCCAGACAGCATGGCGCATACCGGTTTCTTTTGTGAAGGTTTGAACCCGGTTGAGCAGTTTTTCGTATTCGTCTTTTTCGATTTCAAAGGCCGACATGCTATATTTTGCCTCGCAAAGGTTCACAATCATGTCGGCGCGTTCAATCACAAGGTCGATTTGCGCCCCGGGTGTGTTGTCTTTGCTTCGCCATGAATAGGTCAAAGTTGAAATGCCGCTGATGCCAAGTCGCTGTTTTATCTGTTCGACATGTTCCATTGCAACACGTTCAAAACTCAGGCCGAGCCATGTGTTGATTTCCGGAGTGTTAATGTGGTGTGACCAATAATTCAGTTCCACATCTGTCTTATTGATGAAAGTCAGGTAAAATATGCAAAAAAGATCACGCAGCTGGAAAATGCTTTCGTTCCTTTTAATTTTTTTCTCGCGTACCGGAAGTTTCCTTACGATGTCGCAGCAAACCAACTCGTCCAATTTGTCGCCAAGGTGTCCGTTGTTGTTGATTTTCAGTTTGTCGGCGATTTCCTGACGAGTAAGTCCTTTTTTGCTGTCGCACAGAACTCTGATGATATTCATGTAGATTTTGGGGGATTTGTACAGAGTTGAAAGCAATCTTTCATATTCCCGGCGCATTTCGCCATTTGTCCCAAAGAACAGCCGGTCGATGTTTTGAACCAAGCTTTCGTTTGGATGCAGCAGGCTGAGGTAATAAGGCACTCCGCCGAAAACCATGTAAGTCTGTAATATCATCAGTCTGTTCCAATGAAAATCATTGGTAGTCAGATAATTCTCCACTTCTTTAAGTCGGAATGGATGTATGTGCATCTCCTGTGTGATGCGGTCGTGCAGTCCTCCGTGGTCATCGATGACGTTTTTTATCATCCAACTTGTCGCGCTTCCGCAGACGATGAGGGTGATGTTGTCGTGGAGTTTTGCCCAGTTGTTCCAGAAATAGCCGATGGCTTGTGCGACATTCGAGTTCTCCGCGTCGAGTGCGGGCAGCTCGTCAATAAAGATGATGCAGCGTCCGTCGTTTCCCACGCGTTTCAGCAAAGCCTTTTTAAGTGAAATGAAGGCATGCATCCAGTCTTTGGGTTCGTTATCTAATTGATAACCAAAGTCTTCCATTGCATCTTTAAATGCTATCATTTGATCTTCAAGAGATCCGTCGATAACCCCGACCATGCGAAATGCCAGTCTGTCTCTGTATAGTTGGTCGATCAAGAATGTTTTTCCCACGCGGCGGCGGCCGTATATGGCGATAAATTCAGCCTTGCAGCTGTTTTCCAAATGGTTGAGCAGAGCAATTTCGTTTTCGCGTCCGATAATCTTTTCCATCCTATAAATTTTTCAGGCTGCAAATATAATCAATTTCACCTTACAAAAACAATTTTTGGGCGAAATCGATGGATTTTTATATCGATTTCGCCCGAAAAGTTGATATTTTGGGCGAAACCGATGATTTTTTATATCGATTTCGCCCGAAACATCTTGAAGGCAATCGCCGAATGTCCTGAACTATGTCTGCAGACGAAAAAGCAGAAACTGAAAAGCGGAGGTTTATACGCAAATTGAGTTTCGCGTTTTTTTTGTGTCCTGTTTTGTATTGGAATACGGAACACAGACAAAATCGGTTTTTTCGTGAAAAAAGTGGCTGGAAATGTTTTGACAATATTTCCGTGAGTGTTAATTTTGCGGCGTTAATTCAAATTTTTGAAAAAAAATTAAAAATATGAACAAAAGAAATTTGCCATTTCTGCCACTTTGAAAAAGTAACAAAATGTAGAATAAAAAGAAATAATCTTATTTAGTTATTATGTATCGAGGAACAACACTTTTCAAATGCACTGAGTGCAAGCACCATTTCAAGGCTGATGATATGGAGTATAACTGTATGGTTTATTCCGTGCCACAGATATGTCCTGAATGTGGAAGTATCAGGACTTTACCAGTTCGCCAGATTTTATGGAAGCCGATATACCGTAAGATTTGGGAAGACATGGAGAACAGCAAATAAGTATCGACCCGTTGGCGGAATTAAAAAGAACAGAAAATCAACAAGATAAATGGATAAAAAGTTGACCTATAGGTCTATATTTTTGCAACGTAATTTCAAAATCATAACGTAATGGAAAACAAACAAATGAATTTATGCAAGACCGCAACAATTGTTTTGTCCGTGTTGTTGCAGGTGATGACTTCTGCCGTTTTTGCGCAGAAAAAAGAATCTTATACGGGCACAATGACTTTGCCGGACGATATTCCGGTGATAGTCTTGAAACATACCGGCGATTATACGCCTGGTGAAACCAATGGTGATGCAACCTATGAATATTACTTGAACCCGCAAGGTGACCGTGTGAAGGATGGAAAATTTGATTTCACTTGTGTGGGATACACAGGCGGAATTTATAAATATATCATCGAAGGTGATTATAAGGACGGAAAAAAGAACGGCTTTTGGACTTTTACCAATGGCGGTGGCATAATGTTGAATAATAAAGGACATTTAGTTGAAAGTCCTGCGTATAACACCAAATATGCTATATTTAAATATGTGGATGATGTCAGAACTGGCGATTTTTTGTGTACCGTCTGCTGTGATGAATGTTATGTGGATATTGCTGGTCAAGTGGAAAATGACCACATGGTCGGTAAATCGGTGTTTAATTTCAGGAGTTATTACAGACCGGAAAATGTTTTTCTGATTCTTGAAGCCTATTTTGACAAGGATGGCAATCCTGAAAAGGAATGGACATTTGAATCGACAACAGGAAAGCGGATGAAGCATTACCTGAAATATGAAAATGGAACTTTGGTAAAGGTGGAGCAATATGATGAATCAACGGGGCAAAAAAAGGTTTTGGTTGATGCTAAGGCTGATGCATCACAAAATGAATATCTGACGGATTTCTCGTTGGACGATTATGTCTTGGAACAAGTTGATGGCATCGATTTCTATTTGTCGAAAAATGAGGTTCCATATAAAAAGGAAAAAAAGACCGTCGAATATCGTTTAACTTGCAAAGACTTTAATGATAGCTATTTGAGAAGGATTGTCAAAGTGTTCAAGAATTTGAGTTTCAATGTGATTGACAAGGAATGTGAAGTTCTTGTTCCTTCAGAAAAGGAATATTTGGGATGTAAGGTCGATGCTGTGGCTTCTTCGGTTGTGGCTGACTATAATGCTTTGGTGTCTAAAATCGAGCCATTGCAGAAATCCGAACAAATGTATTATGTGCCGGCTGGCAAAAAGCACGACTTGTTTAATGATGCGGATGTCATAGTGCGGGATTATCTTGGAATCATGGAAGACTATCGTCATTTTTACAGTTTTTCACGGAAATTGGATGACTATCTTGGCGTATATGGAGGAGGTAACAGATTGAAGTTTAATGCACACACATATCAAAATAATCACTATTTAGATGTCGCTGCCATGAAGGAATGGATGGCCACTTGGACTAATGCAAAGGCCGAATTGGCAGGGTTGAGCGAGGAAGCCGACAAGCAAATTGAAGCGCGTGCCAAGATGGATGAAGTGACGCAAAACATGATTCGTGTGGATGCCAATATGAGCGGCAAGCAAAAGAAATATTTCACGAAACTTGTCGAGCGAAGAGATGCAGTGGGCATCATCGAGTTTTTTGAAAATCCAGAAATCGCTACACAGAAATGATATTAAAAGTTGTGCCCGACACGAAATAGGGTAACGGAAAATGAAGAAAATGCTTTTGTTATTGGTGATTGCAGCCTTGTTTGGCTCATGCGGAAATTCGCCAAAACGTACTGAAAAAAGCGGGCAGCAGAATGGAACTTCTGAATTGGCTGAAGAGCCAGAGCAGCCAGCTGTTGACGTTGATGATTTGATGAAGCAAATCGAAACTGCGGGCAGGAACGGCGATGCCGCGACCGTCATGGCTTTGGACAGACAGATTGCAGAGGAATGCCTGCTGACGGTTGACCAATCGTCGCGTTTCTTCGAATTGCGCAGGCATTATCAGTCGCTGCTGTCGTCGAATTGCGCAAGTGATGGCTGGTGGGTCGAAAATCCCGATGCAAAGCCGAAAGTTGCCGAAACGCCAAAGCCTAAGACATCGCAACCGAAGCCAGCGCAAAACAACTATTCGGAGCCAGAGCTGTATTATTTTTATTGCCGCAACTGCCATGCCTTGGCGAAAACGACATACGAAAACCAGCCGAGGCCGAATTCCGGGCAATGTACAAAAGCCTATCATTCGTGGGACAAAATCTGCAAGGTAGGCACAGCGCACGTTTTTTATTGTTCGAAATGTGGCTTGAAAGTTCATGCCGACAGCAAGCCGTTAAGTGGCAACAGTTGCGTAAATGCAAGTATGCACAACTGGGTGCAGAGCTATTGAATTTAAGTGTAATAAAGCAGTCCACAAAAAAATATGTGCGTTTGTCTTGCAAATGGAAAAGTTTCGTATCTTTGCCGCGTTGCTTTTGCAACGTACATATTGAAAGGTCGTTTTTCTGACGGTCGTACTGTTCGACGAATTCTGGTAAAATTCAAAAATAGGAGTGCGATGTTCGGAAAAGCATCCTGCCCTAATTGGGCGTGGACTGCATTTTCCCTATCTCCCTATTTAAGGTTTACCAGAGCCTGTTGAACGAGATACGGAAACAGACACGCTCTTTTTTTGTGCTTGCGTGAAGCAATAGGGGATGCCGAAAAACTGAGAGAGTAGGCATAAAGAACAAGAACTAATTCATAAGAAATGACAAAGATAGCATCACAAATTGACGAAATCATTAGGCAACGCCACGAAAGATTGCCTATGATTCAAGAACAAAGAAAGTTCCTTGAAAGACTTCGAAACGGTTTGAATTCTCTTGAAATGATACTTGGACAAATCCAAACAGAGTTAGGCTGTCGTGAAGGATCATATTATGATATGATTAAGGCACATCCGGAAATGGAAATTACACTTAAATCGGTTTCAACGCAAAAAGGTTACGAATTGCTTGAACGACAAAATAGACAACTGGATTTGATGGAAAAACGCTTTTCGCGAGAGTCAGTACAAATTGCCTTTATTGGATATGAGAGGCAAGGGAAAAGTTGTTTTTTGCAATCTATTTCAGGACTGAGTGGCAAGGTGATTCCTTCGTATAGTGGCACAAGCTGTACTGGTGCTGTTTCTGTTATCCATAATGACCCGGCAATGGCCGACAATCAAGTTAGAGCTGAAATCACTTATTTTTCGATGAGTGAGCTGTTGGAAAATGTTCGTGCGAAATATGAAAAGTTCTTTGGAGGATGCCCTAATTTACTTTCTTCTTTTGAAGACATTAAGAAACTTGATTTGAACGGTTTTAGAACTTATGATTTAACTAAAGGTGCTGAATTTGGGAAGTTCAAAACATTGGTTGAGCATATTGATGATTATAGAGAACTGATAGGAGAATCCAATCAGACCATAGAGATTACAGATGAGAACCAGATTATCAAGCAGGTGGCTCAGTATGAGGAAATTGATGGAGATAATGGTGAAAAAAACGTCGTTCATTATTATAACTATTTAGCGGTCAAATCGGCAGACATCTATACGAAATTTCCAGAGTCAGAGTGCGGAAGGATTGTTTTGGTGGATACTATTGGATTGGGAGATTCTTCCGATACTTCGGGTATTGAAGAACAAATGTTCCGTGTCTTACGTGAGGATTGTGATGCGGCAGTTGATGTGTATATGCCAAGCCCCAATGGGGCAAGTTTTAATTCGGATCAACTCAATGTCCTGAAAAACATTACGGATAGACTTGGTGAGAGAGACCCGGAGAAATGGATAGTCTATGCACTTAATAGAACCCCAGGCAATGCTAATTTGATGAATCCTATTAAACTGCAAATCAATGATGTTTTCGGTCGGATGGAGAAAAAACCGGTCGCTTGGGTGAAAGACATCAATGCTCTTGATCCAAATGATGTAAAAGAGAATTTGATGACTCCTCTGCTGAATATGATTACCAATAATCTTGACGACATAGATACAGCTTTGATGGATGAGTACAACAAAAGTGGTGAATCGTTATTTGAAAAGATTCTTGAACTGAACAATAATTTTTCAGGTTTAGTCAATGAATCGCAAAAGTATGGAGATCGTTATGGCGTTTTTGATAAGCTATATGAGGACTCTTTGCAACTTGACGGAACAGTTTGGGAAGGGAAAGGCTTGAAATTAAGTAATAGATTAGGTGATGTTTCCGCTTATGTCAAACACGATAATTCTGTGATTAAATATCAGATAATGAGAATAATTGATGGCTTTTATGATTTGATTCCATCAAAAGAGGCTATTAAACATCATGTCGAAAGAAACATTAGTAATGCGGAAGGTGTGTATAAATGGGCATTAGATGAGCTGAGAAATAGAATTTATGAAGAGTTTAGGAATTTCGAGGAATTTTGCATTCAAAAACAATTGATTGATGTTAAAAACAAGATTTACTATGCTCTGTTTGATGATGATTGGGGGAAATTGGGTCGAATTCCGCTTTCCCGTTATTCGGTAGAGAATGGTCCCATCGTTCATAATCGATATGAGAACAAAGAGGACTATTCTGATGATTGGCTTTTCGCTTTTGCAGAAGAGAGAGTTAAGGAAAAATATCCTGAATTATACCAAGTCTTAATGAATGTGGTTAAATTCGAGTTGGATATTAGTGTGGTCAGAGAGTACTATGTTGATAGATTGGTGGAACCAATTAACACAATGAAGGAAGCCTATATACGATTTAATTCCGATTTGATTTCAGGTTTTGGGGATTTAGATCCTGTAGAAAAGCATGACAAAATTGCCGAAACAATATGGACATATATTTTCAATCAGGTTGTTCCGATTCTTCAGAGGGAAGACAAATTTAATGTTGGAGATCCTGTTCGGTATTTGCTTGAAGAATTCCCGAATTTGCCAAATCACGCATTTGTTGGTCGAACAGAAACATTCTATGACAAAATGATTCAAGACCATGATATGCTTAATGGTCAACTTAAGGATTTGTATAGAAATAATATGTCAATCATTTGGAATAAGGAATTTGCCGAAATGCAGTCATCTGAAAAGGCGTGTAATACATGGAATGGATTGGTTATGAATTTAAGTGAATTGTGTTCAAATAAGGAAAAGTATTATATCAAAATAGCATAATATTATGAATGAAGAAATTAAGGTTTTAATGGTAGGAGGTCGCCGCTGTGGAAAAACATCGGTATTAGCCAGTATCTTCCAACAGATGACCCATGATGATCGCCTTTCAAACTATCTTACTATTTCGGATGCAACGGTTGCTGAAGAAAAGGGGGGTGAACGCAAGGAAGGATTAAATGATAAAATTAATGAGTTGAAGCAGATGCTTCGTCAAAAAAGACATGATAATTCGAGTGTCTTTTTGGTGGATAAAAATCCGACCAATACTTACTGGGACTATAAGTTGAGGCTCTCTCTCCCCAAGAAGGAAGAAAGCGTTTGTATCAATTTCAGGGATTCCGCTGGCGAGTATTTCGTAAAATCATCAACCAATTCTTCCAGTACGGAAGCATATATGAGGGAATGTGACATCTTTGTGGTCGTAGTTGATACTCCTTATTTGATGGAGGCCAACGATGAGGTTTGCGACAATGTGAATAGAATTGACGACATTACAAATTTCATTAAAAATAATGTCAATACTGCTGATGGCAAAGATGCCAAAATGGTGATCTATGTTCCTATCAAATGTGAAAAATGGTATAATGAAAATCATATTGACGCAGTGAATGAAAAAATCAAAATGGCGTATTCTTCCCAGATTGATTATTTGAGAGGCCAAAAGCATATGTTAGTCGGAATTATTCCTATGCTTACGATTGGAAACATTGAATTTGTAGAGTTAAAGGAGGCTTTTGTTCACATTAATGGTCACACCGGAAAAGAAACTCGTTGCTGTAAAGTCGGTAGCAAAAATGTTAGAATGGAGGACGGAACACTTGTCCCTTTGGGTGAAATGGATGTTGTGAATGAAGATGCTCATGCCGTTGTAAATAATATCAAGCGTCCATATTCCTGGTATCGGGTGAAGAATGACCATTTTGCTCCAGTTAATTGTGATCAATTGCCATTGCGTATTATCTCTTTCGTGCTGATTAAATACAAAAAATTAAAAAAGGAAAATGCAACTTGGATTGAGAGGTTTTTTGACAGAAACACTTTGCTTAAGCCTTTATTCGAAAAATACAACAACTATTTGGGTCGAATAAATCCTAACGAGCTTTCTGATGTTGTTGCTGCTTTGAAGAAAGATAATATTTGGAAAAATCAAGGTGTTGATGGAATCTTTTTCTATTGATTATTAAATAATTTAATAAACTCAAATTAGATGTTGCACTATTATTCATGCTATTCAATAGGAGGATATAAGAATCTTGATTTGGGTAATTCTGAATCCGGCAAGGAAGTGAATTATTTCTTGCCTCTTTTGCCAGTTTGGATAAAGGATAACCGGTCAAACATAGATGGACTTATTGAGAAAAACAACATCAAGGAATTGGACTCAAGTTCAGCATTACCTAGTGAAATCAACACGATGATTTCGTTTCAAGGGTACAAATTACTGTATCGTCATCTTGAGTCTGGTCATAGTGTAATTTCTCTAAGAGATATTCATCCGACTTCTCTAACTGATAGCGAGACAAATCCATTCTTGTTCATTATCATGTCAAATTCGGAATCTGATGTCCAGACTATGGATAAAATCGCTGATTATTTTGCCCATAATATTAATGAAGTATCACGGAAAATATGTGAGTGCTTATATTACGACAGCAAGGAATGTGGTTTGTGTTTTAGGAACAAAGAGGTAAATGATTGGATTAATTCAATCGTAACAATTTCAAATGGCAAGTTCTATTCAGAAGATGTTTGTTTGTTGGTCCTTGAAGTGGGAAGTGAAGACTATACCTATGCTGAACAATCTCAAAAATTTAGTTTGGATCAAGATTCTGTCTGCTATGGCATAGATGAAAATTGGGAACTGCATAGAATTCTGATTAATAAAACTGAAAAAAAAAAGAAAATATCGGTTCTGACGATGGCTTGGGGAGTTCTGTGTTTGGTTCTTTTGCTGGTGGGAGGTGTACTTTTGAAGAATCCGAAAGAAAAATCGATCAACGAGCTGCCGACTTTGTTACAAAAGGACTCAACAGATTTCAAGAATTCCTCCGAAGATTCTACAATAACGATTTGCCCTAAATGCGGAAAGGAATGTCCATGGTGTGGAACGTTGGAAATCGTCAGGGATTCAGTAAAGATACGATTTGATTCCGTTGAAAATGAATCGAAACAAAAATGGTTTGTAATGAATTGATTCATCGGAAATTAAGAGTAAAACTATTACAAAAGATTCTTGTTTAAGAAAATGAATGAAAAATTATATCAGTCCTTTTGGAAAGCAGATGGAAAGCAGTTTGTTGGCCTGATTTTCGGTTTGATAGGATGCTTTATTTGTTGGGGGAATCACCATTATGGCTTTTTAGGATGGAGGGTTGTAAGTGGCACTCCAGGCTTTGTTAGTGGTGGATTATCTTTAGCTTTTATGATTGTGCTGTATGCAAGAAAGCTTATTTACTTTCGTTCTGGATTTATGAAAGTGCTTTGCTTCATTATTGATGTAACCATTTTTGCAACAATATTTGCCTTGTTTTTTCATAATGGATTTACCTTTTACTTGATTATTGTGACAGCAATATGTTTCGCGTTGCTGCTTTTCGGGTCAAAAGGTCTGGCAAAATTATCTGTAATATTGGGGTTGCTTTTTTGGTGTTTAGGACGTGCTAATGTGATTGAAAGAGCTTTAGGTTTTGCCGGTTTTGTGGCTGTACTTTTAATTGCTGCATGTTTCTATTTGCAAGAAAGTTTTCAGTGGAGTGAGTTGGTGTCCAATACAAGAAACATTAAGATAAAAGCTGAATCAGAAACGAAGTCCGTAATTGACGAAGCCTCCAATGACGCAAAAAAAATGAGTAAGAAAGCAGCAGCCCAAATAAGTGGTATTCCGATTGATAAGAGCGATAGCTGGTCAAGTATTAAATAGTTTAAGATGTTATCAACAGCTTATGCAAGTCTTCCGCATTACCCCCAAGCGCATCAAGCGCTGCAACGGCACGGTGCTGACACCTGAAATGGTCATCACCGTCACAACCCGAATCCACACGACAGACCCTTTCTATAACGGCGCCAAGGAAATTCAGGAAATGTACATGAACATCTACGGCTTCGACTACCGAAAGGCCTGCTGCACGAAAAACGATTTCACTTTCGTGGCTTTGGGATGATTTTCTTCTATCCCCATATCGGCCACAACTACCATCAGCCGGCATTGTTTCCTAAGAGGATTCTGGTGCTGGGCGAAAGCCATTATTGTGGCGATGCCTGCGCCGATTGTGGTTCTCAGGCTCATCCCGAATGTGCTGGTTTCACCCGAAAGGTCGTGGCAGACTATCTCAATCCTGCCAACGAGCGCGAAGGCTGGATGAACACCTACCTGAAATTCGAGCGGTCTTTGGTGGGCCACGAAACCACGCCCGGCGAAAGCCAACGGATTTGGGACGACATCGCTTTCTACAATTATCTGCAAGTGGCCATGGGCGGTCCGCGCAAGGCCGGCACGGCGGAGCAGTATCAGGCGGCAGCCGAGCCGTTTTTCACCGTCCTCAACCGGCTGCATCCCGATTTGCTCATCGTGTGGGGCAAGAGGCTTTGGGACAATCTGCCTTCCGAAAGGTGGCAGGATGGCGATGCCGTCAACGTGGAAGGCTATTCCGTTCAAAACGGCTATTATCAGCTTCAGGATGGCGGGCGCGTCCGCGCCTTTTGCGTCTATCATCCCTCCACGGGCTACGACTGGGCCTATTGGCACAAAGTGATAAAAAAGATGGCAGATGACTAATCAGCAGCTCGTTGAGCTTGTCGAAACGGCGGTTGACTGGTGAATGGTGACGAGCAAACTTATAATGCCACCAAAAATTGACGTAGCTACGTCCTGTTTTTGAGATTTTTACACAAAAAGGCGATTGCAATCGGTTATTTCTGAGTTTTTTTCACAAAAAAGGCGATTGCAATCGATTATTTTTGAGTTTTTCACACAAAATGACGATTGCAATCGGTTATTTTTGAGTTTTTCACACAAAATGACGATTGCAATCGGTTATTTCTGAGTTTTTTACACGAAATGACGATTGAGATCGATTTTTTCTGAATTATTTTCACGAAAAAGACGATTGCAATCGGTTTTTTTTAAGTTTTTCACAAAAACAGACGATTGAAATCGATTTTTTTTTGAGTTTTTCACAAAAACAGGCGATTGAAATCGATTTTTTTTGAGTTTTTCACAAAAACAGGCGATTGCAATCGGTTTTTTATGTCATTTCATCGCTTTTTGTGGTCTTCGTCTGCGTGCGATTGTGTTGTACTGCCCGATGACTCATTTGGGAAGTCAAATATGCAGTGAATTAATTCCGCCAACGGGTTTTTGAAAGATTTTTTTAAGAAAACAATTGCAGAATTTGATTGAATATACAAAATATTGTGTATTTTTGCGCAAAATTAGAAATATGATAAAATATTTGGAACGACTACATGAGATTGGTATATTCACATTAGATGACGTGTGCGCCATGACCGGTAATATGCATTCAGCACAACAACTAATGCAGAACTATGTCAAGAAGGGATTGGTAGGCAGCATCAGGCGTGGATTGTACTGCGTGAATGACCTGTCAACAAAGACACCTGTGGCAAACAAGTTCGAAATAGGCTCGGCCATTGCCGAAGACGCTTACATTTCGTATCATTCAGCGCTTGAATATCACGGATTTGCACACCAAATGACATTTGAAGTGCAAGTTTCGACATCCAAACGAATCAGCGATTTCACGCACAACGGATTGGATTACAAGATTTTCCGCTCGTATAGCAACAAATATGTCGAAACGCCCTTGCTTGGCAAAACCAGAGTTTCAAATCTCGAACGCACCGTGATTGACTGCATCGACAACATCGACCGAGTAGGCGGCTTGGAAGAATTGGTGCATTGCATATCCGCAATCAGCTTATTAAACAGCTCAAAAATGCTTGATTATTTGGATGGCATCAACAAATCTTTTCTTTACCAAAAGGCCGGATTCATACTGCAATATTTCAAAGAAAACATGCTGCTCGATGATGATTTCATAAAAACATGCAAAGAAAAAGGTGCATTGCATCCGAAATATCTGACAAATGACAGGAATGAATCGAATTTCTATCACAAAGACTGGAAACTGTACGGCCCACAAAATTTGTTGTCATATTTAGAACAGGGAAACTATGAAAACGTATAACAAAAAAGACCTTGACCAGCTTTCACTGAAGACCGGATTTATAAGAGACAATCTTGAAAAAGTATTGAGACTCATCGACATACTCGCTTTCATCAACGATGAAAACACACTCAAAGACACGCTGGCGTTGAAAGGCGGAACGGCCATCTCACCACTTTGATTGTCCTTTCAGACGATGAAAAGCAATTTGTCGAAAAATTCAATGCCAACATATATATGCCTCAGTTGCTCTTCGGAGAATGGCCTGATATATGCGAAAGGGTAAAAAAACACCCGATGGCGATATGGAAGACGAAGAACAACTTATAATGCTCCCCAAAATTCAGACCGAAGCCCAAAGTGATTGTCATTGCACAAAATTCAAAAAAGATTAGTGATGTGACAGGCAGACAAAAAAGTTGACGGCGTAAAGGATAGAGAAAATTTTGAAACAGGTACTGATTGAGTATGATTTTTAGCAGATAAATATTTTTACTAATTTTAGGCAATAAACGTGTTTTATTGCCTAAAATTAGTATTTTTGCAAAAAATATCAAAAGATGGCTGAGACTAATATGAAAATACAAAACATCAGGTGCTGTTTTGGTGATAAAATATTTAGCACCAACGACTTATTCAATTTTTATAGAATTGAAGAGCCTGACATTGAACGTTCGCTCGTGAACTGGAGAGTGTATGATTTTGTAAAAAAAGGCATGTTGAAACGCATGGGCAAAGGCCTCTTCAAGATTGACGACTCCGAAACATACACTCCAATCATTGACGACAAGACGAAAAAAATCTTCAATGAGATAGCGAAAAACTTTCCTTTCCTGTCGTGCTGCTGCTGGAACACGTCAATGTTGAATGCCTTCACGCAGCACCTCGTGAACAAGCAAATGACGCTCGTGGAAGTTGACAGAGACGGCGTGGAATCCGTTGCAAATTTTCTGAAAGTGAAACACAAAAACATTTTCTTCAATCCATCGAAAGAAGTGATTGACAACTACTTGCACGACCTTAACGAAGCGATTGTGGTGAGAAACCTCGTAACCGAATCACCGTTGCTGAAGGTCGGGACGCTCAACACAGCATCACTCGAAAAGATTCTCGTTGACATGTTTTGCGACACTGCCATTTTCAGTTTCTACCAAGGCAATGAGTTGACGCACATTTACAAAAACGTGATGAACGAGTTTATAGTCAATATGCCGAAAATGATGAGGTATGCAAAGCGGCGTGGAAAGCACGATGAAATAAAGGATTTTATTGCAAAAAACAACATATAACCACTGCTGTACAATATGATAGATGCAAACAAAGTGCTGCTTGACATTCTGTTTGAAGACAATTTGTACAGCGACATCGAGAGATTACCGATAAACCCATCAATTTTGCCGACAATCAACGAACCTGTACCAGTTTTGGTTCCATCGGTTGAAGACATGCTCGGCGACAAACTGACGGCTTTTGCACCTAACACAACTGGCGTACCATACAAAAAAATATAAAGCCACCAAAAATTTAGGCCATAGATGCACAAAATTCAAAGAAGGTGAACACCAGCGAGGATTTATCACCTTGACTTGGCAACAAAATGGTCTGAAAAAATGGATGCATTATACTTTGCTTAACGTGCTTTGCTAAACTCATAGTTGCGGCGTGGAATAAGTAAAAAAGTCCTCTGGATTTCACCTTCCAAGCAGCCAGTCGATTGCCGATTTTATGTGTATTGTGTGGCCTTTGACTTCAACGTCGCGGCTGTCGTCGAGGCAGACTATCGACAGCTTCTCGTTCTGAAGTTTCCCGGCGGCCTCAATCAACGCGTCAGTCTCACGCCTGAAAGTCTTGTTTTCTGAAACAGAATAGGCGACCTGAAGCAGTTCGACGACAACGCCCTGCCTGCACACGACGAAATCGACCTCCTTGCTTCGCGAAGTGGGTTTGTAGAAATATATGTCGTCGGCCTGTGAGCTGTAACGCCTGAGCAGCTCTACAAACACCACGTTTTCGAGCCGCCAGCCGATATTTTCGCCAAGAAGCGAGTTCTCGCGGTTCGCAATGAAACCGTTGTCGATTACATAGACCTTCTCGTTGCGTATCCTTTCGTTGCTTTTAAAAGAGAATTTCTGAACTTTTTTTATCAGAAAAGCCTGTTGCAGATAACCTGTGTATTTCTGCGTGGTGGCAACGCTTCCAAGACCAGCAAGCGACATAAGACCCTCATAGTTAATGCTTTGGCACACGTTGTTTAAGAGTTGGTGTGTCATTCGGCGCAGGCTTTCAACGTTGCGGATGTTGAAACGTTTTGCGATGTCTTTGGTGATGATGGTTTCAATCAGTCCGCCCATGTAAGTCCTACGGCTCTGCTGGCTTTTCATCGAAAGCAGCTCTGGCATTCCGCCATCCATAACATACTGTGTCACAGCGGCTTTACGCGATGCATCGGCCTTGGTGGTTATGTCTTCCGTGTCGATTCCGCTGAAGCTGCATGACTCTGCGTATGAAAATGGGAACAGCCTTATCTCGTTGTAACGTCCGGTGAGGTAGGTGGCGAGCTCGCCGCTCAACAGTTTTGCGTTGCTGCCTGTGATTACAACATGCATCCCCTGCCTCAACAGCCGGTTTACGAACAGATACCAGCCGTCAACATCCTGAATCTCATCGAGCAAAATGTAGTTGACATCGCTTCCGTAAAGCTGGTAAATGCAGTTCAGAACCGTGTTGAGGTCGGCGGTTCTCAAGCCAAAAAGACGGTCGTCGTTCATGTCAACGTAGGCGTATTTCACTTTTCGTTGGGTCAAGACCTTGTGGCAAAGCGTTGATTTTCCGCATCTTCGCACGCCAATCACCACTTGGGCGAGGTTTGAATCCCATTCGAAAAACTCCTCTTCCATACGATGGCACAATTTCTGTGAATTGTACTTGGCTTTTTCATCCTTTTGATCCGCCAATACCTGCAAAATTGTTTTTTCGTCCATATTGAAAACGTTAAAATCGGGTGCAAAAATACAAAATTTTTCATTCAAACTGAATTAAAATGCAAAAAATAAGCCATTGAATTGAATTAAAATGCAAAAAATAAGCCATTGAATTGAATTAAAATGCAAAAAATAAGCCATTAAATTGAATTAAAATGCAAAAAATAAGCCTTCAAACTGAATTAAAATGCAGAAAACAAGCCATCGAATTGAATTAAAATGCAGAAAACAAGCCATTGAATTGAATTAAAATGTACTGCACTCGAGAAGCCGTGCATACGTGTCTGTAGAAGTAGGGCGACTTATATCTTGTTTTAAAAATTTTCAAACTCCAGTTCGGATTTTTGAAGTCTCCATGTCCGTCATCCATTTCCATAGTGGAATTATTGAAATTGTCTTGCCGTTGGCTTCAATGGTGCCATCTTCATCTTTTGTGATGATAAGAAGATGTTGCACATTTTGAAATTCTGAAAGTGCAATGAGACCATCCACTTCGCGTTTGAGGGTGGATTTGTCAGTTACGGAATATGACACCTGTACGGCAAGGCTTTCATCGGGGATGTAGAAGTCAACCTCGGTCTTTGAGGCATTGTAGAAATAACAATTGTCGCCGTACCTGCGTCTCAGGTTTACCGCCACGATGTTCTCCAAAAGTGAAGAATCAGGGTCTATGAGAAAAAGCGCAAGCAACCCGTTGTCAATGAAATAATATTTTCTGTTGACCTCCTTGTCTTGTAATTTGCCGATGAAGTTTTCGTATGGCAAAACAAGCCACGACTCGTCCATGTATTGAATGTAGTCGATGGCGGCGTCTGTGCTGAGTCTCTTTCCGGTGGCCGATACGATGCTTGCCATGCGCGAATAGGATATGGGTTGTTTCACACTTTCCGCCAATTTTCGTATGAGAATTTTCAAGGCGAAATTGTTGCGGACGTTGTGACGCGCGACAAGGTCGCCGAAGAAAATCTTGTTGAAAAGACTGCTCAGCCATTGGCGGTTGTCTGTCATCAATGCCGTCTCTGGCAACCCGCCTTTGCGGAAATACTCGTCAGCCGCCCGTACTATCTGTTTGCGGTATTTGAATTCCGCATTTTTCTCACTGATGTCGATGCCGTGTGCCATTAGATATTCTGCAAATGAGTATGGAAACACTTCTTGTATCAAATACCTTCCGCCAAGAGTCGTGGCAATCTCACTGCTGAGCATTTTCGCATTGCTGCCTGTTATGTAAACCTGATATTTCTGGTCTGCCAATCGTCTGGCGAACCGTTCCCAGCCTTTCACTTGCTGTACTTCGTCGAGGAAGAACACGGGTCTGTTGTCATACATCTCTTCATAACAGTTCTTTATCAGTTCGAGGTCGGTAATGTCAAGAGAATCAATGCGGTCATCCTCAAAGTTGAAATATAGAAATTCTTCAGGCTGATGCCCTTGCGAGATTAATTCCGCAATGCGCTGATACATCAGATAAGACTTGCCGGCATGTCTTAATCCTATAAGGACATAGTTCTGCCCGTTCATGAAATCAACCTGACGATGGATGAAATCCACCTTGGTTACAAATCGCTGATATTCAACTATAAGCAACTTAACTAAATCTTTTGTCATGGTGATGAATTTTGCTGCAAAAATAATATTTTATCGTTTATAAACGACAAAAATATTACAATTTTATCGTTTATAAACGATAATAACATTAAATAAAAATTCATTTCAATGAAGCAACCGGAATCCTGGCGTGTAATATAACATGAAAATTGGCGTGTAGGTCAATGTTTTCATTCCACCTTCTCAACCTCCGTTATCCCGTGCTTACTGAACTTTTTTTTCGGGATGTACCACAAGATGTCGTCGAATGCCAAGTATATGTTGCCGTTCATCGTGATGCGCCCGACGTTTGAGTTGAGGTTGAAGCTGGAGAACGCTTCGCGGAGATTGAGCGGCACTCTGTAGAACCTGCCCTCGTTCTCAGATTCGATGTACAGGGCCTCACGCGTCACGGCATACAGACAGCGGTCAAACTTATATTCCCACTCCTGATAATGGTTCACGATCTCGCAGCTTTCAAGCAGACTCTCGTATATGCCGACCGTTTTTTCATCTTTCACCTTTGTCAGGTCAAGCTCCGTCTGCCATGTCTTGTAAGGCACACGCCTGAAAAACCGTATTTCGCCGACGTCGCTCCAGTCGCTCGGCATGTCCGTCATGTACCATACATGGTCGCTCTCGTCGTATGGTATTCCGGCAAGGAGATGTTTCGGCGACTTCGGATGTGTCATGTACATCAGTATGCGTCCGTCGGGGCTGGCCGAAAGCGTCATCATGAAACACGCCTTCTCTATTTTCCCGTTGCTGAGTTTGTTGTATTTCGTGGCGAAATATATTCCTTCGTCAATGGTTTCCTCTATCTTCCAGAAGTCGGTGCGGTCGGCGCGTCCGCCGCATTCGTTCCAGAAACCTTCAATGTTGAGAGGAACCCGTTCCTTTTTGATTGTCTCTGAAAGTTCCATGATGTCGGTGCTGGAATTGTACGAGCTGAACAAGTCGAGGATCGTCTCGACGTGCTTGTAAAGTGTGATACGTGTCTTGTCTTTTTCGCGCATCGCCATGGTCAGTGCCGGAATCTTCTCGAAATACGGGCATTCTTCTGTAAACTTTTCGAGGAGTCTCATGACGGCGTCGTACCGCTCGCCGAAATCTGCCGGGTCACCGGCTCTGGAATCGTAGCCGTTGAGCGCATGGAGAAGCATCAAGACAGTCATTGTTATGTCAATGTCTTCATTTTCAATCTCTTTAATGATGTCAAGCACTGTCTTGGTGCAGTCGTCATTTTCTGTCGAGTAGAAATGTTTGAGGATTGAGACCGCTATGTTCTCCGGATTAATGCGGCGTGCGAGTTTCTTCCTGTAGAAATCCGAAGCCTTTTTGTAATCTTTCATGAAGCTGTCGAGCTTGATGCTGCAATCTGACACGTTCCGGACGTGCATGTAAAGGTCGTTGAAGGCCGAGCGGATTTTTTGTGGTGACGTGAACGCCCGCTTCACGCCGTTGCTCGATATGTTGTTGTTGTCGAGATACGTTTCAAGCTCTTCCATCGTGTTGAAAATCAGCCGTGATTTCGCCATCACGGTCAGCCATTCGAGATATTGGGGCTTTGTGTTGCAATCCATTTTTAAAATTTTTTTCGCTGCAAAGATAAGATTTTGATTTGTGTGATGTTAAATTTTGCAACAAAAAATTTCAATGAAAATATGAAAAATGCCTGTGTTTTGTAATATGATACAAAATACAGACAGAATAAATGGAAAAGTCAGATGGTTTCGGTGAAGAGACGATTCACCTCAGTTTGCTCATAAACCTCTCGATGTCAACAATATATCTCACGTGTTCGCCTTCGCCGATGATGCCTGAATCGTCTTCAGCCGTAACTTTGAATGTGAGTTTTCTTCCGTCAATCTCCTTCAGCACGGCGGTGGCTCTGACTTTCGCGCCGAGTTTAGACGGTTTGATATGTGTTGTGTTGATGAGGCTTCCGACCGTGGTGCAGCCTTCTGGCAGGTCGTTTCCGACGGCAGTCATTGCCGCATTCTCCATCAGCCCGACCATTGCAGGAGTGGCGAAAACATCGATGCCGCCGCTTCCGTATCTGCGGGCCGTGTTCGATTCTGATACTGTTGTCTCGCTTGTGTGTGATAATCCGATAGTTAGCATGTTTAGAATTTTTTGCAAATATAGGAATAAAAATATAACGTGTTCTTTTCTTTAAACTTTTTTGTTGACGGTAAAAGTGACTTGTCATCGTTGGCTTTGTGTTTCTTGTAAAAAAATCAAAAAACTCTTGCTTTTTTAAAAAATCAGATGTATCTTTGAAGCGAAATTCAAACGAAGATGCTCGAACGTTTCATAAGATATATTGAGACAGAAAAAAGATATTCAATTCACACTGTATCAGCGTATCAGCGAGACCTGGATCAGTTTCGTATATACCTTATTAATATATATGAGCTTGACGACATGACAAAGGCGACTGGAGATATTGTGCGTTCTTACATTGTCAGTTTGAAAAATGAAGGTTTAGAAAACCGCAGCATAAACAGGAAAATCTCGAGTCTGAGGGCATTTTATAAATTCTGCCTGAGGGAGAAAGTGGTGAAAGTCACGCCAATGCAGAGTGTGAAGTCGTTGCGGAGGCCGAAGGAGTTGGCGAAATTCGTCCCGGAGCAGGACATGGAGAAGGTTGAATTTGCTGATGGCGACGATTTCAAGGAGAGGAGAGACGAGCTGATTTTTGAAATGCTGTACCAAACGGGGATGCGGCAGGCGGAGCTTCGTGGGTTGAAGGATTCGGACGTGGGGGAGGATACATTATTAATAAAGGTGCGTGGCAAGAGAAACAAGGAGCGTTTGATTCCGGTGAGCCGGGAACTTGTTGAGATGATTGTGAGGTATAAAAAAATCAGGGATGCGCAATTTCCGGGAAACATAAACGTTAGTTTGATTGTTGACGATAAGGGGAGGTCGGCGAGTGCCACCTTTATATATAATGTGGTTCATAGGATTCTTGGTGGCGTGACGACTTTGAAACAGAAGAGTCCGCATGTGTTGAGGCACACTTTCGCGACACATCTGTTGAATGAAGGTGCCGACATCAGGGCGATACAGAAACTGCTGGGTCACAGCAGCCTCAGTTCGACGCAGATTTATACACATAACACCATAGAACAGTTGAAGGAGATATATCAGTTCGCTCATCCATTGGGTGACGAATGAAACAAAATAATTTTAATAACCGTTAAAAAGGAGGTTTAAAATGAAAGTTACGTTTAATGCAGTCCATTTCAAGGCTGATGCAAAATTAGAGGAGTTCATCACCAACAAGATTGAGAAGTTATGTTCGAAGATGGGTGACACCATCGGGGCTGAGGTCACGTTGAAATTAGCTAACACGGATGCGCCGGAGAACAAGATTGTGGACATCAGAATTGTGCTAAAAGGCAACGATTTATATTCAAGCAAGCAGTGCAAGACGTTTGAGGAAGCGGCTGATTTGGCCGTTGACGCTTTGAAATCGCAGGTTGAGAAGTACAAAAATCGTGCTGACAAATAGTCTATTTTATTGATAGACAATGTATTGACGGGCTTTTTAAAAAAAATGAAAAAATTTTATAAAAAATGCTTGTTGGTTCATGAAAAATATGTATTTTTGCAGACCATTTTGAACGAACAAAATGGTCTGCTTGATGCAGTGAGGTTCTTTAACATAAAAGCCGGCATAGCTCAGCGGTAGAGCACGTGATTTGTAATCTCGGGGTCGGGGGTCCAAATCCCTCTGCCGGCTCAATGGAAGAAAGCCGGGGCACGCAGGCCGGCATAGCTCAGCGGTAGAGCACGTGATTTGTAATCTCGGGGTCGGGGGTCCAAATCCCTCTGCCGGCTCAAGTTGATGAAGTGCAAACGATGGCTTTCGGGGGAGTCGCATAGCGGCAATTGCAACAGACTGTAAATCTGTCCTCGGATGAGTTCGGTGGTTCGAGTCCACCCTCCCCCACGAAGAAAAGCGGAAGTAGCTCATTTGGCAGAGCGAAAGCCTTCCAAGCTTTAGGTGGCGGGTTCGAGCCCCGTCTTCCGCTCAAGAACGCCGGCGTAGCTCAGTGGTAGAGCACTTCCTTGGTAAGGAAGGGGTCACGAGTTCAACTCTCGTCGCTGGCTCATAAATCGTAAGAGAGTTTAAAATTAGAATATAAACCTTAAGTAAACAAAAATAGTATGGCAAAAGAAAAATTCGAAAGGTCAAAACCACACGTTAACATCGGTACAATCGGCCACGTTGACCACGGTAAGACAACTTTGACAGCAGCTATCACACTGCACCTGTCAAAAATGGGATTGTCAGAAGTTAAGTCATTCGATTCAATCGACTCAGCTCCTGAAGAAAAAGAAAGAGGTATCACCATCAACACAGCTCACGTTGAATATCAGACAGCTAACCGTCACTACGCACACGTTGACTGCCCTGGTCACGCTGACTACGTTAAGAACATGGTAACAGGTGCTGCACAGATGGACGGTGCTATCATCGTTGTCGCTGCAACAGATGGTCCTATGCCACAGACACGTGAACACATCCTTCTCGCCCGCCAGGTTGGTGTGCCAAGATTGGTTGTTTTCTTGAACAAGTGCGACCTTGTTGACGATGAAGAACTTCTCGAACTCGTCGAAATGGAAGTCCGCGAACTCCTCAGCAAATATGAATTCGACGGTGACAACACACCTATCATCCGCGGTTCAGCACTCGGCGCGTTGAACGATGAGCCACAGTGGTCAGCCAAGATTGACGAACTCATGGAAGCTTGCGACACATGGATTCCAGAGCCACAGAGAGCAGTTGACAAACCATTCTTGATGCCTATCGAAGACGTGTTCTCAATCACAGGTCGCGGCACAGTCGCTACAGGTCGTATCGAGACAGGTGTCATCAAAGTCGGTGACCCGGTTGAAATCATCGGTATGGGTGCTGAGAAGCTCAAATCAACAGTCACAGGCGTTGAGATGTTCCGTAAGATTCTTGATGAAGGTGAAGCAGGTGACAACGCAGGTCTTCTCCTCCGTGGTATCGACAAAGACGAAATCCGCCGTGGTATGGTTATCGCAAAACCAGGTTCAGTGAAACCACATTCACACTTCAAAGGCGAAGTTTACGTCCTTTCAAAGGAAGAAGGTGGCCGTCACACCCCATTCAGAAACAAATATCGTCCTCAGTTCTACTTCAGAACAACTGACGTCACAGGTGAAATCACACTTCCTGAAGGAATGGAAATGGTTATGCCAGGTGACCACGTCACAATCGAAGTGCAGTTGATCTCCGAGATCGCTATGGACAAAGGTCTCCGTTTCGCTATCCGTGAAGGCGGCAGAACAGTCGGTTCAGGTCAGGTTATCGAACTTATTGAAGACTAATTCAAATAAAAACAAGGAAGTCCGGTTCAAGGACCGGGCTTCTTTGAACAGACAGGCGTAGCTCAATTGGTAGAGTGGTGGTCTCCAAAACCATAGGTTGAGGGTTCGAGCCCTTCCGCCTGTGCCAATAGAAAACAGACAAACAACATGAAAAAGTTCATAAACTACGTAAAAGAATGTTACACCGAGTTGGTCGAGAAGACATCGTGGCCGACTTGGAAAGAACTCCAGAGTAGTGCTATCGTCGTATCCATTGCTTCCCTAATTATCGCTTTGGTGGTATATCTGATGGATAAGTCTTTTGAAACCTTGCTGGAAGCTTTTTATCGTGTATTCTAACAAGGAAATGTTTGATCTAAAAAATCATCATTTTAACTACTTTTAACAATCACAGATAAGATGAGTGAACAGAACGACAAGAAATGGTATGTGATTAAGGCGATAAGCGGCAAAGAGAAAAAGGTCAAAGAGTATCTCGATGCCGAGGTGTCGCATTCTACAGCATTACAGGATCTGATTTCACAAGTATTGATCCCTACGGAAAAGGTGTATTCAGTAAGAAACGGAAAAAAGATCAGCAAGGAGAGGAACTACCTCCCCGGCTATGTTCTTATTGAGGCGAACCTTAACGCAGAGGTCATGCACCTTATTAAGGACACGCCTAATGTTCTGGGTTTCCTCGGGACACGCGGCGGGAACCCTGACCCGATCCGTCCAGCGGAAGTCAGCCGTATTTTAGGTAAGGTTGACGAGCTGACAGAGAACGGTGAGGGTTCAGAAGTTGAGTTCATTGTAGGCGAGACTGTCACGGTCAACGACGGACCGTTCAGCAGTTTCAGTGGCATTATCGAGGAAGTTAATGACGAGAAGAAAAAGCTCGTCGTTATGGTGAAACTCTTCGGTCGTAAGACACCGCTTGAGCTCAGTTTCTTCCAGGTGAAGAGGGAGAGTTAAAAAAATGGTTAATGTTTTCATTTAACTTTTATAGTAAAACAAAATGAAAGAAGTAAGCGGATTAATTAAACTGCAAATCAAAGGAGGAGCCGCTAATCCTGCACCACCGGTTGGCCCAGCGTTGGGTTCAAAAGGTGTGAACATCATGGAATTTTGCAAACAGTTCAACGCTCGTACCCAAGACTCGGCCGGTAAGGTTTTACCAGTCATTATCACGGTCTATAAGGACAAGAGTTTTGACTTTGTTGTAAAAGCATCTCCAGTAGCTGTCTCCGTACTCGAAGCTGCAAAAGTCGCTAAAGGCTCAAAGGAACCTAACCGTTCCAAAGTCGGTTCAATGACATGGGACACAGTCCGTGCAATCGCTGAAAACAAGATGAAGGACATGAACTGCTTCACAATCGAGTCAGCAATGAGCATGGTAGCCGGCACAGCAAGAAGTATGGGTGTCAAGATTACAGGCGAATCACCTTTAAAGTAAGACTAAGTCTTAGCATTTGTAGAACAAAAAAGAATTAAAAAAATGGCAAAAGTATCTAAAAAAAGAAAAGAAGCTTTAGCTAAGTTCGACAAAAGCAAGGTTTACTCCTTGACAGAAGCGATTGAAATCGTTAAACAGATCACTTACACCAAGTTCGATGCTTCAGTTGATGTCAACGTGCGTTTGGGTGTTGACCCTCGTAAGGCGAACCAGATGGTTCGCGGCAGCGTCACGCTTCCTCACGGAACAGGTAAGACTGTCCGCGTGTTGGTGCTTTGCACACCTGACAAGCAGCAGGAAGCCCTCGAAGCAGGTGCTGATTTCGTCGGATTTGAGGACTACGTCCAGAAAATCAAAGACGGTTGGACAGATGTTGACGTGATTATCACAATGCCTACATTGATGCCGAAAGTCGGCGCCCTCGGTAGAATCCTCGGTCCTCGCGGATTGATGCCGAACCCGAAGACAGGCACAGTGACAATGGACATTGCAAAGGCTGTCAAGGAAGTTAAGGCTGGTAAGATTGATTTCAAGGTTGATAAATACGGAATCATCGACTCGCCAGTTGCTAAAGTCAGCTTCTCGGCTGAAAAGATTTATGACAACGCCAAGGAATTGCTCCAGATGATTGTCAAATTGAAACCAGCTGCAGCTAAAGGTACTTACGTAAAGAGTGTCTATATCTCAAGTACAATGAGTCCAGGCGTTCAGGTGGACATCAAATCAGTAGCCAACTAAACCCTTAAATAAGTATTGACATGAGAAAAGAAGAAAAAGACGTTATCATTAACGGTATAGTAGAACAGTTGAATGCATGTCCTAATTTCTACCTGACAGACATCGAGGCATTGAATGCAGAGAAGACGAGTCAGCTCAGAAGAGCATGCTTCGGCAGCCAGGTCAAGCTTGTTGTGGTGAAGAACGCATTACTGAAGAAAGCTATGCAGAAGACAGGTAAGGATTACGGTGATCTTTACAATGTCTGCAAAGGCACAACAGCAATGATGTTGTCGGAAAACGGCAATGCTCCTGCAAAGCTTATCAAGAAGTTCCGCAAGACAAGTGACAAGCCGGTTCTCAAAGGCGCATTCATTGAGGAATGTGTTTATACCGGCGACGACATGCTCGACACATTGTGCAGCATCAAGTCCAAGAACGAACTCATCGCTGACGTTATCGCATTGCTCCAGTCACCAGCCAAGAACGTTATCAGCGCTCTTCAGTCTGGCGGCCAGAAGCTCAGCGGCATCGTGAAGACATTATCCGAAAGACCGGAATAAATCGGAATGATTATCATTCATATACAAAAAAGAGAACAAACAAAATAATCGTATAACAAATAAATTTGAAGAAAAATGGCAGATTTGAAAGCTTTTGCTGAACAATTAGTGAACCTTACAGTTAAAGAGGTTAATGAACTCGCAGCAATATTGAAAGAAGAATACGGTATTGAACCAGCAGCAGCAGCAGTTGCAGTAGCAGCTCCAGCAGCAGGTGGCGAAGCAGCAGCCGCAGCAGAAGAAAAGACATCTTTTGACGTTATCCTCAAGAGCGCTGGTGCACAGAAGCTCGCAGTCGTGAAACTTGTTAAGGATTTGACAAGCCTCGGACTTAAAGAAGCTAAGGAATTAGTTGACGGTGCTCCTAAAGCTGTTAAAGAAGGCGTGAGCAAAGAAGAAGCTAATGCACTCAAGGCACAACTCGAAGGCGCTGGTGCAGAAGTTGAAATTAAATAAGTTTAATTTCCTGGTACAACAGGCATGAAATACCTCAGCCCCTATTATGAAACAGGGGTTGAGGTTTGTGCCTATATTGTGTTGTACAAGTCCGTCTCTATATTATTAGCTTTATAGATAACAATTAAAACCTAAACACTTTGGCAGACATTAAATTAGATAGAATCAGTTTCGCGTCAATCAAGAAGCCGTTTGACTATCCTGACTTCCTTGATATCCAGCTGAAATCTTTCCGTGATTTCTTCCAGCTTGACACAAACCCCGACAAACGCAGAAACGAGGGCTTGTTCAGCGTGTTTGCGGAAAATTTCCCAATAACCGACGCCAGAAACAACTTTGTACTCGAGTTCCTCGACTACTACATCGATGCACCTCAGTATTCAATCACAGAGTGCATCGAACGCGGATTAAGTTACTGCGTGAGACTAAAGGCAAAACTGAAACTTTATTGCAACGATGACGAGCATGAAGATTTCGAGCCGGTCGTCCAAGATGTGTATCTGGGCTTGATACCGTATATGACACCACAAGGTACATTCGTCATAAACGGCGCAGAACGTGTTGTAGTATCACAGCTTCACCGTTCTCCGGGCGTATTTTTCGGATCAAGCGTGCACTCAAACGGCAAGACCCTTTACTCGGCGCGTATCATTCCGTTCAAGGGTTCATGGATGGAGTTCTCGACAGATATCAGCAACGTGATGTATGCTTATATCGACAGAAAGAAGAAATTACCTATCACAACATTACTCCGTGCCATCGGATATGAAACGGATAAGGACATTCTCGACATCTTCAACCTCGCTGAGGAAGTTAAGGTGACGAAGAGTGGCCTCAAACGTGTCATCGGACGTAAATTGGCAGCGAAAGTGTTACGTTCAAGAATCGAAGACTTCGCCAATGAGGAAACCGGCGAATGCGTCACATACGAACGCAAGGAAACCATCATAGACCGCGGCGTAGTCCTCGAAAACGAACACATTGACATGATCATTGATTCAGGTGTGAAGACCATCCTCCTCGACCGTGATGAGATTAACACGTCTGAATACAGTATCATTTACAATACATTACAGAAAGATACAACAAACTCGGAGAAGGAGGCTGTCGAATACATCTACCGCCAGCTGCGTAACGCTGAAGCCCCTGATGAGGAGACCGCACGCGGAATAATTGAGAAATTGTTCTTCTCCGACAAACGTTATGACCTCGGTGAAGTCGGCCGTTACCGTATAAACCGCAAGCTCAACCTGAATATCCCGGCTGACGTGAAGGTCCTAACGAAAGAAGACATAATCGAGATCATCAAATATTTGATCGAGCTTTCAAACAGCAAGGCGGAAGTCGATGATATCGACCACTTGAGCAACCGCCGTATCAGAACCGTCGGCGAACAGCTGTACGCACAGTTCGGCGTTGGTCTCGCACGTATGGCAAGAACGATACGTGAACGTATGAATGTCCGTGACAATGAGTCGTTTACACCAACCGACCTGATTAATGCTAAGACATTGTCGTCGGTCATCAACTCATTCTTCGGCACAAACCAGCTTTCACAGTTCATGGACCAGACGAACCCGTTGTCGGAAGTCACCCACAAACGCCGTATCTCTGCATTGGGACCCGGCGGTATCTCCCGTGACCGCGCAGGATTCGAGGTGCGTGACGTTCACTACACACACTACGGTCGTCTCTGCACAATCGAAACACCTGAAGGTCCAAACATCGGCCTTATCTCATCACTCTGCGTGTTCGCAAAGATAAACAACCTCGGTTTCATCGAGACTCCTTACCGCAAGGTCGTTGATGGCAAGGTCGATTTCGAGAACCCGCCGGTATATCTTACAGCGGAAGAGGAAGATGAAAAGATCATCGCCCAGGCTTGCACCGACATGGATGACGACGGCACAATCACAGACGACATGATCAAGGCGCGTCAGATAGCCGATTATCCTATCGTCACGCCAAACGAGCTTGAACTCATCGATGTCGCCCCGAACCAGATGTCGTCCGTTGCCGCGTCACTCATCCCGTTCCTCGAACACGACGACGCCAACCGCGCCTTGATGGGATCGAACATGATGCGTCAGGCGGTGCCGCTGATGTGCCCGGAGGCTCCTATCGTCGGAACCGGCATCGAACATTACGTGGCGAAAGACTCACGTACTCTGGTCGAGGCTGAAGGCGACGGCGAAGTCATTTTCGTTGACTCGACAAAGATCACAATCAGGTATGACAGGACTGACAAGGAAAGACTCGTCAGCTTTGATGATGATACCAAGACATATAACCTTATTAAATATATAAGGACCAACCAGAGCACAAGTATCAACCAGAAGCCAATCGTCAGAAAGGGACAGAAGGTGACAAAGGGTCAGATACTTACAGAAGGTTACGCCACACAGGGCGGCGACCTCGCTTTGGGACGTAACCTGAAGGTCGCATTCATGCCTTGGAAAGGTTACAACTATGAGGACGCTATTGTCATTTCTGAAAAGATTGTCAAGGAAGACCTCTTTACATCAATTCATATTGACGAATTCACTCTCGAAGTCCGCGATACTAAACGTGGTCTCGAAGAGCTGACAAATGATATTCCGAACGTCAGTGCGGATGCGACGAAAGACCTCGACGAGAACGGTCTTATCCGCGTCGGTGCCGATGTCAAGGAAGGAGATATATTAATAGGTAAGATCACTCCGAAGGGAGAGACAGATCCGACTCCGGAAGAGAAATTGCTCCGCGCAATCTTCGGCGATAAGGCTGGCGACGTGAAGAACGCTTCACTCAAGGCGGGTCCGTCGATGAAAGGTGTCGTGATAGGCAAACGCCTCTTCTCACGCGTAGTCAAAGACCGTAAGGCAAAGTCGAAAGACAAAGACATCATCGCGGAGATTGACGCCGAACAGCAGAAAGAGCTTGACGCATTGAAGGCCAGAATGATGGAGAAACTCATGTCAATGCTTAACGGCCGTACATCAACAGGTGTTTACAACAACTACAAGGACAACATCATCCCCAAGAAGGTGAAGTTCTCACAGAAGGCGTTGTCGAACATCGACTACATGACGGTCAACCCGCACAAGTGGACCACGGATCCTGAAATCAACGACTGCATCGTGAAGTTGGTCAACAACTACAACGTCAAGTGCAAGGAGATCAACGGTGTTTACAGCCGCAAGAAAAATGTGGCGAGCGTCGGCGACGAACTTCCGAACGGAATCGTCCAGATGGCGAAAGTGTATGTCGCTCAGAAACGTAAGCTTAACATCGGTGATAAGATGGCAGGCCGTCACGGTAACAAGGGCATCGTATCAAGAATCGTGCGTGAGGAAGACATGCCGTTCCTGGCGGATGGCACACCGGTCGATATCGTGTTGAACCCGTTGGGCGTGCCTTCACGTATGAACCTCGGACAGATTTACGAGACGGTTCTCGGCTGGGCAGGTCACGAGCTCGGACTTAAGTTCGCGACGCCGATTTTTGACGGTGCGACATTGGATGAGATCAACGGATATATGAAACAGGCCGGTCTTCCTGAAAACGGCAGGGTACAGCTTTATGACGGT
This sequence comes from Bacteroidales bacterium, assembly GCA_024400305.1. Classification (GTDB taxonomy): domain Bacteria; phylum Bacteroidota; class Bacteroidia; order Bacteroidales; family F082; genus Limimorpha. Next base: position 40,346 of record JAKSMX010000009.1, on the reverse strand, counting down.
GAGACAGGCGAGCCGTTCGACCAGAAGGCGACAGTCGGGTATATTTACATGCTGAAACTGCACCACATGGTTGACGACAAGATGCACGCCCGTTCTATAGGACCATATTCGTTGATTACGCAGCAGCCACTCGGCGGTAAGGCACAGTTCGGCGGCCAGCGTTTCGGAGAAATGGAAGTCTGGGCTCTTGAAGCATTCGGCGCAAGCAACGTGCTTCAGGAAATCCTGACGGTGAAGTCAGACGATGTAATCGGTCGTGCAAAGGCTTACGAGGCAATCGTCAAGGGTGAAAACATGCCTACGCCAGGTATTCCTGAGTCATTCAACGTTTTGATTCACGAATTACGCGGATTGGGTCTTGAAATTACGTTTGAAAAATAAGCAAAGGCAAGCCTTAGCTCTTAACAATAGGTAAATATATGGCTACAAGTAAAAATAATACATTTAACAGCGATTTCTCAAAGATTACCATCAGCTTGGCATCTCCAGAGTCAATCTTGAGCCGTTCATACGGCGAGGTGCTGAAACCTGAGACAATCAACTACCGCACATACAAACCAGAACGCGACGGTTTGTTCTGTGAGAGAATATTTGGACCTGTAAAAGACTGGGAATGCCACTGCGGTAAGTATAAACGCATCCGTTACAAAAATATCATTTGCGACCGTTGCGGTGTGGAAGTTACAGAGAAGAAAGTCAGACGTGAACGTACCGGTCATATCAAATTGGTGGTGCCGGTCGCACACATCTGGTATTTCCGCTCACTTCCTAACAAACTTGGTGCTTTGCTCGGTATCCCGACAAAGAAACTCGACAGCATCATCTACTATGAACGCTATGTCGTGTTGAATCCAGGTATTAAACAGGACGACGGTATTAATAAGCTTGACTTGCTTTCAGAGGAGGAATACCTTGATGTTTTGGAGACTATTCCGATTGAGAATCAACACCTTCCTGACAACGATCCTAACAAGTTCGTCGCCAAGATGGGTGCCGAGGCTATCTATGATCTTCTTCTTCAGCTTGATCTTGACAAAGAGGCGGGTGAACTTCGTGAGAAGGCACATAATGAGACATCACAGCAGCGCAAGGCTGACGCTTTGAAACGCCTTCAGGTTTTCGAGGCTTTCCGTGAGGCTCAGAAACACATGGAGAACCGTCCTGAATGGATGATCCTCAGGGTAATACCAGTCACCCCGCCGGAGTTGAGGCCTCTCGTCCCGCTTGATGGCGGACGTTTCGCCACGTCAGACCTGAATGACCTTTATCGTCGTGTCATCATACGTAACAACCGTCTGAAACGACTCATCGAAATCAAGGCCCCTGATGTCATCATGCGTAATGAGAAACGTATGCTTCAGGAAGCTGTTGACTCGTTGCTCGACAACTCACGCAAGTCGAGTGCGGTGAAGACCGATTCAAACCGCCCGCTCAAGTCATTGAGCGACAGCTTGAAAGGCAAACAAGGCCGTTTCCGTCAGAACCTTCTCGGTAAACGTGTTGACTATTCCGGCCGTTCTGTTATCGTCGTCGGCCCGGATTTGAACATGAACGAATGCGGTCTTCCAAAGGACATGGCGGCCGAGCTTTACAAGCCGTTCGTCATCCGCAAGATGATTGAACGCGGTATTGTGAAGACAGTCAAGTCGGCAAAGAAAATCGTTGACCGTAAGGATCCTGTCGTTTGGGACATCCTCGAAAATATTTTGAAAGGACATCCGATTCTGCTTAACCGTGCTCCTACACTGCACCGTCTCGGTATTCAGGCATTCCAGCCGAAACTCGTGGAAGGTAAGGCAATCCGTCTGCACCCGCTTGTATGTACAGCTTTCAACGCTGACTTCGACGGTGACCAGATGGCTGTCCACTTGCCGCTCGGCAACGCCGCAATCCTTGAGGCGCAGATTCTGATGCTCGCATCGCATAACATCCTTAACCCTGCCAACGGAGCACCTATCACGGTGCCTTCTCAAGACATGGTTCTTGGTCTTTATTATATCACGAAACCACGTAAGAGCACTCCTGACCACATTGTCAAAGGTGAAGGCAAGAAATTCTATTCACCTGAAGAGGTCATCATCGCCTACAACGAGAAAAAGGTCGATATGCACGCCATCATCAATTGTAAGGTGTGGGTGCGTAAGGAAGACAACAGCCTCGTGGAAGAAATGGTCGAGACAACAGTCGGACGCGTCAAGTTCAACCAGGTTGTACCACGCCAGTTCGGTTACATCAACAGACTGTTGAACAAGAAGGCTCTGCGTGACATCATCGGCGACATGGTGAAACTCCTTGGTACGGCTACGACAACCAAGTTCCTTGATGATATCAAGAACATGGGTTATTACATGGCTTACAAGGGTGGTTTGTCGTTCAACCTCGGCAATGTCCTTATTCCTTCTGTAAAAGAGGAACTCATCAGGCAGGCCAACGAAGAGGTCAACGGCATCCGTGAAGAATATAACATGGGTTTCATCACTCAGAACGAGCGTTACAACAAGATTATCGATATCTGGGGTCATGTCGTCACCAAACTGACCGACGAGGTCATGAAACTGTTGCCTCAGGACGACCAGGGATTCAACCCGGTTTATATGATGTTGGATTCAGGAGCCCGTGGTTCAAAGGAACAGATTCGTCAGCTCTGCGGCATGAGAGGTCTTATGGCGAAACCGCAGAAGTCAACGGCGGCCGGTGGTGCTGAAATCATTGAGAACCCTATTCTTTCGAACTTCAAGGAAGGTCTGTCAGTGCTTGAGTACTTCATTTCAACTCACGGCGCCCGTAAGGGTTTGGCTGATACCGCTTTGAAGACCGCTGACGCTGGTTATCTCACCCGTCGTCTTGTTGACGTCGCACATGATGTGATCATCAATGAGAAAGACTGCGGCACATTGAGAGGTTTGTCAATCGGCGCTCTCAAGAGAGGTAAGGAAATCGTCGAGTCATTGTACGACCGTATCCTCGGCCGTGTGGCTCTGCACGACATCTTCCACCCGCAGACAGGCGAGTTGCTCTGCAATGGCGGCGATGAAATTACTGAAGATATAGCAAAGAGAATCTGCGATTCTCCGTTGAAAGATAAGACTATTGAGATTCGTTCCGTGCTGACATGCGAATCAAGGCATGGTGTATGCGCTAACTGCTACGGCCGCAACCTCGCATCAGGCAAATTGGTGCAGCGTGGCGAGGCTGTCGGTGTCATCGCGGCGCAGTCAATCGGTGAACCTGGTACACAGCTTACACTTCGTACCTTCCACCAAGGTGGTACCGCATCAAGCACATCAGACGACTCAATAATCAAGGCCGACTACGACGGCAGACTCGAAATCGACGAACTTCGTGCCGTTGATTACGAAAAGGATGACAGCAAGTATCAAGTTGTCGTCAGCCGTGCCGCCGAGATGAAGATCATCGACCATAACACGGGTGTCGCGCTTGTCACGGTGAACATCCCTTACGGCTCGAAATTGTTTGTCAAGGAAGGCAGCGATGTCAAGGCCGGTCAGGTCATCTGCGAATGGGATAAGTATAACTCATTGATTATCTCGGAATATGATGGTGAGATTCGTTTCGATAACATTGTTGAAGGTGTCACCTATCGTAATGAATCCGATGAGCAGACAGGTTATAGCGAACGCGTCATCATCGAAGGCCGCAAGTTCGCAAAGAACCCGTCGATTTCAATCCTTGACAAGGACGGTGAAGCCGTCAAGTCATACGACTTGCCCGTCGGAGCCCACATCATGGTAGAGGATGGCGATAAGATCAAGGCTGGTGACGTTTTGACCAAGAAGCCTCGTGCTACCGGCGGTCTCGGCGATATCACTGGTGGTCTTCCACGTGTCACAGAGTTGTTTGAAGCCCGTAACTCATCAGAACCGGCGGTGGTCTCTGAAATCGATGGTGAGGTTTCATTCGAGAAAAAGCTCGTCCGTGGAAACAAGGTCGTCGTTGTTACGTCGAAGACAGGCGAACAGAAGAAGTATCTCATCCCGACGACGAAGGAAATCCTTGCTGACGAAAACGATTTCGTGAAGGCTGGCCAGGCTTTGTCGGAAGGCGCTATCACACCTGCCAACATCCTTGCAATCGAAGGACCTATGGCTGTTCAGGAATTTATCGTGAACAATATTCAGGAAGTCTATCGTTCACAAGGTGTTACAATCAACGGTAAGCATTTTGAAGTCATCGTGCGTCAGATGATGCGCAAGGTTGAGATTGACGATCCGGGTGACACAAGATTCCTTGAGGGCGACCTCGTCAACAAGATTGTGTTCCAGGAGACCAATGATGACATCTTCGGAAAAGTCGTCGTCACCGATCCGGGTGATTCTGAAACACTTAACAGAGGCGAGATTATTTCCACAAGAAGACTTCGTGATGAGAACTCGTTGCTGAAACGTAAGGATAAGAAACTTGTCGAGTCACGCGACGCACAGCCTGCGACAGCGCATCAGGTGCTTCAGGGTATCACACGCGCGGCATTGCAGACGGAGAGCTTCATTTCCGCAGCGTCATTCCAGGAGACGACAAAGGTTCTTACTCAGGCGGCAATCTCGGCAAAGACAGATACTCTCGAAGGCATGAAAGAAAATGTCATCGTCGGACACAAGATTCCTGCCGGTACAGGTCTTCGCGAATTTGATGACATCATTGTCGGAGCTAAAGAAGACTTCGAACAGGTCGCAAATACGGAAATTATCGTTGAATCTTGATTTTTAAATTGATATTGTGAAGAAAAGGTTGGTTATTTTTAGCCAACCTTTTTGTATGTCAGGAAAATTATATATTTTTGCAAAAATTTAAATTGTTTATTATGGATAACAACAAGAAAAACCAGCTTAATATCGACCTTCCGGAAACGGTGGCCGACGGAGTCTATTCAAATCTCGCGATAATCAGCCATTCACCGACAGAGTTTGTCGTTGATTTTGCGCAGATTGTGCCGGCAATGCAGAAGGCTAAAGTCCGTTCAAGAGTGATAATGACACCGCAGAACGCAAAAAGACTTTTCAGGGCTTTGGCCGACAACCTCAACAAATACGAACAGAACTTCGGTCCGATAAAGGATGTGAATGACACTATTGCACCGTTCACGATGGGAAATGGAACTGCTGGCGAGGCATAGGGTTGAAAGTTGAAAGTTGAAAAGGGCTGACGCATTTATTCCGAAAAAACAGCCCTTTTTTCAAAATTGTTATTGCTTTTACGAGTTGAAAAACAATAGGTTATGCGAGATTTTGACATAATTTTGGAAAGCACTTCCAACAACTGTTGGTTGTTAAAATAAAAAGTGTATTTTTGCAGCAAAGTTGTTACATAATAACTGGTGGCGCCATAAAACTCACACAAAAAATGGAGGAGCGAAGCCATACATTGCAGGAACTTAGAAAAATGGAACAGGTGAGAAATCTGCTGGTGGAAGTGGGTGTTGTTGACAATGTTGGTTTTTCTGAATTTGTATCGGAACTTTGAAAAACAGCATAATATGGATAATAAGATTATTGACTACCTTGAGACACATTCAGGCCAAACACCTTCGAAATGGAGAGAAGAAGCTCAATATCGAAGAGACAACAAACTATGGCTTTCAAAATCTCAAAAGATTGCAGTTAAGATTTTGGTTGTGATGAAGGAAGAACATATAACGCAGCAGGAACTTGCTACACGTATGGAATGTTCTCAGCAATATGTGTCGAAGATACTTCGTGGTACAGAAAATCTTTCTCTTGACATTATCACTAGACTTGAAAAAGCATCAGGAGTTGTTCTTATTGCAGAGTAAATAAACCAAGATCTGCAAGTCGAAACTTTGTAAACGACAGGATGTATCTTGCTGTCAGTGATACGAATTATAATCCGATACAATCTGTGACGTTTTCATTTTATTTTTCACTTTTGCATTTATTCCGAAAAAAATCCTGAATATTCAAAATTATTATTATCTTTGCGGCTTGGAAAATTAATGGGAAAAATAGTATAAACAAAACATAAAATTTAAAATAAATATAAGAAGCAGATACTGTAAATATTAGTAAAACATAATAAAAAAAGGCATTATTAGCTTGTAACTTGTAATGTTGAAATCTGGACCATTTCAATAATACTTTCAAGAACAAAGCGAAGTAGTGCCCGCGCGTTTTGCGTGGGCTTTGTTCGTCATTTGAAAGTATTAGGTAGTCCAGAACCTCAACATTACAGATGAAAAACATCAAGTTCCACGCTTTTTTCATGCCTTGTCATAACTTAAAGATTAACAGATTATCAACTCAATACAGTTATTATGAAAAGGCATTTGTTACTAATCGCCGTGCTTGCCATCGCAGGCATCCTCAGCACAAACATCAGCGCCATCGCGCAAAGTAGCACAAACAACGACTACGACGTGGTGCAGCTCGACAAATGGAGCCGCTACAACGCCGTCGAAGGCGAAGTCATCGTGAAGTTCGCCGACGGCACTCCGTTAGACATCCTCAACGACCGCGACGGAAAATTTCAGCAGACCGGCATCCGCGCCGTTGACGCTCTCTTCAATGACCTTAACGCCTCAAAAGCTCTTAATGTCCTGAAAGTTGAGCGTCTTCTCCCTAACGAGAACCCGAACCGGACCCTCAAAACCACTCCGTGCTATAACGGCCCCGACGTGGTTGAACGCGACCTCAGCCGCCTCTGCCTCGTGAAAATCGCGACTCCTTCAACGGAAAACAGTGACAACCCGGAGGATTTCGTCTCAACATACGAGCTCATCGAAAGGCTCAAAGAACTGCCGGAAGTGGAGTTTGCGGAACCGAATTACATCGCATACGCCCTCGGAATGGAAGAACAACCCACGGCGTCAGACGCGGAGACATACAGCGGTGAGGCTCTGCCAATGGACGGCGACAAACTCGGCGGCTATCACAACACGATAGCATACGCCCTAAACCCTTATTACCACGTGCAGTGGGGCATCCATGCCACCGGCCTCGACGACCTCTGGTCTGACGACCATAACAACAACTCCGAGCGTGCCGTTATCGCCATCCTCGATACCGGCGTTGACATCACACACACCGACCTTGAAGCGAACATCTGGACCAACCCGGGCGAGAGCGACGACAATAACGACAACGACAACAACGGTTTCGTCGATGACCTCCACGGCTGGGATTTCGTGAACCAGACCGGCGACATCCACGACTTCAACATCCACGGCACGCACTGCGCCGGTATTGCGGCGGCTGTGGGCGACAACTGCAAAGGTATTGTCGGTGCCAACCCGAAGGCTTATATCATGCCGGTGACGGTGTTGCAGAGCAATGGCAGCGGTGCCGTCTCAACTCTCATCCAAGGCATCAACTACGCAAAGAATAACGGAGCTGACGTTATCAGCATGAGCCTTGGCACATACGCATATTCCATCGCACTTGAGCAGGCTCTCGGACAGGCTTACCAGAGCTGCGTGCTTGTTGCCGCGGCAGGTAACGACGGAGCGTCTCTCGGCCCAACGTGCAGACGTTCACCCATGGATCCCATCTCCCCGATGTATCCAGGCGCTTTCACCTTCGTGCTCGGCGTCCAATCGACACAGGCCGCACCGGGGGAATGCGGCTATATGGCTTGCTATAGCAACTATGACTGCGACGGCGGTTCATTCTCCGGCTATGGTGAAGAGCAACTTTACAATTATGAGATCATGGCGCCGGGCACTGAGATGATAAGCACCATACCTAACGGCAAATACAAATACCTCAATGGGACTTCAATGGCCACGCCGTTGGTCGCAGGCGGCATCTCGGCATTGCTTCACGCGAAGGACTATCCTTCACAGGAAATGCTTTGGGGCGACCTGATAAACACCGCCACCCCAATTACGGGCAACGTTAATTTCGATGCCTGTTATCATGCAGGTCCTGCACCGGCGCAGTTGCAGATGGTGGCATTTGAGATGAACGACACCCTCGGCGGCGACGGCGACTACCGCCCGGATGCCGGCGAGACAGTGGCGCTCTATCCTACAATAAGAACCACCTGGGGCGCGGCAGACGACATTGAATTTTGGATTGAGTTTGATGAATATGAAGACCCGACAACTCTTGAGTTCCTCGACAACAGCCACATCGATTTCGGACACAGACTTTCTGCATACGCGAAGAGCAAGGCGGCAAACCCGTTCCGTTTCAAAGTGAATGAAAACGTGGTTGACGGGAGATATATAAATCTCGTTTTGAAAGCTACATGCCCTAACGCGCAGGGCACGCTCTCCTGTCCGTTCACAATACAAGTGGAAAACGGAGTTGAGTTGAAAGGTGTGATTACGGGAGATATGACTCTTTCTCCGAATGTGCATTACATAGTGACGGAAAATTTGGCAGTTCCGGAAGGTGTTACATTGACAATTGAACCGGGAACTGTAATAAAGATTAAAGATGGAGTGTCAATTTTCAGTTCAGGCACAATCAAAGCCATCGGAGAGCCTGGAAATATGATTACTTTTACAAAGACCGATTTAGGCAACAGTTGGGAACGAATCCACGGGAATAGCAATGACATTCTGAACTATTGTGTAATTGAATACAGTATTAGACATAATGAAAGCGGCTCTGATATTGGATCTGTTCAGGGATGTGGAAATGTCACTAACTGCGTGATTAGATATTGTAACTCTAACTATCCTATGTCTCCACATACAGATGTTGTATTCAACAGATGTAATCTATTTTACCTGACTGCACAGACATGTTTTTTTACTAATCGTCTTTTAGATATTCCATTTAGCAACTTTGTGAACAATCAAGGATCTAACTGGTTATACGAACCATATCTGGGTGTAGATGGATCTGATATTCAACAAAATCCAGTTTGTAATATTTTTAATACGATTAGTCTGTCTGGTTTGGGTGATTATTACATTGGAAATGAATCACAAACCGTATCGATAGTGCCTATTAACAATGGCGTATATTTAGGCAGTGCAAAAGAAAGTATAGTAAGGCCACATGTGTATGACATCTATGCTCCGGGAAGTAGCAGTGGCACATATATCGACTTGACAAACATGGCCACTCGTCCTTCTGCCGAATGCCACGGCATCGTCTGGAAAGTCGTGGTCACTCCGGAGAACTCAGACGAAGGCTACGACGCCCAGGACGATTTCGAGCAGATGCCGCCGCTCGGCATAGGCCGCCATAAGTTTGAGGTGTATTTCAACCGTGCCATGGACAAGACCACCGCTCCAATGATAGCGATGGGTGTCCGTCCGCCTTACACTCAGCATTCAATTTCGGCAGACGGCAGCTGGAACGATGCGGGCGACATCTACACCGCATATCTCAACCTCGACGCCTCGATGGCAACCGACGGCCTCAACAGAATCTATGTCGCAGACGCGAAAGATGACGAGTTCTTCGAGATTCCTCTTGAAAACATGCGTTTCAACGTGCAGGTCGCGACAGCAGGCTCGATGAGTGCCGGCTTCGAGGCCACACCAGGCATCGGCAAGGTTGACTTGGCATGGGAGAACGACTCGATATACTTCAACGACCACCTCGGCTACAACATGTACCGCTATCAGGTTAATGACGACGGCCACAGCGACACTCTGCTGCTCAACGAGACGCTCATAACAGAATTGACGTTCACCGACTACAACGTCACTCCGGGCGAACGTTATTACTACTTCTACCGCGACATGCGCACCGACCTCTCGGAAAGTGACCCTTCGAGAAACGTCAGCACCATCCCGCTCACGGCTTCCCCCGGCGACGCTAACGGCTCACTCACCGTTGATGTCAGCGACATCGTCACCATCGTCAACTATATCACGGGCGAGAACCCGCAGCCGTTCATCTTCGGTGCAGCCGACGTGAACAACGACGGCGAGGTTGACGTACTCGACATCGTGAGTGTCATCAATATCATCAACACCGGTAAGTATCAGGCAGATACGGAACTCACTGCAACGGCGGTTTATTCAATCACCGACGGAATACTCTATGTCGATACTCCTGTGGAACTCGCCGGCGTTCAGGTGTTCTTCAACATTGAAGACGATGCTGAGATAGAACCCCTCAGTGCACTCAATGACTTTGAACAAGTCGGGCAGCGCATGGACGACGGCCGTTACATGTTCCTCGCTTTCAGCATGGCAGGGAAGAAACTCGAAGCCGGAAGACACGCCTTGCTCAGAATCGGCAGTGCGAATGTCGATGACATGGTTCTCTCAGACCTCGAAGGCGGCGGCGTGCTTGCAGTGGAGCAGGCCAACACAGGTGTCGCCGAAAACAACATCTACATCATTAACCGGCCTTACCCGAACCCGTTCAACGGCAGTGTCACCATACCTTATATTATAGGTGAGTCGGAAGGCAATGTCACATTCACCATCAACAGCATCACGGGCCAGCGGGTTGCGGCATTCGACTTCGGCACACAAAGCCGTGGCGAATACACTTTCGACTGGCAGCCAGCCGCCGGCATCACCAACGGCATCTATTTCATCAACATGGTGGTTAACGGCGTTGAGGTTCAGAGAAATAAGGTTGTTTATATGAAATAAGGAATGATGAATAGAATAATAAAGCATCTCCTTTTGCTGATGGTTCTGGGCATAGGTCTGACAGCCTTTGCCCAGAACACGATGGCGGTCTCGTCGTCATCGGGGCATCCGCAGGATGAGGTCACATTAAGCATATCCATCGAGAACACCGACAGTTTCGTGGCGTTCCAGACGGAGATACCGCTCGGCGACAACCTCCAGTATGTCGCCAATTCGGCGGCGCTCACCGGCAGAAGCAACGGTCATCAGCTCTCGGCGACGGTTCTCAACAAGATACTGAAGATCTACGCCTATTCTTTCGCGAATGCAGAGTTTTCGGGCAACAGCGGCGATGTTCTGACATTTCGGCTGAAACTCCTCAACGAGCCTGGCGACAACGCCGTCAATCTCGCGAAGGCGAAAATCGCCGACGCGGCAGGTAACAGCCTCGCACTCTCGACAACCGCCGGCAACGTGACGATACTTTCTCCGAAAGCACAGGTCACCAACCCCGTGATTGACTACGGAAGAATTCCGATAAGAAGCACATATAACAGCACTTTATACGTGCGAAACAGCGGCAACGAACCGCTGACAGTCACCGGACTGCAGTTCTCTGACGCCACGCTGTCGTGCCCGTCGTTCACGGAGACGGTCATTCAAAGCGGTGGCACGGCGCCATTCAATATCAAGTTCGCCCCGATGGTTTCAGGTTCAGTGAATTACACGATCACGGTGGTTTCAAATGCCATCAACGGCAGCCAGGCAGCCACTGTGACGGCCGAGCCTTATTCGGTCAACGAGTTGCATGTGGCCAACACCTCGGGCTACTGCGATGAGACAGTAAGCATCGACTTGAATGTCAACAATATGGATGCCATCGTCGGTCTCCAGTTCAAATTCAAAATGCCGTCGGCGTTGAAGTTTGTCGCCAACAGCGTTGAACTCACGTCACGGCAAAGTGACCATGTCGCCGTCGGCAGCATGAGGAACGACACCCTCATCGTCATGGCATATTCGCCGTCGAACACCCCATTCAGCGGAGAGGACGGCAAAATACTTTCCTTCGACGTGCAGATTGACGGTCAGTATGGCAACTATTATCTTTATCCGCATAACGTCATCCTTTCAGACAACACAGGCACCAATGTAACATCCGACACCTATAGCGGATATGTGAACGTGAGAAGTCCGAGAATGTCGTGCAGCAGCAGTTTCAGCATGGGCGAGACACCGCTTACCGAGACGCTTACTAAAGACTTCAATATTTATAATCAAGGTAATGCGCAGTTGAGAATCGAAAGCATAAACTTCACGAACTCTTGTTTTTCGGTATCAAACGACTTACCTGTTGTCATAGAACAATATGCGAGTACAAATATTCATGTGAGTTACAAAGGTGAGATAGCCGGCGATGTCGAGGCCATCATGCAGCTTTACACCAACGACCCTGACAGGCGTCTGTTCAATGTCAATGTCACGGCAAGCCCGTACGAGCCCAACGCATTGGTGCTGTCAACAGGTGCTGTCAATGCAGACCTTGATGTCAACGTCAACATCGACATGGACAATTACAGCGACATCACCGCCATACAGACCGACTTCACATATCCGAGCGAGTCATACACGCTTAACCCGTCGGACTTCCATCTCGGCGGACGTTGTGCCAGTCACACCATCAGTGCCACGAGGAAGAATAAAAACACCTTCCGCATCATCATCTTCTCGATGAGCAATAGTCTAATAGCTGACCACGAAGGCACGGTAGTCTATGCCACCATGCACCGCAATGCCAACGTCATCTCGACAGAGTTTCCGATTTCGGCATCCAACATAGTAATGAGCAGCCCGAACGGGACCAACATGGCTACAGGTGATGACCCGAATATGACCTTCAGCATACAGTCGAAGGCGGTGAGCAGCGGCTGGAACTGGATCTCGACAGACGTCGAGACATCAGGCGGCGAAGGACTCGGCAAAGTGCTGACAGCCGTCGGCAGCAACGGGACATACATGAAGTCACAGTATAATTACATTGAGTACATCGAAGGCAATTGGTACGGACTTCTCAGCGCGGTCGAGAACGAACAGATGTATATGCTTCAGATGAGTTCGGCAGGCACTCTCAATATCTCAGGTGCCAAAGCCACGCCGTCAAGCCACCCGATACAGCTTTCGACAGGCTGGACATGGGTTGGATACCCGTCGGCACAAAGTGCCGCCATCAACACAGCCCTTTCCGGATTGAGCGCAAAGGACGGTGATTACATCAAGTCACAGTCCCAATATGCAGAGTATGTGTCTGGTTACGGATGGGTCGGGACACTCAGCACCATGCAGCCAGGTGAAGGCTACATGTACCGGAACACCGGCTCTAATGCCATGACACTCACCTATAACACGACCAAAGGAGAGGCAGGTACCAGTGACACCACCGAGTTCCATTGGAATCCCGACATCCATCAGTTCCCCGATAACATGACAGCCACAAGCGTCATCAGCATCAACGGCGAGGAAGTGAGAAACGGCAACTTCGAGGTCGGAGCATTTTGCGGCGATGAATGCCGTGGCAGCGCAAGAGCTTTGTATATAGAGCCGTTCGACAGATACATCTTCTTCCTTACACTCCACGGTCAAGAAAATGATGTCTTCAACTTCAGACTCTATGATATTGAAAACGATGTTGAGATGGAAGGATTTGCTGACAATCAGGTCATTTTCCATGCCAATGCCACCGAAGGCTCTGTGACGAACCCATACGTCATTGAGTTTCAAGTGACATCTGTCGTGGATGAAAGCGATTTCGTTGCAGGCATACATCCTAATCCTGTCGGAAGAGGTGGTGCCATCACTGTCAGCGTGAACCATATCGCAAAGGTTGAGATATTCGATGCCATCGGTAGGAAGGTGTCAGAACATACTGTCAACGGCATTGGAGACATCAGCAGCCCAAAAACATCAGGTGTGTATTTTATCAGGATGACTTGCGGCGATGGGATGACATCATGCAAAAAGATAATTGTTAAGTAGTTTAATTTATTGATAATGAAAAAAATATTTTTGATTTTAGTCTGTATTTGTGGTTGTATGACTATTAAGGCCCAAGAGCTGCCCACACACTGGACACCGGACATCTATACATATCCAAACACAATGACCATCACCAGTTACGTTGTCATCGACGGGGTCGAGCAGTTAAACACCGACATCGAGGTGGGGCTCTTCGTCGGAGATGAATGCCGCGCCGCCATCAGAGCCACGCATTATTCCGCTTTCGAGCATGAATACATCTGGTATCTTTATCCTCACGGAGAAACCGGTCACGTCATGACAATGAGGGTGTGGAATCACTCAACAGATTCCGAGATGATTGTAACATCAGACCCTGCAAGCATCACTTTCATCACCGACGGAAGCATGGGAAGCACCCAAAATCCTCAGTTGTTAAGTTTCACATCAGCAAGTCTTCCTTACACTTATGTGGGAAAAGGACAGTGGGATGAGCCAGGCAACTGGAGAAATCCTGACGGTTCGACACCGACTGCAATGCCAGACCTTGCCAACAAGGATGTTGAAATAAACGGCATCACAATCATTGACAATGGTGTCGTTGCGGAAGTCAACAACATGACAATCAACGCTAATTGTTCTGTTGAAATCGGCAGCAAAGGGATTCTCACCGTCAAAGGAAAACTTACCGACACCGATGTCAGCCAGTTGATTCTCCACGACGGCGGACAGATTTTCCAAACAAATGCCGGCGTGAAGGCGACGTTCAGGAAGAGCATCGTCAACCCAAAGGATTGGAACGGCAAACAGAAAGACGGCTGGCAGTTCATATCAAGCCCGGTTGTCGGCGCCGCCGTTGAGGATTTCATCCCGGAAAACGGCGATTACGACCTTTACATCTGGGATAATGACAATGTGATGGAGGACGAAGACGAGACTGAAATCCCGTGGGTCAATTACAAAGTGCATTATGACGATGAATATTATGAGGACTTCTTTGCAACTTGCTTTGCGGAAAACACGGGCTATCTCGCATCATACGAAAATCTGAATCATGCTGATTTCAAAGGCGAACTGAACGTTTCAACGGAGTTTGAGATTGAACTCAACTATAGTAAATATAGAAGCTGGAATCTGTTCCTTCTTGGAAACACTTTCACTTTTGACATCGAATGGGATGATGTTGAAAAGACCACGAGCGTTTCGGACGGTTTCGTGTCGCTAAATCCCAAGACGGGCGTTTTTGAATATCACTCAACGGGAACGATAAAATCCGGGCAGGGCTATGTGGTCAATGCGACAAAAAACACCAAGCCTAACCCCACGTTGACTTATTCAAAAGATGCAAAAGGCAGAGGAGTGATGTCAAAAAACATCAACGTAATCGTTTCAAATTCAAAAGGTAGCGACAATGTAATCATTGGTTTCAATGGTTCTGAAAATGGCGGCTTCCCGAAACTTGAAAATTTCAACGATGAAATTGCGACGGCTTTCACCATGCGTGATAATGTAAGATACGGCATCAGCAATCATGACGAAAATGTAAGGGAAATTCCACTCTGCTTCGACGCGAAGGAAATCGGAACTTACACTATTTCAATGAAACCGAGCGGCGATTTCGGTTACATCCACCTCATCGACAGAATGACGGGCGAAGACACCGACATGCTTCTTGAAGGCGAATACAAGTTCCACGCCTTGGCTGGTGACAACGTGAACCGTTTCATCGTCAGACTTTCCGGCGATAACGAAATCGATGATAATGAAAATTTTGCGTATCAGTCAGGAAAGCAGTTGTATATCAATGAGAATGGGGCAATCCAAATCATTGACATGACCGGCAGAGTGGTGATAAACGAAACGTTGAACGGCAATTCGGTTGACATTTCAAATTTAAGAAATGCGGCATATATTGTCCGTCTTGTGAGTGAAAACGGAGTAAAAACCCAGAAAATAGTTGTGTTATGAGAAAGAGGATATTTTTGACAATGGCGGTAATGGCGATGGTCTCGTTCCCGGCAGTGTCGCAGAGCGACGGTTTTTTCAGCGGATGGGAAAAAAATGGAATCAGAGAGGACATCGACAACGGTTTTGACATGCCGGAGCTTCCAGGTCACGGATATACGGAAGACCAATCTGGTGCGCCGCTCGGCACCGGAATCGTGATTCTCACCGCACTCGGCGCGGGTTACGCCGTGACGAAGAAAAAAGATGAGAGATAAGAGAGGGAAAAGGATGCAAAAAGGCTGGTAATCACCAGCCTTTTTGTTTGTTCGCTGTTTCTGTTGTTTCTGCGTGAGAAAAATCAGCGTGGTCTGCGAGACGAAAGTCCTACAGAAACTCCATGTTTTCCTCCGTGGTGAATTTCTCGCAGTAATGGCATCTGAGCTGGATTTTCCCGAACTCGTTTTTCTTTACCGTGAACTTTGTCATCACTCTTTCCGCATTCGTGACGCATTTAGGGTTGAAACATTTCACGATGCCCTCAATGTTGTCCGGGATTTCAACAGTGTGTTTGTTGATGACTTCGAATTCTTTGATTTCAATGAGTGATGCTGTCGGGGCTACAAGTGCTATCTTGTTGATTTCTTCTGACTTGAAGAATTTGTTGCTTATTTTGATGATGCCCTTTGTGCCGTATTTCTTGCTTTCGAGGTTCGTCCCGAAATATACAGGGCAGTCGCAATTGTCAAGTCCCAAAATCTTGATTACCTCAAAGACTTTGTTGGCGGGGATATGGTCTATTACTGTTCCGTTTTCGATGGCTGAAACTATAAGTTCTTTTCTCTTTTCCATGATTATCAATGTTTTAGTGTTATTTTAATCCCAAGATTGCAGCAATCAGAGCCTCGCGGACGTACAGTCCGTTTTGAGCCTGCTGGAAGTAATAAGCCTTCGGGTTCGGGTCAACGTCCTCGTTGATTTCGTTGACGCGCGGAAGTGGGTGCAGGATGCGGCAGTTTTCCTTCGCCGGTTCAAGCATGTAGTTGCGAAGTATGTAGGCGTTCTTGACTTTTTCGTATTCGAGAGGGTCGGGGAAACGCTCGCGCTGCACACGTGTCATGTAGATGATGTCTGAATGAGGTATAACCTCTTCCAAATCAGTGTATTCGTGATATTCGAGACCGGCATCCTTGATGTGTTGGATTACGGTTGACGGCATTCTTAGCTCATTAGGTGATACAAAATTGAATTTCGCGTTGAAGTGGCACATCGCCTGGACGAGGCTGTGCACCGTGCGTCCGTATTTGAGGTCGCCGACCATTGTGATTTCAAGGTTCTCGAGCGTTCCTTGGGTCTTGCGGATTGAATAAAGGTCAAGGAGGCATTGTGTCGGGTGCTGGTTCGAACCGTCACCTGCATTGATAATCGGCACTTTCGAGACCTCAGAAGCGAAACGTGCTGAGCCGTCAATCGGGTTGCGCATGACGATGAGGTCTGCGTAGCTCGCCACCATCGTTATTGTGTCTCTCAAGGATTCTCCTTTTTGAACGCTTGTCCCCGCCGTGCTGCTGAATCCGATGACGTTGCCGCCAAGCAGCTGGATGGCAGTCTCAAAACTTAATCTGGTTCTTGTTGAAGGCTCGAAGAATAATGATGCGATAACGCGGCCGTTC
This sequence comes from Bacteroidales bacterium, assembly GCA_024400305.1. GTDB lineage: Bacteria > Bacteroidota > Bacteroidia > Bacteroidales > F082 > Limimorpha. Next base: position 23,201 of record JAKSMX010000009.1, on the reverse strand, counting down.
AAAAGATTCTGAAGGCGGGTTTTCTCAAAGTCTTCTGCAATGTCAAGTATGTGGCAGATTTCTTCCGGTGTGTAGTCGTTGATTGAAATAAGACTACGGTTTTTTAAAGAGATAGACATTGTTATAAAGATTGTTAGTTTATTATTTATTTAACTTATCAACAAAAAAAATGACGGTTTCAAACGACCGTCAGAAAATGAAAAAAAGATGTCTGTCAAAGAATCACTTCTTTTCACGCCGTGATTATCAGGCATTTCCGATATAAATCTTTGTTCAACCATCGGGTTGCAAAGTTACAATTTTTTTTGATTGGTGAAATAAAAACATGAAAATTTTAAAAAATCATGGTTTCTCGAAAGACTGCTATATTAATAAGGTGTAATGTAAATAAAAATTTACATTTTTAATTGAAAATCAATGAATTGTAAATAAAATTAAAGAAAAAAGTTCTTGACAAACGCTTTTCCATGTTGTATCTTTGCAGCGTGATAACAGTAGTAAAAATGAGAAGGAAAGTAATAAAAACGCTTTTGTATAGTCTTTGGTTTAAGTACAAGTAACCGGAGACTGTGACCAAGGAATTGTTGTACATTAACAAACTTTTTTTTATTTTAATATTTTTTTATGAAACTGAACATTTTGAATAAAATCACAATTTTTGCAGCAGGCGTCGGCCTTGTTGCTTTTGGCCTGTACGCATGCAGGAAGAATCAAGTTAAACCGCAACCAGAGGTGGTGAATGACATTACTTTGACACCGGATTATGATGCCAAGGTGAAGTCGTTTGTCAGCAAGGTCAAGCATTTTGAAGAGACTCTTGAGAGATGTAAGACAATGAGAGTCGCTGGCAATATGCAGATTGACAGTGTGTTGTGGAATATGGAAGCTCTTTTTAACACGTCTTATTCTTCTCCTGAAAAGGATTATGTTGAGACCGTGAAACAGGATTTGACTTTTTATGTCAATTTGGATGAAGACGGGTCGTTGCCCATGAATGAAGTGTCGAATCTGTATGAAAATGTAACTGATTTGGTGCGTGAAGCATACGCAAATGATGGAATCACGGAAAACAAATCCCTCATGACCGTCGTGTTTGACAAAGGTGAAACCATCGGCGACAAGTCTTCTGTTGAAGTACATGTCATTTCCGGTCGCAGCAACGATAACAATGGTCATGTCATTTTGGAAGACGGACCTTTCAAACCCGGTGATTGCTGGTATTTCGGCGAATACGGCGGAAGTTGTGACGACCCTTCGATTGTGTGCGATGCGGCTGAAATTATTGAGGATTCCATCAACTACTACTTCGCGGGTACACCGGTGCCGGTATCAGGATACAGATACGTCAATTACAATTTGATGACTAAAACATTGGAAGGTCCGGAGTATTTGCGTCCCAATGGTGAGCCGTATCTCTATTATTCCCATTATGTAAATGATACGAGTTTGTATTTCAATTATGCAATGTTGAACTATTATTTTAATGGTGAGAAAAAAGTGATACTTCAATTGCTTCCTGAGGATTTGAAAAATGCAGGTATGTTACCTGACAATTTATGTTTTGTTCAGGTTGACATCAGAGGACTTGCAGAAAACGGAATATGTTTCCATCATAATTCTATAACTTACGGAGACAGGATTCTTATTCCTATCCAAGTTATCGGACCAACGGGAAATTTGTTAGATTAATTATAATTTAAAAACTATTAAATCATGAGAAGACACATCATCTTATTGTTAATTTGTCTGATTCCGAATATTGTATGGGGTCAGGGTTGGGAGATTTGTTTCACCCAGCCGGATATTACAAACCTGAATGCAGGTGACAGCAATGAAAATGGCTATTATTTTTTCGGGAAAGTTGCAAAACCCAAGATAGAGGAAAATAATGTGGCATACGCAGTGTTTGTTAACAATGACGGATCCTATAAATGTAATTATTATATTCCTGAATCCGGACAAAGTTATTTCAGTAGCGCGTTGTGTCTCGAAGATGGCAATGCTTTTGTCGCCGGTCTCAAAAATCCTTCGAGTTATGGTGACGAGTATAAACAGATATGGGTAGCGATAATTAATCAGGATTTGGAAATTGTCGAAGAACACACATATCCATTGCCGGATCCGTATTTTTTAGCGCATCATGTGTATATTGCAGCAGGAATTCAGGGGGATATAATTTTGACTGTTGCAGTTAGAAAGGTTAATCTAAATTATTCTGTCAACAACGATTGCATGATTTGCAGATTTGACGTTCATGGGAATATGCTTGAAAGCAAAATTGCAGTGACTCCGTTTTTGGGGCATGTAAACCCAAGGGATCTTTCGATAATGCGAGGGTCTGAAAACATGATGTTGATGAGCAGCGGTTTTAACTCGTCAGGTGGGCAATGTGTCAGCTATTTTGACAAGGATTTGAATTTCTTTTCACATCACGATGTGTTAGACGGAAGACTTGTCGCCGAGTGGATTAATTCAAGTATATGGTTGGACAACACCCATTTCCTGATGTCCGCAATGATGTATGACCGTTATAGCGCAGATGAAAAAGAAATTGCGGCGATTTTTAAGTGTGACACCACTTTGGCTCTGTTAGACACTTTGATTTACAACAGGATTGACACCGCTGATTATACGCCTTCAAATCGCGCATTGCAGTATGTCAATGATTCGACAATTTATTTCGCTACGTATCATGAGACTTTTTGGGGGATACGTGGGGAAATGTATAATAGTGTGGTCATGATGTTGATTGACAAAGATTTGAATCTGTTGGGAACCAAGCGTTTAGAATACGACGACAGGGTTTTCCGCATTTATCACATGCAAAAAACTCACGACGGAGGATGTCTTATTTATGGCAATTGCATGTTGGGAGATCAGAATGCGGTTTATATCAAAAAACTCGTGCGGGAGGATTTCATTGTGCCTCTATCCGTGGATGAGAACACTGAAATTTGTCATGGTATTGATGTTTACCCGAATCCGACGACGGATGTTTTGAATATTTCGATAAATAATGTTGAAAATCAGGAAGTTGTGGTGTCTGTTTGCAATGTCAACGGACAGAAAATGCTTGAGCGGAAATTGTCACTGCCAGATAATTCGACAATAAAAATCGATGTGTCTTCTTTTGAAAATGGAATTTATTTTTACGATGTTTTAAATGGTAAGAACTCATTAAGAGGAAAATTTATTAAAGATTAACAATTAAATTTTTTAGCTATGAAACCTTGTTTTTTTAGTTTTTTGGTGCTTTCACTTGCAATGTGCAGTGTTGTGAACGCACAGGAAAAGGGTGGCTGTGATTTGTGCGGCCCTTCAGGTTCGTCCATGAACCATGCCAATGGAAATTATTCGGCAACTATTGGCGTAAACAATTATACAAACGGAATGTGTTCTGTCGCTTTTGGCAATTCAAACAGAACTACCGGAGGAAATTCCGTTGCTATCGGCAACTTTGTCAGAACCAATGCGACAGGTGCTGTCGTGATTGGCAGCGGATTGGCTGATTCAGACGCAAAGGCTTTGATAAACAACAAACAAAATACGTTGATGGTCGGATTTAACAGCAAACGGCCAACGTTGTTCGTGAGCACTTCGGCAGGCGGAGAAACCACAGGAAAAATAGGAATTGGCAATGTGGTAAATCCTTCAGCCAAGCTCCACCTGAAATCAGACCTCAATGAAGATGCCGGATTGATCTTGGAGACAACCAGCATTTCGACAAGGTCGGCATACATTCAGCTTTACGATGCGGACAATAAGATTTCGGTTACAAAAGACGGCATGAATGTCCGTGCCGGCGGTCCGGGCCTGTCTTTCGATTCCAAGAAAATCACGTTGAATGGAAAGGTCGGCATCAATGCAGATAACGCATTCGCTGGCGATTACGATTATGCCCTTGCTGTAAGCGGTGGAATACTGACGAGCGAAGTGTATGTGAAAGAAGTGAGCGAATGGCACGATTATGTGTTTGATAAAGGTTATGAACTGATGCCTTTGAATGAACTGAATCATTATATTGATGACAAAGGATGTCTGCCAGGAGTGCCGTCGGAAAGTACCGTCCTCCAAAAAGGTTTTAACCTTGCCGAAATGGATGGCATATTGCTTAAAAAAGTCGAGGAATTGACATTGTATGTCATTGAACTGAATGAACAGATTCAGCGGCAGCAGGAAATCATCAAGTCATTGCAGCAGGAAACAAAGTAATATTAAAATACGTAACGCTATGAAAATGAAATATTTGATAATATTTCTTGGGCTTGTATTGTGTCTTTTGCAATCCAAGAATTCTATGGCGCAGCATTGCATCTCCTTTGATTATGACGATGATGGAAACAGAGTGGCACGTGCTTTTTATGAAGGATGTGACAAAGACAGCAGGGATGTCGTGGATCTTACAGAACAACTGACCGTGGAGGAGTTCGCATTATACCCAAATCCTTCAAATGGCCTTGTGACATTGTCGTTGGGAGAATGTTTTGATGATACGCCATTCTCATATACCATATATGACGTAAACGGACTTCCTGTGAAAAGTGGAACTGTCGGGTCAGAAGAAACGACATTGGATATAAGCGGATTTCTGCCGGGTACATATCTGGTTGTTGTCAATGTTTCTGGAGACACGTTTGCACGAACCATTGTCAAACTCTAAAAACCATTGCCATGAAAAAGATTATTTTACTGCAAATGTTGCTGCTGTCAGTGGTTTGCGTGGTCGCTGAAAACCACAGGCGACAGACGGAGTTTGAACTTAACGGTCAGCTTGATGGACGTGAAACATACAGATTTGAAGCGTCATCATGCATCAGATTATTGGACGGCTTCAAGAGTGATCCTGAAAATAATTCTTCGGCGAGTTTCGTGATTAACAGATATGGGGTGTTTCCTCCCGAATCGGGTCTTTTAGGAGGGCCGTCACCGTCAAGTGATGACGGCGTTGTCGGCGCCTTGCCAGGCACGCTCAACGTGAGTGATATAGGTTGCGCACTATATTCCATACCGATTCAACTTCCTAAAGGAATAGGCGACATGACTCCTGATCTGGCTATTACGTACAATAATCAAGCGGGTAACGGTTTGTTGGGATGGGCCTGGAATCTTACCGGATTGTCGTCGATTGCCAGAGTGGGAACCACAAAATATCACGATGGAATTTCAGGAAGAGTTAAATTCAACAACGAAGACAGATTCGCACTTGATGGAAAACGTCTTATGTCAAATTGTCAACTTCCATACGGCGGAGATGGAACTACATACCGGACGGAAATTGATGAAATGACAAAAATCGTGTCACATACGAGAAGCGTCCAAGACGGTCCTGCGTATTTCACGGTTTATAAAGCTGATGGTACGATCTGGGAATATGGGTCATCTTCAGATTCGTATATTTTGCCTCAAAATGGACATGGCCCGGCAATGTCTTGGTTAGTTAGCAAAATTTCTGACAGGGACGGAAATACAATTGTTCTCCATTATGACAATAATAATGCAGAAGGTGAATCATACATAAGTCAAATTGAATATACATTAAACAAGTCACGTGGAGTAAATTCCATGTATGAAATCTTGTTTTCATATCAAAATAGGGATGACAGCGAAACTTATTATGTTTACCAAAATGCCGTCAGGATAAAAAAATTGTTGAAGGATATTGTGATAAAAGACAAGTCATCTGGCAAGGAATTAATGAGTTATACCTTTGATTATATTTCTCCCGGAATATATGATGCGGTCTCGTTTAACTATAACAGGTTGAAATCAATAACACTTGTTGCCGGTGGAATGAAGCTGAATCCGACCGTTATTTCCTGGAACAGCAAGATGAAACATTTCAACGAGAAATTCCAAAGTCGCACGTTGAGTAAGAATGTGTTCAACAAAGTGCCGTTTGTGGGTGACTTCAACGGTGACGGATTCTCGGATGTGCTTGTCGTTCCTTATAAAAACGGCAATAGCTATCAGGAAAATGTTACCGCAGAGGTCTATATCAATAATACAGACGGCACTTTTGAAGACACACCTCGGTTCACTTTCGTCTTCGACAAGACTCTTGAATGGGTGTATGTGGTTGATTTTGACGGCGATGGACTGGCGGATGTTGTTCCATACTTCTGTAATTTTGAGCCTAACTCAAATTGGAGGTCAAAAGCAATGTTCTATATGAACAATGGTGACGTTTCTTTCTCAAAAACAGGAAATGATTTGTCGTATGACAGGTTTTTTAATCTGTATCCGGGTGATTTTTGCGGCGAGCATAGGAATAGTTTCTACTTCGTTTATAACAACGATTATTCCTCCGGCATCTATTATCCTTGCATAGTTTATTGTAAAAACGGTGTGCCTTATCAGCAGACACTGGAAGCGGTATCATACGAAAATGTTCCGAAAGATGTGGTGATTGTGGATATGGATGGAGATGGAAATCAAGAAGTTATGTATATAATGGATGACAAGACGGTCGTGGCAAATCTGAAACTCGTCAATGGTTTTTATACATATAATAAAAAATTTGAGGATAACGGCATAAATACTGAAGATTACTTGTTCCCCGGCGATTTCAATGGAGATGGAAATATGGATCTGCTTAAATATAACAATCGGAGTTATTGGACTGTTGTCATGTCAGATGGAAAACATTTTCTTCCGGCGGAATCTTGTATTCATTCTCAATTGCTTGTTGGTGTCACGCTCTCTCCGCAAGACAAGTATTCGTGTTCTTTGAAAAGCCTGTCACAGCCGACGGTGACAATCAGGAATGCGGATTTTGATGGTGATGGGAAGTGTGATGTCGCTCTCTTTAAGAGCTATGCCGGCAATACATACATGGTTCTCGGATCTTACATGTTCAAGAAATCGTCAGGAGAATATGATTTCAAATGTACCAAAAGATATTATTTCGATATAGATTTCAAGCATAGTCATGTGCATGTCGGAAACTTCTTTGGACAGGAAAATCAAAGTATCCTTGGCAGTGTGGATGAAAAACCCTTGAATTCAGTGTATCCGAAAGTTGTTGCGTTGAATCCTCATTCGGCAATGTATTCTGTTGAGCGGGTGACAGATGGCGTCGGAAATGCTCATGGCTTCGCATACGATTATCTCATGCCATATAAAGATGATTCGATGTATTCGTTTGATTTTAAATGGATTGATGATGAAATAAGAACTGTCGGCATTCCCGTCAGGGCATTGAAGGCAGACACGGTCTTCACAACAAACGGAAGTGCTTGTTGCAAAAATTATTCGTATGACAATATTTGGTATCATACGGGTGGCCGAGGCGTTTTGGGTGCAGAACATAATCAGATATGTACATTCGTCAATGGGAAACAATCGCAAAGGAAATTTGTGAAGTTTGAACTTGAGCCAATTGGGCAGTCTGTTTTGGCGTTGCCTTCAACAATAAAGTTTTTCGATTCTGACAATATGATTGTTGGAACGGAGATTTTTGACTATGATAAGTTCGTGTGTGCCGACAATTCAAAAATTGTGATGCCATTGCAACATCTTAATAAGAAGATTTCAATGAGTTTTGATGGGAATCATGGTGTGCTGAAAACTGAATTGACAGATAATGAATATGTTAGCGATTTGGGTGGCAAAACGTATCGTAACTATGTCAACCTTAATAAAACAACCGTTGGTGTCGATAAGAAAAATAAAGGTGATGACGTTGGCGTATATGATTATCAGACTTGTAATGAATACACATATCTCAATGATTTGGAATTATGGGCGGTCAACAGAATTGTCGGCATTAAACATTCGGAGTCTTCACGAAATGGAAGTGATGTCGGACATTGCGAGAGACTTGCGTACAACGATCCGAAAAATCCGTTTAGGGTTGTAAAAAAGACTTCGATGCCAAATTTGATCTGGAACGATTGTGATCCGCTGACTGTCACGACGAATTATGAGTACGATGCCGTCGGTAATATTGTCGGGCAGGTGCAGTCATCACAATCTGCAACTGCAAAACGGACATCAAGAGTTGAATATTCTCCTGATTATAATTACCGTTATCCGTCAGCTTTCGTGAATGAAAAAGGATGGAGGACTGACGTGAGATATTCCGATTGTCTGGGATTGGCTGCTTCCACCGTTGACTACAATGATTTTGTGATGAATACAGCGGATGACATATTGGGCATAACGTCGGTTTGCTCGATGCCCGACGGAGTTGAAGTCGTCAAGACGAAACGTTGGGCTAAAGGTAATAAGCATGCTCCGGATAATGCAATGTATTATTGTTGGGAGAAATCAACAGGAAAAGCGGAGTCGTTGGTGTTTTATCATAAGAACGGAAAACAACTCAGGAATGTGACCTTCGACCTTAATGGTGAAGCTATATATGTCGATATGAAATACGATGATTTTGGGAATCTGTCGGCTCGGTCTTTGCCATATCTATATGGCGAAAATGCTGATTATGTGTATTTTATCTATGATAAACATGACAGAATAATCGAAGAGATTTTCCCGAATGGCTTAAAACATGAATATGTTTATGACGGATTCTCCAAGACAATGACGACAATGGCTGCGGACGGAAATGTCCAAAGAAAGACAGAACTGACAAATGAGATGGGATGGGTCGTCAGAACTATTGATGTCGGAGGAAACACGTTGACTTTTGATTATTACAGTGACGGACTTCTGAAAAGTTCTCAAATCGGAAGCAATCCGGCGACGAAGGTTTCATTCGAATATGACAACAGACGTAATAAATCAAAAGTTGACGATCCGAGCAGTGGCGTTGTCCGTTATGAATACGATGCATTTGGAAACCTTTTGAAAACTATAACGCCAAGAAATGGAATTGTAACATGTAATTATGATGCAAGTGGTTTGCTGGTATCAAGAAGAATCGGCAATGGAAATGGCGAAGTTATTGAAACAAAATGGGTTTATGACAATGCAAAGGGTAAGAAAGGAATGCTCAAGCAAGTCTTGCATGGGAAATCTCGTTTCACGGTTTATTCATACGACGACCTGTTGCATTTGATCTCGGTTAATGAGACAATTGACGGCGTTGGTTATTCAACCTCGTATGAGTATGATCCTGCCGGAAGAGAATTGCGTAAAACGTATCCAAGTGGAGTTGAAATAGAAAATCATTATTCAAATAGTGGTTTCTTGAAATCAGTATCTGATATTGAGTCCGGAGTTGTCTTGTGGAAGACAAATAACACTGACGCTTTTGGCAATATAACTGATTATCAACTTGGTAACGGTTTACAGACCCAACTCGGCTATGATGAGGATTTCAAATATTTGAAATCAATATACACTTGCAAAGGCACGAAGGCTTATCAGAATCTGACATATTCATACGACGATTTCGGTAATATGACTAATCGTACAAAACATTCCGATACAATGGTGTCTGAAAGTTTTGAATATGACGACTTCAATCGTTTGGTGGGAATAAAACTGAATGGAAAAGTCACGGGATCAATGACTTATGATGAATACGGAAATATGACGGATAAAACCATAAATGGTGTTCCTGTGTTTTATGATGGAGAATACGGCGGGCAGAAACCGTATGCGATTCATTCGGCGAAAACGGACATTGACCATCTGGATGGTCTTGCCCATAAATGCAAATATAACGCCTTCGGCAAATTGCAAAATGCAACAAATGGGCAGAGCGTGATTGATTTTGGATATGACGCTGATTTGAATCGTGACAGAATGACTACCGTTTGTGACGGGATCCAGACAGACAAAATTTATGTTGCTGATTGTGAATTTGTTGAGGGTAAAGATGTGAATGCCACCTTTACGTTTTTGTCAGGACCAATGGGTGTTTTCGCTGTGGTTCGTGATGATAATGACGGCACGAGGTCGTTGTTTTACGTGCACAAGGATCACCTTGATTCGTGGTGTTTGATAACTGATGAAAATGCCGATGTGGTGCAACAGACAAGTTATGATGCTTGGGGAAATCCACGTAACGCAGCGACATGGAGCGGGGAGTACAATGGAGAACTGCTTTGCGACAGAGGCTTCACCGGACATGAACATATTCTATCTTTGGGTCTTATCAACATGAATGGCAGGGTTTATGACCCTATGATGTCGATGATGTTGAGTCCAGATAATTACATTCAAGATATGTTTTTCTCACAAAACTACAATAGATATAGGTATTGCTACAACAATCCTTTGTCGTATAATGACCCTTCTGGGGAAATAGCTCAATGGTTGGTTGAAGGGTTCTTTTGGGGAGCCATGAATGTGATTTCAAATCTTGATGTAATCGATGATTTCGGAGAAGGCCTTCTGTTGTTCGCCGCCGGTTTCGCTTACGGAAGTCTAACTCACGGACTTGCAGGATGCTCTTGGGTAACCCAGGTCGCATGTGGTGCTGGTGCAAAAGTCATAGAGGCTGGAGTGAATAATTTTGTAACTCAGAATGATGGCAGTTATGACTGGAGCGCGATTGACAACTCATCGCTGAAGGAAGATGTCTTATATGCATTGGGTTACGGACTCACTTCGTCAATGCTGAATGCGTATATTGTTTCCCCAACGGATGAAGATCCGGGAGTGTGTTTGGGTACTTTGATTTGTGAAGATTATAAAAGAGGACACATTTTGGAAACAACTGTTGCCGGATTTGTTGGTAATTTCTTCTCGCAGAAAAACCCGCTTGAAAGCATCGACTGGTCATCTCTGGGCGTTGATTGGATGAATGTGTTTCCAAGCGTGTTTAGTGCCTTGGCTGTTTATTATCCTGATAATGAATTGTTCGAGTTGCTTGGTGACCTTGACAATTTGTATGACTTTCTCTTCGGGCTTGGAGGTGGACAAAATGGCAACGGAACTGACAAAGGTCCGGTGATGGATGCAATCAGATTCGATTCACCTGTGATTTGCAGGGCGAATCTTAACGCTCCTGCATGTTATAGCAATGTTCGTTCTTTAATTTTAAATAAATAACAATCATTTGTAGTTTTTTACTATTTTTGCACCCAATAAAAAATAACGATTTGCACTATGTTGGAAGTAATCTTGAAACAACTTTTTATTGATGCCTTCAGGAAACTTTATGGTCAGGAAGCACCTGCGCAACAAGTTAATTTTCAGAAGACACGTCCGGAATTTGAAGGAGATTTGACAATTGTGGTTTTCCCGTTTACCAAGTTGGCCGGCAAGAAACCGGAAGATTTGGCAAATGAATTGGGAAAGGAAATGACAAAGGAAAGCGAATTTATTGCCAAATATAACGTGGTGAAGGGATTCTTGAATTTGCTCATTTCAGACAATTATTGGCTTTCTTTCATGGAAAAAAATCACGAAAATGAATTTTTTGGGAGAAAAGAAGTTTCGGGGAATCCAGTCGTGGTGGAGTATTCGTCACCGAATACCAACAAACCGTTGCATCTCGGGCACATCCGCAACAACCTGTTGGGATGGAGCGTGTCGGAAATCCTCAAGGCAAATGGCGAGAATGTGGTGCGTGTCAACCTCGTTAATGACAGGGGAATACACATCTGCAAGAGCATGATCGCATGGAAAAAATGGGGAGAAGGATGCACTCCTGAATCAACTGGAAAGAAAGGAGACCATCTTATCGGCGACTTCTATGTTATGTTTGACAGACATTTCAAGGAGGAAGTGAAATCGTTTTTGCCTGCGGACTTTGAAGAACTTGATGACGATGCCAAGGAAAAAGCCAAGGCTGAAGCCGAAAGCAACTCACCGCTCATGCAGGAGACGCGAGAGATGCTTCGCCAATGGGAGGCCGGAGATCCGGAGGTGCGCCAACTTTGGGAAATGATGAATAATTGGGTTTATCAAGGATTTGATGTGACGTATAAACGCCTCGGCGTTTCATTCGACAAGGTCTATTACGAATCTCAGACATACCTTCTCGGAAAGAGTACTGTGATGGAAGGCTTGAAGAATGGCGTTCTTTATCAAAGAGATGATAACTCTGTCTGGTGCGATCTCAGAAATGAAGGACTTGACGAAAAATTGCTGCTTCGTCGCGACGGAACATCCGTTTACATGACTCAAGACCTTGGAACTGCACAACTTCGTTACGGCGAGTACCATCCGAAGAAACTTATCTATGTCGTTGGTAATGAACAAAATTATCATTTCGATGTTCTTAAGCGCGTTCTTGTAAGACTCGGCTTCGCATGGGGTGACGATATTGAGCATCTTTCATACGGTATGGTTGAGCTGCCAAGCGGAAAGATGAAATCACGCGAAGGCACTGTGGTTGACGCCGACGACCTTATGGACGAGATGGTCGAGACAGCAAGAAAAGTGTCAGAAGAATTAGGAAAGGCCAAGGATTTGCCAAAAGAAGATGCCGACAAACTTTATCATTTGATAGGGCTTGGAGCTCTTAAGTATTTCATTCTCAAGGTTGACCCCAAGAAGACGATGCTTTTCGACCCGAAAGAATCAATTGACTTTAATGGTAATACGGGTTCGTTTATCCAATATACTCATGCCCGTATCTGCTCGGTGCTGCGTAAGGCTGCCGAGGCCGGTATCGTTGTCGGTGATAAAGTGAAAGTCACTGAAATGATGCAAGGTGAGAAGCACCTTCTTACGAACATGCACACGTGGCCGGCTGTTCTCGAACAGGCCGCTGTCAACAGAAGCCCTGCAATGATTGCGAATTACATCTACGAATTATGCAAGGAATTCAATCAGTTTTATCAGGAATGCAGTATCTTGAAAGAAGAAAATGCTGATCGTAGAGAGTTCCGTCTGCAATTGGCTTCAATGACAGCCCGCTTGCTGAGAAATGCAAGTAATTTGCTCGGTATGCAGATGCCAGAAAGAATGTAAAGATAGTAAACATGAATGTTTTTTATTTACCTGACGCTGAATTGGGAATGGTCTCCTTCTCTGAGGAGGAATCGAAGCATTGCGTGAAAGTGCTTAGAATGCAGGTTGGAGACCATTTCTGCGTCACAGACGGAAGAGGTTCGCTGTATGATGGCGAACTTGTTGACGCTCACCCAAAAAGAGCCGTCGCATGTCTCTCAAATCAACGATCAGGGTATGATAACAGACCGTTTATGTTGGAAATAGCAATTGCTCCGACAAAACTTAATGAACGTACGGAGTGGTTTCTTGAAAAAGCTACAGAGATTGGAATAGATAAGGTTCAACTGTTTACCTCATGTCATTCTGAACGCCGTGTCGCAAATGTGGATCGTTTCAGAAAAGTTATGATTGCCGCTGTGAAACAGTCGATAAAATCACAGCTTCCTGATATTGAGGATGTAATCGAATTTGACAAACTTGTAAAAAAGCCTTTTGACGGTCAAAAATTCATTGCTTGGATTGATGATAACGTAAAAGACCAGCTGTGCGACAAATATGTAAAAGGCAGCAACGCCCTCGTGCTTATTGGCCCTGAAGGTGATTTCAGCCCCGAAGAAGCGCAACTTGCTATAAATAACGGTTTTGTTCCGGTAAGTCTCGGTGATGCAAGACTCAGGACTGAAACGGCGGCTCTTGTGGCATGTCATACCGTGCAGTTGATTAATCAGATGAGCGGCAAATGATGAAGAAGTGTTTTGTTGTTGTATTGATGGTGCTGGATTGTTTCTGTGCGACAGCACAACAGACCCAGATTGCGCTTCTGAAATATCGGGGCGGGGGCGATTGGTATGCCAATCCCACCTCTTTGCCGAATCTTGTCAAATTCTGTAATCAAGAACTTAAAACGGACTTGAATTATGACGTGGCTACGGTGGATGTCGGCAGCCCTGACATTTTCAATTATCCCTTTGTACACATGACGGGACACGGAAATGTCAGCTTCGACAAGGCTGAAGCTGAAAACCTGAGAGCGTATCTGCTTGGTGGCGGATTCCTTCATGTCGATGACAATTACGGACTTAAGGATTATGTCATGGTTCAGATGCAAAAGGTGTTCCCTGAATTGGAATGGATCGAACTTCCACATTCGCATTCGATTTTTCAGGGGCCGTTCCCTTTTCCTGACGGACTTCCGAAGATTCACGAACATGACATGAAAACTCCGCAGGCATTCGGGATGATATATGATGGTCGCTTGGTGTGCCTCTTCACATACGAATGTGATCTCGGCGACGGCTGGGAAGACCAACGTGTCCATAAGGATTCTGATGAAACCAGGCTTAAGGCTCTGAAAATGGGAGCGAACATTATACAATATGTGTTCTCCAAGTGAGTGACGGCTTCCTATTATTCTTTCGTGGCGCTTGACGTTTTTGGATTGTAATTTCAAATCTTTGACTGTAAATTTTATGAACGGTTCCAAGAAAACTCCTTCAACGGAGAAAAGGTGTCCGGCTTGCGGTAGGACTGTGTCTGGCCGGGCCAACAAAATATACTGCGATGACAATTGCCGTAACAATTATTATTACAGAATATACAGCGACCAATTGCTCCTTATAAGGAATGTCAATGCGGTGCTTCTGCGTAACAGAATGATATTGAGAGCTTTGAATCCGTTTGGAAGGATTACTGTGCCGAAACGCAGTTTGGTTGAGAAAAATTTCGATTTCAACTATTTTACCGGCATCAGAATGACGAAAAAAGGGAAGTCATATCATGTGGTATATGATCGGGCGTATGCGGTGAATGATGATGAAACCGTTGATATTGTGACGTTTAAACCTCAATCTTTAATCCGTCGTATGCCAGCGTCAGATTGCTTGGAAGAACCTTGTTTGTATCCTCGAATCTCCCCATTTGATGACCAACATGAGTGAACCACGCTCTCTTGACATTCAGCCGTTGAGCAATGTCAACAGCTTCGGATAGACATAGATGCGAATAGTGCTTCTCTCGGCGAAGTGCCTCGATGATGAGAAATTCAACACCTTTGAGCTTGTTGAGACTTTCATCTGAAATGTAATTGAAATCGGTGATATAGGCGAAATTGCCGATGCGGAAACCATAACAAAGCATCTCCAGATGTTTCAATCGTATCGGCTCAATTGTCAAATCGTTGATTACTATGGATTTGTTGTCGATGATGTCGATCAGGTTGAATGTCGGCGCTCCGGGATAGAGTTTGTCTTTTTCCGCAAAGGCGTATGAAAATTCGCGTTTGATTTCCTCCTGTGAAACCGGTGATGCATATATCGGCATCGATATGTGCTGAAGAAAGTTGAAGGAGCGTACGTCGTCGAGTCCGCCGATATGGTCTTTGTGATGATGCGTGATGAGTATGGCATCAAGGTGCTTCACGTTCTCGCGGAGCATCTGCTGCCGGAAGTCGGGGCCGGCATCGACACAGATAGTGGTGTCTCCGTTTTCAATCAGGATGGATGTGCGCAGACGCTTGTCACGACTGTCGGAAGATTTGCAAACGTCACATTCACAACCTATTACTGGAATACCTTGCGATGTGCCTGAACCTAAAATTGTTATCGTCATTGCAATGAAAGATTTGTGCTGCAAAGATAGTGTTTTTTGTTTTTGGAAATGATTCAAGTTTCGGAAAGCAGTGCGGATATAATGCGCCTGTTTTTTTTTTAGACCATTTTGTTGTCAGGTTAAGGTGATAGATCCTCGCTGGTTTTACATTGAAAAATCACATTAATTTATACATTTCCAAATTTTGATGAAAAGAAGTATCTTTGGTGGCATTATAGGTTGCGAGGACATCATTTACTTTACAATGAGTTGTGTATGGTGACGTATGCCGTCGCGGGTGGTAAGCGTCATCAGGTAAAGCCCCGGCGAAAGCGACAGGGACACCATATTGTCCGGATTAACTAAATCCTTGTAAGCCATAGTCCGCCCGCTCATGTCGCTCACGGTCAGCACCCCGCCATCAGCGATGCCGCCGATATGGAAGGCACCCTTCGTCGGATTAGGATAAACCGTCATGGCATCAGTACCGGCTTCCGCAACCGCGCTGCAATCTTCAATAAATGTCGCGAACCCATTCATTGCGTAGGGGTCATGCCAATTTGAATTTTGATATTCAGAAGAACATTCACATGGAACGGTAAGCGTTGAAGTGCCAAAATTGTCGAACACCATACCTCCAAATTCGTCGCCAAGCGCAGGAGGAGTTTGAGCCAAAGAGACTGCCGATGTGATGGCCCAGCAATTTCTGAATGCCCAGTCTCCGATGAAAGTGACCGATTCGCCTATTGTCAATGTCCCGTCAAGACCCTGGCAATCAAAAAACGCACTGGGTCCGATGGTCGTCACTGAATTGGGAATGGTAAGGTCTCCTTTCAGGTCGTAGCAGAAAGCAAATGCATTCTCTCCAATGGAAACCAGCGATTCCGGAAAAACGACAGATTCCAATCCGTCGATGCCCCTGAATGCGCAATAGCCGATTGAAGTGACCGTGTTGGGTATGAGGGAGTTTTTGCAGCCCGTAATAAGTTCGTTTGTACTCGTTTCGATGATGGCGTTACAGTCGTTTCGGGAATCATAGAAGCTGTTGGCCGGGTCAACGACGATGCTGTCTAATGCGCAATAGCCGAAAGAGTTCCCTCCAAGTGATGTCACGTTACTTGGAATGTATAATGTTCCTGTCAGATTGTCGCAGGAATTAAAGGCATAATCCCCAATCGTTTCAACGGAATTGCCTAATACCAATCCGGTAAGGCCGAAGCAATACTGAAATGCGCCATACTCAATGGTTGTGACCGAATTGGAGATCACCAAATCACCAGTAAAACCTTGGCAATAGGAAAAAGCGCCATCCCCAATGGTAGTCACTGTATTCGGAATTGTCAGATCCGTCAGATAAAAGCAATACAAGAAGGCGCAGGATCCAATGGCCGTCACGGTATAATCGTTTCCTTCGTAACTCACCGATTCAGGGATGTTCAATTCCCCCGTGGCCTCGTAACCGTTAACATGGCCTGTGACAGTGACAGAAACGCCATCATCGTTGACCTGATAATTCAAGTTGCCTGCTGTAAAGGTTGTTTGTGCTCTTCCTGTCAATGCAAGCAGAATAATTAAGATTGACAGCAAGGTTCCTTTGTTAAGTAAAGACCTCTTCATTCCCGTTTTCATTTGTTTTTGTGTAACTTATATTTTTCTTATTCCACGCCGCCCTTCTGAATTTCGTGAAGCCAGTCAAACAAAATTCAAAATGGAACGACGCTGCAAAGTTACATATTATTCTCTTATTTGCAACTGTCCCGCGAGAATTATATGCTGAATTCAAGTGATAAATGCAACTTTTTTGTTAATATTTTCAGTTGACGGTTTAAAGAAATAGGGGCGCAATAAAAATAAGCACATGAAAATGTGCTTATTTTCGATAATATCCAAATTGTCAGAATGACGAGACGCCTTACTTCACAACATTAAACTGACTGGTTGAGACCCCGTTTTCAGTATCAATGCGAAGAATGTACATTCCCGCCGGCAACTGCGACATGTCTATCAAGACCTCGCCGCTTTCCACGGAAGCGTCATAGACGACCTGTCCCAAAGCATTTGTCACCGTAATCTGTTTCATGTCAACGCCTTCGACCTTGAGAAGGCCTCTCGTCGGATTCGGATAAACCGCCACACCGACATTATTTTCATCTAATGACTGATATGAAACCATAACAGAAGCCGGCTCCGTCTCACCTTCCGAAGCATAGACTGCCGTCACATGATAGTAATAAGTGTCAGGTTCAACATTGTCAAAATACTCGTAATATGACTGATTCTCAACAGCAGGGACATTGGCTACCAACTGATAGTCACTGTCGTTTGGCGAACGATAGACGTTGAAACTCTCAAGGTCAACGGGATTATAGGTAAGACGGATGTCATCGACAGCCAAGGCGTACTGATCTGTGCAACCGAAATGACGGAAGCCGATATAGACCTCCTGTCCGGCGTATGCGCTGAGGTCAACGGTGTATTCCAGCCAAGGAGTCTGGTTGAGTTTGTCTGGCATTATTGTCCATTCGCCAACAGTGGTAAAATCGGCGTCATCGGTGTTTCCCGTGGTGGAAATTGCGACCCCGAAGTGTTCCTGACAATGATACGCATCGGCCGAGCAGGCCATAAACGAAAGTGTAGTGTTGCCCACTATCGGCAATTTAGGCGTAACAATGTAATTGTCAGGCGTATAAGCTATTCCACCATGATCACCGTAGCAGTCTTTCGATTCGGAAATCAGGCAGATATAGCCGCTCGGACATTCCAGACCCTGCACATGACGCCAATACACGCCGTCACCGTCGGCATCAATAAGCGTCCAGTCCTCGATCATGGTTTCCAAGTCCCAGTAAAGGTCTTCAGGAACTTCCGAAACTGGAGCTTCCGATTTCCACGACAGATTCACGCCGTTCGGATTATACTGAAATGCTCCATCCAGATCGTATGGAGCTGCAAACCTTGATTGAGCTTTGACCGACACACCTGCGAGACAAAAAACGCAGACAAAAAGCAATGATAAAGAAACTTTTCTCATAAATAATTTTGATTTATTAAACAATTGATTACTAACACTATAATGGACTTCTGTTTTTATTATTCCACGCCCTTCTGAATTTCGTGAAGTCCGTCAAACGGAATCCAAAAGGAAACGACGCTGCAAAATTACAGATTATTTTTTCATTTACAACAGTTCATCAATATTTTTTTAAAAAAATTGAGTGTGGGATAATCTGTTGATATCCAGCCTGTTTGTCGTTCAAGTTGTACGTGCGTTGAAGAAGTATGATTTTGTTTTACCTTGGAAAAAGTTGACCAACAGAAATATAATGCCACCAAAAATTCAGACCAGAGCCTGAATGCACAAAATTCAAAAAAGATGAACGAAACGAAGAAAGTCAGCCGCCGCAAGTACACGGCGGAGTTCACGGCGGAGGTCGCCTTGGAGGCGATGCAGGAGAACCAGACGCTGTCCGAGCTGTGCAGCAAGTACCAGCTCAACCCGAATCGGATCAGCTAATGGAAGAGGCAGCTGAAAAAGCGCAGCGCAGATGCATTCAAGACTGACACCAACGGCAAGGACGACAAAGACAGACTCCGTCGGACAGTGCAACACAATCGCACGCAGCCGAAGACCACAAAAAGCGACGAAATGACATGAAAAAATCGATTTCAATCGTCCGTTTCTGTAATAAACTCAAAAAAATTCGATTTCAATCGTCATTTCGTGTAAAAAATTCAGAAATAACCGATTGCAATCGCCCGTTTCTGTGAAAAACTCAAAAAAAACCGATTGCAATCGCCTTTTTCGTGAAAAAAATTCAGAAAAAATCGATTTCAATCGTCATTTTGTGTGAAAAACTCAGAAATAACCGATTGCAATCGATTTTTCGTGTAAAAAATTCAGAAATAACCGATTGCGATCGTTATTTTGTGTGAAAAGCTCAGAAATAACCGATTGCAATCGATTTTTCGTGTAAAAAATTCAGAAATAACCGATTGCGATCGTTATTTTGTGTGAAAAACTCAGAAATAACCGATTGCAATCGTTATTTTGTGTGAAAAATTCAGGAAACAATGACATGCATGAGGATTTTATTCCGCCAACAACGGGCTAACATTATATTTAATATTGTTGATGAGAGTTTATTCGTGCTGTCAAATGTGACCTATGGGTCATTTTGCGTGGTGAAACATGCCGCAAACCCTTGTAAATACTGGTGTTTTAAGAGATTCAAAACTTTCAGCAATCAGTTATGGGTTTTTCTTGGCATAAAAGAAAGCTCTTGGCATGTTGATAATCAACAGGTACGTATTAAGCTTATACTTTTACAAAACTACACAACTTTTCATTTTACCACGCAATTTGACCTATACGCCTCAAATGTTTGCCTGTTGCAAGCGCAAGCAATGAATGCGAATAATATGACAACAAAAGTTTTCTTCATTATTCTACATCGTAAGCAACCATCTGACCAAATCAACACATGCCATTACAACCATAAGAACACCTATTATTTTGCAAGCAATATTTGCAAAATATTGTGGAGTATTCTTTTTGTATTTGCGCTTTTTGTAAATCAAGGATGGTAAGACCAGCCAGATGAAAAGTCCCAAGAGGACCTTGATTGTGAATCCAGTTAACATTTTAAGCGGTTTTACAAATATAGCAGGGAAACTCTATTCTTTTTGAGTCTCCCTGCTATTATTCAATTATTTACTAAACATCTTTTTAAATAAAATCACCAATGACGGTATCACAAGTACCAATGATGTCAGAGCGACAATCATTGCAAAATCCGTGTATTTAAGAGGAACACAGTTGAACATTTCATTGAAGCCAGGAACATATACCATTGCGACTTGACCAAGGAATATAACAGCTGCTATTACAATGAATCCTTTGCATCCTTTTAGATGGAATGCGCTCTTTCCAGTTTTATATGACCTTGCATTAAACAAATACCAGAAATGTGTCATGACAAATACAGTGAAAAACATCGTACTCTCATATTCACTCAAATCTCTACCTTTACCCCAGCCAATATTTTCAAAATCACGCATCATTGTAATGTCAGCACTTTCAAAAATAACAAGAAGTACGACTTGGATAAGGAAGAATAATCCACCAATTCCAAATATGTTTCGTTTCATTGATTTGTCAAGAATAGACTCTCTACGGTTACGTGGTTTTTCTTTCATTACCGACTTTGTTGGTGGCAACGATGCCAATGCTATAGCGGCGAATGTGTCCATGATAAGGTTAACCCAAAGCATTTGTGTTACTGTAAGAGGCGATTTCATTCCCAAGAATGCACCAAGAAGGACGATGAAACAAGCTGAGACGTTTACAGTCAATTGGAACAACAGGAAACGTTGGATGTTTTCATATAACGAGCGTCCCCACATGACAGCATTAGATATGGTTTTCAATGAGTTATCAAGTATTGTCATGTCACTTGCTTCTTTCGCTACAGCTGTGCCATCGCCCATCGACAGACCGACATCCGCTGCATTGAGAGCCGGTGCGTCATTTGTTCCGTCACCGGTAACTGCGACGACGTGGTCTTTTTGCTTCAGCAATTTTACGAGCCTTTCCTTGTCGTTAGGACGCGCACGCCACAAAATCTTCAAATTATCAACCTTTTCAAGCAATTCTTTATCAGTACGTTTGGCAAATTCATTACCAGCCATAACAGAATCTTCGGAATCGGTGTTATTGTAAAGTCCGACTTGACGGCCAATTTCCTTTGCTGTTTCGAGGGTGTCACCTGTAACGATTTTCACATTGATTCCTGCATCAATACATTCCCTGATTGCGTCTGGAACATCCTCTCTGATTGGGTCGGCAATACCAACGATGCCAATGTAATTAAGGTCGTTAATCTTCAATGCGCCTTCAAAGAAAACATCCTCATCGTTCATCAAGGTTTTATATGCAAATCCTAACGTTCTCATTGCTTTCGATTGATATTCAAGCAATTGCTTTTTGATGGATTCTTTTTCGCTTTCTGATGTGGTTGTCATTTTCAAAATAATTTCCGGCGCACCTTTGACATAAAGTGTTTTCAAACCAGAAACGTTGGATTTGACAACAGTAGCCATATATTTGAGCTCAGTTGAGAATGGAACACGTTCGATTATTTCAACATCTTCTCTGATATTCAGATAGTTCACACCATTCGAATTCATCCACAAAAGTAACGCACCTTCAGTCGGATTACCGATTGTCTTGATTTTTGAAGAATCAACAAAATCAAGATCGGCTGTTGTGTTTGAAGCGATGCATTCTTTTATGATGTTTGAAAACATGTCATCGCCGAGTTTTTGGTTTTTAAGATTGACGAAAGCGGTTTGAGCGACTTTCATCTGGTTCTGCGTCAGAGTACCGGTTTTATCAGTGCAGATGACAGAGGTGGCGCCCATTGTTTCGCAGGAGTGCATTGTCCTTGGCAACGTCTTTTCATTCATAAGTTTCTTCATGCTGAAAGCGAGGCTGAGCGTGACGCTCATCGGAAGTCCTTCAGGAACGGCAACGACAATTAGGGTGACCGCAATCATGATTGTATTTAAGAAATAGCTGATGAAGGCGATCCATCCGGCAGAATTTGAGAAATCACCATGTCCACCAACGAAATATGTAATCAGACGGCCAACCACAATCAGTCCGGCTAAAACGTAACTCGCCTTTGTGATCCAATCGGCAAGGCTGTCGAGTTTTTCGCTTAACGGTGTCGGATCGCCTTCATCCACTTGTGCCGCTTCAAACACTTTGCCGCATTCTGTTTTGTCACCGACAAACAATACTTTTGCAGTGCAGTAACCTTCCAAAATTATTGTGCCTTTCATTATCTTGTTTGATGGATATGTCTTTCCGGCAAATTCATCTGGGTTTACTGATTTGTGCGCCATCGGCTCACCAGTCAAAGATGATTCATTTACAGATAAGTTCAAACTTTCAAGAAGCTCACAGTCGGCAGGAACTTCTTCGCCTGTCTCAAGAATAACAATGTCACCGACAACGATGTCCTTACGCGGCACCTGGCAGATGTTGCCATTTCTTATAACTTTGACTAAAGTGTCATCGTTGACATCATTGAGGCTTTGGAATGTTTTCTCGTTTTTTCTTTCAAGGAAAAAAGCCACGCCAGTTGCCAGCATAAGAGCAACGATGATACCAATCGGTTCAAAGAATGTGGTAAATGCAGAACCAGCCCATTCATATTCGTAAATGGAAATTCCCATCGACAAAATGAATGCTGTAATAAGGATTTTGAACAACGGATCTTCAAAACCACCAAAGAAACCAATAACTAAAAGTAATAAGGTCGCCACGCACACGACGGCTGGCATAGCCCATATCATGTTTCCCATGCTTGATGTCAGTATTCCGGCAGCCACAATAGAGCCGACCAGCATTATTAACATGGTGATAATGAAAGGGCTTTTAAATTCATCTTTCAGAATGTCTTTCCAAGTTTCCTTTTCAGGTGGTGTCAAGATGTTGACGCCGTTTTTCTTTCGGCTTTCCAAAACCTGCTGGTCGGTCAAGCCTTTGTAATGATGTTTTTCCATAGTAGTTTAATTCGTTAATATATATTTATTTTTGATTGTCTTCAATTTTTTTAATCGTTATTTTGTCACATTCTCCCGAATAAAATATGTCAATAACATTCTTGAACAATTGGTTGCTTGTCGCAATCCAGAATAACGTCATACAAGAGTTAACTTTAACTGCATCAATGTGAGTCAAAATTTCGGCGTATAGGTCAAATTGCAGGATTTTTTAGTCTATGTATGTCGCTATAGGTCAA
>JAKSMX010000008.1 GCA_024400305.1 Bacteroidales bacterium | reverse complement strand
TGACCTATAGCGACATACCTATACAAAAAATCCTGCAAATTGACCTATACGCCTAATTTTTAAACGAAATTTAGTTATATGAAAAAGTTGTTATCTCTTATGGTATTGTGCTTGATGGCACTTACCATGACTGCACAACGTGCAGCAGTATTGGAATTTAAAGCAGGAGTGGGTGTCTCACAAGCCGACGTTGATGGCTTATGTGGTATGTTTACTACGGGTTTTCGCCCTGCGGGTTACACAATTATTGAGCGTTCGCAAATCGACCGCATCATAAGCGAGCAGAATATGCAACGTTCTAATTTGACAGAATATCAGATGATAAGAATCGGTGAGTTGTTGAATCTTTCCTGTATTGTGATTGGTGATGTGAATGTGGTGATGGGTGAGTATAATGTTGATGTTCGTGTTATCAATGTTGAATCTGGTGTTGTGATTGCCACGGCAGGTAAAGCCTTTACAGGTTCGTATGGAGAGAACATGAGAACTCTGGCACAAACCTTAGCAGGAAAAATTGCCATTAAGCCAGGACAAACAGTACATGCAACGCCTACACCTACATCTACACAACCTGCTCCTCAGCCTTCTGAACCATTGGTACTCTATGGCTATTTGAAAGTTTTCCCTAATGATTTGGGTACTTTTTATTCTGAACCGACAACCGTTATTGCCAATATCAATAAATCGCAACAATATGGTTATGGTACATGGCGTCTTCCAACGGTAGAAGAACTAAATCTTATGCGTGCCAATAACCTTATTAGTGGTTACGAATATATGTCTTCTGATGGACGGTCATCAGGTAAAGTTCGTCTTGTTACGGATAAACAAAAAGGTCCTGTTGTTCCTGCAGGTTATGTTGACCTCGGCTTGCCAAGCGGAACCTTGTGGAAAGATAAAAACGAGTCGGGTGGTTTCTATACTTACGATGAGGCGATGAAAGCGTTTGGTAACAATTTGCCGACGAAGGAGCAATTTGAGGAACTCAAAAGTTCTTGCAAGTGGACTTGGACGGGAAACGGGTACAAAGTTGTCGGACCGAGTGGCGCGTCTATTACTCTGCCGGTTGCTGGTTACCGCTTTGATTCGGCTGTCTACGGCGTCAGGGACTACGGGGACTACTGGTCGTCGACGCCGAACGGTTCAGGCAAAGCCTGCGACTTCAACTTCAGCTCTGGCCGTTACGGCGTCTACGACAGCTCCCGGGATTACGGGTTCTCTGTGCGCTTGGTCGCCGTTCCCCAAAATTAGCGCAAAAGGCAGAAGAGCGGACGGAGCGGCTTTCAGAGTGCCACAGTGAGGCAACAGCCGAACGAAGCAGTGGCACGGGAGAAAGAAATATAAACATCGCTGTTTCAGTTATAGCGGTGCGAATTGTAGGAATCCTCTTTGGTTGTATGTCGAAGAGGATTTTTTTTTGAAAAATGCACATTGTTATAAAAAATCTGCTTTTAATTTGCGTTACATTTATTATTTTTGCAAAAAATTAACAAAAGTGTATGGAAAACGATATTCGCTGGCTGCAAAGACTTGATAATTACCACAAAGCATGTGCGAAATTATTTGAAGTGATTGATACGAGGAGTTTTGGAGACCTTTCGCAACTTGAGACAGAAGGCCTGATTCAACGTTTTGAATATACCTTTGAGCTTGCTTGGAAGGTGATGCAGGATTTCTTGAGATACAAGGGCTATGAATTTGTGGAGGGACCGAACGGGACTCTCGCTCAAGCCTTTGAAGACGGACTGATTTCGAATCACGACGGCTGGCGGCGCATGGCAAAGGCGAGAATAACAACTTCGCACACATATAATGAGGAAGATGCAGCAAATGTTGCAGGGGAGATTTATGATGAATATGCGGAACTGTTGCGGAATCTTGATGCCAAATTAATTGTTGAAAAGGACAAACTTGAAAACAAATGAGCCATGTACGGTTTAAGTGATACGACAATTTCAGATCTTAGATTGGTCTTCATCAGACATGCCAATGTCCGCGAAGTCGTGATTTTCGGCTCGCGTGCGAAAGGCGAATATCGTGAAGGCTCGGACATTGACCTTGCCGTCATTGCCGATAATCTTACTTATAACCAGTTGATGGACATGATGTTGGAGATTGATGACCTCGGCTTGCTTTACAAGGTCGATCTGATAGATTACAACAAAAACAAAGACAACCCTATCGGCGAACACATAAGGAGGGTGGGGAAGACGTTCTATAAGGCGGCATAGGCTCACATTGTTAAAATATTTTATTTATTTTTGCCATCCAAATAAATTATCATGAAAATATTGATTTTAAATGGTCCGAACCTGAACCTTATCGGGAAACGCGAGCCAGAAATATATGGAACTCAATCACTTGACGATTACATTTGGGAAATGGAGAAACGCTTCCCTGAGCATGAGATATTCAGTTTCCAGTCGAATCACGAGGGCGTTCTGATTGACAGGTTGCAGGAGGCGATGGATGTTTACGACGGAATAGTCTTCAATCCTGGCGGTTATTCCCATACTTCGATAGCTCTCGCCGACACTATCCGCGCCATCAGGATCCCCGTCGTGGAGGTGCATATCACCAATGTCTTCGAAAGGGAGGAGTTCCGCCACCGTTCGTTCACCGGCGAGGCCTCGGTGAAAGTAATTGCAGGCCACGGACTTAAAGGCTATGAGGAAGCGGTTGAGTTCTTGGTCAAGAGTTAAGAGAGGAGAGAGAAATCGTGGAGACGTGCAGCGGTGCTGCTTCGCAATGAAGAAGTTCGCGTCAAGTTCATGCGCCTGTTTTTCACTCAACTTCGTATTCGAATCTCTGCCTTATCTTTCCTTTGAAAAGAAACAGTATGAAATAATATATCGCCGCAACACCTATTCCGGCGACTGCGGCAATCCAGTCTTCCGATGAAAAACAGCTGATTATCAATATCATGAAAATCATCAGCAGGGCTGGAACAAGATATGCGTAAATCGCCGCCCTGCCGCCCTGCCGCGCCGTCATGCTCACCTTCACGGGCTGCCCGACTATGAATTCCTTGCCGTCAGGCTTGGGAACGGTGATGTGTTTTTCCTTTGTCTCCGACATTCCGCACGCCGACTTTATGCTGCACGAGCCGCACGATGCGCTGCTAAGTATTTCTATTTCAAGCTCATTGCCGGTAATGTCGGTTATTACACCTGTATGCGAAACTCGTTCTTCCATGTTTTTTTATTTTTGCGCAAAAATAGTAAAAATGTTGCTGACGGCGAAATTGTTTTTTTTCTTAATTTTGCAGACTTTTATTTGCAAATAATGGTCATGAATATCGGTGAAATTAAGAAACTCTTTGCAAAGGCGAAAAAATGGATGGTAAATAAGTTGCGATTGCTTGTGCTTCCTGGATTTCAGGGGATGCCGCTCTATGATGTGCTTGTTTATTTCTTCACTGGTTTCACCAAAGGTTACATCATCGACCGCGGCGCTGCGGTGGCGTTTTTTGTGTTTCTTTCGGTTTTCCCGACCATAATGGTGCTTTTCACGATAATACCGCTGCTGCCTATACAGGGTGTTCATGACGTGATAATGGATACGCTGTACAACATCCTTCCCACCGGCGCATTCGATTCGATGTCTGGCACGATAAACGAGATTTTGTCGCACGAGCGCAACGGACTTCTTTCAATAAGCGCCGTCCTCGCTTTTTATTTCAGTTCGAGTGCGTTCCGCGCGTTTTTCCGCGGCTTCGACATGGGTGTCATCCATCTCGGGAAAATGAGTTTCTTGAAAAAACAAATGTATTCGATGCTCCTCGCAATGATAATCGGAGGGATGATACTTTTCTCCATGGCGTTGTTTATCATCGGACGTGATGTCTTACCTTGGCTTTTCCAACATATAGGTTTCGACAGGTCATTCCTCATCCTGATTATCAATATTGCGCGATGGATTCTGATGATAGTGACATTGCTCGCTGCCGTGTCAATATTGTATTATTTCGGAAATCCTGACCGTAAGGCGGTGAGATTCAGGCTTTTCACACCCGGAACGATACTGTCGGTGGCGATGTTTATCATCGGTGTCTTCGGTTTTGACTATTATATTGTGAATTTTTCGCGTTACAACGCACTTTACGGATCAATCGGCGGCATCATCATTGTGTTGCTTTGGGTTTACATCAACTGCCTTATAGTCCTTATCGGATATGAGCTCAATGCCAGCATTCAGGTGGCTTCCAAAAAGGATTTCGTAAATCAGATTGAATCTGAAAAAAAGGCCGGACATTCTGTTCTGAAAACGAAAGATAAGAATTGATTTAATTTGCAGATCATGTCACCGACTTCACGCCAGCTGATTCATTATTCTGTCCCAAGCATCATCGGAATGCTCATCGTCTCCGTCCAGATGATGATTGACGGCATGTTTGTCAGTCAGGGTGTAGGCTCGCTCGGTCTCGCCGCCGTCAACATCTCCATGCCTCTCGTCAACGCCATGCTGAGCGTCGCAATCATGATAATATCTGGCGGAGTTGTCATTTGCGGAATTGCAAAAGGTCAGAATGACGAGAAATTGGTGAGAGGTTACACTACATTGACTTTCATTGTGTTAGTTGCGACAATGACGCTTATGTCAGTCTTGGTTCTGTGTTTTCTTAAAAAGATTTGCTATTGGCTTGGGAGTAACGACGAGGTGTTTCAATACGTCAGGACTTATTTGGGCATTTTGTCCGGCGCCATAATTTTTTATGTCATACCCAATTTCACAGAAGCCTTCACGCGCCTTGCAGGGAAACCGAACAAGGTGTTCACCAGCGGTGTCATCTGCTGTGTGGTGAATGTCGTCTTGGACTATGTTTTCATCATGCGTTTTCATTGGGGCATGGCCGGTGCTGCGGTGGCGACATGCATTGCAAACACCTCGGCGGCGGTTGTGCTTTCGCCGAATGTGAAGTTCGGGCGGCTGATGGGGACATGGTGGGATGTCCGGCGCATCTTGTTCAACGGAAGCTCGGAAATGCTCACCTCGGTGTCGGCTGCGGTCACGATGTTTGCGTTTAACATAGTGTTAATGAATAATATAGGAACTCTTGGTGTTGCGGCGATGACGATAATTTACTACATGAACATGATTGTAAACATGTCGATTTACGGGCTGTCGCAGGCACTTTACCCGCTGATGTCGTTCGCTTTCGGTTCAAGGGACTACGGCAAAATCAGAAATTTGCTTTTCGTTTCACTCAAGATGAGCGCAATCATCGGAATAGGCACGTTTTTGTTTGTGCAAATATTTAAACGTCAGGTCGTTGCGTTGTTCGCCGACGGCAATGAAGTATTGGTGGAACTCGCCGTGACAGCCGCCACTTTGGTAACGATTCATTATCTGATGTCGTTTGTGAATATCATAGGAAGCAGTTTCCACACTGCGGTCGAACGTCCGCTTGAGTCGGCGGTTATCGCGTTGTGCCGGTCGTTGGTGTTTGCATTGCTGCCGTTGTTCATTCTGCCGCAACTGGTCGGAAATATCGGTATTTGGCTCTCGATGCCGATCGCCGAGCTTCTCACACTGTTCGTCACAGTCCCGCTTTTCGTTACGACGATGCGCAGACTCAAAAAAAATCTGTGTTAATCGGTGAAATATTCGGAAGATACGGATAAGATTCGTATCTTTGCCGAAATTTTTTATAATGCGTAAAATTGTTCTTATCGGAAGTGGTGCCATTGCGACAGCTTTGGGTGATGTCCTCGCAGAAAAAGGCGAAGATGAAATAAATCTGCTTTCCATTGAAAATGAAGTCGTTGAGATGATTAATGACAATCATGTCAATACAAAATATTTCCCTAAATGCCGTCTCTTTGAAAACTTGAAGGCAACGTGCGACAAGGATGTCCTCGGAGATGCCGATGTGATTTTTTTGGCAATCCCTTCAAATGCGGTTGTTAATTATATCATTGAAAATAAGGAATATATAAATCCTTCGGCACTTGTCGTGAATCTTGCGAAAGGTTTCGGCAACAACGGCAACATCATTCCCGACTGCATCAAGCCGATCATCCCGAACCCTCTGATGACTTTGAAGGGGCCTTCTTTCGCCCGCGAGATCATAAACCGTCAGGACACGGGGCTTACCGCCGCGTCGGTTGACAGCGAACTTTATCCTATCATCAAGGACGTTTTTGAAGGAACCACCGTGCGCACCGACTTCACCAATGATGTCACCGGAGTTGAATACGCCTCCATCCTGAAAAACATCTACGCCATCGTCATCGGCATGGTTGACGCCAACTTCGATTCAGCGAACATGCGTTCCATCGTTATCACCAAGGCACTCAACGAGATGCGTATGCTCCTCACCGTTTTCGGCGGAGAGAACCGGACGATGTACAACTACTGTGGGTTCGGTGACTTCGCGCTCACCGCACTCAACGATATGAGCCGTAACCGCACGCTCGGACTGCTCATCGGCAAAGGATTCTTCAACTCAGGGCTTTCTGAAAAGGTAGTCCTCGAAGGCCGCATCGCCGTCGATGTCTTCCATCAGAAACTCGAAATGAATGACATCAGCTTCGATGATTATCAACTTATGGATGAGCTGTATCACGTCTTCAACGACCCGAATTATCCGACAAACAATTTCGTTAAAAACATATTAAAACGTTGATTTTTCAAACTTTACAAACTTTCAAACTTTTAACTTACAGTGGGAGTCGTTGCAAAACAGAGCATTAAGGGTACTTTGATGAGTTACATGGGTGTCGCCGTCGGGCTTGTCACCACGTTTTTCGTCATGACGAAGTACCTCACGCCGGAGGAGATCGGCCTCACCCGCGTCCTCGCTGATGCTGCTATTCTGCTTTCCGGACTCGCGCAGATGGGGACGGCGACATCGGCGATTCGCTATTACCCGTTCTTTAAAGATGAAAAAAAACGCGACCACGGATTCTTCGGCTGGACGTTGATAGTCCCGTTGGTCGGCTTCGTCGTCTTCACGGCACTTTTCTTCGCCTTCAAGCCGGCGCTCATCGCGTATTTTTCAAAAAACTCGGCTTTGTTTGTCGATTACATGTATTTCGTCATCCCGATGGCGTTTTTCATGGTCTATCTCGTTGTGTTTGAGACGAATTCGAATCTTTTGATGCACATCGTCTTCCCGCGTTTCGTCAGGGAGGTCGGAATAAGAACCTTCACTTTAATAGATTATATTCTTTATATCACCGGTGTCATCAACCTCGATGGAATGGTGATAGGTCTGTGTGCCGCGTATGTGCTTGCAACATTGCTGAATATCATATACTTGCTTTCGCTGAAGAAAATCTCGTTTAAAATCGAACCGGGCTATGTTGAAAAAAAAATACGCAACGATTTTTTGAAATACACGTTGGTAATGATTATCTCTTCGGTAATCACGACGATTGTCCCGATGCTAAATTCCTTCATGATTTCTGCGAAAATGGGACTGATGTTCACGGGCATCTACAAGATTGCAAACGACATGGCGGCGTTGGTCGAAATGCCGTACAGGGCACTCGGCTCAATTTCAAAACCTGCGATGTCGCAGGCGATGAAAGATAATAACATGACTGTTGTTCAATCACTTACAAAAGATGTGGCACTGCATCAACTGATGGCGGGACTTATGGTGTTTTTCATTATTTGGATAAATATCGACTTGTTTTTCAGCGTGTTGCCTAATGGTGACGTTTACGATGTCGGCAAATGGGTCTTCTTTATTCTCGTGATTGCCAAACTGATAAACACATCGCTGAATATCGGTGTCACCGTCATGAGCTACTCAAAATATTATTACATCCAACTGTTTTTCACCGCCACGCTGACAACAATCGCGATAATTTTCAACAATGTCTTTATCCCGAAATTTGGAATGGTCGGCTCGGCCCTGGCATCATTGTGCTCGTTTTCAATTTATTATATCTTGATTTTGTCGGTTATAGCCTGGAAATCAAAGGTTCATCCATTTTCATGGAATATGCTTAAACTTGTTGTGATAATGGTTTTCCTGTTTGTAATCAATTGGTTGTCAGTAAGATATTTGTCAAATATATTGCTTTCGGCATTTGGTAATGGAATTGTCGTGAAATTCATTGAAGCGTTGTTCAGAACATTGATCTTTGTGGTGGCTGGATTGTCGCTGATATATCATTTCAATGTTTCAAAACAGGTTAATGAATTGATTGATAAGGCTTTGAAAATAATATGGAGAAAATGAAAGTCGTCATAGTTGGAACATCATTCCCGTATCGTGGAGGAATCGCCGCGTTTTCCGACAGGCTCGCACAGGAGTTCGTGAAGGAAAATGTTGATGTTGAGATTGTTACGTTCAAACTTCAATATCCATCGTTTCTGTTTCCAGGGAAAACACAATATTCCGATGCGGATGCTCCTGCGAATATAACGATTTCTGAAATGATTAATTCCATCTGCCCGACAAACTGGTTAAAGGTCGGGTGCGAAATCAGCAGGAAAAATCCCGATGTGGTGATTTTCACTTATTGGATGTCATTTTTCGCACCTTGCTTCGGGACGATAGCGCGAGTCATAAAACGGAAATGTCATGCGAAATGTATCGGATTGATACACAATATGATGCCGCATGAGAAGTCGGTTCTCGACAAGATGTTTCCGCCGTATTTCGTGAAGGCGATGGACGGTTTCGTTGCTTTGTCAAAGTCAGTTTTGTCTGATGTGGAATCGCTCGATAAAAACGGAAAACCAAAAGCGTTCACGCCTCATCCTTTGTATGACCATTTTGGAAATATTGAAGATAAAGCAGTGGCAATCAAGAAGTTGGGACTTGATGAAAAATATCATTACATGTTGTTTTTCGGTCTTGTCAGGGCGTACAAAGGCCTCGACCTGCTGATTGACGCTTTTGCTGATGAACGTTTCAGGAAAATGAATGTGAAACTGATTGTCGCCGGTGAGTTTTACGATGACGAGAAACCGTATTTTGAACAGATTGAGCGTCTCGGACTGAAGGATTGCGTTGTTATTAATAATAGGTATATCTCCGACGCCGACGTGAAAGATTATTTCAATGCCGCCGACATCATCGTACAGCCGTATAAATCGGCGACTCAGAGCGGCGTGACGCAGATCGCATATCATTTCGAGAAACCGATGTTGGTCACAAATGTCGGCGGACTGAAAGAGATAATCCCGAATGGGAAAGTCGGCTATGTCGTTGAGCCTCAGCCATCTGCAATCGCCGATGCTCTCGTTGACTTTTATGAAAATGAGAGGTTCGCGACTTTCACCGAAGGAGTGAAAGAGGAAAAGAAGAAATACGCATGGTCGAACATGGCCGCCGCAATTATTAATTTAACTGAAAACTCGTGCAACTTATGTTAAAAAATATTTTATGAAAAAGTTAATTGCATTGATAACCAAGATTTTCCCACGTCAGACGCTGATAAAGTTCAGCTATCTGTTCAGTGTCCTGATCCGTCCGTTTTATATTGGAAACAAGGTCGAATGTCCGGTCTGCGGCGGCCGTTTCCGCAAGTTTCTGCCATACGGCTACGGTGAAGCGACCGACAACCGTATGTGTCCGAAGTGCCTCTCGCTTGAGCGTCATCGCTTGCTTTGGCTTTATTTGAAAGAGAAAACCAGCTTTTTCACCGACAACCTCAAGGTTTTGCATTTTGCGCCGGAACAGCCGTATCTGAAACGCTTCCGTGCCATGAAAAATTTCGACTACACCACCGCCGACCTCGATTCCCCGATTGCCGACCTCCATCTTGATGTCACGAAAATAGATCTTCCTGACAATCAATATGATGTGGTGATTTGCAACCATGTTTTGGAGCATGTCGATGATGTGAACAAAGCCTTCTCGGAGATAAAACGCATCCTGAAACCTGACGGCTGGGCGGTTCTTTTGGTGCCAATCAACCCGAATGTTGATACTTGGGAAGACCCGACCATCACCGATCCCGAGGAACGCAAACGCAACTTCGGGCAATACGACCACGTCCGGCAGTTCGGTCGCGACTACGCACAGGTGCTTGAAAAAGCCGGCTTCATCGTCGATGCCGACCGCCTCTATTACGAACTCACCGATGAACAACGTGAGAGGATGAAATTGGCGCGGAAAGGCGAGGAATTAGTTTACGTGGCGCGGAAAAATTCCCGATTTTAGCTTGAAAAATTCGGAAAAATTCCCGATTTTGGCTTAAAAAAACTGGAATAATTCCCGATTTTTGTTGCCGATAATAAAAAAAACGCTATCTTTGCAGCCAAAATATCAGGCTATGTTACACCGTAAGTTTGCAACTCGAATAAAGGAATTTCTTCGTGGTAAACCTTATAAGATATTGTTAGTCAATGGTGTATGGTAAATTGGCAAGTCGTATCTTATCCGTTCTGTCGGGAAGGAAATGTTCAAATGTTACGTTGAAATTGATCTTAAGGAGGATATGGAGGGACGTGGCCTGTTTGAAATGATTGATGACGATGCTGAAGCCAACGTCGTTCTTGAAGAAACTGGGAAAATGATATGATACTGAAGAATGTTTTCAGATGGTGGGTGCGCCAGTCACTTGTCCTGAGGATTTTTATTGGACTTGTTATAGGTGCTGTATTCGGATTATTCGTTCCGAAGGCGGTATTTATATCGGTACTTGGAAAACTTTTTGTCGGGGCGTTGAAAGCCATCGCTCCGATATTGGTCTTCGTCCTTGTTGCAGCTTCCGTTTCCAATGTGAAAGGCAGGAAGCTCTCCGGCCGTTTCCGCACTTTGGTTGCGCGTTATGTGCTGACGATGGTCGTCGCGGCTTTAGTCGCCGTGGCCGCGAGTATGGCTTTCCCATTGAAGCTGAAACTGACGGAGGTGACAGGCGGAGACGTGGTGGATAGCAATATTGGCGGGCTGTTTCAACAGATTCTCGTCAGTATTGTGCAAAATCCCATTAAATCCCTGACGGAAGCAAATTATCTGAGCATACTTTTCTGGGCACTGATCTTTGGCTTCGGACTGAAGAAAGTCTCTTCTGCATCAATGCTTGACGTGATGGATAACCTTGCAAACGTCATATCCAAATGCGTAAAATGGATTATTGAATGTGCACCTTTCGGCATCATGGGACTTGTCTTCTCGACTGTCAACGAGAACGGGATGTCAGTATTTGGAGACTACGGAAAACTGCTGCTCCTTCTCGTTGGAAGCATGCTTTTCAGTGCCTTTGTGACGAATCCCATCATCGTAGCCGTGATAATCAGGAGAAATCCATATCCACTTTTGTTTAAATGCCTGAAGGAAAGCGGCATACCGGCTTTCTTTACCAGAAGTTCAGCCGCCAATATCCCGGTTAATATCGGACTTTGCGAAAAAATGGGTGTTGATAAGGACTTTTATTCTGTCGCCGTGCCGCTCGGAAGCGTCGTCAACATGGATGGTGCCGCCGTGACTATAACTGTCATGACGATGGCTGCTTGTCATACACTTGGAATCGAAGTGAGCGTTGTACAGGCCATCGTCCTTAGTCTTCTTTCTGTGGCCGCTGCTTGTGGTGCTTCGGGCGTGGCGGGCGGTTCTTTGCTCCTTATCCCGATGGCATGCTCGCTTTTCGGCATCAGTAATGATATTGCTATGCAGGTCGTTGCAGTGGGCTTCATCATCGGAGTGGTTCAAGATTCTGTCGAAACGGCTCTGAACTCAAGTAGCGATGCACTCTTCATAATCGCAACAGATATGAGGGAAAAAATGAAAAATCAATCATAAAAAATGAAGCTGTCGGTAGTCATAGTCAATTATAATGTAGAGCATTTTCTATAGCAGTGTCTGCTTCTTGGTCGATGATTACCCGAATCTCACGGTCTTGCCTCTTGAGGTGAAGTCGGGCAAGGATTATGCGGTTCATGGCGCTTTGGACAAATTCCTGACCACCAACGATTACAACATAAGGAAAGCCGTTGTTTTCAGCAATGAAATGGATGTCTTGGAGAAAAACGGCATCGTATATCTGCCGGTATATTATTGCATGTTTTATGAATTCGACAAAGCCGATGAAAATGAGTGCATTATCCCGGAAATAACGTTTGATGGCAATATTTTGTAATAGTTTTTTTGTTTAATTTTAAATAATTCACTTATAAGTGAAATAATTAAAAAAATGTTGTATCTTTGCAAAAAAATAAAGTTTATGTCAAAAATAACAACAGTAAAAACGATAGAGCAGAATGACAATGTCAGCTTGTATTCTATCTGTTTCAATGACAGTGAATTAAGTGAATACGAAAAATTTCTTGTGAAATTTAAAGATAACGCCAAGTTGAACAAAGACTTCCAAATGATAATTCTGGCGTTGGAAAAAATCATTGAACGTGGCGCTTTGGAACGTTTCTTCAGAAATGAAGGTCGGATGAAAGACAATCTTTGCGCATTGTCAATTGATTCAAGGAAATTGCGGCTTTATTGTCTTCGTATATCTGACCAAATTCTTATTCTTGGCAATGGTGGTGAAAAAACAACTCGCACATACGAAGAAAACTTATTGCTAAGTGGATATGTCATGGATTTGCAGAAATTCGATGAGTTGCTTAAGCAAGCTCAAAAAACAGGTAAAATCAGTATTGAGAATAATTTAATTATAGGTATTGACAAAGCAATATTTGATATATGATTCATAATGAATTATTTAGAGAATGTCTCGGCTCGATCCCGGAAGAACGCAGGATAGAGTTTAACCTGACGTTTGCAATCGCCGAGAGGATTGACAACATTTTGAAACAGAAAAAAATGTCGCAACGTGAATTCGCCGCGAAAATGGGAAAACGTGAATCTGAGATAAGCAAATGGCTTACTGGAAGACATAATTTCACGATAAGTACCATCGCAAAAATAAGCCATGTCCTTGAAACACAAATAATAAGGATTTACGGATGCGAATATTCCGAACAAGAAGATTGTTGTTCAAAGGCAGCTGAAGAACAAGCCATTTATGGCGAAAAATAAGGGCGAGGCCGACGGTCTCGCCCTCTCTTAACTCTCTTCTCCAATCTCTTGGCTTTATTTCGCCAGGAAAGGATAACCGTATTCCGTTGCCGGCACGAATGTCTCCTTGATGGCACGTGGGTTGGTCCAGCGGATGAGATTCCACAGGCCGCCGGCCTTGTCGTTGGTGCCTGATGCGCGTGAACCGCCGAACGGCTGGCATCCCACAACGGCGCCCGTCGGCTTGTCGTTGATGTAGAAGTTGCCCGCCGCATATTTC
The DNA here is from genome assembly GCA_024400305.1 of Bacteroidales bacterium. GTDB lineage: Bacteria > Bacteroidota > Bacteroidia > Bacteroidales > F082 > Limimorpha. The sequence continues at coordinate 83,054 of JAKSMX010000008.1, read as the reverse complement.
AGCTTGAGGTCTGCGAGCTGACGTGCCTTCAGGTCGTTCACGAAGATCGCGCCCGTCAGTGCGTATGGCGATGTCGTGTCGCAAAGCTCGAGTGTCTCTTCATATTTGGCATCTTCATAGACGTAAATCGTGATGATCGGCCCGAAGATCTCCTGCGCCATCGACTCGTATTTAGGTGTCTTGGCGAGGATGACCGTAGGCTCGACGAAGTAACCGACCGACTTGTCGCAGTTGCCGCCGAACACGATTTCCGCGTCGGCTGATGCTTTTGCCCTGTCGATGTACCCCTTGCAGTTGTCGAATGAGGCCTCGTCGATGACGGCGTTGACGTAGTTCGTGAAGTCGGTCACGTCGCCCATCTTGATGGTGCTGAGCATGTCGCCGACGATGTCTTTGACTTCCTTCCACATCGAGGCCGGGACGTAGGCGCGTGATGCCGCCGAGCATTTCTGTCCTTGATATTCAAAGGCTCCGCGGACGATGGCGCATGCCACCTCGCGCGGGTTGGCCGAGCTGTGGGCGAAGATGAAGTCCTTGCCGCCCGTCTCGCCGACGAGACGCGGGTATGACCTGTAGTTGTTGATGTTCATGCCGACGCCTTTCCAGAGTCCCTGGAACGTGGCTGTCGAGCCGGTGAAGTGTATGCCGGCGAGGTTGGGGTTGTTCAGCGCGACGTTGCCGATGAGCGAGCCTTTGCCTGGCAGGAAGTTCACGACGCCGGCCGGAAGACCCGCTTCCATGGCGATCTGCATGATGTGGTAGTTTGAAAGCAACGCTGTGCCTGACGGTTTCCATATTGTGGTGTTACCCATCAATGCCGGTGTCATGTTCAGGTTCGATGCTATTGACGTGAAGTTGAACGGTGTCACCGCCATGATGAAGCCTTCGAGCGGACGGTATTCCACGCGGTTGAGCTGGTCGGGCGTTGATGACGGCTGTTCTGAATAGAGGTTGCCGGCGTAGTAGTTGTTGAAACGGTAGAAGTCGATGGTCTCGCAGGCTGAGTCGATTTCGGCTTGGAAGGCGTTCTTGCTCTGGCCGAGCATACAGGCCGCGTTGATGCGTGCGCGGTATTTCGTCGCGAGGAGCTGCCCGATCTTCGCCATGATGCTGGCGCGTTCGACCCACGGGGTGTTCTCCCAGTCTTTCTTGGCTTTCATGGCTGCTTCGATGGCCATGTTCACCTCTTTCTCGCCGACTTTGTGGTACTTGGCGATGACGTGCTTGTGGTTGTGAGGCATCACCACCTCACCCATGTCGCCGGTGCGTACTTCCTTGCCACCTATTATAATAGGTATCTCTACGACTTCATTTGATTGTTTCTCAAGTTCTTTCACCAAAGCGTTGCGCTCTGGGCTGCCTGGACGGTATTCTTTCACAGGCTCGTTTGCCGGATGTGCAAACTGGAATAATGCGTTGTTCATTATCAGAATTTTTTAGGGTTTGTAATTCAAAAAATAATCGTGCAAAGTTAAAAGAATTATTCTGATTTTGTCAAAAATTTTAATTTTTTTTTGAAAAATTAATTCGATTAATCAATAATGAATATTTTTGCAAAAAAATTTGAAATGAGACATTCCAAGGCGAAAATTCCGATGATTTCGGATGCAACTGCGCGTAACTGGCGGAAATTGAATCCGGATGTCGGGGAAAAACTCACTTCGAGGGCGAACAAACGTCTGTCGAAGAAATCGATTTTGCCTCTCGAATATTTTCTGAATAAAGATAATGTCGTTGTAATTCAACGGTTTGTCGATTCTTGTAAGGGAAAAAAATACGAAATCGGCGATGTGATGTTTTCGGTTGGAATGAATCTGCTTTCGAAATCAAAGTATCATTGCCAAACTGTAGAGATGTGTAGCTGTGCGTCTCAAGAAATCGTTGCGTCTCTGCATTTAGATTGCCAAGTCATTCCGGAAATCCTTGATTTTCAATTTCCTGAAGACGAAATAGATGTCCTCGGACTGGTTTATCAGATGCTTATTACTGAAGGCGAGAAAAACACGAAAGGCTCGTATTACACGCCGTTTTATATCGCGAAAAAGATGACTCGCGGACTTGATTTCTCTGCAAATCAGACATTTTTCGACCCGTGTTGCGGCAGCGGCATCTTCATGCTTGCACTCGAAAACGTGAGACCTGAACAAATCTTCGGCTGCGACAACGACCCAATCGCCGTGATGCTCGCGAAGTTCAACCTTCTCCTGAAATTCCCGGATGAAGATTTCGAACCTCAAATCTATTGCTGCGACTACCTCAAAACATCTTCACCTCAAACACCTGAAAGCCTCAGATGCCTGGCCACCTATATCATCTCGAATCCGCCGTGGGGAGCCGCCGTCATTGATTCCGAAAAGAAGAAAATATCCAAAAAGGAGAGTTTCTCGTTTTTCTTTGAGAAATCGTTTCAACAACTTGAAAATAACGGAATTATAAGATTCCTCCTGCCAGAGTCGATAATGAATGTGAAATGTCATAAGTCGTTCCGGGAATTTCTTTTGAATGAAGGGGAACTTGCCTCAATTTCGTTGTATTCGGATGCTTTTTCTGGCGTTCTGACGAAATATGTCGATATTGAAATGCGACGTCAAAACAGTGGTGACCAACGAGTGAAAGTCGTCGAAAACGACAGGACACGTTTTGTTTCAAAGTCTTCGTTTCTTTTGACAAAGAACCTGAATTTCAATTTGTTGAGTAAAGATGATGAGGAAATCGTGAGAAAAATTCTGTCAAGAGGGAAATACACTTTGGCTGACAGTATCTGGGCTTTGGGCGTGATCACCGGCGACAACAGACACAAACTCAAGGACATGCAGGGCAGGGGGCTTGAACCGATTTTTACAGGAAAGGAAATCGAACCATATACCCTGAAAACGCCGAGAAAGTTTATCGAATACAAACGTGATGAATTTCAGCAGGTTGCAAAAGATGAAATCTATCGTGCGGAAGAGAAACTGGTTTATAAATTCATCTCAAACAAACTTGTCTTTGCATACGACGACACGCGAAGTCTTTTCCTGAACAGTGCCAACATCTTGATTCCAAATATTCCTGGAATGTCAGTGAAAACAGTGCTCGCGTTTTTGAACAGTGACTTGTACAAGTTCCTTTACAAGTCGCTTTTCGGCGAAATAAAAATTTTAAAGGGAAATTTGGAGGAGTTGCCTTTCCCGGAAATCACTGAAAAAGAAGACGAACTGCTGAAAGACCTTGTAAATAAGGTGCTTGCAGGCGACAGAAGCAAAATTGCGGATATTAATAAGGTGATTAATGGCATTTTATTAAACAATTTCTAATCAAGTCTGTTTCTTAATCGACAATTCTTTTAAGATTTAAAAACAAAAGGGTACCTGAAAATATGGGTACGTAAAAAGTTGCGCCCGGCACGTATCAGGGATTTAAAAAATGTGTAAACACTTTAAGACATTGGCAATGGTGATGATTTGCATCATGATGGCACTTTTCGTTTCGTGCAAGAAAAACGACTCTGACGGTCCGGTTCAGACTGTCGCGGCAGTAACGACAAAAGGTGTGACAGAGATAACGGCGACGACGGCTGTCTGTGGCGGCGAAGTTGTAAACGAAAACGGCTGGAGAGTGACCGAACGTGGCGTGTGCTGGAGTACGGAACCGAACCCGACACCGTCGGATTCGCACACCGTTGATGGCGAAGGTGTCGGCGACTTCACATCGGAGATTACGGGGTTGAGCGCGGATGTCAGATATTATGTGCGGGCGTATGCAACAAATGCGGCTGGCACCGGCTTCGGGCAGGAAAAAAGTTTCACAACGCAGGGTGGTGGCACAGGAGACCATGAATATGTTGACCTCGGTCTCCCGAGCGGTCTGCTTTGGGCGGCATGTAACGTCGGCGCGGACTCACCCGAAGACTACGGAGACTACTTCGCATGGGGCGAGACCACAGCAAAGAAGTATTATAACTGGGATACATACATGTTGTGCAACGGTTCAAGCTCCACGCTTACGAAATACTGCACAAGTGAAAACTACGGCGCCGTTGACAACAAAACCGTACTTGAATTAGAAGATGATGCGGCATACAAGAACTGGGGCGGCAGCTGGCGGATGCCGACATACGACGAGATGGATGAACTGAAGACGGTGTGCACATGGGAACAGACCACCCAAGGCGGAAAGGACGGATTCAAAATCACAGGTCCGAACGGCAACAGCATATTCCTGCCCGCTGCCGGCTGCTATCTCGAAGGCGACATCTACGACGCAGGTTTCCGGGGCAACTACTGGTCGGGTTCGCTTTACACCAAACACCCGAACGGCGCATATCGCTTGCACTTCTATTCAGGCGGAAATTTCTTGTACAACAACAGTCGCCACTACGGGCTGTCGGTGCGTCCGGTTTCCGCTCCCCGGAATTAGTGACCTGCAGGTCGATTATTTTTCAACTTCCTGCTTTGTTATCCTCTTTATCGCCGCCAGGAAATGCGTGTGTCTTCCCGCCTCCTTGTTGAAAATGCCGGTCTGGTCTAATGAATCGATGCGCACCTTGCCGGAAGCGTGGAGAATCCTCTCGCCTTCGATGATGATGCCTACATGCACTATGTGATGCTCTTCATTCTCGAAAAACGCGATGTCGCCGGGCCTCGACTCCGCAAGGAAATACACGTCGTCGCCGTGTCTCACCTGCTGCGATGCGTCGCGCGGCAGCTTGATACCGACGCTTTTCGCGCAAAGCTGAACGAAACCGGAGCAGTCGATCCCGAAAACGGTGCGGCCGCCCCAGCGATATGGAACGTCCAACAGTTTCAATCCGTTGGAAATCATCTCGTTCGCTTTTCCGAGGTTCTGGTTGGGACTTTTAAAAATCGTCGTGCCGAATGTCAGGATTTTTCCGTCAAGAATTTCTACAGGATTGCAGATGACGCTTTTGTCTTTGGAAATCAATGTCTTGAACTCTTCTTCCGAAATCTCCTGATGCTGTTTCCTGCTGATCCAGCCTTCGTATCCGTCGTATTCCATTCTGATTTTAATCCAATCATCTTGATTGTCAATCGTTTCATAAAGGTCATTGAACAAAAGTTCCGTAACGAGTTCGCTTGAGTGTGACGGCTCGCTCTTTACGCAAACCGTTGAATATCTGCAGATTCCAAACATTACGCTGATTTTTTTCGACTTAAAAATTAAACTTTTAACTTTTTTTGCAAAAATACATGAAAAATTTGTACTTTTACAACTTCATAAAAATTAATATTTTTACGAGATTGTTTGAGATAAAGAATTGGATATGAGTAAATTAGAAAAATCAATGGGGAAAATCAGGAATGGTTATCACGGCGTGTTGAAGTTTTTGATTTTCGGTCTTGCTGTCGTTGCGGTGGTGTCAATGATGCCGAGAAGCACGAAATTCAAGTATGAATATCAGAAGATGCGCCCCTGGCGGCATGAAACGTTGTACGCTCCTTTCAATTTCCCGATTTACAAAACGGTAGAGCAGTATGACACCGAACTGGAAAATGCGGAGAAGAGCGTTCATCCGATTTTTGTATATGACGTGTCGTCGGCTGAAAACGGAAGGGAACAGCTTCTTTATCTCTTTGACACTAAATATGTCGGGACGGACCGCGACAAGGAAAAATACAAAAACGCAGTTTTGTTTGCGTTCGATTCGATACAGGGGACAGGGATCACCTCCAATCTGGGCGTTGTGAGCAGCCTGAAACCCGGCGATCTCGTTGATGTCGTGAAAAACAAGGTTGCAACGGAAATGGACATAAAAGACGTGTTTACAATGCAGTCGGCGACGAGCAACGTGAAGAGGATGCTGGACACCGTCTGTGATGACGAGATGAGGATTTTCCTCGGCAACTTGGTGCTCAGCTCGTTGCGGCAAAACGTCATATATTCCGAGAGCATGACGACGCAGGCCAAAGATTTGGCCCGGAGCCGCATCCTGCCGACATTCGGAATGGTTCAGAAAGATGAACTGATAATAAATACAGGCGAGGTCGTCACCGAAGATAAATACATCATTATCAACTCTTTGATGGAAGAATACAAGAATCTTTATTCTGAAACATTCTTGAACAACAACAGTGTCGTGTTCGGTCAGGTGCTTCTTGTCACAATAGTTTTTCTGACAATGCTGATGGTCATCAAATCGTTCCATGCTGATTTGTTCGCACACGTGAAATTGCTGTTTATGATTGTTTCACTGATGGTTGTGTTGATTTTGGTGTCGTATGCAGTCGTGAGATACATGCACGATTATTTCAATATCATTCCTGTTTCGCTGCTGGCTATGCTGCTCATGTCGTTCTACGATTCGAGGATTACGATAGCCGTGCAGATAATGTCGCTGCTGCTGATAAGTTTCGCCGTGCCGAATCCTTTCCAGTATTTCTTCATCCAGCTTCTGGTGTCGCTCGTCGCGATTTATTTCATGTCGAAAAGAAGAGACAGAGCGGGGTATTTCAAGGCTTCGTTGGCTGTGTTTGTCGCGTATCTGATTGTGTGTTCGGGTTTTACGTTGGTGTTTGACGGCGATTTCGACAAGTCATATTTAAGAGACATTGAACTTTATGCGGGTAACGCGATGCTCACGATGCTGGCTCTGCCTATCACATTTTTCATTGAAAGAGTTTTCGGTTTCGTGACCGACCTCACGCTGCTTGAGCTAAGCAACACAAACAGTCCGTTGCTGAGAAGGCTGTCGTTGGAAGCACCGGGGACGTTCCAGCACGTCACAATGGTGGCGGATCTGTGCGAGGATGTGATTTATCATATCGGCGGGAATGCGTTGCTCGCCCGGACAGGCGCCATGTATCACGACGTCGGCAAGATCAGGAACCCTAATTTCTTTGTTGAAAACCAGAACGGAATGTACAATCCGCACGAAGATCTGTCGAATGTGGAAAGCTCCGAGATTATCATCAGCCATGTCATTGACGGCATTGAAATTTGTCATGAATATCATATTCCGGAACAGATTATTGATTTCGTGCGTATGCACCACGGAACCAGCCGCACCGAGTATTTCTACCGTCAGGAATTGCATGATAACCCTGATGTTGACGAGATGGCATTCACGTATCACGGCCCGATTCCGTCGTCGAAAGAGACCGCCGTCCTGATGATGTGCGACGCAGTGGAAGCCGCTTCGAGAAGCATGAAGGACAAGACCGAATCCTCGATCTCGGAACTCGTTGACCGGATCATCGACGGCCAGATCAAGGCCGGGCAGTTTGACAACACCGACATGACCTACAGGGACATAAATAATGTGAAAAAGGTGCTGAAAAAGAAACTTGTAAACGTGTATCATCCGAGGATCGAATATCCTAATTAGTTTGCTGTTTGGCGAGGAACGTGATTTAAGATGGCAGAAATATTTCCTACGGCGTATATGCCTGACATTCAATGGACGGCGTTGTTTTTGAAATCCGAAAAACCTGAAATTGAATTGTTTGAGACGTATCAGAAGCAGTCATGTCGCACCCGTTGTAATGTGATGACCGCCAACGGCTTGCAGACTTTGACGGTTCCGGTTGTCAAGACGAACGGAAATCATACGATGACAAAGGACATCGCGATAAGTTACCGCGAGCCGTGGCAGCAGATTCATCAGCGTTGCCTTGAAGCCGCATACCGCAAGTCGCCGTATTTCGACTATTATTTCCCGTATCTTGAGAAAGCGTTCCGGACGAAATTCGAGACATTGGTCGAATTGAACGAATTTTGCTTGAAATTTATTCTTAAAATATTGAAAATCAACAAGGAAATAAGATATACGGAAGGTTATTCAAGAATCGTTTCTGAAGAGGATTGCAGAATCTCCTTGTCGAAATGGTCGCCTGACACGACTGGCTTCCCGAAATATTATCAGGTTTTTGGAGACCGCCAGCCGTTCGTGCCGAATCTTTCGGTCTTGGATCTGATGTTCAATGAAGGGCCGGAGTCGGTCGTTTATTTGACCAATTTGTCGAATCTGGCACGGAAATAGACCTCGTCTTTCGCACCGACCGAATAGCTCGGCTGTTTTCCTTTTTCAATGAAAAAAACTGTTGGTATATTCCTGATATTCAATATTGTGGCGAGTTTTTGCTCGGCATCGACATCAACTTTGTAAACCGCGACCTTGCCGTTGTATTCTTTGGCGAGTTTTTCCATTATTGGCGCCACTTTCCTGCACGGTCCGCACCATGTTGCGTAGAAGTCAATCACGCACGGGAGCTTGCCTTCGTATGCAAAAGAGTCGGCGGACTTTTCAAAATTCCAGATTTCATTGACGAACTTCTTGTATGAAAGTTCTTTCACGAAACTTTTGTTTTCCGTTGATTTTGAGTTTGTTATCTCTGTCTTGCCGGCTTTGTCATCGTCTTTTTTGCCGTCTTCACCGGAGTTTCCGCAAGCCGAAAACAGCATCATTGAAATTATTGCTAACGTTAATGTTTTTCTCATCAAAATAAATTTTTGCAAAAGTACATTAATTTTCATAATAATCGTATCTTTGCAATTTTAAAAAAGAAAATAATTCATCATTAAAAAAAATAGAAATGGCAAGAAAATTAGAGAAAAAAGACCTTCTGAAGAACGAGGTCAAGCACATTGACATCAAGAAGTATGACTCAACGGAAATCATCGACGCGATGCGCCAGATGTCGTTCACCTCACGCGACACGGCCCGCGCAGCCGACATTTTCATGATGATGTGCAAGGAGAAACAATGCACCAACATCCTTACGCTCGCCGGCTCGACATCGGCGGCAGGCTGCATGCAGGTTTACGTTGACATGGTTCGCAACAAGATGATTGACGTCGTCGTCTCGACAGGCGCTTCGGTCATCGACATGGACCTCTTCGAGGCTCTCGGTTTCAAACATTATATCGGTGAGAAAGAGAACGTCATCGCTGACACTAAGCTCCGTGAACTTTACATCGACCGCATCTACGACACGTTCATTGACGAGGAACAGCTCCAGGCCTGCGACAACGCCACATACGAGCTTTCAAACATCCTCGAACCGCGTCCGTACTCGTCACGCGAGTTCCTGTGGAATCTCGGCAAATGGCTGCATGACGGCCACGGCGTGAAGAAGGACAGCCTCATCCAGACATGTTACGAGTGCGGCGTCCCGATGTTCTGCCCGGCATTCAGCGACTCGTCGGCGGGCTTCGGCATCGGAAAACACCAGTGGGAACGCACACATAAAAACGAGAAATACGTCAGCATCGACTCCGTCCGCGACTTCATCGAACTGACGGAAATCAAGATGGCGGCCCCGCAGACAGGCTTGTTCATGGTCGGCGGCGGCACGCCTAAGAACTTCGCGCAGGACACCGTCGTATGCGCCGAAATCCTCGGCTATGACGTCCCGATGCACAAATACGCCATCCAGATCACTGTCGCCGATGTCCGCGACGGCGCTTGCTCGTCATCGACACTGCTCGAAGCAGGTTCATGGGGCAAGGTGAGCGAGAAGCTCCAGCAGATGGTCTATGCCGAAGGCACCACCGTCATCCCGATGATCGCCTCATACGTCTATCACAACGGCCCGTGGAAGAAACGCGAGTACAAGAACTGGCAGAAACTCTTTGAAGGAAGATAGTTCCTGTTATTAGTGTTAAGAGTGGAGTTTTGAGAGTGGAGTTTTCCATTCCAGCTCCACTCTTAACTCTTAAAACTCCACACTTTTAAAAATTTTAAAACATGTTAATAACGAATATCAAAGAGCTCTGCGGCGTCCTTGAAGACGGCAGCCTGATGAAAGCCGGAATCGAGATGGCGGAGCTGGGAAGGATAAAAAACGCATACCTTTATATAAAAGGCAGCAAGATTGCCGACTACGGCATTATGGACTCCCCGAAAATGCAGGAATATCTCGCGGCGGAGAAGCGTGTCGTCGATGCCAAAGGCGGCCTCGTGCTTCCGGCGTTCTGCGACTCGCACACGCACCTCGTCTATGCGAACTCGCGCGAGATGGAGTTCTGCGACAAGATCCGCGGACTTAGTTACGAGGACATCGCGAAACGCGGCGGCGGAATCCTCAACTCCGCCAAGGCAACAGCCGCCGCAAGCGAAGACGAGCTTTACGAGTCGGCGATGATGCGCCTCGAAGAGATAATGCGCATGGGCACCGGAGCTGTCGAGATCAAGAGCGGCTACGGCCTCACCACCGAGAGCGAGCTGAAGATGCTGCGCGTCATCAGACGCCTGAAGGAGGACTCGCCGCTGACGATAAAATCCAATTTCCTCGGCGCACACGGCATCCCGATGGAGTACCGCGGTCATCAGGAGGACTACGTTGACCTGGTCATCAACGAGATGATACCGATGGTGGCGGCCGAAGACCTCGCCGACTTCATCGATGTGTTCTGCGACAAGGGCTTCTTCACCTGCGAGGACACAGAACGCATTCTCATGCAGGGCATCAAATACGGCATGAGGCCGAAGATTCACGCCAACGAGATGGCGGTGTCGGGCGGCGTGCAGGTCGGGGTGAAGTACGGCGCCATCAGCGTTGACCACCTCGAACAGATGGGCAAGGCCGAGATCGAGGCGCTGAAAGGCTCGGAGACGATGCCGACGGTGCTGCCGGGCTGCGCCTTCTTCCTGAACCTCCCGCTCTCGCCGGTGCGCGACATGATAAACGCGGGTCTGCCGGTGGCCATGGCGTCGGACTTCAACCCGGGGACGTCGCCGTCAGGAAATATGCAGTTCGTGCTGTCGTGCGCCTGCATCCGTTACAGGATGACACCGGAGGAGGCTCTCAACGCCACGACATTGAACACCGCTTATGCGATGTGCGTGAGCGAGGAACTCGGCTCGATAACCAAAGGCAAGATCGCAAACGTAATAATCACCAAACCAATGACACAGCTCGAATTCATGCCGTATTACTATGGCGCGAACAAGGTTGAAAAGATGATTCTGAAAGGAAAAGTTATTAGATGAGAGAGTGGAGTTTGGAGAGTTGGGAGTGGAGAGTTGGGAGTGGAGAGTTGAGAGTGGAGTTTGGAGTTTGAAAAGGTGCCGTTTGAAAAAGCGGCATTTTTTTTGAATTTTTTTCAGATTATTCAAATTGTATAATATTTTTAATTATTTTTGCAATCTGATTATTAGTAATAAGTTTATTAGTAATAAGTTTATTAGCAATAAAAATATTATATCATGCAAACTCCTTTTGTATTTGGGAAAACGGTGAGCGGAGACGCTTTCACTGACAGGGAAAATGAGACGGCAAAATTGGTGTCAAACTTCAGGTATGGAGTGAACACCTTCATTGTATCACCTCGCAGATGGGGGAAGACATCATTGGTGAAGAAAGCTAAAACGCAGGCGGAGTGCGAAAAGTTAAAGATAGTTTATGTTGATGTGCATCAATGCCGTTGTGCGGAGGATTTCTGTGAGCGTTTCGCGTCGGCTGTATTGACCCAGACTTCAAATAAAATGGAAGAATGGCTTGAAAATGCAAAATCGTTTTTGAGCCGTATCAGTTTTGGGATTAATGCCTCGGCGGATATGTCAGGGGAACTGTCGTTGAAACTGCAATATTTCCCAAGGGAAAACTCTATGGAAGACCTGTTGCAACTGCCAGAAAAAATAGCGACGAAGAAAAAAATCAGGGTGATTGTCTGCATAGATGAATTCCAGCAAATCGGGAGATATCAGGATTCCTTGAGCTTTCAGACGATGTTGCGCTCCGTCTGGCAACATCATGAACTCACTTCCTATTGTCTTATCGGGAGCAGGAAGCACATGATGGAGTCGCTTTTCGACGACACCTCAAAGCCTTTTTACAAATTCGGCGACATCATGTATCTGCAAAGGATCCCGGTGAATTATTGGATACAATACATAACCTCAAGATTCAGCGAGGCGAAGAAAACAATAACGGACGAGCAGGCGGAATGGATAGTTGACAAGGTTGATGGAAATTCGTCGTATGTGCAGCAGCTGTCGTGGTATGTGTTTCAGCGGACTGAGAGTGCGGTTACTGAAGAAATCCTCGATGCGGCTCAAAATGAGCTTGTTGACCAATGCCGTGAGGTCTTTGAAAGCAAGACGGAGAACCTTACGGTTGGTCAGATGGGTTTCTTGCGTGCTGTGGCCGACGGCGTGCATGAGGGCTTTTCATCCTCAAAAATAATTGAAACGTACAGACTGAACTCATCCGCCAACGTCGCGATAATCAGGAGGGCGTTGATTGATAAGGATTTGGTGATTGAAGAAAACAAGTTGATAAAACTGTCTGACCCCGTCATGGGAATTTGGTTGAGGCAAGAGTTCTGAATTGTCACCGTCGTTGATGCCGTTTAAAAAAGCGGCATTTTTTTTGTATTGATCTTTCGCCGAATAAAAATTTTTGTATTTTTGCGCCGTCATTTGTCGGAGTCCGCAAGGGCTTGGGTGGGTGACAGACATATTGGAAAAACGTTGTGCTGACGTTTTATCTGCGGCTTATTGGAATCTCGCAAGTTCTTAATCGATCGCATGATAAGGCAGTGGGCTGATGTCCAAGGGATTGTTATATATTAAGGTGTCGCCCGACACCTGATGATATAGGCGTTCTGCGTGGGCTTCGACATTGCTTATCCTCGATCGATGGGCAATGCGAGAGCCTCAATAAGCGGGATAGGCAAGGTGCAGATTCCCGCGCTTTTTCTTTTATGGTCTCATGATTTTTAAAATAATGTCCGGTATCGGGAATCTGCCGGCTGAAAAGGTTTAATAATAAAATTATTTTAAATCAAAAGTTAAACAAAAAGGAGATTTAACAATGAAAACAAGAAATTTCAAATGGCTGGTCGTGCTTTGCATGACTATGGGGCTTGCAAGTGTGGCTAAGGCACAAATCTATTGTAGTGAAGCTTGTTTCTATGCAAAAGCAGGTTCGTCAGAAATCCAATATGTGGTGAGATTCGACTACATGAATGATAAAGCGTGGATTAAGGAAGTTCCTCACTCACAAAAAGTGAGAAAAGATCTTGCAAAATCGGAAAGCTTTTATGATGATGATATGTTGTGTAATTGGAATGTTTTTTATGAATATGATGCTCAAAAATCAACTTCTTCAAGAGTAGTATATCGAAAAAAAAGAACCCGTGAAGAATATCCAACTTGGGGAGGTGTTCCGATGTTTGGTATGACTCCGACGACTGTTTTTGTTGGTTATGATTATATCGCATTTTCTACAGATATGTCTTCATTTATCAAATGGTTTGAAAAGAAGGATAATTATGATGGTTCTACAGGAACAAAAAGATATTATTCCAGAGTTCCCAAAGAAGACCTTCTTCCAAAAGCCGTAAACTATGACTTCCTCAATGATTAAACACTCATTAATTTTAGTGCTGTTGCTGTTCGGTTTTTCTATGGTTTCGGCACAAGATGTGCGCTATTACAAACTGACACGCAAGATGGAGAATGGAAAATCTTCAACCAATGTGTCAGGCGGACAATTCATCACTTTCACAGGCAATTTGTGCTTTGAATCGGACTATCATGGTGTTGGAGTAAATCATGGCACGATGAAACTGAATGTAGCATACAGCAATTCACAATATTCGCTTTATCAAGGTTCCAGCTATTGGGGAAAGAACGCCGATTTCAAGTTTAATGCCGACAAAAGCGTTTTGAACGTCGTGCTTGAAAATGGTGATGTGTATGTTTATAAACGAGGCACGGCACCCGCAGGGCAAACAACTTGTTCACTTGTCAGGAAGCCTTCTTCGTCAAGTTCCAACAATGGAGGTTCTGTTGTGGTTCCCCCGCCTTCTGTATATCAAGGCTGGGGTGGATATGATAACGTAGGTGGTCGTGACTCATATAATGGCGGAAGTTCAAATAATGGTAATGTGACGACTCCACAACAACACAAATGTGGCCTTTGTAACGGAACTGGTGAGGTGATAAATAATGACGGTATCTCTTTTGGAAATACAAAATATTGTAATAAATGCGGAAAGACTGTTCCTGACAGTCATTATCATACGACTTGTCCAAGTTGTAAAGGCAAAGGATGGTGGTAATAATGTACCCGAATTTTAGGTGTAATGGACAAATATTAGTTTTTTCAGAGACGTTATGTGCTAATGGACAAAAATCAGGGTGTTTGTCTTCCTGATATAGCATCACGTCCGTTATAAGTTGGTGTTTTGTTCCAGTTAGCCGAAACGGAGCAGGATTCTGCTGGGGAGCAACCTTGCGAGGGATAGGCTGGCGCAATACGGCAGACGTAAAAGCGAGGGTGAATCTTAGCGGTTCGCCCTTTCTGTTTGCCGTATGCTTCATGCCTTATAAAACCCATCGGTCAGCTTTTTCTTCCGCTCTTCCGAAAGCTCGTTGTGGTTTCCCGATATTCGGCGGATATAATCGCCAAAAATCATAATATTCGGCGGATATAATCGCCAAAAATCATGATTTTGTCTCAAAAATTCGGAGTAGAACACAATCAGTGCTTGCTAATTACCGCCAACTGGGTGAACAGAATTTGGCCAACTGGGTGAACGAAATTTGGCCAACTGGGTGAACGAAATTTGGCCAACTGGGTGAACAAAGTAAAGAAAAATAACAAATTTGTTTACGTATATCATTTATTTTTAGTACTTTTGCGCCTGAATTGCGAATATAACACAAATGGAAGATTACAGAGCGCGAATTGCAGACCAATTGTTGTCTGAAAGTTTAGAGGCAATGGGTGCCGTCATTGTGCAGGGAACGAAGTGGTGTGGCAAGACCACCACGTCCGTTCATCATGCCGGAAGTGTCCTCTATATGGACGATCCGACGCAAAAGGAGCAGAATCTTTCGCTGGCGCAGACCAACATAAAGCGTTTGTTGGAAGGTGACACTCCACGAGTGATTGACGAGTGGGAATTGGCCCCACAATTGTGGGATGCTGCACGTTTTGAGATTGACCATCGACCGGAGCATGTCGGACAATTTATTTTTACTGGTTCCTCCGTTCCAAAGGAGAAAGACAAGAAACAGATTTTTCATAGTGGCGCCGGTCGCTTCGACTGGATCACAATGCGCACCATGTCGCTTTGGGAGTCAGGAGACAGCACCGGTGACGTCAGTCTTCAAGCATTATTCAATGGAGCGATGCCTGATGGTGCAGCCACAATAGATTTGGACAGATTGGCATATCTTACTTGCCGTGGCGGATGGCCGGGAGCGCTTTCGTTATCTGAGCGAGCCGCCCTTCATGTTCCGCAAGCCTACCTGAAAGCAGTGCTCAATTCGGATATATCCAAGGTGGATGATGTCAGACGCGATTCCAATACGATGTCGCGCATCATCCGAAGTCTGGCCCGTAACCAAGGCAAACAGATCCCTTACACCACTATTCGTGCAGACATAGTCAATAATGAAAACACCACCATCAGTACAGACACGGTGGAGGATTATGTAAGGGTGCTGAATAAGATATTTTTAGAAGAGGACATGCGGGCTTGGAATCCCAATTTGCGCAGTAAAACGGCTATACGAACCAGTGATACACGCTATTTCGTAGATCCCAGTATCGCTACATCGGCATTGGGGATAGGACCAAAAGATTTATTGAACAATTTAATTGATTTCGGCTTTTATTTTGAGACCTTGGCTATTCGCGATTTACGTGTTTATGCCGATGCTTTAGATGGGGATGTTTTCCACTTTCGCGATAAAAACGGCTTGGAGTGTGATGCTGTTCTCCATCGTCGCAATGGCTCATACGGACTTGTTGAAATCAAATTGGGAGGCGCAGATAATATAGAAAAAGGAGCAACTGCCCTTAAAACACTGTCCGCTAAGATCGACACGGATAAGATGAACGCGCCATCGTTTATGATGGTCTTAACGGGCATAGGTCAGTATGCTTATTGTCGTCAGGATGGTGTGTATGTTGTTCCAATTGGCAGTTTAAAACCTTAAAATCATAATATTCGGCGGATATAATCGCCGGAAATTATAATATTCGGCGGATGTAATCGCTAAAAATCATAATATTCGGCGGATATAATCGCCAAAAATTATAATTTTGTCTCAAAAATTTGAAATATTCAGATAAAAGCTGTACCTTTGCCGAAAATTTACGATTTATGATACAACGGCAACTACAATCCATTTTGCAGGAGAAACTGCATAAAGGCAAGGCAATTATCTTAATTGGTGCGCGTCAGACAGGCAAGACGACCCTGCTGAAGGAACTGATTAAGGACCAAGACCGTGCGCTTTGGCTTAATGCGGATGACATGGACGTGCGCAATATTGTTCAAAGTCTCACGATCTCTCGTCTGCCAAGTTTGGTGAAGCAATACGAATGTATTGTGATTGATGAAGCGCAGCGAATTGAAAATATCGGCTTGCAACTCAAACTGATTACGGATAATATGCCGAATATTCAATTGTTAGTGACAGGCAGTTCTGCTTTGGAGTTGGCGAATACAATCAATGAACCGCTTACCGGACGCAAGTATGAATATCCTTTATACCCGTTGTCTTTCTTTGAATTGCAGGAACATTTCGGTCTGATTCAGGAACAGACCGCCTTACCTGTTCGGCTCGTTTATGGTTCTTATCCTGATGTGGTCTGTCACCCTGGTGAGGAAAAAGAAATTCTCTCGCAGTTGGCAGACGGTTATTTATATAAAGATGTGCTGCAATGGGAACGGATAAAAAAGCCGGAGAAATTACTTAAGTTGTTGCAGGCGTTGGCTTATCAAATGGGAAGCGAGGTCAATTACACCGAATTGGCACAGATCGTAGGTTTAGATAAAGAGACGATAGGTAACTATATCACTTTGCTGGAGCAAGCCAAGGTCGTCTTTCGTCTAAGTTCGTTCAGTCGTAATCTGCGCAATGAATTGAAACATGCCCGTAAAATTTATTTCTATGATAACGGCATCCGTAATGCGCTGATTAACAATTATGCAGACGTTTCTACCCGTCAGGATATAGGAGCATTGTGGGAAAACTATCTGGTAAGTGAACGCCTCAAAAACAATCAATACTCGTCGCGTTATGTCAACAGTTATTTTTGGCGTACAACACAAATGCAGGAAATTGATTATTTGGAGGAATATGATGGCAAGTTGTATGCGTATGAATTCAAGTGGAATGTCAATAAGAAAGTCAAATCCAACCCGACTTTTAATAAGGCTTATCCTGGCGTGCAAATAGTGACAGTTACTCCTCTTAATTATATGGATTTCCTTGACGCAATCAGTTTTTGATTTTTGTCAAATTCGTGACTAAATGGTTTTACATTGAAATTTTTTGTATTTTTGCAGGTTTCAAAAATGGTCCGGATGAAGCGGGAATTGGCAGACGAGTTGCTGGGCGTGCTCAAGGAATACAAGGCATTGGGCATAACTGAGCAGATAGACTTCCAGAAGTTCTATCTGTACTCTATTATTACCCATTCCACAGCCATCGAGGGCTCGACAGTGACCGAAATCGAGGCGCAGCTTCTGTTCGACGAAGGCATAACCAGCGGCAAGAGAACCTTGACGGAGCAGATGATGAACCTCGATTTGAAGGCGGCATACGAATACGGTATGCAATGGATCAGGCACCATGCTCCAATCACTGTTGACAGTCTTATAACGCTCGCGTCAAAAGTCATGGCGCACACTGGCGGTGAATATCATGCGATGGGTGGCGACTTCTCGGCAGCAAAAGGTGAATTGCGGAAATTGAATGTGACAGCTGGCATTGGAGGCGAGTCGTATATGTCATATCAAAAAGTTCCGGCAAAACTGGCTGCTTTTTGTGAAGAGTTGAACAAACGCCGCAGGGAAATAAATGCTTCTGACATTTGCGCTGTTTATGATCTGAGCTTTTGGGCGCATTATGAATTGGTTACCATTCATCCCTGGGCTGACGGTAACGGTCGTACAAGCCGGCTTCTGATGAATCTGCTTCAGATGGAGTATGGCGCATTGCCGACAAAGGTTCTAAAAGAGGAAAGATCCGAATATATTCAGGCTCTCAATGACTCTCGTGAAGATGAAAATGCTGATGTTTTTATCGATTGTATGGCAAAACTGCATGTTAAACATCTTAAGTCGGATATCGATTGGTTTGTCAAATCGACAACGGATAAAGTGGTCGATAAACAAAGTTTGAAACAGAAATTGGTCGATAAATGGTCGATAAAACCATCTTTGGCGGATAAATTGGTCGATATTTTGAATTTTGTGGCCGATAAAGAGGAGATTACCACTGAAGAGATTATACAACAGTTTGGATTTACTGCAACTACGGCTAAACGTTATTTGCGTCAGTTGACCGAGTTTGGATATTTGACTGCACAAGGAGGGAATAAGAATCGTACTTATAAAGTGATAAATCAATAGTAATTAATAAAAATATAAAACCATGAAACAGTTAATTGAATGTGTTCCGAATATCAGCGAAGGCCGCGATATGAACATCATTAATCAGGTGACAGCCGAGATCGAGAAGGTCGAAGGCGTGAAACTGCTTGACGTTGACCCGGGTGCGACGACGAACCGCACCGTCATCACTTTCGTCGGCGAACCGAAAAACGTGTGCGAGGCCGCGTTCCGCGTTGTGAAGAAAGCCGCCGAACTCATCGACATGCGCAACCACCACGGCGCACACCCGCGTCAGGGTGCTACCGATGTCTGCCCTCTCATCCCGGTGTCGAACATCGAGATGAGCGAGGTCGTCGAATACGCACGCGCATTGGGAAAACGCTTCGGCGAAGAACTCAACATCCCGATTTACTGCTACGAGAGCGCGGCGTTCCAGCCGAAACGCCAGAACCTCGCTTACTGCCGCACAGGCGAGTACGAGTCGCTGGCAAGCCGCCTCGGGACAGAGGAATGGAAGCCTGACTTCGGCCCCAATGAGTGGAACGAACACGTCGCACAGACAGGCGCCACGCAGGTCGGCGCACGCGACTTCCTCATCGCAATCAACTATAACCTCAACACTACCTCGACACGCCGCGCCAACGCCATCGCGTTCGACGTCCGTGAGAAAGGCCGCCCGAAGAGAGTGGGGCCGAAGGTGACAGACAAGCCGATGAAGGACGAGAACGGCAACACCATCATGATCCCGGGCACTCTTAAAGGTACGAAGGCAATCGGTTGGTTCATCGACGCTTACGGCATCGCGCAGGTCTCGATGAACATCACCAACATCAACGTGTCGCCGGTTCACGTGTGCTTCGACGAGGTATGCGCCAAGGCCGCGGCGAGAGGTGTCCGCGTCACTGGTGCCGAAATCGTCGGCCTGATTCCGAAGAGAGTCCTCATCGACGCAGGTAAATATTATCTCGCGAAACAGCAGCGTTCACTCGGCATCAGCGAGGATGAGATCATGAAGATCGCCGTCAAGTCGATGGGCCTTGACGATTTGAAACCGTTCAACCCGAAGGAGAAAGTCATCGAATATCTTATCGAAGACAGCAGCGAGAAGAAGCTCGTTGACATGACATGCACCGGTTTCGCGAACGAGACGGCGAGCGAAAGCCCGGCTCCGGGCGGCGGCTCGATCTCCGCTTACATGGGTGCCCTCGGTGCGGCTCTCGGCACGATGGTTGCCAACCTGTCGTCACACAAGCCGGGCTGGGACGACCGCTGGGAGGAGTTCTCGCAGTGGGCCGAGAAAGGTCAGGTCATCAAGGACGAACTGCTTGCTTTGGTTGACGAGGACACCAACGCCTTCAACAAGATCATGGCGGCGTTGCAGATGCCTAAGAAGACCGACGCCGACAAGGCCGCGAGGATGGAAGCCCTCGAACTTGCGTCACAGTATGCGACACAGGTGCCTTTCAAGACCATGAATGTGGCGTTCAAGGCGTTCGATGTCGTCGAGGCGATGGCGAAGGAAGGAAACCCGGCTTCGGTGTCAGACGCTGGCGTCGGCGCATTGTGTTGCAGAAGCGCTGTCATGGGAGCTTATCTCAATGTCAAAATCAACGCCGCTGGTCTTAAAGACAGAGCATTTGCTGACAATATCGTTGCTGAAGGTGCGAAAATAGAGGCCGCCGCGATTGCAAAAGAAGCTGAAATCCTTGCGTTGGTCAATAAAATTATCAACAAAGAATAAGATAATAATTTGATAATTAAATAATTAACGTAATAATAAAAAGTTGAAAAATTTTTGAGTCAATTGTTGTGAATATTATGAAAATATTTGTAATTTTGCACTCCGAATTTTGAAAGGAATAGAGATATGTCAAAGAAAGTTAAAGACGCGCGCGTTCAGGTCATCCTTGAGTGCACAGAGCAAAAAGCCACCGGCATTCCGGGAACTTCTCGTTACGTAACAACGAAGAATAAGAAGAATACCCCAGAGAGATTGGAACTCAGAAAGTACAACCCAATCCTTAAGAGAGTCACAGTTCATAAAGAAATTAAATAGTTATTAGATATGGCAAAGAAAGCAGTTGCATCATTGCACTTGACAGGTAGAGAATATACCAAGGTCATTAAGATGAAGAAGTCTGAAAAGACAGGCGCATACTACTTCGATGAAGCAGTTGTCCCGAATGACATGGTTCAGGAATACATTGCAAAGAAATAATTGATTATTCTTTGAATTGATTCAGAATAGCTTTCCCGTTTCGGCGGGAGAGCTTTTTGTGGTTTAGTGTGTTTTCTTGCTGATTTTTGTTGAATATCGCATGAAGTATGCATAATCGGCGTGACGAAATTTTATGAAATCGCTTTGATATTTTTACTATCTTTGCGGAAATTTTAAATTATTAAATATGGGTCTTTTTTCGTTTTTCAAGAGAAAGAAAGAAAATCAGGAATCTGTTGTAACTCCTGAAAATCAAAATGTTACAACAAAAGTTGAAGAAATTCAAAAAGAAGAGAAGGCTGAAACTCCCAATGTCGGGCAGCCGGTGAACGATGTCGTCGTGAAGGAGCCTGAAGTGAAGGAAATCACTAAGGAGGAAGTCGAACAGGCCAAAGAAGACCTTGACCAGAGCCTGAAGAAAACACGTGTCAGCTTTTTTGACCGTGTCGCGAAAGCCATCGTCGGAAAGTCAACCGTCGATGATGATGTCCTCGACAATCTTGAGGAAATCCTCATTACTTCTGATGTCGGCGTTGACACGACATTGAAGATCATAAAACGTGTCCAGGACAGAGTCGCTCGTGACAAGTATCTCGGAACCAACGAGTTGAACAGAATCCTTCGTGAGGAAATCATGGCTTTGCTGCAGGAGAACAACTCCGGCGACGGAAGCACTTTCCGCATTCCTGAAGACAAGAAGCCGTACGTCATCATGGTCGTCGGTGTCAATGGTGTGGGAAAGACTACTACAATCGGGAAACTTGCATATAACTTCAAACGCGCCGGCTTCAAGGTGATGCTCGGCGCATCCGACACATTCCGCGCCGCTGCCGTTGACCAGCTTAAGATCTGGGCCGACCGCGTCGGCGTTCCTGTCGTCACTCAAGGCATGGGCGCAGACCCGGCGTCAGTCGCCTTCGATACGGTGAAATCGGCTGTGGCTCAAGACGTTGACGTTGTGCTCATCGACACCGCAGGACGTCTTCACAATAAAGTCAATCTGATGAACGAGCTTTCGAAAATCAAGAAAGTCTGCCAGAAAGTCGTCCCCGACGCACCGCATGAGGTACTTCTCGTGCTCGATGCCTCGACAGGCCAGAACGCCATCGAACAGGCCAAACAGTTCATGGCGGCGACCGACATCACGGCCATGGCTCTCACCAAACTCGACGGAACAGCCAAGGGCGGCGTCGTCATCGGTATCTCCGACCAGTTCAAGATTCCGGTGAAATACATCGGAGTGGGAGAGAAGATGGAAAACCTGCAAATATTTGATAGACAGGAGTTTGTGAACAGTTTGTTTAATTAGGTGCTTGAGGTTGTCAGAAGTTTGAGGAGTTTTAGGAATGCGGAAAGAAGTTTTGAATATCGTGACGCTCGGCTGCTCGAAAAACAAAGTCGATTCCGAGCATCTCGCGGCTCTTTTAAGTGAGAAATATAAAATCGTCCACGACAGCGACGGCAAGTGCGATGTCGTGATTATCAACACATGCGGCTTCATCGGCGACGCGAAGGAGGAGTCAATCGACACGATTCTTGAATATGCGGAATTGCGTAAAGAAAACAAAATCAAGAGGTTGTATGTGATGGGCTGCCTCTCGCAACGTTACAGGAAAGAACTGAAGAACGAGATTCATGAAGTCGATGCGTTCTTTGGCGTCGAGCCGGTTCAACATGTTGCGGCCGAGATACTTAAGTCGGACTGCAACCCGGATTATTGCTGCGGGCGCGTACTTTCGACACCGTCGCATTATGCGTATCTGAAGATTTCCGAGGGCTGCAACCGTCGCTGCGCCTTCTGCGCCATCCCGCTGATCCGCGGCGAGCATAAGTCGGTGCCGATGGAGAACCTTCTTGAAGAAGCGCGGCTTCTCGCCAGGAAAGGCGTCAAGGAACTGATTCTCATAGCGCAAGATCTCACTTATTACGGCTACGACCTCGACGGGAAATCGCATATCGTCGAGCTTGTGCGGAAAATCACCGAGATTGAAGGGATAGAGTGGGTGAGGCTTCATTACGGCTACCCGCTCGGATTTCAGGACGAGCTTCTCGAACTCATGCGCGACAATCCGAAAGTGTGTCATTATATCGACCTGCCGTTGCAACACGTTAATACACAGATTCTCAAGGCTATGCGCCGTGGCGTTGACCGCGAGCAGACCATCAGTTTCGTGAAGAAAGTGAGAAGCTACGTTCCTGACATTGCCTTCAGAAGCACGTTTATCGTCGGTTTTCCGGGCGAAACGGAGGAGCAGTTTAATGAACTCATCGATTTCATAAAAGAGATGCGGTTCGAGCGCGCCGGCGTTTTCGCCTATTCCGCCGAGGAAGGCACTCCGGCTTACGAACTTGAGGACGACGTGCCGGAAGACGTGAAACAGGCTCGCGTGAGCAAATTCATGGATGTCCAGCAGGATATTTCGTTGGAAATCAATTCAAAACGCTTGGGCAGAACCGAAAAGGTTCTCATCGACCGCACCGAAGGCGATTATTACGTCGGCCGCACCCAGTACGACTCGCCTGAAGTTGACGACGAGGTCCTTATCTCAAAGAAAGACAATAAGTTGGAACTCGGCACTTTCGTTACCGTGAAGATTGTTCAGGCCGACTATTTCGACTGCTACGGCGAGGTGATTAAGGATTAAAACTCTTTCATCATCTCATGAAATCCTTTCTCGCCACCGAGTTTCTCCATGATACGCTGGCGGTGCCGCTTGAACGAGCGGGTCTCAATCCCGCACAAAGCCGCGATGGTCTTGTCGTTGAAACCATACCGGCTGCAACAACATGCTTCAATGTCGTTTTCAGTCAACGATGGATGTAACTCCTTTAGATTCATGACGAAACCATTGTGAACAATGTTTGTGATGTTGACGAATTCCTTCCAGTCGCCGTCCGACAAGACAAGCGATTTGTCGAAAATCCCTTTCTCCAACGAAACCGCTTTCTTGTAAACCTTGTTGTTTACGAGCCAATTGTCCTGCACGTTTTGCCTCTGCCGCATCGAAAGCTGCAATGCCGACATGCGTTCCGACTCTTTCCTTCGCATGATCTTTTGAGATATAATTATGATAATCAATATGATGACAACGAAGGTGATTGCAAATATCAAGTATGTTGTGACTTTGATTTTTTTCGCGTAAATTTTGTTTTCATTCTCAACTTTCTTCCTGTAATCTTCTAATGCGACCCCGGTTTCTTCTCGTTCCCTGTCGTTATAAAATATTGAAATACATTTGTTTGCGTATATGGTGGCTTCCTCGTAATCGCCTTTCATCAAATGGGTTTTGAACAATGTCCTGTAAATGTTTCGCAAATTGGGGTCTAACGGCTCTTTGCCGTCGTGTGCTTCCAAGGCGCGGTTTGTGTAATAAAGTGCTGAATCATAATCGTTTAACTCATAATATAGTTGTCCGATTTCGGCATCGTACTTTTGTCTGACATTGTTTTCGTATGCGATGCGGTTTGCCTCTTTATAGATTTCAAGAGTTTTTTTCGGGTTGCTTTTCCTGAAACACACCCCGTAAAAGAACATTGAATTGGAAATCATCGCGTAATCGTCTGTCTGCATGTTGAGGTCAAGTGCTTTTTTGCAATAATAGGCGCAGCTGTCGTTGCCGTTGATGAAATGGCAGATGCCAATCTGACTGTAGCAAAATGCCGGTACGGCGATGTCGTGTTTCTCGAAAAAATTCACCGCCTCGGTAGTCACGCTCAACACATCGTCGTAACGCCCGATCCCTCGATATGAGTTGGAAAGTCCAAGCAAAATCCAATGTTTCTGGTTCTCAATGATGACTTTATCGTCAGCGTTGGGGATTCCGCTGTATTTGACGATGCGGCTGTCAACTTTCTTGGCTTTGTTGATGGCATTCAAGCCCTTCAGAAGCATATTCGTGTTGTCAGGGTCAACACCATTATTGACATCGTAATCAATGCGGAACAATATGTAATAAGCCTTGGCTTTCATGTAATAATCCCTGCTGTTTTCGTAATAGTCTGATACAACCTTAATTAAAGTGTCGGAGTCCGGCTCGTCAAGCCTGCCCATGAGCCAGTAAGCGCGGATTTTCAGAAGGCTGCGATGCGCTTTCTGTTCTTCCGTCAGTTTAAGTTGGCCGATGGAATCGAGCGTTGCCAGATCGTTTTCGTCGGCTTTTGCATGACTTTGAATCTTGAAAAGAAGGTCGTCAATCTGCTCGCTGTTTTCATTTTTGCAAGAAAAAAATGCTGTCGAAGCAAAAATGATGATGGTGAAAATATTCAGGATTTTTCTCATTTGAATTTTGATTTTAGAATGCAAAAATAAAGAAAATTTTTAAGAACAAGGTGCGACAATTTTATTTTCATTCAAAATTAAAATATTGAAAATCAGAATGATGAAATGCGATAGGTGGGACAAATGCCATTACGTGGGCTGACTTTGCTTCTTTTGAGGAAATTTTGTATAATTTTGCGAGAAATACAAAAATGGTTGAACAACAAAATTTCAAAATCATGAAGAAAAAATTGACAAATTCAAATCAAATGAAAAAGGTCTGTGCGCTGTTGGCATTCGCATTCATTTTCATGGAGTGCGGGGCGCAGACTCCTTGGGACGGCACCGTTGCCGGTTCGTACGACGGCGGCGACGGCACCCCTGAAAACCCTTATCAGATCGCAACGGCGGAACAGCTGGCGTTGTTCGCATACGATATTAATAATGGTGTGAACAGCGAGGCGCATTTTATCCTCACCGGCGACATCAACCTGAACGGCGCTGGCGGGCAGATGTGGACGGCTGCCGGGACTGTGAAGGTGACATGGCTTAACCAGATAAGCTATGTCGTGGAGCCGGCCTATCCTTTCATGGGTGTCTTCGACGGCGACGGCCACGTGATAAGCGACATGCATGTTGACAACGCCGATGTCATTGGCCTGTTCGGATGCACATATTCCGCCGAGGTGAGAAACCTCATAATCGAAAACGCCAGCGTGACGCAGGGGGCGAGTACGGGCATTGTCGTCGGCGAGGCGTTCAACACCGACATCGAAGGCTGCACCGTGAGCGGCGAGGTGAGGGCTTACGGAAGCAAGGTCGGTGGCATAGCCGGACATTATATTGCAGATGACAATGACAACGACACCGTTTTCATAAGAAACTGTGTCAACAACGCATACGTCACCGATGGCGTAATGTTTCTTGGCGGCATCGCGGGATATACGGAAATGAACAACGGTGTCTTCGCGATCGAGCATTGCGTGAACAACGGCGAGGTCGGCGACATGTGGAACACCAACGCGGCGGGCGGCATCGTCGGCCAAGGCTCGTTCATCATCCGCCATTGCGACAACTACGGCAAGGTCTCCGGAACAATTACCGCCGGCGGCATGGTGGGGCAGGGCGGTTCCTTCGGCTTGATTGAGTACTGCTTCAACTACCCGACCGGTGAGGTGACAGGCGGCAGCAACGCAGGAGGTATCATCGGGACGCCTATTTTCACCACTATCCGCATGAGTGGCAACATGGCCACAGTCACTGGTGACGCATTTTGCGACATGATTTTAGTGGGCGGCATTGCGGGCAGCGACGGCTCCATCTCCAACTGTTTCAACACGGGAAACCTTATCGGAATTATGGATATCCCCGATCCTTCAACCGCACAGATGGGCGGCATCACCGGCTCTCCGACAAGCGGCTTCGTGTATAATGTGTATAACGCTGGACAAATCATAAAACCTGTCAACCCGAATCTGACAAACCAGATTTACGGTCGTATCATTCCGGCTTTTCATAATGAAAATGACATACGTAACTGCTATTATTACGGCAACGAAGACATTCCTGCTTATGTCTATAATATCGGAAGTTCGAGTTATACTTATCTGCCTGAATCGAGCGCGTTTGATGAAGGCGGTTCGGCGACTTCATGGGTTCTTGACGAGGCGCAGTACGGCACCACCGACCTTCTTGAGGCCTTGAACGCCGGTGCCATGGGCGAATGCGTCTGGGTTGAGGACGTGGAAGGCATCAACGGCGGCTTCCCGCTCCCGCAGCCGAGACCGTATGACGCGGTCGCGGAAATTGTCTCGGATCCAGTTCAAGTCGATGTCTATCCGAACCCTGGAAACAATGCTTTTAACATCCGCACCGCACTCACTGACTCGCACGTGGAGCTTTACGACATGACGGGAAGACTCGTCTGCAAACGTGAAATTTCTGGTGCTGTCACAACAATCGATACTGAATGTCTGTCTTCCGGGATTTACTTATGGAAAGTGATTTCCGGCGGAAATGAGGCTGGGAGCGGGAAGTGGGTGAAGGAATGAAGATTCCCGTTTGTCCGGCGAGAGATGATTTAATAAAATAATGACAATCAAATGTTTAATAAAAATACAAACAAAAAAATGAAAGCAATTACAAAAACAAAAGTCATTCTGCTTTTGTTGCTGGCAGGAGGGATGACAATGCAAGCGCAAGATTACATTCCTGTGGTTCAGGGAGGAAACGAGTGGCATGCATTCAATGTGGGGGCACATAATTCTATTGGGAACTACGACATTTGGTTTACGGAAGACACTGTTGTAGATGGTCTCAAATATACTAAACTCATGGCCGAAGCAAAGACTTTGGATAATAATTATCATTTCTCTGGTCTGTGGTTCTTGCTTAGAGAAGAGAATGAAAAAGTCTGGAAACGGCAATTGAATAATCCAGATGAAATACTTCTTTATGACTTCACGGCCAACGTTGGCGACACTTTAACTATTGGCGATTTCGGCCAAAGGCTGATTATTGATTCCATTGGCACGGTTCAGATTGGAAACGCCGACAGGAAAAAGTTTTGGTTAAGGTTGCAATCCAACAACCCTGGAGGATATCAATTCACCGAAACATGGGTCGAAGGCATTGGCAGCGATTATGGGCTGCTTTGGAGCGGATACCTTTCCATACCTGACGGCTGGCATTGCCTGTTATGCTTCCATCAAAATGGAGAACTCGTTTGGGAGAATCCAGAATATGGTTTTTGTACCTATACGGCTGTTGAGGAAACCAAAGATTCTCGAATATCCGTTTATCCGAATCCGGCAAAAGACAAGGTTGTTATCGAAGGCCTTGAGGCCTGCAGTGTGCAAGTCTATAACGCGCTTGGCCAGTTAGTGAATCAAGCGGAAGACAAAAACGAAATCAGCGTGGCGGGTCTGCCTGAAGGCGTTTACCTGCTGAAGGTGACGGAAGCCGATGGCACAAACCGTATTTGCCGCGTGGTGGCAGGCCGGTAGAGACGTTTTCCGAAACGTCTCTGCGCAAACCACATGTGAAATCGAATCGGGGAAATGGGTGAGGGAATGAGATTGCATTATTGTTTCAGACACCCGATTGGAACTACGTACACACCATCTTCCCTGCGGTAGGCATACTTGCCGACACCGATTAAAACCATTAGGAATGAAGGCTTCGGCATCCGGGAAGTGTCGATTTTGCCGGATAACGTTTTTAGTGTGGAAGCGGCGGCCTCGATGTTGTCGTTTCCTCCCAATTTTATCTCGACCAGACCATATCTGCCGTTTTCAAGATGGACAACGGCGTCGCATTCCAGATTGTTTTTGTCGCGGTAGTGATAGACTGTCCCGTCCAAGGCGTCGGTGAACACGCGGAGGTCGCGGATCGCCATGCATTCGAATAACAGTCCGAAAGTCTCAAGGTCGTTGATGAGGTCCTTGGGGCTGATTCTCAATGCCGCCACGGCGATGCTCGGGTCAACGAAATAGCGGGTGTCGGACGTGCGCACCGCCGTTTTGCTGCGAAGAGCCGGATTCCATGCCGGCATGTCTTCGACGGTGAAGATTTTCTTCAAAGCCGAAATGTACGATGAGATGGTTTCTTCGTTTAATGTTGAATCGTCGTTGGCAATCATGTCGTTATATATCGTTCCCAACGATGCTTGTGTCCCTTGATGGCGGCTGAGGCTGCGCATGAGGCGTTTCACTCTTTCAGGGTTACGGCGGACGTTGTCAGCCCGCGATACGTCGGAATCGGAGCCGTCGCCAGTGCCGATAATGCCGTTGTAATAGATGGTCGCCTGTTTCAAGGCGGCCTTGCGGTTGTTCGTCACAGTCGCCATGGGCCAGCCGCCGCGGCAAACCAAATAAGCCAACTCCTCAATGTCGATTCTGTTTTCAGCCATGAGCTGTTCGGGTTCTGAAAACAATGTTTCAAGGCTGACTTCTCCGGTGCTGTCGCCCGACTCCCACAGCGACATCGGACGCATCAGCAACGGCGCGATTCGTCCGGTGCCGGTGTGAATTATTTCCTTCCTGTCGGCGGGTACGGCGGAGCCTGTGATTATGAACTGCCCCAATGCCCGGCGATGGTCCACTTCTCCGCGGATTGCGTCCCAGAGCGTCGGGACGACCTGCCACTCATCAATCAGACGCGGTGTCGCTCCCTGAAGTAGAAAATGCGGGGTGGATTTCGCCAACTGCCTGTTGCGTTCTCCTTCAATAGGATCGGCCATGTAAACGACGCTTCCAGCCGAATGTTCGGCTGTGGTTGTCTTTCCGCACCATTTGCTGCCTTCAAGCAAAACGCAACCGCAGGCTTCAAGTAATTCCGCTAATAATTTGTCGGCAATTCGCAGTCTGTATTCTTCCATATTTTGTATCCTTTTTTTAACGCTGCAAAAATACATCTTTTTTCTTGAATTACAATAAATTATTTGAAACTTTTCCGGCATTTGGCTGTAATTCGTTCCGGCGTTTGGCTGTAATTCGTTCCGGCATTTGGCCGTAATTCGTTCCGGCATTTGGCTTTTATTTTCACAAAAAATTCTGATGTATGTCTTCTGGCATTTACTTTTAGAAAATGATTTCCGGCGGAAGCGGAAAATGGGTGAAATATTAATGAATTTTTTGTATCTTTGCGGCAAAATTTTATTTTAAAATAAGTAACAACCAGAATAAAGTATGAAAAGACATCTGTTCGTCCTCACCCTAATGCTCTCATTAGGAATGTTTTTCAGCGCAAAGGCGCAAAACAGCATCAATTTAAACGGCGCGAAATCAGCGCAGCAATGTGAAAACGTGACCGAAAACGGCTTCACCGCCACGTTCTCTTTCGGCAGCATCGAAGCCCGCGCCGTCAACACCGAAAAAGGCGTTTTCTCGGAAATCGCAATGAGCAACACCTTCAACAGCGGCAATGCGGGTGAGCCGTCGCTGCCCGCAGCACACCAGCTCGTCGCCGTTCCTTTTGGCGCGAAGGATGTCAGCGTCGAGGTAAAGAATTACAGCACAACGGTTTATAATCTTTCTGATTACGGCATCAACGCCATCGCGCCGCAGCAGCCTTCGGTGAGGAAAGACCAGACGGAAGTCGCTTTCCATTATAATGCCGAGGCATACGCAAGACGCGGCTTCGCGGAGCGTCCGCTGGCCGAAATCGAACTGCAAGGCACGATGCGCGGCATTCAGGTCGGCTCGTTGGTGATAAACCCTGTTCAGTACGATGCTGCCAGCAACACATTGAAGGTCTTCAACGACATCGAGGTGGAAGTCAGTTACGGCGAATACGACAAGGCGGCTGCCTACGAGGAGTTCGCGAGGACGGCGAGCGTGTATTTCGCGCCGCTTTACCGTCAGATGTTCAACTGGCGCAACGACGTTTACGCGCAGCACCCCGACCTCTGGCAGGCTCCTGTCAAGATGCTGGTCATCACCGACCGCATGTTTGAAAACGCAATTCAGGAGTGGGTTGACTGGAAGGTCAAGAAAGGCTTTTACATGGATGTGAACTACACCGACCAGATTGGCACGTCGGCATCGGCGATACAATCGTTCATCCAGACAAAATATTCGCAGACGGCACCGACTTTCGTCATTATCATCGGCGACAAGAATCAGGTTCCAGCGAGTGCCACCGGCAGCGCAACACACTGTGTCACAGACCTTTACTATCAGACTGTCGATAACGACTATTATCCGGAAATGCTTCACAGCCGTATGCCGGTCGAGACCGTCGAACAGCTCAACAACCTGTTGGAGAAGAGCCTTCAGTACGAGCAATACACCATGCCCGATCCGAGTTACCTGAACAACGTGCTTCTCATCGCGGGCTGGGACGAGGCGTGGAACCCGAAGGCCGGCGTGCCTACAATCCAATATGCCGTTCATAATTATTACAATGAGGAACACGGCTTTGAAAATGTATATGATTATTATACACTCGGCGGTTATGCCGGCTGCTACGACAATCTGAACACCGGCGTCGGATTTGTCAACTACACTGCCCACGGATCCAACATCCATTGGGAAGACCCGCAATTTGAGGTCAACGATGTCAACAATCTGACAAATACAAACAAGTATTTCCTCGCTATGGGCAACTGCTGCCTTGCCGCCGACTGGGGCATTTCGGGAACGTGCTTCGGCGAGGCCATGGTGCGCGCGCCAAGGAAAGGCGCATTCGCATACATCGGAAGCTGTCCTTCAACGTATTGGTATGAAGACTATTACTTCGGCGTCGGCGCGACGAATGTCTTCTACAGGATGCCAAGCCGGAACGAAACGACAACCGGCGTTTATGACGGCGTATGGATGGACGACAGCTACAATACCATTCAGTCGATGGTGTTCTTGGGCAATCTGTCGGTCACATACGCGCATGTCAACAGCGGCTACACGGTCTCTTCCGACTCATCGCCGTTGTATTATTGGCAGTGCTATCACACTCTCGGCGACGGCTCCATCATGCCTTATCATGTGCAACCTGCTGAAAATCATGTCTTCCACGCTGCTATAGTCCCGATTGGAGCAAATACATACGAGGTCAGTGCCGACCCTGGTTCATACGTGGCACTTACAAGAAACGGAGTCATCTTGGGCACCGGCTTGGTTGACGAGACCGGCACTGTCGTCTTCGACATCGAGCCTGTCACCACGAGCGGCAACGTCACACTTTGCGTGACACATCCGCAGCGCGTGCCTTATCTTGAGGAGATTCCGGCGGCGAACATCAACGGCGCATTCGTCATCGTTGACGGCTACATACCAGACGATGCCCACATCGGCGCGGAAAACGCCTTGGCAATCACTTTTAAGAACACCGGCACTGCATCGACAAACGGAACGACCTCAGTCTCATTGACCTGCGATGACCAGGATGTCACTATCATCAACGGCTCGGCGAGTTTCAACGCCTTGGCGCAAAACGCAACAGTCGAGCTGACAGGCTTCAGCTACAGCATCAGCGAAAATGTCGCCGACGGCAGCCGTTTTCACATCAGGACGACGGCGACCTGCGGATCCGAGACGTGGGAAGGCGTGGTCAACATCGTGGCGAACAAGGCCATCGTGGAGTTTGCCGGCGCACAGTGTCCGGGCGGATTTACCGCGGGCGAGACGCTACAGGTCGCAGCCTCTTTCGAGAATGTCGGTCATTATATTGCGACAAATGCCAATATGAGCGTTTCATCAACAAGCCAATATGTCAGTTTCGGTGAAGCAAGTGTCGCTGTCGGCAGCATCGCGCCAAGCGGTATCGCCACTGCTGTTTTCGACATCACCATTGCTTCAGGTTGCCCTGAATCAGAACAGATCCCGCTCACATTCAACATCTTGGCTGATGACAATGTCGTTGCAGAAGGGACGGCGACTTTGCAAAACACATGCCTTGTCATCTTCGACCTCTCCGACAAATGGAACGACGGTTGGGATAACTCGAGGCTTCATGTCGAATACAGCGACGGCACGCCAGCCGACGACATGTATGTCTCTCACGAGCAGGGTGCCTTTGCCACCTACGAGCGCTGGCTTCATAACGGCACGCACGTCACACTTACGTGGCACAGCGGCGGCAACTGGGATAGTGAATGCTCGTATGTCGTTCATTATGAAGACGGCACAGTCATCCTCAGCAACGGGCCGCAAGGCGGCAGCTTCGACGTGAGCTGCGGGTCAGGCGAGTATTTCGCCCCTGTCTGGGATCTCAACGCCACCGTCAATGGCAACAATGTCGCGCTGTCGTGGGCGGCTCCTTCGGGCGCAAACCGCTACCGCGTCGCACGCAACGGCGTCACTTTGGGTGAGACGACAGCCACGAGTTACAACGATCAGGTTCAGGACGAGATGACATATACTTACAGTGTCACGGCCATCTATTCGGGCGGCGAGTCGATGCCTGTGAACGTGCTGGTCGAGGTCATAACCGCTGTGGATGAAAATGAAATTCATTTCAGCATCTATCCGAACCCCGCCGACGATGTTGTTTACATCAATGCCGGCGATGTGAAGTACGACTATTTCATTTACAACAATTTAGGTCAGCAGGTCATTGGCGGGACGGCAGACGGCCCGCAGCGGATTGATGTCAGCGGTTTGGCTGAAGGTCTGTATGTCATCAAGATTTGTGAAAGCGGAAATGTGGCGGCAAGGAGGATTGTCGTGAGGTGATTATCTGACGTTTATATTGTGTAAATCAACGGATTAAGCCCCGAAGGTCAAAGAGAAACCTTCGGGGCTTGTTTGTGATTTCAGCTTTTTGTTTTGATGAAGAGGTTCAATCTAATGGTTCGGGTTCATCTTCGTCAGTGTTCTCACCAACCGAGGCATCGAAGGCCAGAAAGACTTCCAAGAATGCCGTTTCGCGGAAGAAGTGGTTGGGGTCGTCGATGAGCTGTTTTGTTTAAAACTCTTTTACTTCTATTATCGGCATTTGAGTTTTAAACTCTGCATCAATATTATGGCACTGCTCTTTAACTATACCCCTACGATGAATAGCAGGCTGTAAACAATACAAGTCAAATTCTTCCAGATTTACATCTTCTATTGTTATCCAATGTGGAAAAATTAATTTCATATACGCAGTTGTGATACGTTTTACGGCAGTGAAATCACGCATATCTGAGTCTTTTTGGAAAGACACTAATTCATCAAACAAAAGCCCATATTGGTTTTGTGTACGCATCGAATGAAGTATCTCGGAAAAATACTCTACATTGACAGTCCAACCTTTAAAAATCATACTTTTGTTAATCCTCGGCAAATACCAACCTTCAATAAAACAATGGAAACGGTCTAATAATGCCGATTCTCGGAAGTTTGCTGGTAATGAATCAAAATATCTCACCGACACAGGATGCCTGTCTTTTGTTAACGGGATATTTCCCATCAAAATCAAACCGCATTCCGATGAAAACTCGTTATTATCAATAGTGGTTTTGCCACTTTCAAGATATGATTTTAAGGCCGCTTGTATCTCAGATGGTTCTTGAAAAACAATGGTTTGTATTTCATCAAATGCTGTAAAATCATGATTTTTTATAATACCGTTTTGTTGTTTCTGCTTATCGTAGAACAACTTAGCACGGGTAACTTTACCACCACTTACCAACCAGCCATATTTAGAAAGATTGCCAAAAACATATGATTTTCCTGTACCTTTTGGCGCAAGTTCAATACAATTCAGCCTTGGCTCAACAAAAATAAGCAAACGTGTCAGGAACTCCAATTTACATGCAATACTTTCAAAACCATCAGGATCGTACTCCATTGCCGAAAGCAGAAAGTCAATCCATTCAGATGTGGAGAAGTTTTTGCGGACTTCACGAAAGAAATCGACATCAACGGATTTATATGGTTTAAATGGTTTATAATCGATCATTTCAACATGTTGCTTCTTTCCATCAGCATCAGGTAAGACGCAAAGTTTTATTATTCCCCATTTCTCACCATCGACCAATGAGCCTTTATGTTTTGAATAAACATATTCAGGAATTTGCCCTTCATTTATTTTTATACCTAAATCCGGAATGCCAAAACGCCGGACTCCCTTAACCAAATCAATATAGATAATAAAACGAGTGAGCAATGTGATTTCCTCTCCATTACCTAAACGGTCCTTTACCTCCTCCGCTTTTTGAGGAATAACTGTATCAAGAAAGTTAGTAAGGCCATTTTTATCAACTTGCCCTAATTCATTGATATACTTCTTTAGTACAAAATCTTTGACAAACGACGGCAGGTTTCTTCCCGCAAATAAGCTATTCGTTGAAGCAGAGTCTTTGTATATTGCCATTGAAGCAAATTGAGTTCTTATTTTTTCGCTTAATGAATTATCCATTGTTTCATTGATTAAAAGTTAAACAAATCGTCTTCTTCGGCACCAAGTTTTATGTCAATGGTATCGGTTTGCTTTGTTCCTGAAATAACAAGTTCAATTGTTTTTACAGACTGACTTAATGATAGTTTCTCGCTTTGATAAACATTATCACCTTTTGAAGATAGCATATATTGCTTTTCATTATAATTGACATAAGGAATATCAATAGAACTAATGCCTTTGATTTGATACTTGACGATTGGAGCAGATTCAGACAGCGTTTTTGTTAAAAGTGTCGCCGTCCACTGAACCGCATCTTTCTTGGAGGAAATAACAAATATTGGGACAAGTATTTCCTCTGGCGTACAACCGCCATGAGCACTTTGTCCGTTGGGTACTTTCCCACATAGTGATTGATGATTTAGGGCGCACATGGTTTTCTCATCATCACATACAATGTAATCTTCGCAAGAAACGCACTTTCCATCTTTACGAAACGCCAAACGACCATGATGATCAGATTCTACTCTGGCTAAATTCAAACCATCACAATGTTGAGAAAGCGACGTAAGACCATGGTCTGACACAATGGCAATTTTCTTTCCATTATATTCTGAAACTATTGTTTCAATGGCCTTATTTACTATCTCAAGCTCTTCAAGAATATAATTTGGGAACTTGTTGCTTTTGTGGGCATGAGCATCCAGGTCACCACACTTCTTTAATGTTCCGTTTGAAAGCTCGAATAAAGCTTTTTTGTTGACTTCTGTTGTTGATGGATATGCAGCTCGTGCTATATGAATTTCATTAAGAAAGATGCCGTCTTTTTGCTTCTTCTCAAGACACTTTTGAATATACGGAATCCAATCAACGCCAAGACCGTCAATCCAATAATAAACATCTATATCCGAGCGTCCGCTTAAAATTGTCTTGGTCGTTTTCAATTGCTGATACCATTCATTACAAGCTGATACAGAACCATTCTTTTCTTTGATATAACCAGCTATTTCCGAAGTATATCTGTCGGCAAGTTTTGCCTGCTTGTAAGCATTGAAATAACTATTAATCCAAGATAGAGAAGCACCCGAATTTGGTTCAAGATAATTATACAGATCTGGAAAGAATGATTGAAGACTATTCTTTGAGATGTTCCCTTGAGCGAACCATTCTGTTGCCAAAAGTTTTTCTGTCTTGGTTAAAGGAGAAAAATAACGAATTGCAGTTGGATATCCATTCACTTCAGCCAACTTGTTTAGTTCGTCTTTAAGCATAACTTCTGTCTCTTGGCTCAACAAAACATTGTGTTCTTTGGCAGATTGCAAGCAAGTCAACCTTTCTTCTATATAATTATCAGATTTGTCAAGAGAGAAGATCTCTAATGCAATTGCTGAGAAGAATTCGTTATTGGTATAACATTGTATTTTGTTAATTACTCGGCAAATATAACCTTCCTGGCAGAACTTTTCATTGTAATAGGTCGTAAGCAGCCATTTTTCAAAATCATCATTGCATTCAAACCACGTTTTGAGGAAAACATTGTAATCGGAAAGATTGTCGATATGGAAATATGAATTGAAAAACTTCTCAAATGAAAAAGATTTAATATCGGTAATTTCTTGAGCTAATCTTTGCCAATGTTGCTCATCTGTAGGTTTGTATTCAATTTTTCCAAAATCCAGTTTTAATCCTTTTGTCAAAAATTCATAAGCGGATGGACACGTGATGAAATAAAACGCATTGTCTGGCTTTGCATATTGAGCATTGGCAAATATAGCTGGAGAAGTACAAATTATCAATGGTTTTACAGCAGGTTGAGCCTTCCACACATTGAGCCATTCATTTACGGAATGCGCAACGTTGAACATCGACAAATCACAAATACCGTATGTTGTGCCATTTGTTAATATAAGGTCGTATGTAAAGCTCTTGTCAGCATTTTTCAAATACCACACGGTACATTGGGAGTCATTTTCAAACAAAGACATCTTTCCTTCAAGACCGACAATGGGAATGTAAATACGACGGTTTTTCGCGACCGCCTGGCTGTTGTTTTCAATTCCTTTGATTGTTTTAACAAGCGCATCAAACTCTTTCGCTGACCTTTCATTATTATAAAATCTTGCCAATTCAGAAAACGGAGTGATTATGCAGTCGTCGTTGTATGAAACTGCATAATCCAAAATGCTGTTTGACAATTCACTATAGGTTAGAATCGTATCAGGATAATCACTATCCATCCAATCATTTACATTTTTGAAATGGCAGCCCTGCTCCTGAACATAAGAAACGAAGCGATATGAATCCTGAAAATTATCAAACAGCACGAAACGCACAGGAAAACGGTTGGCGGTCCCTGATGCAACTCCGGACAATTCTTTGTCTAATCTGACGTGGTTTATTAAGTCCTCAAAATTAGAAAAATCGTTACGCATCGTAGTTGTTTATTATGTCAATAATTCTTTCTGCCACACTGTCATCTTCGCAAATCTTCTTCAAAAGTTCACGAGCCTTGCTGACATCAGAAATGCGTTGAACCTTGCTGATGGCATTTGACCGCTTTTGGTGAAATTGATTCGTTGGAGTAGGCGGCTGAGGTTGAGATTTGGGCTGCGGCTGAGGTGCAAGCAGTTTCAAATATTCAATGCGTTTCTTTGCCGCTTCAACAATCCTTTCGTCACCATGAACTAAATATTTGCTACATTCTTCAATGTCGTCAATTTTGGCAATTAACTCCAGAGTGATTTTGACTGTTTCTTCGCGTGATTTGTACGCCCTCCAATTGCTGATTTCTTTTGACACTTCCTCTTCACTCCATAGTCCTTTCGAGTTTTGCAGATGATGTTCCAAATAGTCAAACGCTTCGTCAAACTCACTGACTTGGAATTTGATATTAGGCAATTGCAACAAATAGTTTTCAAATCCTTTTTTGAAAGAGTCCGCCTCATTCAGATAATTCGACAATTCAAATTTATAGTTGTGGAAACCATTCAATGTGTCGTCTAACAACTTCGGGTCACGGGTGTTGTCGGTGGCTATGATACGCAGCAGGTTGTCTAAAAGTGTTTTTATTCCATCTTTGATGTTTTCATCAGCGTATTTCAGCGACCACAGTGGGAATCCCTTTTCAGCCAAGTAACCATACTTAAAGGCGTTGCGGGCATCTGTCAAACTACTAATGTCTGAATAGCCTTTTAGATTATTGAGTTTGAATGTTTTGACTATGGTATCACAAACGTTACGGCTTTCTTTAGTCTCAAAACGGAAATCCAGTTTGTTACTTTCTTTGTCTTTTTCCCAAGCATTAAACAGCTCAACAACATCATCCACCATATTTTTGACATCACGTGGTTTGCCATTCAAATCAAAAATTTGCTTTATCCATTTCCGCATGGCAAATGCGACCATACCCATGGAAGCGTAGGATTGATACAAACCGTATGGCGGATACGAAAGTTCCTTCAACCTTTCGCCCATATTAAATTGCTCGCTTTTGGAAGTATGCTTGAACTTGTTGTCAATAAAATTTGAAATGACATATAATGGGTGATTCGTATCTGCACCATCAACCCATTCCAGATTTTCGTTTACCATGTCTTGCAAAACGAAACGTATCGGCTGCATGGGACCAGTACATTTGTCAAGAATTTCCTGCTTTGTTGAAAAAGACAAGAAGTTGTCAGCCATAGTCTTGCTTGACTGTTTCTTCCAGAACGTATTGGGAACTCTGCGCAAAAACGTAATCGTTTCCGGACCCTTGGAAAATATCTTTGTTGTTATATCCTCATTTATTGTACTGGTGATTTTCTGTGTGGAACCGAATCCTTTTTCTCCCCTCAAATAATATGTGAAATTGTTGCGTCTGACGGAAAATAGCCAATCCTTCACAAGAGAAAAAGCATTTTCCCGATGCGTTTTCTGCTGCTCCGTCTGATTGTATTTCCCTGCACATTTGGAATTTGCCATAAACTCGATGAATCTTTCGTAGTTTTTATCACTAAAAGGTTCTTCAAACACCACAAACACTACGTTCGCAAATCGCTCGTCAGAAGAATTGTTATTTGCAATTTCTCTAAGAGCATTCACTTCGTTAAGATTTTTCCCGAAAAGCATTGCTAAAAACAGCTCGTATGGTTTTGCTTGTTTGTGACTGTTTTCAATCTGGTTCAGAAGCAATGACTCGTTGGTGTTTTGTGAGAAAATATTGTATTGATATTGGCGAATAACATTTGACAACCAACCATCTATGATTTTGCGGACTTGAACATCATTGAAATTCAACAGTTTTTCTGTATATTTAAATTCGCTGTTTTTCAGATTATCTTTTTCATCTTGGATTTCTTTTGTCGGTAACGCAGAAAACTGAATGGAATACAATCCGTTGTCATCTCCTGGCAAACGCTGGATGATACTGTGTTCATCAAAGTATACAAGAATTTCATCAAGAATTGGCTCGATAAAAGTTCCAGTAAACAAATTCAATATGTTTCCGCCAGTGGGAGTAACTGTATCACTTGCCGCAATGTTGTTCAAAGCATTGAGCAACAAAATGCCTTTAAAGACGGCCGAATACTCATATCCTTTGGCTTCAACTTCCAAATGTCGTGCATTATAGCGTTCGGTCACCACACCATATTTCAAGACATCGGCATTAAACACTTCCTGGACAAAGTCCCAAAGGTAGTCTGCCGTAATTACATCGCCATTGAGAAAATGATTTTCATCGTTCAAAAACACTTTTACTGCATCATTGTTTCCGATGAATTCAAAAACGCTTCGGCTGGATGAACCTACTTCACGGGCATAGTAGGTGGCAAGATTTGCCGTACTCGGATGTAAAGGGAAAAGATTAAACAAATCCTTTTGGGTTTCTTCCTGTTTTGCTGAATCTGGGGCAAACAAAGAAATCAAAGAATTGCAACCGGGTTTGGCAAAAAACCTATTTGCGATTGTCTCTTGTTCTTCTGCCGTTGCATTATCTGCCAAACGGAATTTGCGACTCATAATCTTGAATGCCGAAACCGTTTCCATTTTATATTCCATAAAATGATAACGTCCCTTTGTCTTTTCTCGTTCCTGATTGTCCAATCCATTCAATGCCGAAGGATGTGAAATATAGAAAAAGTATGAATTGTTCTCTTTGTTCATCACTTTTTCATCTATTTCCTGCAAGGCAACTAATAGGCTTGGTCCTATATCTGAAGCCGCAATATCTGTAAATTCATCCCAAATAACGAGCAGCCCGTCGTAACCATACTTGTCTTTTTGGCTTGCCAATTCGTTTTGCACTTCAAAAAACCATTCTGCAAGTTTAGTGTTTGCAAGACGAATATCGATTCCTGTGCTACGTTGCGCCTCAACCACTTTTGCAAAAGTTGAATTGTCTTTGTTTTGCAGTTTGTTTTTCAGTTTTTCGATTGTCGGAGCAACAGATGCTAATTGAGGGCTTTTTTCAATTAGCAGATTCCACAAATCAGGTTGCTTTTCAATGTGTTCAACAAGATTATCGAAATCGGTTTTTACGGTAATTGAAATGCAAGCCTTTTGCAGCGCTTCACTTATGGCCCGCTGCAATTGGAGCGACAGATCTTCCTTGTGTGATATATTGCTTTGTCCATAAAGCATTACCGGGAACAATCGTTTGCTTTGACGTAAAGAATATATATCTTGGCGAAGCAAATCATATTCCTTTTCCTTGTATTCATTATCCACATATTCTCTGATTTGCTCCACTTCATCACAAAGCAAATGTTTGATGACAGCTCCTGCGTGGCTTTTGCCAGTTCCGTATGTGCCCGAAATCCAGAAAGAACGGTGTGCGTCAATATCAGTGTTTCTTACCGATTTAATAACAGTTTTCAGAATGTCATTGAACTGTTTGTTTGCAATGAAACTTGTCCACTGGCCGTCTTCTTCATTTGTAATGTTATAGGCAGGTTTACCTTCACGAATTGTGATTATATCGGAATATTTTGTTGCCATATCTTCTTTATTTCTAATTCCTTTTGTTTTTCGTTTACTTTATAGGCTTTACTCGCCAGTGTCCGTGCGTCTTGCCTCCGACCCTTTCTATAAGACCTTCTTCTTTTAAGTACGCAATGTGTTTTTTGATTGTTCTGTCCGAAATTCCAAGTTTTTCAGATAGTTCCTTGATTGTGAGTCGGGGATTTTCAGCAATCGCATCATACGTTCTGCGGACTGATTCGGAAATTTCTTTGGGAACTTCTTTGGGAATCCTTTGGGAATCCTTTGGGAAGTCGGTTGTTCCCTTAGCGCCATTCAAGTACTCGTCGGATGTCCTGAAAGTAACACATATTTCTTCGGTTTGCACATTGTATTCCGGCAATGGGATGCCGTGTATAGAGCATGACTTACATATCTTGTCGATGCCACGGCCCCAGCTTTCCACATGTCCCGAAAGATAAAACACATGGGCAATGTTTGGGTTGTATGGTTCACTTTTGTGGCTTTGTTTCAATGTTTTGTCCGTCCAGTAAGCAGAAAGTTGACAATCGTTGAAAATCATGATTTTGTCGACATACACGCGAATCTGTATGGGGATTTGGCGGGCATAGTCCTTGTGTACAATGGCATTGAGCACCGCTTCGCGCAGGGCATCTTCGGGGAAAGGATAACGCTCGACTCGGTGGATGCCATCGTAGGAAATACGGGCTTTCAGATATTTCTTCATGATGACATCTATGGTTTCGTCGGCTTGTTGCAACAGAGGACCATGCACTTCGTCCATATAAAGAATGTCGGCATCGTTTTCGAAAAAGGCGATTTTTACATACGAACCGCCAATATACCGTTCGGGATTCTCGGTGAAGAGAAGGGCTGCCGCAGTTGTCCAGAAGCCGTTTTTGTACAGATTTAGCTTTTTGAGCAGTTGTTCGGTTTCTTCGGAGGCAATGTCGCTGTCAATCCTGCCTTTCTTAGTGGCCAGACGCACGAAGTATCTTACAGCAAGTCCGTCAATATCGGAAAATTGCAGTTGTGTTACGGGAATACTGTCCCATGTGATGCCCTGTTTCCTAAGGATAAAGGCATCAAGAGCCTGCCCGTTCAGCAGCTGGTTTGTCGCCCCCGAACGCATATAATACCTGCCACCATAGCTTACAGGGAATGGATATGGAGAAATGGATATCTCAATGTACTCCAGTCTGTCTTTTTCCAGCAGACTGACATGTGGCACAATGGCGAGTGCGTTCTTTACCTTATTTGGGATGTCCTCCATAAGGCGTTTGGCATCGTTAACGCCGCAGATAGTGCCATCGTCGTTCACACCGATAAGGATTTTTCCACCTTCGGCGTTGGCAAAACCGCAAATCCATTTGAGGTACTCATCGTGCCACGTCTGTTTGAATTCTGTTTGCTGGTTCTCTTTCATGTCAATCTGCATAGGTGTAATCATTTATTTGGTCAATATTTCCAATGCTGAAATGGCATTCAAATCTTCACGTAATGATATGTGGTCCAAGCCCATGTTAAGTTCGGCGGTAAGCACGCGATTGTTCTCGGAATTGAGCGAACGCAAGGCTTTTTCCAAATCGGCCTTGCTAATTCCAAATTCACGATAAGGGCCGCCATTACATTCATCATTATACAAATCGCTGACACGGAATGATTTTATTCCTTGATTCTCTGCAAATTTATACAAGGAATAGGCTATCGCTTCTCTGGAAAGGTCTGAATATGTGTCTCGTTTATATTCGTTTTTATTGAAATCAAGTTTTTGATTAATAACATTACCTATTGGCGTTGATGATAAAAAATTGAACAATGCTCCTACGGCATATTCAAATGTTGTTTGACCTTCGGTATATTCGTTTGCATAAAATTCTTGCAAAACTTGTTTTGAATACACTGTATTGATTTCAACTTTTTCAATGAACCATTTTATGAGTGCGGAGTTCGTAGCAAGGTTTATCCATATAATTTCCCACACTAATAATGGATTATCTATATACGTATCAGTCAATAATTTGCCTAAGTGTGTGATATCCCCTTTTGCATCAACAATGTCGGCATCTTTGAGCCAAGTTTTGAATGATGGAACTTGCTTTTTGCCTAATGAGTTGTTTTCCCAATAAGCATCTTGTGCAATGAAATACTCAGAAAGCCATTCTTCTCTTAATCCAAATGTTCCATAACCGCTAATACCAGTTAGTTTTGTTTTCTCTGTTTGTGCCATATTTAATGAATCTGCTGTAATACATCCTTTAGCGTGAAAATCAATACATTTGTTACAATGAATGCACTTGGATGAATCAATATTTATATTAGGATAAATATATAACGCACCAGTAGGACATTCAACTTCACAAGCTTCACACTGTATGCAATATGTTGATTTATAAATAATCCTTTTTATATCGCCAATGATTAGAATGTCATTGATGTTTTGAAACGAAAAATCAAAACCATTCTTTTCGTTTTGAATAATTTCAAATGTGTATGTTTTTTTCTTTGTTTTGATCTCACCTTTCAATACTTTGTCTTGTTTTCCGAAATAACAATGACCTAGTATAGGAAGCCACAGCTCAATATTTGTCGCTGAGTTCTCTGTATATCCAACCAAATGACCCTTATCTTGCGTGAAAACCACTTTCTTGTTGGAATTCATAAACTTACCGCTTGCTCTTAATTTCCAACTATGATTTTGTACATATTCATTTAGATTAGGAATCTCTCTGTCTTTTGCTATCTTTTCTATCCTTGTTAGAAAAGGCTTCAAATTCTCGTGGTAGCATGTGTTGACAATCATATCATCCCATTCTGACGAGAAAGGGCAAATCAAACAGCCAACACGTGGTTTCCCCACCCTATAAGCATTATTTATTGGAATATCATATTTCAAAAGATAGAGAAAAACCTCTGTTGTATTCCAATAAATCAGTGGTCTTGCATTTATAACGCTATTGTGTTTCACTCCCTTTCCTATTCGTTCATAGTTGGAACGGCGTGAACTCTCTTCTCCTCGCGTACCCTCAAACGCCAGTACTTTTGCCTGTTTGTTTGTCCCATCAACTTTGAGCATCCTGTAAAGAGGAGCTGTTTTCATTACAGAGCAACACCAACGGTGCGTGTCGGACGGTGTGCCGATTTTATCCCAATAGTTCAGCACACTTTCGTGGTTGCGGGCAATTCGGAAAGAAAGCTCTGGATAAAGAGTCTGATAATGTTTCTTTATTTCTTCATAAAGTTCCAACGAAGGCGGCAGTTCGTAGCCTGTATCACTATAAATTACTTCAAACGCTTGTGGCGGGATGGCTCTCGTGCATAG
The DNA here is from genome assembly GCA_024400305.1 of Bacteroidales bacterium. Taxonomy (GTDB): domain Bacteria; phylum Bacteroidota; class Bacteroidia; order Bacteroidales; family F082; genus Limimorpha. The sequence goes on along the minus strand of JAKSMX010000008.1, from coordinate 39,173 downwards.
GTCAAGCACGACCTGGCTGTCTTTTCCACCGGAAAAAGAGGCCAAAAACTTATCAATCTTTGTTGTGACGTATGTACGTTTACCAGCGTTTTTTGCTTCTTCAAGAGGCATGATGTCAAAACTGTCGCAATCCTGCTTGACAATGGCCATCTGCTTTTTCTGATCTTTTGAAACTCGACTAACGAGTGTTTCAAAATCCACTTGATTTGCCTTTATCGTATCTACTTTTTTGCTGGCATCGACATATTGCAAATACGTATCACGAATAAATTCTATGGCTTCCGTCTCAAGCAAGAACATTTCGTTTTTGCAGCGTTCAAGCATTTCCTTTACATCAACAGGCACAAGTTCTGCTGTCTCTTTTCCATCCTGAAAAACTACCGTTGCAGGATCATAAACGTTTGCACCCTTGGCTTCAAACATCAATTCGCCACGATAAAAATATTGTTTGTTGCATGCCCACAATAATGGTTCCTGACAATGTGGGTATTTCCAGCCGAGTTTGTCAAGTTTCAACAAATCCAATTCTTCAAAGAAAACAGGGCGTGGAGACACTCCAAGCGTGTCGGGCTCAATTTTGCTCGACAAGCGCACACCTCCGGTTTCTTTATCCCAACTTATCTTAAACATTGTTAGTTAATGGCAATTTTACTCAAATATACACATACTTCGTTGTAGCTTACCGAATAAATATCCAGCAACTTACAGCATGAAGCCAACATTGATTTTGCATTCAAATTGGCTTCGGCAAACACTCCTTCAGCAATTTCCAAAGGGCTTCTATACAAGTCAGGAGTCTTAGAAAACCACGGCTTTTCTTTTACATCCATGGACATAAAAGACTCCAATGGCTTTACGTTATGCTCACACAAAACCTCTGCAACGGCACACAAAGCATCGCGCCATGATTTAATGTTATGCCGTTCACCACAAACCTCAATTGCATAAGGCCGGCAATATTCAAAATTATATGTAATCGGGAAAGCTTTATCAGGTTCCGGGTTGTCGTAACATACTGTAGCGCCAATAGTGGGTGACTTTTCTTTGGATTTATTATCTTTTGAGTCTATCACGAAAGACTTCATTTCTCTTTCAAGTATAGCATTTTGCACGGAAGCATCCCATTTGTCAAATTCGGGAAAATCTGTATGAAGCTTTTGCAAAGCTTTTTCTTTTACAATTTCTTCAGCAGAAGGAGCAAAGCTTTTCTCAATAAAACGCACAAAAGAATTTATTTTCCCATCAATTTGTTCGCGTTTTTGCTCAAAAGTTTCGTTGAATTCATTGATTTTACGCCTGTCTTCTTCGTTGAAATAATCTAGTTTTGCTTGAAACAAATCACGAATCACATTCAGTTCTGAAGTGGCATTTTGCAAATCACGAAGTATGTTTTTTATTTGTTCATTCATTTTGTTGATTAATTAGTCAACTTATCAAATAGTTGTTTTGTGGTCACCTATGATGACTTTAAAATAAAGTTGCAAAGGTAACAAAAATTTGCATATTAATTGTGGTATTTTAAAAAATTAAACTATTAGGAATCAATGATGCTTGACATTGCGTGCCAATGTGTGTACGCTCCACATTTCACGCGATGCCTCCTGAACTTACCAATAGCGGGCATCATCACATGTCACCGACAATAAAGTCCGATAATGCGACCATGTAAAATTTGGTACACGCGTGTGCCAAATCTCCAAATCTTTGAAACATAAACAATGCCACATCCATTATCTCTATATTTTGTCTTCTTTCATCTTTTTATTCAAAATCTCCAAGAGCACTTTCAAGTTCTTCAATTGCGGGAAGCGACGACTTGAAGTTCTCAGGTAACTTGGTCATTTGTTGAGCCAAGTCGCCATCGGGTGCCGGCAATGATGTTTTAAAGTTTGTTATTGCCTTTCCTTCGCGTTCGAAGAGGTCCGTATCAAGGAAATTGAGCAACACAGCTCTGCTCCAATTGTTCTCAATGGCCTTTTGCACAAAAAACAAGGCTTTGGGCATATTGTATTTGCATTTGTCGATGATTTGGACATGATGTCCCCATGGAATACGAAACAACATTTCAAAATCGTCAACAGTCTGTTGACGATTTTTGCTAATTGCAGAATCGTCTATATGTTGTAGACGAATTTCAACATCTTGAGAATCAGTAAAGATATTATCATTGGTTGTACCAAGAGAATTTTCAAGTAAAGGGGAATACAACTCGTAAAAATACTTGCAGTATTTTATGTTTGTAGGCGAAAGTCCTTTTACATCAGGAAGTTCATTTTGTAAATCGGCACTGACTTGTTTGAAAAATCCACTTCCGTATGTGTTCAGAAATTGCTTTTGGCTCAAATCTCTGCCAATGCTCCAATAAAATTCGAGCATGGTACTGTTCACCCTCACCGCTGCCTTAACCTGACTCTGGCGGAAACGGCTGCTGAGTTCACTAATCCATTGTTTGTAGTCTTTGTCGATGAGGGTAATATTGTTCATTTTCTTATCATCTTTTTATTTAAAATTTCCAGAAACGTACAAATGCCAACGCTTTCAATTGTTTTATTCTTACCCCAATATGCCGACACGTCGTGTGCCGAAGAGAGGGTGTACCAAAACATTGAGTTCTGATACGCCCTCTTTTCTGAATTTATGTTCCTGTCGGAATCTTACTTCCTCGGTGCTTCAAGCAGTATGTCGCAGAGGAAGTCCCAGAACATCTGCACTGTCGCGATCTCGATTCTCTCGTCGGGTGAGTGGACGCCGCGGAGCGTCGGGCCGAACGAAATCATGTCCATGCCGGAGATCTTGTCGCCGACGAGACCGCATTCGAGACCGGCGTGGATTGCCAGGACTTTCGGATCTTTGTTGAAACGTTTTACATAGCATTTCTTGGCTATCTCGCAGATGACGGAATCAGGGTTCGGTGTCCAGCCTGGGTAGCCGTCGGTGTGCTCGACCTCGGCGTTGGCGAGGTTGAAGCAGGCTTCGACCATCGCTCCGACGTATTCTTTTGCCGACTCGATGGAGCTGCGCTGTGATGTCTGGATGAAGAAATAACCTTCTTTCCTCTTCACCGACGCGAGGTTTGTGGATGTCTCCACGAAGTTCGGGATTGTCTGCGACATCTCGATGACGCCGTGAGGGCAGGTGAGGAGTCCGTTCAGAAGGTCGAACTGTGTCATCTCGTCGATGACGACGTCGGCTGTCGTGTCCGACTTGCAGGTCTTCACGCTGATGTTAGGTTCTGCCACATGGTATTCGTTCTTGAAATTTTTTTCCATCTCTGCCACGAAAGCCTCAAATTGTCCGGCGTTTTCTTTCGGGATGAAGACCACGGCGTTAGCCTCGCGCGCGATGGCGTTGCGCAGGTTGCCGCCCTGAATGTCGTATATCCTGAGGTCGTATTCGTTAGCTGCCTGCCAGAGTATTCTGGTGAGGAGTTTGTTGGCGTTGGCGAGGTTTTTGTTGATGTCGTCGCCGGAGTGACCGCCTTTGAGTCCGCTGACTTTCACGTCGTAAGGGATGTAGCCTGCCGGCACGCTCTCGAGTTTGTAGAAAATCTTGACGATGGTGTCCATGCCGCCGGCGCAGCCGATGAAGATCTGGCCTTCGTCTTCCGAGTCTAAGTTGAGGAGGATGCGGCCCGTGAAGTCTTTCGGGTCGAGTTTCTCGGCGCCGGTGAGGCCTGTCTCTTCGTCAACGGTGAAGATGCACTCCAACGGGCCGTGTTTCACCGTCGTGTCGGCGATGACAGCTAATGCCGCCGCCACGCCGATGCCGTCGTCAGCGCCGAGGGTGGTGCCGTTGGCGTGAAGCCATTCGCCCTTCATGACGGCCTCGATGGGGTCGTTGAGGAAGTCGTGGGCGCAGTCGCCGTTCTTCTCGCAGACCATGTCCATGTGCGCCTGGAGGATGATCGTCTGACGGTCTTCCATGCCCGGTGTCGCCGGCGCCGTCATGATGATGTTGCCGCACGGCTCTTTAACGTATTTCACTTTGTGTTCAATGGCCCAGTTCTCAAGATAAGCGACCATTTTCTCTTCTTTCTTCGACGGGCGCGGTACGCCCATGATGCCCTGGAACTCTTTCCAGACGTTCGCAGGTTTCAATGTTGCAACAATTTCGTTCATGTTAATATGATTTAGTTTTATATTTTAGTTGATTCCTTTCGCTTCGAACACATTTGCCGCAGGCAATCACATCTTTAGTAATTCTATTGTTTTGATTGGATTCTCTGATTTGAAGACGGCGTTGCCGGCCACCAGAATGTCGGCGCCGGTGTCGAAAAGTTTCTTTGCGTTGGATGTCGAGACGCCGCCATCTACCTCGATCATCGTCTCAAGACCTTGAACCTCAATCATATTGCGCAGCTTCTCGATTTTTGAATACGTGCGCTCGATGAATTTCTGTCCGCCGAATCCGGGGTTGACCGACATCAGCAGCACGAGGTCGAGGTCGCCGATGATGTCTTCGAGCAGTGACACGGGCGTGTGCGGGTTGAGTACGACGCCGGCTTTCACGCCGAGCGATTTCAGCTTCTGCACCGAGCGGTGAATGTGAGTACTCGCCTCGTAATGAAACGTGATGATGTCGGCGCCGGCCTCATGGAACTTCTCAAAATAACGGTCAGGCTCGACAATCATCAGATGCACGTCGAGAGGCTTGAGAGCTTGTTTCTTAATGGCTTGCACCACGGGGATGCCGTATGAGATGTTAGGCACGAACACGCCGTCCATGATGTCGCAATGGAACCAGTCGGCCTGGCTTTTATTGACCATATCGATGTCGTCAGCGAGGTGAAGGAAATCCGCCGAGAGCAGCGATGGAGCTATAAGTTTCTGCATATCTTATTTTGTAAAACGATTTGCAAAGATAAGTAATCTTTTTTTATTTCCGAGCAAAATTCACAAAAAAAGAAGAGGCGGAAAATTGTCAATATTTGTTATGAACATGGCGTATGCCTTTTGAATAGATGAACTCTATATATGGAATTTTTTTCAGATTAAATGGCATTCATTTTGTTGTACAAGTTCTTCTCTTAGGATGGCATCCACTTTTTTCACAAAATCCCAACTGTTGTTTGGTGCATTTTGTTGGTAAAGTTTCTCAATATCAAGATATGCGACACCACCATCAAATGTTACATAAAATAATAATCGTCTGCGTTCCATACTTTACAGCCACATGATTTTTTGATGTTTCGTTTATGGCTCGAAATATCAGGTTTTCAGCCCAATCGCCCTGTTCTTTGTTGGTGATAAAGTTTGAAGATGCTTGCGTAGGTGTGCGTGCCACATCACGAGGTTGCGAAAAATCAACTAATTCAACAGGAACATTCTTCGTGAGTTGTTGTATGCGTTCAAAATATGTCATGTGATATATTTATGTGCTATTTTGCGAAAGTACTGAAATGTTCAATCCAGGTCGGAGGCCTTGCCTTTGTATTCAGGGCTGCGTTTCTCCAAGAACGACGTGATGCCTTCCCTGTAGTCGGCGCCTTGATACACCTTCTTCCTGTAGGAGTTGATTTTCTCAAAGCTCTCGGAGGAAATGACGGTCGCCGCACGGCTCAATATCCTGAATTGCCTCTTGATCGCCGACATGCTGACGACGGAATTCCTGCGTAAAGGAGCGAGGAATCTCTCTTCCAGCATCTTGTCGAGTTCTTCGGCCGGCGCAATCTGGTTCACAAATCCGACGTTCAAAGCGTCCTTGGCTGTGATTGGATTGGCGGTGAAGAACATCTCGCGGGCTTTGTTAATTCCTAATTGGTTGATGAAGTGCATGATGCCTGATGCGTTGTAGGGTATTCCGATTTTCGCCGGAGTGATGGCGAATGTCGCCGTGTCGGAGGCTACAATCATGTCGCAGCTGACGCACAGGTCGCAGGCGCCGCCCCAGACGGTTCCGTTGGCACATGCGATGACCGGAATCGGCACCTCTTGGACGTTGCGCAGAAGCCGCTCCATCGGGACGTCATAGTCCAACGGGTCGTTGCCGTCAAGGGGCAGTTCGCGGATGTCGTGCCCTGCGCTCCAGACACCACGGCTGCATTCGGCCTTGATGACGATGCCGACACATTCTTTCTCGTACGCCTCTGTCAAAGCATCTGAAATCTCATTGCACATCTGCTCGCTCAATGTGTTGAAATGTGCTGAATTCTGCATCTCAATGAAACAGATTCTGTCTTCAATCTTTACTGATACCATATTTTATACTTTCAAACTTTAAGAACTTTCAAACTTTCAACTCTGGTGCGTCTCTCTCAACAGGTCGTTGACGGTTTTAACAGGATTGAATGTCGCAATCGGGACTTCGACGAAAACTGTAATCCAATCTGCCATCGCGCCGTTCCACAAACCAGGTAATTCCATGGCTTTCAGCTCTTTGCCGTCTTTTGATTTGTATGAGATGAATCCGGTTTCCGGGTCAACGAAGTCGTTTAAGTCAAATGAATTGCCTTTGAAATCACGTGTGGCGCAGACCAAGTCAACCGGGTTGAAATGCGTTGACGAACGGAACATCGCCTCCTGCTTCTCGTCTTTGTGGTTGATTTGCGACGACTCGACGATTTGCAATGAGATCTCGTCGTTGCTGTTGCGTGTGTAATACGGCCCGCCTCCTGGCTCGCCTTCGTTTTTAACCATTCCGCAGACACGCATCGGACGGTTCAGCTTGTTGTACAGGAAGTCGATTTTCTCGATCTCGTTGTACGTGCTGAAGAAATCGGGGATGTCAATCATCAACTTCTCTTTCGCAAAAGCTGTTATTTCATCGATTTCCTCGTTTGTGACATCACCGGAATCAAGCATTTCCAAATATTCAAACTGCTGCTGCTGCAAACGGAAGAGATAACCGCCCAATACCTTTTTATATTCAAAAGTCGTTGGCTTCAACTTGTCGGGAACGACGTTGTCGATATTCTTGATGAAAATGATTTCTTTGTGTAAGTCGTTGAGGTTCTGGATTAAAGCACCGTGACCGCCGGGACGGAAGAACAATTTACCGTCTTTGTCGCGGAACGGTTCGTTGTTCATGTCAACGGCGATAGTGTCGGTTGACGGTTTCTGCACGGAGAATGAAACCTTGTATCTGATACCGAATTTCTTCTCGTATTTCGGCAGGACATATTCAACTATTTTCATGAAAATGTTCAGATGCTCCTGGGAAACAGTGAAATGAAGCTGAGCGACTTTGCCTTTCTCGTCGTCGCAGGTGCTGTATTCCGCCGCCTCGACGAGGTGCTCCTCCATCGCAAGGCGTGCGGTGTCGCCATATTTATGGAATTTGAGCAATGCCTTGGGCAGATTGCCGTAATTCAGACCGTCGGCATTGAGCAAGGTCTCTGCAATTTCCACTAATTCGTTGTTTTTCAACATCGTTTCGATGTCTTTGCCTTTTTCCTGAAGTCTGTTTTTCAAGTCGTTGTAAAAAGCGAAATCATGGATGCCGATGAAGAAATTCTCTGCCGAATCGGGTTTTATCTTTTCTTTTTTCAGGAAATTGGCTGGAATTTCCTTGTTTTTATATTCTTCGGCAAAAGAATAAATATTCTTGAACATGCGGCTTGCTGCTCCCGATGCCGGAACGAATTTGATGATGTCGTAATATTGCTTGTCTTCATCAAACTGATTTACGAGTTCTTTGATTTCATTTTCGTTGAATTTCACGATGCCATCACCTATTTTTGCAGGTGCTGTCAGGTCGCTGAATGCAAATCCGTTTTTGAATTGATTTATTTGATTTTCAACCTGTTGAATTGGTATTCCTGATGATTCCAATTGTTGCTTGTCGGCAGATGTAAACATAGTCATGATACAAATTTTTATTTCAGCAAAATTAGAATTATTTTTTTAATTAATGCAAAAAAAACAAAAATATAGTTCGACATTAAACAAATTGATGTAATTTTGCGTTTTGAAAAATGACTAACAACATTAAAAAATAAATGATATGACAAAAAAAATCGAAGAAGCAATCAATGCTCAAATCAATGCTGAGTTATGGTCAGCTTATCTTTATTTATCAATGGGAACCAACTTCCGTGAAAAAGGTTTTGATGGTATCGCAAACTGGTTCGAGGTTCAGTTCAAGGAAGAACAGGATCATGCGATGATTCTTTACAAATACATGCAGTCACGCAACGCGCGCGTCGTGTTGAAACCGATTGAAGCCGTTGAAACAGAATGGGCTACACCGCTCGCAGCGTTTGAAGACACTCTGGAACATGAGAAGAAAGTCACGGCTATGATTCACAACATCAACAAGCTCGCGATTGAAGATGCCGACTATGCGACACAGAACCGCATGACTTGGTTCATCGACGAACAGGTTGAGGAAGAAGAGGAAGCGCAGAAAATGGTCGATTCATTCAAGCTCATCGAAGGCAACAATCTCGGTTTGTACATGCTCGACAAGGAACTCGGCAAGAGGGAATACCACAAGGCTTCAGCTCTTTAATTGATTGATTATTAAAGTAAAACGGAGATTTTGTGATACAAGGTCTCCGTTTTTTAGTTTTCTACTGAAACTATACGAATTCCTATCAAGGCGTTTTTGAGTTTTTTTTCAAACTCGTCTGTAGAATATGTCTCTTCAAGCATTTTTGCTATCCTTGCTTTTTTCACACCTTCATTTTTTCCCATCCTTGCTTTTGTTGTTGATGTTTCTTTAAAAAAAATACTGCTATGCTCAAACATATTTTTGATTCTTAAAATTTTTGCAAATATAATATGAATTTTTAAATGTCAGCTGAAAAAATCATTTTCTTTTTCAGGATTATCTTTTCAACCTCGACCCCAATCGGCTCAAGCGGATTGCACCGGCTCGTCTGGTCAAGAACAATTTCATTGACACCTTTATTGATTAATACGCTTCCGAAATATGAGGTCTGAACCATCCGATCAACGCCGGGCAAGACATGATTCAGGCTGACTCCGTTGCATTTCAAGACATATTCTTTTGCGTCATTTTCAGGGAGATAGACGGCGAAAACGTCGTATTCCGCAGATTCGGCGGCTTCAACTTTCCATGAAAGCCACGAATCCGGCTGGACGCTCATGTAACCCGTGCCGTCAATCATCGCATGACGAAGCGCGTCATCACCTGTAAGCACGATTTCGTCGGCTGAATTGCCGGCGGTTATGATCTTTTCTGAGTTTGAAGATATTGCACATTCTGTTTCATAAAAATTCGGGTTGTCGCGCAGGTACCCTCCAATTCCGTTAAGCACATCTTTTTCGTAATCAATGACTTCGCCGCTTCCGTCAGGGCCGATGTTGAGCAGAAACACTCCGCCGTGACTTACGGTGCTTCTCAATCTCCCGATTTGTGTTTTGATTTGCTCCGACAATTCGGGCCGCTCAATCCACGACTTGTAACCCCATGTTCCATAAAGCGATGCGGGGTTGTCCCAGTAAATGTCGCCGTATGACGCCACATCGCCGTTGTCGGGCAATGTCATGTAATCGCCTTGGTTGTTCATAATCCTGCCGTTGATAAGGCATTGAGGCTGAATGCTTTTGACGACTTCGCGGAAGCGTCTGCTCTGCTCCGGCGTCACAAGTCCCATGTCGAACCACAAAGTCGTCACTTCGCCGTAATTTGTCAGTAACTCGCTGATTTGCTTCATGATATATTCTTCAAGTTCAGGAGTGATTGTTTCCAGCGGCGAATAAACCTGATTCACATGTTCCCAACACTTTGTCGTTGAATCTGGATCGAGATGCGGGATGCTGTTTGGATAATGCCAGTCGGGGAGGGAGTAATAAAAGCCGAGTTTCATTCCGTGCCGGTGACAGGCATCGGCGAGCTGACCGACAATGTCTTTGCCGTAAGGCGTGAAGTCAACGATGTCATAATCAGTGGTTTGCGTGTCGAACATACAGAACCCGTCATGGTGTTTCGTGGTTATGACGATATATTTCATTCCGGCGTTTTCGGCGAGCTCGACGATTTCGTCGGCGTTGAAGCCGGTCGGGTTGAATTCTCTTGCGACGGCTTCATATTCAGGTACGGTGATGCGGGCGTGGTTCATGATTTGCTCGCCGTAATATGGAACTTTTTCGCCTTTCCATATTCCTCCGAGTTTGGAGTAAACGCCGAAATGTATGAACATGCCGAAGTGGTCACTTCTCCATTCTTGAAGTGCTTTTGCGGTGATGGTGTCGGTAACTCGCTTGTTTTCAGTTGTTTCCGAATTCTTGTTTGAATTGCAGGAAGAAATGGCAAAAGCCAATGCCAATGTGAAAACGATAATTCTTTTCATTTGAGGTTTATTTATTTACAAAATTCTCGATGTTTTCGATAACGAGTTTCAGCCTTAATTCTTTGGCTTCGACGGTGCCGAAACCGATGTGCGGAAGCAGCATGGTGTTTGGTACCGACAGCAGCGGATTCTCATTTGTCATCGGCGGCAGTCCGTAGTAAAGTGGCGGTTCGCCGTCGTAAACATCGAGTGCTGCGCCTGCGATCTTCTTGGTTTTCAATGCTTCGGCGAGGTCGTCGGTGTTCACCAAGCCGCCGCGGGCGGTGTTGATGAGGACAGCCGTTTTTTTCATCATTCCAAGTTCTTTGGCGGAGATGAAACCGCGTGTCTCTTCGTTCAATGCGATATGCAGTGAGACGATGTCCGATTCTCTGAGTAATGTTTCTTTGTCAACGAAAGTAACGCCTTCAATGTCAATTGGTTTCCTGTTCCATGCGAGAATGTTGCAACCGAAAGCTCTTGCTAATTCGGCGGTGCGGCGGCCTATTGCGCCCGTGCCGATGATGCCGATGTTCTTGCCTGAAATCTCTCTTCCTGGAAGTATTGCGCTTCCGTGGCATTCGCGTGTAACGTCATCGTTTTCAACAATATGCCTGTAAAGCCCGATCATCATCCCGATGGTCAGCTCGGCTACGGCTTCGGTGGAATAGCCTGCTGCGTTCTTGACCACAATCCCTTGCTTTTCGCAATAATCCAAATCGACGTGGTCAAGGCCGACGATTGCTATTGCCAACATTTTGAGTGTGGGGCAGGAGTTGAAGAAATCTTTTCCCATCGGCATGTCGGTCTGCACGACGATGTCGGCTCCTTCAGCGCGCTCTATGTTCAACTCCGGGCGTTTGTCTGGAAAGACGATGATGTCATGGCCGTACTTTTCCAAGTCCATGCAGGCTTTTTCGATGGATTCAACGGAGAATCCGAGTGGTTCGAGGAAGACTATTTTCATTTCAAAAATTTGCTTGCAAAGATACAAAAAATTGTTTCAAAGGTTTCATCCTGAAGTCTCTGAAACAAAAAAACAGCAGAAAAGTGGATTTGTTTTCCGCTATTTCTGCTGTTTCAGCGTTCAGAACCAAAAATTCTGGTGGTTATGCCTTATTTTTTGCTTTTTTCCTCTTTCTCGAGGTTCTGTTTCAGAGTTGCGAGGACGTCGAGGTCACCCAATGTTGTGCGTTCGACGCTGTCGTTGATCTGTTTCACGGCACGTTTTGTGTTCTTTTGTGCCTTCTCTTTTTCAGCTGTTTCGGCTTCTTCTGCGGCTGCCTTTGTCTCTTCCCAGATGCGTGAGTGTGAGAGGATGATCTTCTTGTTTTCCTTTGAGAACTCAATCACCTTGAAGTCAAGGGTCTCGTCGTTCTTGGCTGTCGTGCCGTCTTCTTTCTTGAGGTGACGGTTCGGGCAGAAGCCTTCGACGCCGTAAGGCAATGAAACGACAACGCCTTTGTCATTCGTGCTGATGATTGTACCGTGCTGGATTGAACCGACTGTGAAGATGCTTTCGAAGACATCCCACGGGTTCTCTTCAAGCTGCTTGTGGCCGAGGCTCAAACGGCGGTTCTCTTCATCAACGTCGAGGACGATGACTTCAATCTTGTCGCCGATCTTCGTGAACTCTGCAGGGTGTTTGATTTTCTTCGACCAGCTGAGGTCTGAGATGTGGATGAGACCGTCAACGCCTTCTTCAAGCTCCACGAAGATACCGAAGTTGGTGAAGTTGCGGACTGTTGCAGTGTGCTTTGAACCCTTCGGGTAACGTTCCGAGATGTTTGCCCACGGATCCGGGATGAGCTGCTTCATGCCGAGGCTCATCTTGCGCTCTTCGCGGTCGAGTGTGAGGATCTTCGCTTCGACTTCGTCGCCGAGGTGCAGGAAGTCCTGTGCTGTGCGGAGATGCTGTGACCATGACATTTCCGAGACGTGGATGAGGCCTTCAACGCCAGGGGCGATCTCGATGAACGCACCGTAGTCGGCGATGACGACGACTTTACCTTTCACTGTGTCACCGACCTTGATGTTCGGGTCGAGGGCATCCCACGGATGTGGCGTGAGCTGCTTCAGACCGAGAGCAATGCGCTTCTTGCTGTCGTCGAAGTCGAGGATGACGACCTTGATCTGCTGGTCGAGCTGGACGATTTCCTTAGGATCGTTGATGCGGCCCCATGAAAGGTCTGTGATGTGGATGAGACCGTCAACACCGCCGAGGTCGATGAACACGCCGTAGTTGGTGATGTTCTTGACAACGCCTTCGAGAATCTGGCCTTTTTCAAGCTTGCTGATGATCTCGCTCTTCTGCTGCTCGATCTCGTCTTCGATGAGTGCCTTGTGAGAGACAACGACGTTCTTGTACTCCTGGTTGATCTTCACGACCTTGAACTCCATTGTGCTGTTGACATACACATCGTAGTCGCGGATAGGTTTGACGTCAATCTGTGAACCTGGCAGGAATGCCTCGATGCCGAACACATCGACGATCAAGCCGCCTTTTGTACGGCTCTTCACGAAGCCGCGGACGATCTCCTGACTGTCGAATGCTGCATTGACGCGGTCCCATGACTTCAGCAGGCGCGCCTTCTTGTGTGAAAGGACGAGCTGGCCATTGACACCTTCCTGATTTTCAACGTAAACCTCGATGACGTCACCGACCTTGAGATCCGGGTTGTGACGGAACTCTGAAATCGGAATAACACCGTCTGACTTGAAGCCGATGTTGACGACGACTTCACGTGCGGTCTTTGCGACAACTGTGCCGTCGATGACCTCGTGGTCGCCGATCTGACTCATTGTCTTCTCGTACATTGCAGCCATTCTCTCGCGGTCAGCGTCGCTGTAGCTGTCGTGCTTCTTTGAACTGCTGCTCCAGTCGAAATCTTCTGCCGGAACCGGTTTCACTCTTTTTGTTTCTTTTTCCTCAACGTTCTTGACTTCTTCGTTGACGATGTTTTCGTTTTCGTTCATTTTATTTTTGTAAAATTGTACCCGATATTCCTCCCAAATTGAAACACCGAGGATTGTTTGACTTTAATTCATAATTTTCAAATCATTGATTTTCAATTATAAAAATCAATTTTGAGAAAAGATTTGAATGAAGCGCAAAAATACAAAAAGTTTTGATATACAATTACTTTTTCTTGAAAAATATTCTGCGAATATATCTGCGTGACCTGCGGAAAAATGAATCCTGTTTTGCGGCTTTTTTGTAATTTTGCCGAAAAATTAAAATGAAGAAACATAAGGTGCTTTTCGTCTGCCACGGAAATATCTGTCGCAGTCCGATGGCGGAATATATTTTGAAAGACATGGTGGAAAAGGCTGGCAAGGCTGACGGGTTTGAGATTGCGTCGGCGGGGAGGAAAAACAGTGAAAACTTAATGAATTATTGCAGTTTTGGTTTAAACATATCCAATAAACTTGTACATTTGCAATTCGCTTAACATGCTTATGTCAAAAGAAAATATTAGAAAAAAGTCAATTAGGTTCTATAACGACTATGAAGTGCGTGCTGTTTGGGACGATGAAAACTCCAAATGGTGGTTTTCGGCTACCGACATAGTTAGGGCTGTTAATAATGAAGATGACTACGTAAAAGCTGGTAATTATTGGCGTTGGCTGAAGAAAAAACTGACAGCTGAAGGAGTCCAACTCGTGAGTGTCACTCACGAGTTCAAATTTTTGGCTCCAGATGGCAAACAGCGTGCTGCCGATGCCTTGGATGCCGAATGTGTGCAAATCATAGCAAGACATTATCCCAACAACCGTGCAAATGCTTTCCTCGATTGGTTTGTCTATAATGATAACTCCATTGACGGACGGAGCAAAAAGAAGGCCTATTTGTTGTTTGAGAGTGGCATCCTTGACAGCATGAATCCTGGAACTGTTGGGTGTCTTCAGCAAATTCACGCATACCTTTTTGGAGGACTTTATAATTTTGCCGGCAAGATTCGTACAAAGACAATATCAAAAGGTGGCACGGTGTTTTGCAGAGCAGAATATCTGATGCAAAATCTGGAGATCATTGAACAGATGCCCGAAACGACATTTGACGAGATAGTTGACAAATACGTGGAGATGAATGTTGCTCATCCATTCATGGAAGGCAATGGTCGCTCAACACGCATTTGGCTTGACTTGATTTTCAAGAAGCAGCTGAAGGTGTGCGTTGATTGGAGCAAGATTGACAAAAAGAAATATCTGAATGCCATGCGTAGAAGTGTCACTGATTCAACTCGCATCAAATCTCTGTTGAGACAGGCACTTACCGACCGCATCAATGACCGTGAAATCTTCATGAAAGGCATTGATTATTCTTATTACTACGAGCAAGAGAAATAGAGTTTCGCATTTTTGCCGACTTCTGCATTTTTAAAAGCTGTTGTCTCGATAAAACATAAATTATTTTTCTATCTGTCCGATAAAATTTTTTTTGAGGGTAAGACATTTGCGTGAAAATTAATCCGGTTTCACGACTTTTTTGTAATTTTGCCGGAAAAAATAAAAATGGAGAAACATAAGGTGCTTTTCGTCTGCCACGGGAATATCTGTCGCAGTCCGATGGCGGAATATATTTTGAAGGACATGGTTGAAAAGTCGGGTATGGCTGACAAGTTTGAGATTGCGTCGGCGGCGACTTCGACCGAGGAAATTGGTAACGACCTTTATCCTCCCGTGCGACGGATCCTGTCACGGAAAGGCGTGAAATACGGCAGTCACAAGTCCCGCCAGATCACACGCCGCGACTATGAATATTACGATTTCATCATCGCGATGGATGAAAACAACCTGCGGAATTTACGCAGGCTCCTTGGCGAAGACACCGACAACAAGGTTTCGCTGATGATGTCGTATGCTGGCAAACGCCGCGATGTCGCCGACCCTTGGTACACCGGCGATTTTGAGAAAACGTACAACGACATAGTTGAAGGCTGTGAGGGGTTTCTGCTGGGTTATCAACCATGATACGCGTGACCTGTCACCACATCATCCAGCTGTCTTGTCTTCGTTCTCATTTCTCAAATCATTCAGCGTCTTACCTTTGTATGTGAAATACTTCGGCCCCTGATAGGCACCAGAAGTGTTTTGCTTTTCGATTGGCATAAATGTCGCAGTGAATGCTGACAGTGACCACAACCTTCCTTCATATTCGACCTTGTTGTCAGTTGCGACTCTCACTTCAACGCCGGTTGGTGAGAATGTCACGACATCACCGATTTTCAATCCGGTCATTGGGAATTTGAATGATGGCTTTGAAACCGAGTGTTTCTTTGTTTCTACCTCGTCTTTTATCTTTTTATCCTCGTCTTTGTCTTTGGATATCATGGGTTTGCCATCTACGTACACTGCGATTTCAGCGTCATCGAGCGAGTCGGCGATGTCGCGCATAATATCGAGGGCGACATCTGGCGCGATGTTGAAAAACTCACGGTTCTGCCTGATCCTCAGGTCGGTAAGTCTGTCAATCTGTTTGTGTATCTGTTTTTCAACTATGGCGTATTTTGAGGTTTTCAAGGTGGCATAAATCTCAAAAGGAAGAGGTACAGCGGTGTTGTCGAGTTCTTTCGACCTCACGTCAACAGGACGCGAACTTTTCCCAATCTTAACCCAATCTTCCCTGAAACTTGGATTGGTCAGGATATAGACATAACCAATTTCGTTATTTGACATGATTTCGTGGTTTTAAGCTGCAAAAATAAGCATAAAATGGTTTGAATGAAAAAAATAGTGGAGAAATCAAAGACTTTTTATTCCATAATTGAAGTTAATGATGACTCCATGAACTTTTTTGGGACTTGTCCACGATTCAATCAATTTGATTGTTCCCGGCACTCATCACACGAAAAACAAGCAGACTCCCGACACGCTGACCACGGCCCCGATGACCTCACGCGTTGTCACCTTCTGGTGGAAAAACACCGCCGCCGGCGCGATGATGAGTATCGGCGTGAGTGCGAAGAGCGTCTGCGCGATGCCGGCGGATGTGAACTGTGTGGCAAGCAGCGACGCGCTGACACCGATGAACGGGCCGAAGATGGTGGAGGCGAAAACGCACCACATCGCCTTGCGGTCGCTGACGGCGTGACGGAGCTTCCCCAAGCCGTCTCTGTCGAAGATCATCAGAGTTAAGAAGAAACCGGCAAGCCCGATGTAGGCGCGGATGGTGGTGGCGGCAAACGACATGCTGACGCTGACGGGCAACTGTAACAACGCGCCTTCAAACACCGTGTCCTGCGCGATGCCGGCGGCAGCAAATGCCGTGTCGTAATGGGTGAGGCCGACCTTGCTCATCACCAACCCGAAACCTTGGCAGATGCCGGCCATCGCAGCGTAGAAAATGCCTCTCGCCGGAAGTTTGAAACGGATGCCATGTTGCTGCGAGTCATCGCTTTTCGACAAGATGGAAAGCGCGATGCCGCTTAATGTGACGATCATTCCGATGATGGCCGCCGGGCGCATCTGCTCACCGAGAAAGACTCGTCCGGTGATGGCCGCCGTCGGCGCCGACAAAGTCATGAAAAGCTGCCCGAAACGCGATCCGATGTGGATGTAACCCTGCATCAGGCAGTAGTCGCCGATGACGTAGCCGACCACGCCCGAAAGCAGCAGCCACGTCCATGTGCCGCCGTCGGCGTAACGCGGGTAGGGGACTCCCATCACCAACCAAAGGGTGATGACAAGGAACGCGAGCGACATCGTCATCCGTATCGTGTTGAACGGCAACGACCCCATCCGTTTCGAGCCGACCTCGGCGAAAAGCGCGGTGGCGGTCCACGAAAGTGCAACGCCTAACGAAATTAATTCCCCGACAAACATTCTGTTTTTCTTTGAAAAATTTTGCGCAAAAATATATCTAAATACGATACGTTTGACATGTTTTGATTTTTTTAATAAAAAACTAATGGCTGATGGCTGATGGCTGAAGTCTTTTTCATATATTTGCAAAAATTTAAAATAATGGCACTCAATTGCGGAATCATTGGTCTTTCAAACACTGGAAAGACGACTATATTTAATTGTATATCAAACACTAAAGCCGAAATAGGCTTCGCTACAAAATCAAATATCGGGATGTGCGAGGTTAAGGACGAACGCCTCAAACTCATCGACAACATCTCACATTCCAAGAAAGTCATCCCGGCGACAGTCGAGATCGTTGACCTACCAGGCCTCAGCAAGGGCGGACAGGGCGTGGGCAACAAACTTCTCGCCGAAGTGCAGACCGTCGATGCGCTTATCCACGTGCTGCGTTGCTTCGACGACCCCAACGTCCCGCACAGCGAAGGCAGCATCGACCCCGTGCGTGACATGGAACTCGTTGACCTTGAACTCCAAGTGCGCGACCTCGACCTCGTGACACGCAAGCTGCAACGCGTCGAGAAACTCCTCAAAAACGGCGACAAGGAAAACAAACGCGCTTTCGAGGTGCTTTCAATATATAAGGAGGTGCTCGAAAACATGCAGAACGCCCGCACCGCCAACGTCTCCGAAGATGACAAGAAATATATTCAAGACATTCAGTTGCTTACAGTGAAGCCGATCATGTACGTTTGCAACGTTGACGATGCCTCGGCAATAACCGGCAACAAATACACGGAAGCGGTGAAGGCGGCTCTTCACGGTGAGGACATGGTGATTTTGGCTGGCAAACTTGAGTCGGAGATAGCTGAACTCGACGAGGACGACCGTCAGCTCTTCATGGAGGACGCCGGCCTGACAGAACCAGGCGTGAACCGTCTCGTGCGTCTGGCATACAGCACCTTGAAGCTGCAGTCGTTCTTCACCACAGGCCCCGACGAGACTCGTGCCTGGACGATACACGTCGGCGACACGGCCCCGATGGCGGCGGGCGTCATACACAGCGACCTGCAACGCGGTTTCATCCGCGCCGAGGTGATGAGCACCGAAGACTTCCTGCATTACGGCTCGGAACAGGCCGTCAAGGAAGCCGGAAAGTTCGGCGTCGAAGGCAAGACATACGTCGTGAAGGACGGCGACATCATTAACATAAGGTTTAACGTATAGTAATAAACGATAACATAAAAAATGTGCCTGTAAGGCACTATTTGAATAACCGAGTACATGGAAGCGGAGCTGACATGTGCCCGGCAGACTGAGTGAATGGAAGCGGAGCTGACATGTGCCCGGCAAACGAAAAAAAAGGACAATGAAAGAATACGTAGTACTCGTTGACAATCAAGACAATCAGGTCGGGCTGATGGAGAAGATGGAAGCTCATGTCAACCCGACTTTGCACCGTGCTTTCTCGATATTCATTTTCAATTCGAAAAAGGAGATGCTGCTTCAACGTCGCGCCCTGACGAAATACCACACGCCCGGGCTGTGGACGAACACCTGCTGTAGTCATCCGCGCGACGGCGAGAGTCTCGAAGCCGCGACGAAACGCCGCCTCATGGAGGAGATGGGCATGGAATGCGAACTGAAGGAGATTTTCAGCTTCATCTATAAAGCCGACGTGATGCAAGGCCTCACCGAACATGAGTTTGACCATGTCTTCGTCGGGACTTCAGACAATACACCTTTAATTAATAAAGAAGAAGTTGATTCATACAAGTACGAGACCATTGAAAATATCAGGTCCGACATCGGAAAACACCCTGAAAACTACACGGCGTGGTTTAAGATAGCATTCGCGAAGTTGTATGAGGTCATTGAGAAATGACGTGATTTTTTGGGGAAAAGAGTTTTCGTCTGCATTATGACGTTTGTTGCAGTGCGGTGATTTGTCGGGATTTGCTTCCTTGATTAGAAGACGTCGGGTGGAGCAATCTCATCATTTTAGAGAATGATGTTTGGTCGGTAAAAAATTTTCTGTGAAATTTGTTTCAGTGATAAATTTTTGTATTTTTGCCGATTATTTTGATTAATTCTATAATGAAAGAAATAGTTAAAAGAACCATCTTCGGCGGATTGTTTGTCGTCATAGTTGTTGGCAGCATCTTGTTGAATTTCTATGCTTTCGCTACTGTCATGGCGGCTGTGGTTTTCATCGGCACACGTGAGGTCTGCAAGCTCCTGTCTGCAAAAACTGAAACGGGAAACGAAACGGGAAACTGTTGCATGAACTGTCTTGAATGCGAAGTGCTTACGTTTGTGATGCTTGTTTTCATGGTGTCTGTTATTCTTTTGAAAACAGGCATTCCGTTCAGCATGATTGGTTTGCTGTTCGCATTGCCGGTCGTTTTCATGCTCGTGCCGTTCCTGTTGGCTCTTTTCTCAAAAAGACATTCATTCACCGAGATGGCGGGGAGTTGCTGGACATCGCTGCTTTTCGTGGCGTTGCCGTGCTTCCTCATCTTGTCTTTATACAACTCATGCCCGTTGCCTGCGATAAACGGTAAGTTGCTGACAATCTTGCTGTTCGTTCTCATCTGGATAAACGATATTTTCGCATATCTGAGCGGGATGGCTTTCGGACGGCATCCGCTTTTCAAACGCATTTCCCCGAAGAAGACGGTTGAAGGCAGTCTCGGCGGCTGTGCCATGACGGTTCTCACGGCGTATCTCGCGAATCATTTCTGGCTTCACGCAATGGGGAATCTGGAGATGATGGGTCTTGCGGCTGTGGTCGTCGTTTTCGGCAGCCTCGGCGACCTCTGCGAGTCGATGCTCAAACGTCAGGCGGGGGTGAAGGACTCTGGCAATGTCATCCCCGGACACGGCGGTGTCCTCGACAGGTTCGATGCGATGTTTCTCGCAGTGCCGTTTGTATTTTGTTATTTGATAATCATTTCATAGTTAATATCATGTATATACATAAAAAAGGATATAGTGTAATAGCGACGATAGCGACAATAATAGTGCTGCTTGCTGTTCTTATCAATTTCGTCTTCGACCTCACTCCGGGGATAACGATTCATATCGGGTTGAGTGTCATTGCCTTGATTATATTAATATGGTCAGTCACTTTCTTCAGGGTGCCGACAAACCGCAAGATAACAATTGAGGAGAATGCCGTGGTCTCATCCGCCGACGGCGAGATTGTCGCGATAGAGGAAGTGGAGGAGAAGGAGTATTTTCACGACAAGCGAATCCAGATTTCGGTGTTCATGTCGGCTTACGACGTGCATGTGAACTGGTTTCCGATTAATGGCGTGGTCACTTACGTGAAATATCACCCGGGCAGAAAGATGTTCGCGATAAACCCGAAGTCGTCTGAACTCAACGAGCGCAACTCCTTGGTCGTGAGGGACGGGAAGGGCAGGGAAGTGCTGTTCCGCCAGATCGCCGGCATCATGGCGCGCCGTATCGTGTGCAACACCAAGGTCGGCGACAAAGCCGAAGTCGGCAAGGAGTTCGGAATGATAAAGTTCGGTTCCAGAGTGGATTTCTTCCTTCCTGTCGATTCTGACATCCAAGTCGAGATGGGCGACGACATCACCGGTCAGGTGTCGGTGCTGGCGTACCTCAAGTAGTTGAAAGTTATAAAGTTGTAAAATTATTAAGTGGCTGGCGCACGATGGTTTATGTACGTCAGTCACTTTCCTCTTTTTACCATTTCCCTTTCATCCCTCATCCCTCATCCCTAACTCCTAATCCCTAATCCCTTAACTCTTAACACTCCACTCTCCACTCTCCACTCTTAACTCTTAACACTCCACTCTCCACTCTTAACTCTTAACACTCCACTCTCCACTCTCCACTCTTAACTCTCAACACTCCACTCTTAACTCTCAAAAAAAAGCTCCGCCAGATCCTTGATTTCCATGTCTATGGTTTCGTTGTGGGCTACGCCTTTGCGGTTGAAGAAGCACTGCCGCATCCCAACGGCCTTGGCGGGGAGTATGTCAACCGCGAGGTCGTCGCCTACCATGAGGCTGTCTTCCGCTCTGGCGCCGGCTTTCTCCATGGCGTGGAGGAAGATGCGCGGGTCGGGTTTCTTTATGCCGATTTCCTCTGATACCGTCATCGTGTCGATGTACCTGTCGATGCCCGCCTCCTTGATTTTTACGTTCTGCACTTCAGCGAATCCGTTGGTTATCAGGTGGATGCCGTTGTCGGGACGCAGATGTTCGAGGAGTTCGATGGCGTGAGGCACAAGCGCGACGAGGCGCGGCGACCAATATGTGTAATGCTCGCCGATTTCGTAAGCGAGGCTATCGTCGTCAACGCCGAAGTCGTGCAGCGGAAGGCGGAATCTCTCCTTTTTCAGGAAAGCCTTGTCAACCTTCCCTTGCCGGTAAAGTTCCCAAAGATGTTCGTTGTAGCCCATGTAAACGCCGTGAAACTGCTCCGCGGAGGCTATATTATAATTAATAAGGTGAAAATCCTCAAAAAGTTTCTCGAAAGCAAGCATCGAACTTGCGTCGAAATCCCATAATGTGTTGTCCAAATCGAAGAATACATGCTTTTTCATTCTGCAAAAATAGAAAAAAATAAAAAAATATTAAAAAAAAGTTCGGATAATCAAAAAAACATATTAAATTTGCGGCTTGAAAATAAAATGAACTAAATGTTTAATTTAAATTACACACAAATGAAAAAAGTATCTTTACTTACAATGTTTGTTGCGGTTATGTTATTCTGCAGCAACGCATTCGCACAGACGATGTTCTTTGATTTCGAAGGACAGACAGCTGGCAACAAGATCGCCCAGACATTAGGCGCACCTTGGACAACATGGTCAAACGCTCCCGGCGGAGCTGAAGACGGCGTCTTCGGCGAAGCTGACGGCTCAATGGCGGCACACTTCACCTACGGCAACGACCAGGTCCTCGACCTCGGCGGCACATCAACAGGTGAATATGACCTCGTCTTCGACGCTTACGTTCCGAACGGCAAAAACGGTTATTTCAACGTCCTTCACGTTTTCAACGGTGCAGGTTCAACATGGGCGATGCAGGTGTATCTCTGCGCCACAAACGACGGCCAGACATCAACACCGGGAGTAGGTCACGGCACAGTCCACGCAGGCAGCAACGGCACAGTTGACATCCCGTGCGTATGGGACGAATGGATGCAGTACAGAGTGCACATCAACATGGACACAGACGTCGCCACACTTTACTGGAACATCGCCGGACAGCCGGAACAGGAAATGTGCACATGGCAGTGGTCACTTGACAGCTTCGGCGAGTCAACAGTCGGACGTCAGCTCGGCGCCATGGACTTCTTCCCTCCAGAGAACGCAGCAACATCAGAATTCTACATCGACAACATCGGTGTCATCAGCAGCTCGGACGACCAAGTGTTGATTGACGACGATTTCGAAGACTACACAGTCGGCAACAAGATTGCTGTTGAGGCTCAGGCAGCCGGCAACGACTGGTGGACAACATGGAGCAACAATCCGGGTTCAGCAGAAGACGGTGTCATCGCTACAGAAGACGGTTCAAAATGCGGTCACCTCACATACAACAACGACCAGGTTCTCCTCTGCGGCGGTATCGAATCAGGTACATACGACCTCGAATTCGACATCTTAGTTCCTAATGGAAAGAACGGTTACTTCAACATCCTTCACAACTTCAACGGCGCAGCTTCAACATGGGCGATGCAGGCTTACCTCCATCTGACAAACGACGGCCAGACCTCAACAGCAGCTCCGGGCCACGGCACAATCCACGCCGGCAGCAACGGCACAGCCGACATCCCGTGCGTCTATGACGAATGGATGCACTTCAGACTCCATGTCGATTCAGACAACGATGTCGCTGAATTCTTCTACTCAACAGAGTCGAATCCTACAGAACAGAGCCTCTGCACATGGCAGTGGTCACTCGACAGCTTCGGCGAATCACAGGTCGGCCGCAAGCTCGATGCAATGGACTTCTTCCCACCTGAGAACGCAGCAACATCAGAGTACTACCTCGACAACTTCAAACTCACACAGATCGGTGAAGCGACAGCTCCTGTGATTGAATTCGATACAGACGCAATCAACGAATGGGTCGCAGAAGACGAAGCTGAATCAGTTGAAATCAACATCAGCAACGAACAGGGTACATCAATCGCTGACTGGACAGCATGGATTGACTTCGGCAACAGCACAAGCACATCAGGTTCTGGCCAGCTGCATTACGATGCAGAACCATCAGAAAACTCGTCACTCGTCGGCTTCTCCATCGATGAACCTACACTCTATGAAATCGCAGCCATGATTCCTGGCTCGGCATACGCAGGCGCAGCAATGGGCACCAAGATCACCAGTGTCCAGTACTATCTCGTCGAATCAACATCAGGTCTCGGCGTTGAAGCAGGTACACCTGTGACATTCCGCGTCTATGGTCAGGGTCTCAACGGCCAGCCGGGTGAAGTCCTCGCAGAAAAGGTCGTCCCTTATAACCAGATCAACACAATGGACTGGACAGTCGCCACATTCGACACACCAGTCGATTTGACAGGTTACAACGTGTGGATTTCAGCAGAGTTCACACAGGCTGTTGACGGATATGCAATCGTATTCGACGGAACAGCATATCAGGCAAATTCAGGCTACTACCGCGCCAACGGCGGCGGTGCTTTCAACTCACTCGGACCTGACAACATGAGTTCAGACTACGGCTGCCTCCACCTCCGTGCAAACTTCGCCGGCACCCCAGTTCCTGCAACATGGGCCATGCTCAGCAAGCCGGAAGGCTCAATGGCAATCGGCGCCACAGACGAAGTCACAGTCAACCTCAACACAATCGGCCTTTCAGCCGGTGACGTCATGACAGCTGACATCATCTTCAAGACAAACGATCCTGAGAATGATGAAGTCATCATCCCTCTGACACTCCATGTTGACACAGACGCAGTCATCGAGAACGCAGAAGGCGCATACAACGTCTATCCGAACCCGACAACAGGCGTTGTCGCAGTTGAAGGCGAGAACATCAGCGCAATCAGCATCTACAACGCAGCAGGCCAGCTCGTCAATGTCGTCCGCGCAAGCGAAAAGACAACCATCGACATGAGCGTCTATGGTGCTGGAGTCTATTTCCTCAACATCATTGACAATGCAAACAACACAACAGTCCAGCGCGTTGTCGTAAAGTAACAATTGAAAACTAATTCGAGCAGAAAAGGAAAGAGCCGCAGCAATGCGGCTCTTTCTTGTGTAAAAAAAATCATGATAAAAGTCATTTCAAAATAAAAATTATACTTATTTTTGCATTCAAAAATTTATAGCAATGGAATACAAAATCATTATTGAAAAAGACCCATCCGGATGGTATGTTGGACAATGTCTTGAATATCCTGAAGCCATTTCAGAAGGCGAAACAGTGGAGGAACTGATTGACAATATGAGAGAGGCAATTGAACTTGTAATTGATAAAAACGAAGAAGAAGTTCTGAAATCTCATATTCATAAAAATTATATTCGGGAAACCATACAGATTCCAGTATGAAAAAGAACAAATTCTTGAAATATCTAAATGACAACAATTGTGTGATGTATAGACAGGCTAAAGGAAGTCATGCAATGTCCATCAACAATTCAAATGGAAAGTGTTCGACAGTTCCATTACATTCTGATATAAAGGAGTTTACAATTTATAAGATTTGTTCCCAGCTTGATATTCCGAAACCAAAAATCAATTAAATAATCGCCTGCCTTAACCATTCAAACAACGCCACGCTCGCGGCATGGCTGACGTTCAGCGAGCAGTTCTCACCCGGAACCGGAATATAGACGACCATGTCGCATTGGTCAAGAATCTCCTGCCGCATTCCGTTGGCTTCGTTGCCGACCACAAACGCCACGTCTTCCGGCAGCTTTGTCTCGTAGATGTTCGTCGCGTCAGTTGAGGTCTCAATGGCGACAATCTTCTTGTTGGTCGGGACGAGTTTCCTCAAATCCGTCTCTTCAGTGAAATACCATATCTTCGAGTTCTTGCTCGAAGCGGCGTTTTTGTGGACTTTGTTGATGTTGTGTGTCGGCTTCACGCCGAGGAAAATCATGTCTGATGCCCCGATGTTACAAGCGAGGCGTATCATCGAACCCATGTTTTCGGGGGTGAGCAGGTTGTCGGCGATGACAATAGGACGCGGCACGGAATCGTAAACCGTCTCCGGTTTCGTGTCTTTGAAAAGGTCGTTGGATTTGATGTACATGGGAGAGGAGTTTGAGGAGTTTGGAGTTTTAGGAGTGGAGAGTGGAGTGTTTCAAGTTAAAAAAAGAGTTAAGAGTGAAAACTCCACTCTTAACTCCCAACTCTTAACACTAAATTCTTAATTCTTGGTTCTTCTCTTGGATACGGCGTATCCTGCGCCGAGTGCCGTGAGGATGAGCAGGCCGCCGCCGAGCGGTGTCGGTTGATCGCCTGTCAGACCGCCATTCGGAAGCTCCGGAAGGTCAGACCCGTTATCCCTGTTGTCAAAGTCCTTCCAGTCGTTGAAGAATCCGTCTGACTGCGCCATCGCACTCGTTATGAGGCCTATTGTTATCGCTATAGTTAATAATATCTTTTTCATTTTTCCTGATTTTTTTAGTTAAACTATCTGACAACTATCTTTTGTGTCATGACATTCTCGCCTGTCAGTCTGACGATGTATGCGCCTGTGGTTAGGTTGCTGACATCAACTCTCTGACCGTGGACTTCCTCGCTGATGACCACTCTTCCGAGGACGTCGAACATCTGGAGTGTGCCTTCGCCGTCGATAATCAGCTCGTTGCCGTACTGATAGACGAACTGTTCGTCTTCGTCGTCGCTGTCTCTGACTTCGAGTCTTACCATGAAACGGTTTTCTCTGTCGGCGGGTGAGCCGATGAATGAGTAGCTTTCTTCGAGCAGCATGTTGGTTTTTTCGCCTGTCATGTTGTCGATGAGCACGAGGCTTCTGATGTCGTCGGTGGCGTTGAGGCTGATGCGGTAGTTGCCTGTCGTCATCGCCTTGAAGTTGACCGGGAACAATGTGGTGTTCTTGTCCATGTATGCGATTGCGAAGTCTTCATTGTCCTGCGGGATGTAAAGCATCGGGGCTTCGGCGTTACGGTGGCTGATCTTGTTGAGGCCGGCGCCTCCGCCGAGTATTGCGTATGCGTTGTCTTTATAGTTGTCGTTTGACACCACAATCTCGATGTTGGTGTCCTGTTCTTCTGAACGCTCGCCTTTGCTTCCCGAAGCCGGTCTGCTGATTGTCACGTCGCCGGCCTCCGTTGCCTGAACGAGGAAACCCTGGAGAGGAGCGATTGTTCCTGATTCAATGTTTGCACCCCAAGTGTTCTCGTTGGTAAGGATATAGAAGCCGTCTGCCAGAGTTACGCCTTTGACGTTTGCCAATTTGATATTCTGCGTGAACGGGTTGCCGATGAGGTTGAAGCCGTGAGCGGCACTGTTTGTGAGTGCGCATTCAACGTTTTCAACATTGATTTCGCCTTTGAATTCGAGTTTGGTGTTGGCATCATTATGATAGATGTAGCCGAGGCCTTTGTCGATTGACTTGAAATTATCGTTTACGATGATTGTGTTGCCATCGGTGTCATAGATTCTTGAATTGATCCACTCTGCGTTTTTTTCATCGAGGCGGTAGAGGTCGTAGTTGATTTCTGTCACTTCCGTCGGGATGAGGTTGGTGACATTTGCGAATGCGGTGTTTGCAGCGAGCGGCGAGCTGATGGTGTACCAGTTCACGTTGCTTGCCTTGCTCACGTTGCTTGCGTTGCCAGTGATTTTCTTTTTCATTGTGGCGTGTACGCTGCTGCCGGTGATGAGCTGGCCGCCGTCCTCGATGACGAGGTCTTCGGCTCTTGTGTTGATCATCGTCCCTGTGACGGTGAGGATGCCGTTGTTCTCAATAATGACTGGATGTTTGACAGTGAGGTCGTTCTCGTTTACATTGTCATTGATGACCGAGCCGAAAATGATGTTTAGTGCATCGGTGGAGATGCCGAATTGCTCCTTTTGTGTCTCTCCGACCATGACATTGATGTTATCTCCGTCAAGGACGAATTTCGGTGTTTCGCTGAGCTGGTAATGGCTCTTGTTGCTGCTGCTGCCTTGCCGTGTGACAATAGCATTGATTTGCTGTGAGTTAGCCGTTATGCAGAATAACATTCCGATGACGGCTGTCAGTGATTTTTTCATTGTTTTGTATAAATAGATTATTTTTAAATTGGCTGCAAAGATACGGAATTTTTTAATTGTTTAATCTTTTAATCCATAAATTTTTGAAATAATTTCATTCGTCACGGTGCTGCATTATATGGGGACTTCTATTTTTACTCTTTCCACGCCGCCATCCTGAATTTCGCGGAGTCCGTTGAACGAAATCCAAAACGAAAACGACGCTGCAAAGTTACAAACCACCTCCTTGTTTCCAATAATTTAGCGATATTTTTTAAAAATTCCTGACGCACTTGTCGTTGCAAATGCCCACCCGGTTGATGGAGTGCATTTTCGTTTTGTTCGTTCGTTATTTTAAAATTCCGGGCGGCAGCTGTGGGTTCACCCACGTTATTTCCCGAAGTCAACCTTCTTTGGATTAGTATAAGTCACCGTGCTGTCGTCGGCGTATGTCACGAGCACGGCAGGAGCGCCGTTTGCCTACATCGTTTACACCGCCAAATGGCTTGTTTTACACCGCCAAATGGCTTGTTTACACCGCCAAAATCAGTTGGCATGATAGCCGCCTTTCTTTGCAACCCCCTCAAATCGAATGAGTCCGTTCTTCTTCAACTCGCACAGATAGCGCTGTGTCGTACGCAAACTCCGTCCCGTATGCCGGGCTAATGAAGGGGCGTTCAGTCCGGGATGACGACGGATCGCATCTAACAATATCTTGGTAAAATCCTCTGTTACGGGGGTCGCTTGTGTCTCTCGGAAAAGGCGGAGTAGGTCCAATTGCGTCATAATCACTCTATCGGCCACAAAGCTGACGAACGTATCTGCGTCCTTATGTCCTCGTTCCAAAGCATCAATGTACTCCGAGCGGCATACTGCGGGAATAATGGCGATATTGTAGTCATTACGCAGGAGCGATAAGTTCATTAACAATCGCGATACACGACCGTTTCCGTCTATAAAAGGATGAATATACACAAAACGTTTGTGCAATTCAGCGGCTAACTCAACAGGGTGCATTTTCCCTTCTTGGTTATTATACCACCGAACCAACTGCTGTATGCGCTTGCTGATTTCGGCCACCGGTGCGACTGCATATTGGCTGCCGCTGATAAAGACAGGCACCTTGCGATAGACACCTGCCCGCTCTGCATCAATCTGTTGGTAAAACAGACGATGTATCGTCAGGATTGTTTCCTCGGCAATGGGAGCATCGCGGCTTATCTCACAGATGAAATCGTATGCCTTGGCATGTCCCACCGCCTCGTACACATCGCAAAGAGGTTTGCCTTCTATGGTCAGTCCGTCTTCTATTACCACTTTCGTTTCAGACTCTGTCAGACTGTTGCCCTCTAAGGCATTACTGGTATAAGTCAATCCCACACGATAATACTCTTGTAACGAACGGAGCGTATCTTGCGAAAGGGGACGATACGCCCATAGCTCGCGTTGCTGTTGTTCACATTGAACTAATTTATTTTGCAGGTCAGTGGTCATTTCTCCTGTTTTGTTATTTCCCGAACTCCACTTTTGGGGGTCATCATACGTCTTCGTACATCAGTCTATAACTTGCCCGCGTCTGCCCGCACAGTGTGAGCAGCAGGACTGGCAGTAAATACAGTCGTTAGTTATTTGCGGGTATCTTAATCATCTCCATCTTTTCCGGGGCATAGAGGATGACCTCCTGCTCGCCCTTCGTCACCCTTACGGCGGGGCAGTCGGTGCAGGGCGTGGTGAAATAGTCCAATACATTCGCGTCGATGAA
Organism: Bacteroidales bacterium; assembly: GCA_024400305.1. Lineage (GTDB taxonomy): Bacteria > Bacteroidota > Bacteroidia > Bacteroidales > F082 > Limimorpha. Next base: position 10,156 of record JAKSMX010000008.1, on the reverse strand, counting down.
TGGCTCTGATGCAGAAGGGTCAACATACGGGCTGTCGGTTCGCGGCTTTATGGTGAGCCATAAGCGCTGCGCCTGCAGGACGGCGTCGTTTATCTTGATGAAAGTCCCATCGGGAGAGAGAGCATACCAGTCGCTGTTCGACTGTTCATGGTAGATGCCGCCAATCTTTGATGTGTTGTATGATGACTGAATGGTTATGTGATGTTCCTCCAGTTCTGCGTCAGCGGATTTTTTTATGACCGGACCGGCAAGTGTCATGTTTACTTCGGATTGTGTTGCCATTACCATATACGGCGTGTTTGCCTTTACGACGGCATCCGTGTTCGTCATCTTTGCAGCGGCAGTAATAACTTGTTCGTTTTCACCCATCTGCACATCTGCAATCTGTGCCACCTCCATTCCGGCATCATTCATTTGTCCTACCGTCACATCGAACGGGACGAACCACGCCTGCCATACGCCGGTGGCTTCGAATGTGCGGCTGTAAGTCAGTTTGTTTGCAGTAAAATCGTAGTATGATATATAGGAGACCTTGTCATTAAATGTCAGGTCTTGTTCAAAATAATTGCCGCCGCCTGTCTCATTCAGCGCATACATTTGGTCGCCTAATCTAAAATATGTCAATAATTTGATATTCTTAAAGTCTTTCCATCCGTCACATTCTTGATATTTTTTGACATCAGGAACATAACAAGGACAAGTAGCTTTAAAAGCACCATAGCCCAATTCAGGTGGAACAAGAGCAAAAACTTTTACTGAAGTTAATTCAATATTATAGAATGCCATTTCTCCGATATTTGTCACGGTACTTGGTATGACCAAATCCCCTGCTATCTTTTTGCATTCATTGAATGCATGTTCCCCGATGCTTGTTACACCTTCCTGTAAGGATAGCGAAGTTAAATTACTACAGCCACTGAATGCTTCATTTCCAATACTTCCGCTTTTAATCGTCACCGATTTCAAAGATGAACAATTGGAGAATGCCTGACGTTCAATACTTGTCACGGTACTTGGTATGACCAAATCTGTAATCTGACACCTGTAGAATGCATTTTGTCCGATAGAAGTAATTCCTTCTGGTATGGTTACTGAAGTTATTCCTTTTAATATGAAACAATTATCTTCTATGCGCGTAACGTTGTATGTCTTGCCGTCATTGGGATTGGTTACAGTAGTAGGAATTACGACTTCTCCCGAAAGATCAGAAGTATTATTCTTAATTCCAACAGTATTTTCACTTTTAATATAGCAAGTATATGTGCCAAATGTAAATTGTTGGGCATTCATCACCGTGCAGCACATAACTGCAAGAATTGTAAAAAGTATTTTTTTCATTTTAATTTATTTAGGCAAATCCTTAATTTAATTCGGACTGCAAAAATACGAAATTTTTTTTGATTGCGTGAAGAAAATGTGCGGTTTTTTGTTTGGAGAGTTTATAATGTGGGTTGACCTTTGGAATATCGAATAATCCGCCGAAAAACAAGACAGTTCCTCCCCCGCCTGACGATATTTGGCACTTTTGTGAGTCAACTTTTTCAGGGTAAGATAAACTCGTCGAGGTGAAGGAATGAGGTGGGCAAAGATTTAAAGATATTTGCGCATATTTGAAAATAAAGTGGTATTTTTGCGACTTGAAATAAATTTTAAAGTTGAACTTTAAATTTGTCACAACAATGAACAATCAACTTATAAACAGAGACTTATGTGCGAACATTGACAGGATTTTCAATTATTTTTCTGTCGTAACAATTGTGTGCTGTATTTTTATGACACCGGCTTGGCGAGTTGGCTGTTAGGCATTCATTCCGTGGAACAGGTGGCCACCCATCCGCTGCGGGGCAATCTGTTTGAAAACATGGTCATCAACGAATTTGTCAAGGAGCGGCATAATCGCCTGCAGATGCCGAATCTGTACTATTACAGAGACCAGCAACAGCACGAAGTCGATTTGCTGTCGGTGGCGGATGACAGCACTTTTTCGGCGTATGAAATCAAGTCAGGACAGACGTACCGCCCGGAGTACTTTGACGGCCTGCGCTATTTGAAGGGATTGTTTCCCGACACGATGACATCTTCCATGGTCGTTTATGATGGCGACCAATCCAATCCGTCGCCGACGGACGGCCTCGTGAATTATCGCAACATCGGAGATTTAAGGATTTAAGGATTTAAAGATTTAAGGATTCAAGGGTTTCAGGGGTTTCAAGGTTTCAAAGGTTTCAGGGGTTTCAGTGGTTTCAGGGGTTTAAAAATTTAAATCTTTAAATTTTTGAATTTTTAAATCTCTATGGCTTCAGGCAGCCGACGGGCACAACACACACGCCATCCGGACGGCGATAAGCGTACATACCGACGGCTGTCAACACCATCTTGAATGACGCACGGCCCAATTTGTCAGTGTCTATCCTATTCTCCAATTTGTTCAGTGAAGCCACGGCTTCATTTATCAACGCCTCGCCGCCTAATTTTATCTCCACCAAGCCATATCTCCCGTTTCTCAAATGAATGACGGCATCACATTCCAAACCGGTCTTATCCCGATAATGATAAACCCTGCCTCCTATCGCTTCCGCATAGACGCGCAAGTCGCGCACGCAAAGCGTTTCAAAGAGCAGGCCCAATGTGTTGATGTCATCCAGCAAGTCTTCCGGACCGACACCCAAAGCGGCGGTTGCTATACTTGGATCCACAAAATACCGCGTGTCGGAAGTCCGCAATGCCGTCTTGCTCCTCAAATTCGGATTCCATGCCGTCATATCTTCGATGACAAATATCTTACGCAGCGCATTCAGATAGGATTGCACCGTATCTTCTGTCAATGTATCCGTGTCATTCACCTTCACGTCGGCAAGCAGTGTGCCCAATGTGGCTTGCGTCCCTTGATGGCGGGCGTATGAACGCATGAGACGTCTTGCCCTTTCTTCGTTGCGCGTCACGCCGTCCGCGCGGGAGATGTCCGACCTCACAACCGCCTCGAAGTACTCTTGCACAGGAACCAGTTGAGCGTTTGAGGTGCGTTTGTTCAGTGTCTGAGGCCAACCGCCACGGCAGATGAGATGGGCTATCCGCGGCAAATCCAAACTGTTTGTTCCTTGCAGTGATTCCTGACTGTTTCGGAACAATTGCTGCAGACTGACGGAGCCATTGGAATCGCCCGACTCCCAAAGGGTCATGGGGCGCATCGTCAGCCACGCGAAACGGCCGGTACCGGTGTGGGAAATCTTGTCCGTTTGCGGAGGGACTGCTGAACCTGTGAGGATAAACTGCCCGTCCTCCGCCCGTTGATCCACGGTGAAACGGACGGCATCCCAAATCTCGGGAATCAACTGCCACTCGTCTATCAGACGGGGAGTGACACCCGCCAACACCTGATTCATATCGGTTTGTGCCAGATACAATGTGTTCTGTTTGGTGGCGGGATCGGCCACGTACAAGATACTGCCTGCACATTGAGCGGCTGTGGTTGTCTTACCGCAATATTTTGGTCCTTCCACCAGCACGGCACCCATTGCATCCAGCTTTTCCTGTAGTAATTCATCGACAATTCGAGGGCGATATTCGTTCATGTTTTTTACACTTTTTTAACGGCTGCAAAGATACAACAATATTTTTTATAAATGCAATAAAATCAGTAAAATATTTTTTTCATTTGGCAAGTTGGACTGTTTTCATTTGGCAAGTTGGACGATTTTCATTTGGCAAGTTGGACGATTTTCATTTGGCAAGTTGGACGATTCCTTAAGGTTTCGAAAATTGCCAAAATCGTTGCGTTCTCTGGACGCGACATCAAACAAATAATATGCGAGATAGGCTCACCACATGTGCCCTGCTGACCGTTAACGTGGTGGGAAGGGGTTTCAAGGGTTTCAAAGTTTCAAGGGTTTCAGGGGATTCAAGGATTTAAAAATTTAAAGATTCCGCGGGTCGCCGGTGATTTCGGCGGCTCGCGGAACCTTTAGTCGTTAGTTTTTAGTCGTTAGTTTTTAGTCGTTAGTCTTTAGTCCGTTGACCCTAAAAACTAAAGACTAAAGACTAAAAACTAAAAACTTCACTCCTTCTTAAACTCCACCTTCTTTGGATTTTCATACGTTACAGTGCTGCCGTCTTTGTATGTCACGCGCACGGCCGGTGTGTCGTTCTCCTTGATGAACTCCACTTTCTTCAGCCCGTAGAGGGTGACGGTGCTGTCGTCCTGATTGGTGATTTCGACAAGCACACCGCCGCAGTTTATCACGATGCTCGTTGCAGCGGAGCCGCCGTTGTCCTTCAGGTAGGCACGGAACGGGTCGATGCTGAGGCTGTTGGTGCGGACGAACTCGCCGCCTTGCTGCTTGTACAAGCCTGTTCCCGTAAGTTCGCTGGCTTGGAAAGTGCCTTTCAGGGCGAAGCTGCCGACGATCTGGTCTGATGTCGTGACGTTGACGGGGACTTCTGTGGCCGGAGCTGCAGGCGTTGCCGTAAGCGTGAAGCAGGCGTTGCCCGTCTGGTTCCTGAACAGGTAAGGCTTGCCCGCCACGATGTTCCCGGCTATCGAGAGGGTGAGTGTGCCGTTGGCCGCATCCACGTTGTCGATGGAGAAGAACACGATTCCCGAGTGGTTCGAAGGCACGAAAGGAAGAATGATCGTTCCCCATTGGTTGGGCTCAAGCGTGCCGTGGTAGCGTGCCTCGGTGAAGCCTGGATAGTTCTCTGTTGAAGTACCGATGTATGGCTTGTCGCTGTCGGTGAGGTCGAGGATCCTATTATTCAAATTAGCACATGGATAAAAAGCCTCAATGCCCAATACCGGCAAAGAATTAAATGTTATAGTTGCCAAGGAATTGCAATCACTAAATGCATGTTGACCGATGCTCGTCACGCGGTTTGGAATGGTTGCCGACAGCAGGGAAGAACAGTTATGGAATGCATCATTTCCAATGCTTGTAACAGCCCTGTCGAATGTGATGACACCCTGACCGCCCTCGTATGTGTTGTAATTAATGCTGGCTCCGAAAGAATCAGGGTTGTTTGGCGTGACGATTTTGCCGTCCGTGCTGGTGTACCAGATTTCCTGCGTAGGCTCGTTGTTGTAATACTGCCTTTCGTCCGTATAGTTTACAAAATAGGTGCCGCTTGTTGTCGGATAGGCATCTGTTCCCAGCTGCTGCCGCCAACGCCCGCCGTACTTGTTGCCGTTCAGTATCCAGCACACCTCGCCGCTTGCAAAGGCTGCTGCATTCTTCACTTCCACCTTGTTGATTGTGCCGTGAATGTTATTTATAGCACTATGGCTCACTCCTTCGAGTGCATAGCAGTTTTCCACGATGCCGTTTTCAGATAACAAGTCAGTAATACCGCTGCCGTTAGTGAAGATGTGACCGACATTATGGCAATTGGAAATACGTGCATGCTCACGGCACCATCCGGCAACGCCGCCTCCATATGCAACCGTGGCTGCATTGTAGCAGTTTTCAATGAGCCCGTATGCCATGTCGCCGCAGATGCCGCCATTCAAGCCGCCTCCGCTCATGTAGCTGTCAACCAATCCGAGGTCATGGATATAGGCACCTCCTTCGCCTGTGATATAGATGCCTTCGCCTGTCTTGCCGAAAAGGCCTACGCTTGAATCAGAATGGTTGTGGTACAGTCCGCTGATGGTGTGACCGTTGCCGTTAAACTCTCCGCAGAATACCTTGTCGGAACTGCCTATCGGCAGCCATTCCTTGAATGTGCCTGGATTCAGGTTTCCATTCGCATCCAGCACATTGCTGTTGCCCACAATGTCGGCTGTCAGTTTTCCGCACAGGTCATTACTGCCAAGCATACTCACTTCAAGGGCAAAGCCGTAAAGGTTGACGTAGTTCTCTATCTCCAAAGGATTTTCTTGGCTTCCGTCACCCTTGCCCGAACGCCATGAGCGCACAGGACGGCCGTCCCAGGGGCTATGACCTGTTGCATCCTTGACGTATATGGTAACAGGGCAATAAAAAAAAGGATTTTCTCCCATTAGTGGGCGATTGTCACCCAAATAAAACAATTCGTGCAATTCTACACAGCCCGAAAAAGCATAGTCATGAATTTCGTTTATCGTACCCAATATTAAGACAGATCGTAAATTTACACATTGATAAAATGCGTTTTTACCTATTTTCCTCACAGAACTTGGAATAGTAACGGAAAGTAAAGATTGACACCCGGAAAATGTAGATTCACCAATTTCTGTCAGCTCATGCTCAAAATACATCGTTCCCATACCATTCTCATAAACATTGAGTATGCAGTCTGTCGTGCCCGACACCCTACCGTCAGTAGTTGTGTATTTCAGTTTCTGTGTTTCGGGGATTGCATGGATAGCGTCGCCGAAGTTATAATTATTCTTGAAATCGTTGAGACGGGATGCATCCCTGACATAGACAGAAGTAAAAATATCGAAGCAATCCTCTCCAAACAAAGGAGATCGGCTTGACAGGAAATAGACACTCATTGGATCCGGTATCAGACTTCCGAGATGTAGTAATCTTAAAAAAGCCGTATTTCCGACAGCCGAGACATCCCCAATTATATCTACCCTGACTAATACATTGCAGTCGTAGAATGTGTAATGCCCTATCTGAGTCGCACTACCACCAATAGTAACTTTCCGCAATGCATCGCAGTCTTGGAAACAACTCTCGCCAATGGCCAAATCGGGCGCACAGTTCCTCAGGTCAATCTCACCACATGAATTGTTCCAGTAGAAGGCTTTCTTTCCTATTGTCCTCAACGATGTAGCCCTGCTGAAGTCAAGGTAGCTGAAGTCACTCGAATAGAAGCAATACTGAGGAATTTCCGTTACCATAGGGCCAAACTCCACTGTCAACCCTCTGAAATCGCCCTTGTAGAACGGAGCATAATCTATCTTATCATTATCCTGTTCTTGGTACTTGAGGTTTCTGCCTATATAGGCGTATTTCAGACCACCATTCCATGAGAATGCTCCATAACCTTTAGTGGTACGATAGCAGAACAGGTCCTCATTGCCATCTTCCAATACGACTGTGCTCAATGCTCTTGTGTTGTCTTCCAAAGCAAACGTTTCCAAGACCCTAACTGTATTTGGAATAGTGAATTCCTGTATCATATCAACGTGGCTTTTAAACACTTGTTCTCCAATGGCCACAACTGTGTAAACATTTCCATTGTAAGTAACCGTTGACTCTACCCTGTTTATAGGAGCAGGGGCAGACGTGAAATTCACTAAAACTGCGCAATTTCCACTAACAGATTGTGTCGTGCTTTCATAGCTGTACGAGTAATCCTGATACAGTCCATAAATTCCGTCATTTACAATAATCTGTCCAAAATAGGTTCCACCACGTACACCATAAAGTGCCCATGCACTTGTGCAGCACATCACAAATGCTGCGGAGAGTAAAAGCCTTAGAATGTTTCTGTTCATGAGTATTTTTGTATAAATTCTCTTCAAGATTAAATATAGATTCCGGGCGGCAAAGATACGGTTTTTTTTGATTTGCGGATTTATAAATTCATCTCCGTTTGTTTGAAAAAAAAGTGGTATTTTTGCAGCTTGAAATCAATTTTAAAGTTAAACTTTAAATTTGTCACAACAATGAACAATCAACTTATAACCAGAGACTTATGTGCGAACATTGACAGAATTTTCAATTATTTTTCTGTCGTAACAATTGTGTGCTGTATTTTTATGACACAGGCTTGGCGAGCTGGCTGTTAGGCATTCACTCCGTGGAACAGATGGCCACCCATCCGCTGCGGGGTAATCTGTTTGAAAACATGGTCATCAATGAGTTTGTCAAGGAGCGGTATAATCGTTTGCAGACACCGAATCTGTACTATTACAGAGACCAGCAACAGCACGAAGTCGATTTGCTGTCGGTGGCGGATGATGGCACTTTCTCGGCGTATGAAATAAAGTCAGGACAGACGTACCGCCCGGAATACTTTGACGGCCTGCGCTATTTGAGGAATTTGTTCCCCGACACGCTGACATCTTCCATGGTCGTTTATGATGGCGACCAATCCAATCCGTTGCCGACGGACGGCTTCGTGAATTATCGCAACATCGGAGATTTAAGGATTTAAGGATTTAAAGATTTAAGGATTCAAGGGTTTCAGGGGTTTCAAGGTTTCAAAGGTTTCAGGGGTTTCAGAGTTTCAAAGTTTCAGGGGTTTCAGGGTTTCAAAGTTTCAAGGGTTTCAGGGTTTCAAGGTTTCAGGGGTTAAAAGATTGTAAATCGGTAAATTTAATTGATTTTGACGATTCCATTCGGAGAAATTGATGTAATTTGCCGATTTTGTTTAAGGGCATCATTTATTTTTGTATTTTTGCGGCGGATTTTTTTACGTTATAAGTTTTGTTACAAGAATTTTGACTATGATTCAGCGATTTTTAGAGACACATATCCAGAAAGACCTCTTTTCGGGCAAGGCAATCTGCATCATGGGAGCCAGACAGACGGGCAAGACGACCCTCCTGAAGCAGCTGTTCGCCACGCGGCAAGACGCCCTTTGGCTGAACGCCGACCTCCCGCAGGTCAGGGAGATGTTCATTAGGGTTTCCTTGGGCACCCTGCGATCCATTATCGGCAGCCACAAGATAGTGGTCGTCGATGAGGCGCAACGGATTGAGGATGTCGGCCTTAAGATGAAACTCATCACCGACAACTTCCCACAAGTGCAGCTCATCCTCACCGGCAGCAGCTCTTTCGACTTGTCGCAAAAGATAAACGAGCCTCTCACAGGCAGGAAATGGGAGTACCGCCTCTATCCGCTGTCGTTTGGCGAATTGGCGAGCCACACCGACATGATGGATGAGATAGGGAACCTTCCCTTGCGCCTGCTTTACGGCTCGTACCCCGATATAGTGACGCACCCGGGCGACGAGCAACGGCGGCTTGACGCACTGACCGACAGCTACTTATACAAAGACGTGCTCGAATGGGGCGGCATCAAGAAAACCGACAAGCTGACCAAATTGCTGCAGGCTCTCGCTTACCAAATCGGCTCAGAAGTCTCGTATAACGAATTGGGCAACATGCTACAGTTGGACGCCGAGACGGTGGAAAGATACATATCGATATTGGAAAAAGCATTCGTGATATTCAGAGTCGGCTCCTTCAGCAGAAACATGCGCAACGAACTCAAATTCGCTAAGAAAGTATATTTCTATGACAACGGCATCCGTAACGCCGTCATACATAATTTCGCCCCGATAGATGTCAGACCCGACTCGGGCGCACTTTGGGAGAACTGGATGATCGGCGAACTGAGGAAAAGACAGGACTTACTGCATGGCAACACCTCACTGTATTTCTGGCGCACCACAACCCAAAAGGAGATCGACTGCATAGAGGAGCGTGACGGAATAATCTCGGCCTACGAGTTCAAGTGGAATCCAAGGAAGAAATCCTCCAAGCAGGACGCCTTCCTCGCCGCCTACCCTAACGCAACGTTACATACGGTAACACCCGACAATTACTTCGAGTTTCTGTCAGTCGGTATGATGGGGTAGATTCAGGGGTTTCAAAGTTTCAAAGTTTCAAGGTTTCATAGTTTCAGGGGTTTCAAAGATTCAGGAGGTCGCCGGTGATTTCGGTGGCCTGCGGAACCTTTAGTCGTTAGTCGTTAGTCTTTAGTCCGTTGACCCTAAAAACTAAAGACTAACGACTAAAAACTAAAGACTTCACTCCTTGATGAACTCAACTTTCTCGGGGTTGTAAAGTTTGACGGTCTTGTCGCCTTTGGTGACTTTCACCGCTGGGCAGTCGGTGCATTCCGTGCCCATCGTGCCGAGGGCTTCGGATTTGCCAGCCTGATATGCTCCCACTGCTGCGTTCAGGACTGCCACGGCGGTGTTTCTGGCATTGTCGATGACCGTAATGTCGGTTGCGGAGTTGATGATGTCGATATATTGCTGTGCCAAATTTGTAATGTAAGTGCTGGTCACGCTCTGCAATGCTGCGGCAAGGGCGGCAAGGGCGTCTTCACGTACATTCCTGATGATCGCTTGGCTGATGATGGCCAAGGCTGCGTTCTTTGCGGTTGTGACATCCTCTAAAGTTGTTGCATCTTGAATCTGCTGTATGTGTCCGTTTACAGCGGTTGTTTCGTCGTCTGAAAGCGTGACTTCTTGCATTGCGTCATTGATTTCGGC
>JAKSMX010000076.1 GCA_024400305.1 Bacteroidales bacterium | reverse complement strand
TGCATCCAATGATCGCGATCATGTCCCTTGTAATCACGGACGAATTGAAAATAGAACAGCGTGTAGTTGTCGACCAGCTGAAAGACGGTTCCCTTCTTCTTGTTACCCGTCTGAACGTAACTCCTGACAAAACCGCTCAGTTCCAGGTTCTCGAGAATCTCCGTCAGCGTCCCGCAGTTGCTCATTCCCGGAATGCTTTCGACAAGTTCTTCGCGCGTCATTCCGATCTTCAGCGTCGCCAGCGCCGTCACGACGGCAATGTACGGTTCCGGGTTCTCGAAGACCGAACGATACAGGCGCCGGAACTCCTTCGCAAGCTCCGCGTTCTTCGAGAAGAACAGACGGTCAATATTCTGCGACAGGCTCTCCCGCCGCTCCAGCAGAGTCCAGTAGTACGGCGCCCCGCCAAAGATCATATAGGCCGCGGCTATGTCCTTGCGGTCTATCACAGACTGCTGCTCTTCGACGAGCTCCTCGCACTCATGCAATGTGAACGGCTCAAGATAGATCGTACGCGAAGCGCGGTTGAAGAGTCCGCCCCGATTCTGAAGAACCTTCTTCGTCATCCAGGCCGCCGCGCTTCCGCAAACGACCATCATGATGTCCTTGCGGGCGGTCGCCCACCCGTTCCAGAAGTCCTCAACGGCTTTGACAAAGCCAGATCGACGCGTATCCATCCACGGCAACTCGTCAATGAAAATGGTCTTTCGCGGCTCAGGCCGAGCTGCCAACGCGGTCTTCAGGAGTGCGAATGCCTCCAACCAGTTCTTCGGGCGCTCGCAATCAGGATCAAGTTGCGTCTTGACGGATTGCCAAAATGCAAACAGCTCGTCCTGATAACTCCCATTTTCAATTCCCGTATGCGTGAACGTAAAGGAATAGTCGAAGGCCTCGCGAATCAAAAAGGTCTTTCCGACACGTCGCCGTCCATAAACGACAATCAACCGAGACCTGTCCGCCTCTGCGCATTCCCTCAAAATCTTGAACTCACGTTTTCTGCCAATCATGATACCAA
>JAKSMX010000075.1 GCA_024400305.1 Bacteroidales bacterium | reverse complement strand
GACCTATAGCGACATACCTATACAAAAAATCCTGCAAATTGACCTATACGCCTAAAAATCAAGGGACGCAATTTTGCGCCCCTTTTTCTTTTTCATCTGTTCTCCTTCAACCAGTTCTTCACATTCTCCTCAATCCTCGCCTTGATGTCGTCGCTGTCGGCGGCTTTCTGGAACGCTTTTCCCGTGACTTTCTCGTAAAGCTCGATGTAACGGTCGGAAATGCCCGCCACGATTTCGGGTGTCATCTCCGGCACCTTCTGTCCGTCCTTGCCCTGGAAACCGTTAGCCATGAGCCACTCGCGGACGAACTCTTTCGACAACTGCTTGACTGGCAGGCCTTTGGCAAAACACTCTTCATATTGGTCGGCGATGAAGTAACGCGATGAGTCGGGGGTGTGAATCTCGTCCATCAGGTAAATCTGGTCGCCGATCTTGCCGAATTCGTATTTCGTGTCAACGAGGATGAGTCCGTGCTTTGCAGCGATTTCGGTTCCTCTCTGGAACAGCTTACGTGTGATGACCTCGATTTTTTCGTAGTCCTCTTTGTTTATAAGCCCTTGACGGATAATCTCTTCCTTTGAAATATCCTCGTCATGGCCTTCTTCGGCTTTCGTTGTCGGAGTGATGATAGGCTCGGCGAAACGCTGGTGTTCCTTCATTCCGTCGGGGATGTTGACACCGCAGATTGTATGCTGTCCGCTCTTGTAGGTGCGCCACGAGCTGCCCGTGAGGTAGCCGCGGATGATCATCTCTACCGGGAACGGCTTGCACAGCCTGCCTACTGTCACCATCGGGTCCGGAGTTGCGATTTTCCAGTTCGGCACGATGTCGGTTGTCATGTCGAGGAACTCGGCTGCTATCTGGTTGAGAATCTGTCCTTTATACGGGATTCCTTCAGGAAGGATCACGTCAAAGGCGGAGATGCGGTCGGTGGCGACCATCACCAAATATTTGTTGTCGATGAAATAAACGTCGCGGACTTTGCCGTGATAGACTTTGGTTTGACCGTCAAAGTTGAAATCGGTTCTTGTTAA
>JAKSMX010000074.1 GCA_024400305.1 Bacteroidales bacterium | reverse complement strand
GAGAATCATCTAGCAAGGCTGCCTAAATGCTTCCACACATGTTGATGATGCCTCTTTTTAAGTGAAGTGTTGAATTTTACTTGTCGGATAATATACTTTGGGCAATATCAGCGAGTTGGTTCGGGGCGGTCGGCTCGGGCACAAAGACTGCGATAAATTGCACTTGGCCGTTCGGGAGGATTACGATTCCTGCGTCGTTCATGGGCGGAAGTTTGTCCTTGGGCGGGAATCCGGTGCCGGTCTTATGGACGACTGTTGCACCCGCGGGGGCTGCGGCCGGGATGCGATCCTTCCCCGTTTCCACTTCGGACATCGTTTTCCAGATGAACTGGAGGTTTGCTGTTTTGTCTTTGTTCTTGTAGAACCATTCGAAAAGGTTCGACATTTCTTTGGGCGTGCTCCAATTCAAGTCGCTTTTGGCGAGGTCCGTGTGCATTTCGGCTTCTGTTGCACCGATTTGGATATCCTTGAAGCCGAGTTTTGCGATGTAGCGGGTGATTTTTTCGGGCGCGCCGCAGAATTTGAAAAGCAAGTCGCTAGCGTTGTTGTCGCTCTGCACCAGGGACCACTGGAGAAGTTCAGCATACGAAACCATGGCGGTATCGCCCATTTCCTTCATCATTGGCGACCAGGTGTTTTGCATCAGTTCGGCTTTTACCACGCGGACTTTGGCATCGATGCCGATTTTTGCGCTGTCGAGGAAGTGCGCCACGTAAAGCGCTTGCGGGAACTTCATCACGCTGTGCATCGGGAAATGCAGGGATTCGTTTAAGCCCGCGGATTTTTGTGTGGACTGCGCGGTTTTGTTAACGCTCGAAGACTGCGCGGGTGTTGCAAACTGCGCGGCTGTTGATGGCGCAGACTGCGCCGACTTCGCAAAATAGCCGTAAGACTCCCCCGCACAGGCAAAAGATGCGGCTATGGCGATTGATGCGACGAACAAAAATGCACGAGTGAAAAATTTTGAAATCATATAATCGATTACTAGGCAAAGATTGTTGTTTTGGCTATAAAAAGATAAGAAAAAATAGGCTCTTCATCAACATGTGTGGGTGGCTTCGCCACCCTTTTTTGTTGA
>JAKSMX010000073.1 GCA_024400305.1 Bacteroidales bacterium | reverse complement strand
GCATGTCATTGGCAAGCATGCGGAATGCCGCCTGCGCAAATTGATTCAATCCACGAAAACGATGCCCAAGTGCATTCAAGAAAGGCCGAATCCAACGCCCCTCCCCATCCCCACATTCCACTCTGAAAATTTCTTCTATGGCCGCTTCATCATAGGGTTGTTTCGTTGCGATACAGGAGAACTCATGCTTGTCTTCCGCAATGGAATACAAGACCGTCCCATTCATGGACAGAGATTCGGACTTCAGTCCCTCGTTCGAATACGCAATCCTGTAATCATAGACATCTCCATTCTGCACAAAACCTATGGCAAATTCCGATTCCTCCGGCCTCGCCGTGACAATGACATTCGGATCGTAAAGGTGCCGAATGTCAATTCGCGAATTGCCAACAGCCGTCTGCAATATGAGCAAGGCCTTCAGGATGTTTGTCTTGCCATTGGCATTCGAGCCAAAGAGCGCAAGGCATGGCACGATTCGCTCCTTGCACCCTTTTTCAAGAAGAAATGGCAGCCGTTCAGATTCAAGATATCCATTTGGAGCTTTCCCCTCTCCATACCTCATATCCAATGTCACATCAACAATGGATCTGAAGTTCTTGATTGTCACATAAGAAATCATAGTATTTCCCCTTATCTTGACCGTATGATACCAAAAACAGCCCACAGATGTCAATGATAAACATAATTACTGTTTATCTTTTATCATAATTGATCTTAACGTCACACCCCTATAACAATCTATATGCATCTATCCACGATTTCAGCCAAAGTGCTCAAAGATAAACAACACATTGGATATACATCGCTTCGCACAATACAATCCTCGTTCTGAGATCCGGCAAGACTATAACGGCATTCGCCGCGAGTCGGCCCGCGCTTGGTTGGGCGCAGGCCGATTTGGTGGTGGGTTCAATGGTAGTTTTTCTATCGTCAAAGGGTCGGGGCAAGAAGCGAGAGAGAAACGAGAAGGATTCCACAGGGTCAGAGACAAACAACATAGTCGCCGCCGATACAGTCACCATCCCCGCCTCCGCCCGCGGCGCATTTCACCCGCCGCCCGCCTGCCATCCAATCGGGGGTTCG
>JAKSMX010000072.1 GCA_024400305.1 Bacteroidales bacterium | reverse complement strand
GGATTCGCAAACTTGTATTGACTGCGGTAAAGATAAATTACGCGCAGGGCGACAAGCTTGTTCAGAACTCGCTTGACGCTACCCGGACTCGTCATACGGACACGATTCATGAATTCGGCAGTGAAAACGCGCGAATCCTCGTTCTCAGCAAGGCCACGCAGAACCGTGAACTGATTCGGCGTCAGATCAGCAACTATCGCGTCAAATCCGTTTTTCTCACGCGAGAAAACGACGCCCAACGCCGCAGCGATGTCCGCTTCGACAATTTCCGCCGATTCGTCCGTGACCGACCACAAGGCGTCGCACAACTCCTGAACGTCCCCCGACACACCCCGCGCAAAAGAAATGATGGTCTTCGCCATTTCCAACCCGACCTTCCGTCCGCCCTTCTTAAACCGAGTGACGACAAACCTGGCGAATTCTTCCGTATCAATCTCCCCGATGCTGAAGAGAGCCGCCGACTTGAAGAACGGACTGTCAGGGCTAGTGAATATCCGCAACATTTCATTCCGGACACTGCCCAGGAAGAAATACGGCGTGTCGGCCTGAAACTGAATCGTACTGCGCATTTCGGCAAGAATGCGATCCCCGTCTTCAAGTTTGAGAATGTCCTGGAATTCGTCAAAGACAACACACAACTTGCCCTCCTCCGCCAACTTCCTGATCGTTTCCATGACAACCGTCAGGGATCCGGATTCCTCGGCGGCACGGGCATCGACACTGATCGTCGGGGATCCCGTCACCGGATCCAAGGTGATAACGGGCCGAAGACGGTAAGCCAGCTGCACCGCCCTCTTGAGGAACGACATGCGCTCCGTCACATGCGAAATGCCCACCATGACACGACGGCAGAAATCCTCCAGCGTCCTGATGCTGTAAAGGTCAATGTACAACAACCGCTCACCCTTCAATCCAAGCACGGCCTTGCGAACAAGAGAGGTCTTCCCCATGCGCCGCTCACCTTCCACGACAATGTTCTGCCCGTCTTCGGCGCATCTGCGAATCTGTCGCTCCAAATCCGGACGAGGACAGAAATATTCACCCTCGACAACACAACCATAGCGAAAAGGATTCTTCATAAACCATGCCTCCCAATCTTATTTTG
>JAKSMX010000071.1 GCA_024400305.1 Bacteroidales bacterium | reverse complement strand
GAGGCGCAGCCGACATGTGCCCGGCGAACAAAAGAGGCGCAGCCGACATGTGCCCAGCATGTACATATGAAAAACAATACAATCTCTAATCGAATCCTTTCGTGTGTCCGTTCTGCCACTCCGGGCGCGCTGAAGACGATATGGTGGCTCGTGAAGATAATGACCGGCGTGTCGTTCGGCATCATGCTGTTGCAATACTTCGGCGTTATCGACATAATCTCCAGATGGCTGACGCCTGTGTTCTCGAGCTTCGGGCTTCCGGGTGAGGCGGCCCTCGCCTACGTCTCCGGCTATTTCGTGAACTGTTACACGGCGATGGCGGTGATGACAACGCTGCATCTCGACACGCGCGCCGCCACCATCTTGGCGGTGATGGTCCTCTGTTCGCACAACATGATCGTCGAGACGACAGTGCAGCACAAGACCGGCTCTTCTTTCGCGAGGATGGTGGTTGTCAGGACGTTGTCGGCGTTTCTTTTGGCTTTCGTTTTGAATAAAATCATGCCCGGACAGTTTGAGGCCGGCGCATCGGAAGCAATTTCGGCGGATAATGTCACTTTCGCGGAGATGCTCAAAAGCTGGGCGTTGCGCACCTTGAAGACCGTCGGCCTGATGATTGTGCTGGTCTATGCGCTGACGTTGCTGCAAAGGATTTTGAAGGAGTTCGGCGTCATCGAAGCCATAGCGCGTTTCCTGAAGCCTGTGATGCTTTTCTTCGGGCTTCCGCCGCGCACGGCGTTCCTCTGGCTGATAGCCAATACATTAGGTCTCGCCTATGGTGCCGCCATCATGATTGACGAAGCGGAGCAGGGCACGACGACGAAAGAGGAGAACGACCTGCTGAACCATCACATCTGCGTGTCGCACAGCAACCTCGAAGACCTGCTGCTTTTCACCGCCATCGGAGGCAGTTTCCTGTGGATGCTACTCTCGCGCTGGACGATGTCGCTGCTTTTGGTCTGGGAGAGAAGGTTGGAGACGAGGCTGAAGTGAAATCTCATTTCAATCTTATGAGTATCTCCCCCTTCGTGAAATTCAGTAAAGAATACCATATCTTGCACCCAATACAAAACATTGTGAATGAATAAAGAAATCCGGTGTAATGGACAAATTTTAGGCTGTTTTTGAGACGTTGCTCTCAAGTGGACAA
>JAKSMX010000070.1 GCA_024400305.1 Bacteroidales bacterium | reverse complement strand
AAAACATTCATCATCCGCAAGTTTGGACATGATCAATACGAGAATTTCATAGAGTTAAACTTTCTTAAAAATGAGGAACACAAACGCATTTTTGATGGATCGCTTGATGCGGATTCGATTTTCTCGCGGCTTTCGCTGATTGTCCGAGGAATAAAGGTTGTTCCCGGAAAGACGCTTTTGTTCCTTGATGAGATTCAGGAATGTGGTAATGCGCGTACGGCACTTAAGTTCTTGTCCGAGGATGGACGCATTGATGTTGTTTCGTCTGGTTCATTGCTTGGCATTCAATATAAGGATGATGTTCGAAGCGTTCCCGTTGGCTATGAAGAGCCAGTGGTCATGCATTCGCTGGACTTTGAGGAGTTCCTTTGGGCCAAAGGGTACTCCGATGACCAGATATCGAATTTGAGAAACAGTTTCGAGCGTCGTGAAAAGGTGGATGATTTCGTCAACGAGACGTTCCTGTCTGAGATTCGCGATTACATTGCGGTCGGTGGCATGCCGGAAGTCCTCGATGCCTACGTACGGAGTCGGGATTACGGGGAGGTCGATGAGATCCAACGTCGAATCGTGTCGGATTATCTCGATGACATCCTTCATTATGCGGCATTGGCCGAAAAACCGAAGGTGAAGAACTGCTTTCTTTCCATTCCACGGCAGTTGGCTCGGGAAACGGAGAACAGGAAGTTCAAGTTCGCGGAGGTCGAGAAGGGGGTCGGTGCCCGTAAGTACGGGAACTCGGTGGAATGGCTGAGGGATGCTTCCATGGCGGACATGGCCAAGAATGTGACGGCTCCGCTCCTGCCGATTTCCGCATATGCCGAAGAGGACGTGTTCAAGCTGTATCTTTCCGATGTCGGCTTGCTGGCGGCGATGTACGGTTTTGAGACCAAGGCCGCAATCATTGGAAATCGGATAGCCGGTACGGTGAAGGGTGCCTTGTACGAGAACCTGATCGCGACAATGCTGGTTCGTCGCGGATATCCGCTTCACTATATCCGTGATCGGCACCAGCCGCTTGAGGTGGAGTTCCTGATTGAACATCAGGGTGCGGTCGTGCCGATCGAAGTGAAGGCATCTAACAATTCGACGGCTTCGCTCAATCGGATCCTCGAACGTCCGGACATTCCGTTCGGATATAAGTTCATCGCGGGCAATGTCGGAGTCAACGGGAAGAAAATCACGCT
>JAKSMX010000007.1 GCA_024400305.1 Bacteroidales bacterium | reverse complement strand
CTGAAAAGGCGCGGCAAAAGGCGTGACGGTTCAGTTTTTTCTAATAGTGATGATTATCTGGGAAGATGTACCCTGTTTCTGACGTCTTTGTCTGCGGCGGATGCGGATGGCGGCAATTACAAGAGTTATAATCGAAGCCACCGACAACAGCATGAATATCCAAAAAGAAGCACCAACTTTCATAACCGGTATCTAATAACGCTGCAAAAATAATAAAAAATGTCAAACGGTAACGTTCAATTTGTAATAAATGTTGTAGGGAATGCGGAACAGTCCATAAACGCCATCTCCCAAAACGCGGTGACGGCCACGGCAAAGGTCAACAACTTCTCTGAGTCAATGGCCAAGATACGCGATGCAGGCCTGGCTTTCGAGGCGGTCAACAACATGTTCGGGCGTCTCACTTCGACGTTGGACCAATGCACGTCCGCCAACAACATCCAACAGGAGGCGGAAGCCAAGCTGGCGCGTGTCATGCGTAACACCATGGGTGCGACCGACGAGGAGATACAATCCATAAAAGATCTGGCGTCGGCGCAGCAGCAGCTCGGCGTGATCGGCGACGAGGTCCAGCTCGCCGGCGCCCAGGAACTCGGCACGTACCTTTCCAAGACGGAGAGCCTGCAGAAACTTCTCCCCGTGATGAACGACATGCTGGCGCAGCAATACGGCCTTAACGCCTCGCAGGAGCAGGCCGTCACCATCGGCAGCATGATGGGTAAGGTTATGGAAGGGCAGGTCGGCGCGTTGAGCCGTTACGGGTACAAATTCGACGAAGCTCAGGAGCAGATTCTCAAATACGGCACGGAAGCCAAAAGGGTCGAGACGCTCGCGGAAGTCATCGGGCAAAGTGTCGGCGGCATGAACGAGGCCCTCGCGGCCACGCCGGAAGGGCAAATAAAGCAGGTTGACAACAACCTTGGCGACATTCAGGAGCGTATCGGCGCATTGTGGGTGAAAGTCAAGGCTGATTTGATGCCGACGGTGGAAAAGGTCATGAATCTGGTCAACAATGTCATTGGTTATATCGAAGATCACCAGACGTTGTTCGCGACGCTTGCGGCCGTCATAGGCACAATCGTTGTGGTCGTAAAAGGCTGGGTGCTCGTGCAAGGCATCCTCAACGCCGTGCTGGCAGCCAACCCCATAGGTGTTGTCATCATTCTTGTCGCGGCACTCATAGCGGCCATTGTGGCTGTCGTGAGCAAAACAAAAGGCTGGGGCGAGACATGGGGCAACCTGATGGAGTATCTGAAGGTTACGTTCGAGCAGTGCGGCGCATGGCTCCACAAGAAATGGCTTGAGATCGAGAACTTTTTCTTGACAGGCTTTGAAACCATTGCAGAGGGATGGTATAAAGTACAGGCGCTTTGGGATTCGGAGGGTGCCGGTGAAGGTCTCGCCAGGATTGAGGAACAACGAAATAAACGTCTTGAAGCCATCGCCGAGGCGCAGGGCAAGATCGATGAATTGAGACAGGCTCGTCAGGACATTGACATCTGGCAGGTGAAATGGAAAGAGTTTGATGAAAAAAGCAAGCCCGGTCTTGCCGGAACAATGGAAGGTCTTATGGGTGCCGCCAATGGCGGACTCGGAGGTGGCGGCGGCAAGGAACTTGATGTTACGCTTGACAAAAGCGTTTCAGCCACAGCCACGGGCGGCACACGTAACACCACGGTGAATATCAACCTCGGGAAGATGGTGGAGAGCATCAACTTCAGCGGGGGTTATGATGAGAACGAACAGGATATGGAACAGCGCCTTGCTTCTATGCTGGCACGCATTTTAGGCATGGCGGAAACAACAGCCGGTTGATATGTTGGTAGGTGGTTTGAATTTGGTCAGGGCTGCGATAGCCAAAGAATTCCCGCTGCCGGAGGGTATGGGGGACAAAGGCTTTGCTGAATATGTATGCCCGGTCACCCTTGAAGGCGGCGGTAAGCGCTGCAACCTGCAAAGCGACCCGTTGATTGCAGTGTCAAGGGAAAACACCATTGTATGCCGTCAGGTTGCGAAACCACGGCAACAAGGCACGATAAAAGAAAGCTGGGCTGTCGGTGACTGGAGTATCAACATCAGCGGCGTTATCATCTGCAAAACATCAGAGGAGCTGGCGTCGGCCATTAAAGAACTCGCCGAGATATGTTCTTTGAGGGAATCCGTCGAGATAACCTGTCCGCCGGTGAATGAGCAATATGACGTTACGCGCATTGCGATCAAGGGGCTGGAACTCCCTTTCACGCCAGGCGTGCTTAACCAACAGTTCACAATAACCGCATTGAGCGACTCAAGCTATGAGTTGCTGGAGGAGGCATGATGTTGAGGATGGATTTCGACATAACCATTGGCAGGTACCGCCTTAAAATGATTGATTCCGTGAAAATCAAACATTCAGTGGAACAGTTAAGCGACACCGCGACAATCACATTGCCGGCAATGGTGGAGGGAAGCGCTTTGAAAGTCGAAGACAAGCTGACCGCCGGTGATGAGGTCACAATCAACCTCGGTTATGATGACGATCTTGAAACGGAGTTTAAGGGCTATTTAAAAGCCATAAATACGGATGCGGGGAATCTTACATTAGAATGTGAAGACGCCATCTATCTGTTTGACAAGTCGCTGAAAGACGAGGAAATGACGGAAATAAGCCTGAACGCCCTGCTCAATAAAGTCTGTTCGCAGATAGACTCGTCATATAACGTCGAATGCGCATTTGACTTCACATGGGAGAAATTCACCATATACAGGGCGACCGGCTGTGACGTCCTCAAAAAAATCCAAGAGGAGACCAAGGCTAACATCTTTTTCGACGGGCAGACGCTCCATGTTCAGCCGCAATACGCCGATGTGGCCGGTGACACGGTTGTTTTCGACTTCACAAAAAACATCGAGACTTCAAGCCTGAAATACCGCAAGGCAAGCGACCGCAAGGTTGAGGTGACTATTGAAATAACCAATCCTGACGGCACAAAGAAAGAGATAAAACACGGCAGCACAGGCGGCAGGTCAGTCAAGAGGATAGTCAGCGGCATATCAGAGTCGCAAGCCCAAAATGTGGCCGAGAATGAGTTTAATATGTGGTGCTACGACGGGTATGAAGGCTCGTTCACGGGCTGGCTGGTTCCTTACGTTGAACCCGGTTCCGCGGTGAAACTGTGCGACAAGGATTACGAATACAAAGAAGGCGTTTACTACGTGACAGGCACGGAAATAGATTTTTCGGCCAACGGCGGCAAGCGCATTGTTAAATTTGGAAGGAGAATCGGCTGATGGGTGATGTTTACGGGCAAATAAAGCGGTCCATCCGCGCGATGAACGGGAAGAACACCCCGTTGCTTCTCACCGGGAAGGTTGAAAGCGTCGATGGTGACACATGCACCATATCAGTCGGGGAACTCAAGCTGACGAAAGTCCGGCTGCGTTCCGTCATCAACGGCGAGGAATCACAACTGCTTGTCACGCCCAAGACAGGCAGTTATGTTACAGCCGTGGACATCAGCGGCGAATTGAGGCAGCTTGAAGTAATCGGCTGGTCGGAGATAGAGAAAATCGACATCGAGACAGGCGGCGACATCAACATAAACTGCAAAGGCACTGTTGTCATTAACGGCGGCGACAACCACGGGATGGCGAAGGTGGAAGCCGTCGCCGACAAGATCAGCGCCATTGAAAAAGACATCAACGATCTGAAGAACAAAATCAACGGATGGGCGCCTGTTGTTTACGACGGCGGCGCCGCACTCAAAACGGCCATAACGCCGTGGGCGGCAAAGCAGCTGCAGCCGATAACAAAATATCAAGATCTGGAGAACGAAAAAGTAAAACACTGATAACATGCTAAACACTGATTCATTAAAAACCGCATTGAGGAACATTGACCCATTGACATCGGATATTATTGATGCGATGGCAACAGCTTTTGAGAACTGGCTTAAATCGGCAACTATTACGGTGCCGTCACTTCCTGTGACTGTCGATCCGAAAACAGGCGTTGGCGAAACAAAGCCTGCAACCCTAAATGGTGCGGTATCATGAAAGGAACGGACATACTGCTTACTGATGAATATGGGTTGCTGGCCGACCCAAGCGCACATGACCTTGTCGTCGGTGATGTCACGGTACAGAACCAGGCTCTGATACTCAAGTCAAACAAGGGGGAATGGAAGGAAAAGCCCATGATTGGCTGCGGCATTGACGATGCGCTGAATGATGACGACGGCAGCCATTGGAAGCGCCAGATACGCGAGGAACTGTCAAGAGACGGAATCAAGGTGCGTTCGCTTGAGATAACAAATGACCATATAAAAATAGATGCTGAATATGAGAACGAAAGAAGAGATTAAAAAAGAAATAACGGATGCGGTGCTTGCCGATGAGACACTCCGCACCGCTTTTGGACTCAGTTCCAATGAGGAATGGGACAGCCAGGTCTCGTCTGTTTCCATACTTAACCTTCTCATTTACATTATGGCGATGGCGGCACGTACCGTCGAATGGCTCTATGGCCAGTTTTGCGAGGAAGTTGAGGAACGCATAGCCGCCGCCTTACCGGGTACCGTGTCGTGGTATTGGAATAAAGTCATGCAGTTCCAGTACGGCGACGAACTCAATGAAAACGGCACTTACGACGTGGTTGATGAGACCAAGCGCATCATCACACATTGCGCCGTATTGGAAGTCGAAAACGGAATCCTTGTCAAAGTCAACAAAGGCGACAGCACATACGAGGCTCTGACTGCCACGGAACTGGCGGCTCTGCAAAACTATGTCAATGAGATAAAGTTTGCGGGTACATACGCCGTGTGCTACAGCTATGACCCTGACGAGGTAGCCATTGAATTGAACATTTGGCGAAATCCGATGGTGCTTGATTCAAACATGAATCGCATCAGTGACGGCGAATCGGTCATTGAGAACGCCGTCCTTGAATATCTTAACGGTATAGTGTACGGCGGTGTGTTCAACAAAACGAAGCTGCTGGATGCCATACAGTCTGTTGACGGTGTTGAGGATGTCACCATAGCGGACGGCAGCATATACAGCCCGTCGAACGACACAACACGCAATTTTGGGGATTTCATCCAAAACCACCGTTCCAACAGCGGTCATTTCCTGTTGGATGAAATTGTTTGTTATGATATGATAAACCAGTAATACAATGCCGAAAAATATAAGCACAGACATGAACTATGACACTTTGGCGGAACAGTTGACACCAATTGCCATAAGGAAGCCGGTATTGCTTGCCTTCATCAAAGCGCTTCTTGCGCCAATAAAGAGCATTAACGCACATTTCAATTCGTTTGTGTCCAATAAAAGACAGCGCATGTCGTACAACGGCCAAGTGCGGCTGCTTGAGAATATCATTAACAGGCTTATGATCGGCAGTTACGATGCGGTTTCGCCTGTCATCTACCTGAGCGAGCCCGAAATGGTGAAGGAATTCTACATCTCACCAGACGGCAGCTGGGACTTGCAGAATTCCATACACTATGATGTCGCAGGCAAACAGGATTGGGATATGCAGAACCATGACCCCGAGGAACCGCCGGAAGACTACAGCATAGTATTTGACCGGTCGAAAGGCGCGTCAGGCTTCGGATTCGAGGTGCACTTGACCGAGGTTTTAAGGCTGACCGCCATGAACAACCAGGCGAAGCAGGCATTCAACAACAACGGCGGCATTGACGCTTTGAGAAAAATTGTGGACACATACAAACTTGCAGGGAAACAATACACTGTGATCCAGGATTAATCAAACTAAAACACAAATAAAATGAAAAAACTTGAAACAAACAGCGCAGGCAGAATGCCATTGTGGCAGTCGGACATCAAATTCATCCAAGACGGTTTTAAAGAGGCCATTGAAGCCATTGTAGCTGAACTTGGACTGTCGAAAAGCTATTTCGCAATAAGTGGCTGCTCGCCATACAAACCGGCCACAAATACCCTTGCCATGCCTGCGGGCTGGTTCTGGTGGGGAGGTGAAATTCTGCCGGTGAGGGCATTGCCCACAACAAATGTGACATCGTTCACCAACCCTGTTGTCAAACTTACACGCACCACATATTATGACCCGAACGGAGCTAAAGACTTCATACACGCCGACTTGACAACTGAAAATGTCGCCAATGTGTGGCGTGATGATTACCTGACCCCTACTGTGGTGGAGAGGTCAGCTGCATATAATTCAGGAATACGTCTCGGTGTAGGTGCATGGACATTGAGAGACATCATCAAATACAACCACGCAGAAGCCGAAAGCGATTGGATTGACACATCAAACGAGAACGTGCAATTTAAACGTATCGGCAGACTTGTCGTGCTGCGTGGCATCGTGTATGACAACGACACAATGACAGGACTGCCTGCGCCGATACAGAATGGCACATATCTGTCAACTCCCGGTGGTTATCTGCACATTATTAATGGGTCTGGTACATGGCGAGGTGAGCAGGAAGATAGAATCAGCGGTCTGATCTATGTCGCAGCCACGCAATACGCAATACGAGACACCAACACTATTAATGACAATGAACAACAAACACCCGAACCCCCTATTAGTTAGTTGTTATGAAGAAAATAACAGTACAGGCGAGACAAAACATTTGGGATGTTGCCGTGCAGCATTGCGGCTCGGCTGAAGCGGCTTTCGATATTGCAGGCATGAACGGCGAACTGCCCACCAGTCCGGTCAGTGCAGGCAGCACATTGAAAGTGCCTGATCCGACAAACAAGAGGGTTGTGAAATACTATACCGAAAACAACATTGTCCCTGTTGGGACATAAAAAGCCCTCCATCTCCATTAGTCGGCTCCTACCCCAGGCTAATGACAAAGGTGCACGAACACCACGACAGAAGGCGTAAGTCTTCACGGTGTTCGTGCACCTTTTTTCATTAAATGTAGGAGACTGCAAAGACAGATATTTTTTTGAGACCAAAGACCAAAATTTTTTCAGAGCCAAAACCAAAATTTTGAAACCGCATATACAATAACTTAAAACCAAAACAAAAAATGACAGCAAAAACCAAAAATTGGTCGTCCGCACCATTGCCGTTCCAAGGGCAGAAGCGGAACTTCGCATCGGCTTACAGAGAGGTTCTGAAGCTGTATCCAGAGTGTACAACAATCGTTGACCTGTTCGGCGGCTCCGGGCTTCTGGCACGCATATCAAAGGACGAAAGGCCTGATGCGAGAGTCATCTTCAACGATTTCGACAACTTTGCCGACAGGGTCAGAAACATCCCGAACACAAACCGTCTGCTGCACGCCTTCAGGGAGGTTGTGGCCGGACTGAAGAGGCATTCGCTGATCCCGAAGGAGAAAAAGGAAGCCATTATTTCAATTCTTGAAAAAGAGACTGGCTTTGTTGACTTTGTGTCGATTTCGTCATCCCTGTTGTTCTCGATGAAGTACGAAACCTCGCTTGAGGGACTGAAAAAGCAGACCTTCTACAACAATGTGCGCCTTAACGATTACAGCCCTGCAGACGGTTACCTTGACGGCATAGAGGTTGTGAAAGGCGACTACAAGGAAATATTTGAGCGGTTCAAAAATGAGAAAAACGTGCTTTGGCTCGTTGACCCTCCGTATTTGAGCACCGACTGCACCACCTACAACAACCTCTACTGGAAACTTGGCGACTATCTTGACGTTCTGCGCGTTTTACAGGGCACCAGTTACGTTTACTTCACCTCTAACAAGAGTTCCATCGTCGAATTGTGCGAGTGGCTTGGTGACGGCCGTGTGACCGCCAATCCGTTTATCGGAGCCGAGAAGATTACCGTCAAGGAAAACATGAATTACAACACATCGTATCTTGACATCATGATGTACAAGAGAAAGGAGATTGTATGAACAAATACCATGATATTC
Source organism: Bacteroidales bacterium (assembly GCA_024400305.1). Classification (GTDB taxonomy): domain Bacteria; phylum Bacteroidota; class Bacteroidia; order Bacteroidales; family F082; genus Limimorpha. Next base: position 97,292 of record JAKSMX010000007.1, on the reverse strand, counting down.
TCGAAAAGATTCTGACTGAAGGCAAAAGCCAGACGAACAAGAAGGGTAATATTCGATATCTCATCAATGAGAGCATGGTTCTGACACCTGCCGACCTTCTGGAAATATTTGAAGGCCATCCGATAGCGCGAGGCAAGCTGAAAAGCGAGTTGCAGCTTTTTATGGAAGGCGAACGTATGACAGAACGCTACCGCGAAGCCGGAATAACGTGGTGGGACTATTGCGGTTCAGTCCTGGTTAACAGTTACCCGATTTATATGGAGAAGCTGCCGCCGCTTATAGCCAAAATCAACAGAGAAAAACGCAACAGCAAGAACTACGTACTGTTTCTCGGAGCTACCGATGCGGAAAGCAACCAGGCGCCATGTATTTCGCTTGTGCAGTTCCAGATAGAAAACGGTGAACTTGTTATGACAGCATACCAAAGAAGCAGTGACGCGAATTTGGGTTTGCCAGCTGACATGTATCACTTATATTTGATTTCACGTCAAATAAACTTGCCTTTAAACTCTATAACGCTTTATCTTGGGAATGTTCACATATATGAAAACAATATAGAGAGAACCAAGCAGCTGTTAGCCGGTGAAGCAGGTGTCAAATTCGATTTAAACGTCTGACAAAAGGCATTTAAAGTCATTAAACAAATAAGGCTGTGCAACTATGAAGTGACCCCGAAAGTTTTTCGTCCAACTTTTCGGGGTCACTTCACTAAAACACAGCCTTATATTTTTGTCTGAAAATGTACTTTTTAATTTTAAAAAGTGGATTTTTTAATTTTTTGATTATATATCAGAGTTTTTTTATCAAGACCAAGAACTTTCCCGTATAATGTGTCATCATCGAGTTCTGCCTCAATGCTGCCAATAAACCCTTTGTATTTTAATGTCTCCATTTTTTAAATTAATTTATTTTCCTGTAAAAAACAATGTCTTTCAATGCCTTTTCCTTGATGACTGACGATGGATGTGGTTTATGAGCCAAATACTGCATCTGTTTTTCTGGATTATAAATCTTATTCGTGAACCGGACGTCCTGCCTTTATTGTCAATCTCAAAACCTAATTGTATCAGTAAAGACTCCAATTCAGTAAATGTGAAATCTTTTGGTAACATCAGTAATCTTTGTATCGCTTTTTGCTCATTTTTTGTAACTGAAAATCAGTTGCAAAAATACAAAATATTTCATTCAGGTGAGGAAAATTGAAATTAAATTTCAAGGTTGGGAAAAATATTGAATTTTCTGTTGCATTTAGAACTGTAGTCATCAAGAAAATTAATTTTCATGGGAATGTGTGGCGTATTGAAAAAAGTTGTACTTTTGCAGCTCGAAAAATTTAAATTTTCTAATTAATACAAAGTAATGTACGCAATCGTAGAAATCGCAGGGCAGCAGTTCAAAGTCAGCAATGGCGACAAGATCTATTGCAACCGTTTGAACGGCGAAATCGGAAGTTCAGTGACTTTCGACAAGGTGTTGATGATCGACAATGACGGCAACACAAGGGTTGGCGCCCCCGTCCTCCAAGGCGCTAAAGTTGATGCTAAAATCATAGAACATCTCAAAGCTGACAAAGTCTTGGTCTTCAAGAAGAAAAGAAGAAAAGGCTATCAGAAACTCAATGGCCACCGCCAGTGTTTGAGCAGAATCAGCATCGAAAACATCACTGAATAATTAACCTAAAAAATCAAGAAGTTATGGCACACAAGAAAGGCGTTGGTAGTTCAGAAAACGGTCGTGAATCACATAGCAAACGACTCGGAGTAAAGGTTTTCGGTGGACAGGCAGTTATCGCTGGTAACATTATTGTCCGTCAGCGTGGCACAAAACACAATCCAGGTGAAAACGTCGGTATGGGTAGAGATCATACTTTATTCGCTCTCACAGACGGCATCGTGGAATTCCGTAGAAAAAGAGACGACCGCTCATACGTTTCAGTCATCCCGGTGGAGGCTGAAGTCACAGAATAAGTCGTTTTAGGATAACGAACAGATAAAAGACCCGACCGCAAAAGTGGCCGGGTTTTTTATTATAAAGTATAAATAGAAAGTATAAAGTAGAAAGTGGCTGACGCACGAAGGTTCTCTCCCTCATGCGCCGGTTTCCTGTCCGTGTCTGGGCTGCCCGCAGGGCAGTACCTCAGTAACCGGGTACGCGGTATGCGTGCCTGGCGGCGCAAAAACCTTGACGAGGGTGCGGGTGGAGCATGGTTTACAACGTGTGCCGATATGAGCAAATTGTGAGATCAGGAATGAATTAGTTTGTATAACATATTGATAAATAACAATTTACCCCCCCCCTGAAATTTAAAAAAATTATTGCAAAATTGTTGGAAATGAGAAAGTAATTTGTAACTTTGCAGTGTCGTTTCCCTCTGGAATTTTGTTCAAAGGACTTCGCGAAATTCGGAAGGGCGGCGCGGAAAAAGTAAAAACAGAAGTCCCCGATAATCCCCAAAACAATGAATATGACAACGTTATTTAAGAAATCACTGATGCTTGCAGTCATCTGCTTGAGCATCAACATGAGAGCAAACGTCACCACTTTCCCGTGGAATGAGGGCTTTGAAGATGAATCCACATTCGGCGACTGGACCGTGGTGCATGCCGAAGGCTCCGACGCGACGGCATGGGCGAGGACCACGACGTATCAGACGCAACCCAACACCGGCGATTACATGGTGCGAAGCGCCGGATCCGCCGCATACGAACGCAACGACCTCGTCAGCCCGGCGATCGATCTCGAAGCCGGGAACAGATACGTCTTGCGTTTCCACACTTACACGGCATATCCCGACGATTACGTGCATTCAGGCCTCGTGCTTCATCTCGATGAATATGACCCCGAAAACACCGCGAACACCCATGAGATCTGGGTAGAGAACACCCCCGAAGACTCATGGCGCATCTTGATAATCGACATCTCCGCCTACGCGGGCCACACCGTCTATCTCGACTTCCAGAAATGGTCGGAGAACGGCCACGGCTGGTGTCTCGACGACATCAGCATCGAAGAGACCGAACTGCAATATTATTCGATAACAGGCGAGGTTGAACCTTTCTTCGGCGGAAACGTGACCGGCTACGGAGAGTATATCGAAGGCACGGCCGTCAACCTCATCGCCGAAGGCAGAAACGGATATTTGTTCCAGGGGTGGAGCGACGGGAACACACAGAACCCGCGCACTGTCATTGTCACAAACAACATGACTATTTCAGCGCAATTCATTGATGCATACGAATATCCTGAAATTGATACGGTTGGCATGTATAATGAATATAATCTGGATTTTGAACTTGCGAGCGATTTTGATAAATTGAGAAGGGTCACATTTTCTTCCGAGCCGTCAAACTGCGCATGGCAACATCACAGCGGCGATGACGAAATTCCGGCGCATGGCGGATATTTCTGCGCTTATTCCGATGAATGCTACAATTCGCCTGAGACCATGAATGCGTTGATTATTGGACCGCTCTATCTTGAGACTTATTGCGGTTGTCCAAATTGGCACCAACTTGTATTCAATTTACTGACGCATGGCGATTGGTCTTATTATGATAATGTATATATATCAACAAATCCTTCTCTTGAAAATTTAATTGAACCATCAAGCTGGGAAGAAATGTGGACGTCTCTGGAGATTGGAGATGGCGGTCATTATTGTTATGATGAAATTGTTGTTGACATTGATGATTATACCTTTAGCGATAATGTGGTTTACATAGCATTCATGAAGAGTGGCAGATGCGGCTGGGCGATTGATGATATAAACATTCGTTGGATAACCGAAGACGATGTTGAAGAAAATATCATCACAGATCTTGTATTTTTTCCGAATCCCGCCGATGACTTCGTGAATGTCACAGGTGAAAACCTTGAGCATCTTGAAGTCTATAACGCTGTCGGTCAATTGGTTATGAATGTAAATCTTGCCGATGAGAACAAGATTGACATCGCAAGTCTCGAAAGCGGCGTCTATTTCTTCAGCATTATCGACAAAAATGGAAATAAAGTTGTGAAAAAGATGGTCAGGAAATAAAGTTTTTGTTACCTTTGCACGCAAAATTTTTATATAGTTATGCTAACAATTCCTTATATCAGAGAACATAAAGAAGAATGTATAAACCGTTTGAGTATCAAGAATTTCACACGTTTCGAACTGCTCGACGAGATCCTTGCTTTGGACGATGAACGCCGTAAGACACAGCAGGAAAACGATGAGGCTCTGGCCGAAGCAAATTCAATCGCACGTCAGATCGGCGACCTTTGCAAACAGGGCAAGGCAGCCGAAGCCGCTCCGCTGAAGGCACGCGTCGCCGAACTCAAAGAACTCACCAAGGTGAAAGGCGAACGTCTTGAAGAAGTGAAACGCATGATTAACAGCAAGTTGGTTGAAATCCCGAACACCCCGAACCTCCTCGTCCCGCGCGGCAGGACAGCCGCCGACAACCTCGTTGTCAGTGAAGAGGGCAAGATGCCGGAACTTCCGAAGAACGCGCTTCCTCACTGGGAGCTTCTCAATAAATATCAACTCGCTGATTTTGAACTCGGCAACAAGGTAACAGGCGCAGGTTTCCCGTTCTACAAAGGAAAAGGCGCACGTCTGCAACGCGCCCTCATCAACTTCTTCCTCGATGAGGCGGTGGCTGACGGTTACTTCGAGGTTCAGCCTCCGATTCTCGTGAACGAGGCGTCGGCATACGCCACAGGCCAGCTTCCTGACAAGGAGGCGCAGATGTACGCCGTCCCGTTGGACAAGATGTACATGATACCTACAGCCGAGGTGCCGGTGACGAACATCTTCCGCGACCAGATCGTGCAGGAAAGCCAGTTGCCGATCAAGACGGTGGCTTATTCAAACTGCTTCCGTCGTGAAGCCGGCTCGTGGGGCAAGAACGTCCGCGGTCTCAACCGTCTGCATCAGTTCGACAAGGTCGAAATCGTCGAGATCGCTCACCCCGACAACTCATACGAACGCCTCGAGGCGATGAAGGAACACGTCGCCAACCTGCTCCGCAAGCTCGAACTTCCGTTCCACGTCCTCCGTCTCTGCGGCGGCGACATGAGCTGGACGTCGGCGATGACCTACGACTACGAAGTATGGTCGGCGGCACAGCAGCTCTGGCTTGAAGTAAGCTCCGTTTCTTGCTTCGAGACATTCCAGTCTAACAGATTGAAACTCAGGTTCAAAGACAAAGACGGCAACATCCAGCTGGCTCACACTCTGAACGGCAGCGCATTGGCGTTGCCGAGAATAGTGGCGGCGTTGCTCGAAAACAACCAGACAGAAGACGGCATTTTAATTCCAAAGGCACTTCAACCATACACAGGCTTTGAAATCATTAAGTAAAATATTGGCGATAACAGTTCTGTTCCTGATGGCGGCTTGCTCATCCAAGTCGCCGTCAGGACAGATTGACTCCATGCAGAAACGCCTGACGAAGGCCGAGAGCCAACTCGAAGTCATTTATAATGAGGATTTTAACAGTCTCGTCAGTAAATGTCAGGTGCTCGACACCACAGTTTCGAGAACCGCTGCGAACGTCGAGGCGATTGAACTCATGACGATGTATCTGCAACAGTTTGAGACGATGCATCCGATAATGCAAAGCGACATCGATTTCTCGCGACAACAGCTTTCCAACCTCAAAGATGATTTGGTTTCAGGCGTGTTGCCGGAAGAGAAAGTTTTGAAATACATCTCCGAAGAGGAGGCTGCGCTGCACAAGATCGAGGCGCAGGTGAAGTATTTTCAGGAGAAATTCGACGAACAGGAAAAAGTCGCGAAGGAGCTTGCGAAATGATGCGGCTGCCTCATAAAATGTATGACAAAATAATGACATTGCTCTTTGTGATGTCATTTTTCGTGTCGTATCACGTTGAGGCTCAAATACCTGCGAACTCCACTAACGAAAGGCTGGCATACCAGTTTTACGCCAACAAGGAATTTGACAAGGCCGCCGATTTGTATCAGCAGCTTTACAATGACACGAAAAGGTCGCAGTATTTCAACCAACTCGTTGACTGCCTTTTGCAAAAAAATGATTTTGAAACGGCAAAAGACAAATTGAAAGATTATTTGAAAACAAATCCAAACGCCTGGAAATCGCGTGTTGACCTTGCATTCGTTTACTTGAAAAACGGCGAAGGCGAGAAGTCGGAGAAGTATGTCGCGAAGATTATAAAAGATGTCCCTGAAAACAAAAATTCAATATCAGAAGTCGCTAACTTGTTGAGAAACAGAACTTTCAACGAAGCAGCGGTTACATTGTACGACAAAGGTGCGCAAAGTGCGAAGGTCGGTTACAACTTCTATTCCGAAAAAGCTTACACATATAATTCACTGCTTGACTTCGAGAACTGCGTGAAATATTACCTTCTTTATCTGGAGGAGAATCCGAATCAGTACGACAATGTGAAAAACAGGTTCCGCATCCTGCTGATGTACGACATGAACGGAAATGTCAGCGACATCATCAGGATGGCGCTTCTGCGAAGCACGCAGGAAAAGCCTGAAAATGAGGAGTTTTCGCAACTTCTGATGTGGTATTCGCTTCAGCAGAAAGACTACGAACTCGCCATGATGCAGCTGAAAGCACTCGACCGGCGCAAGGGCGACCACGAGAGTGACATCATTTACATCTCGCAGATTGCGCTTGATAACCTGCAGTTTGATGTCGCCATCGACGGCTATGAATACGTCGCCGCAAAGTCGAAGGAGGGCGTTTTCTATATCGATGCCGAAGTGGGGCTTTTGGAGACGCAATACCGGAAAGCGACTCTTGAAGGAAATCACGACAAGGTGTTTTATGAAAAACTGTCGGGACACATCTCCGAGGCTTTCAGGGAAATAGGATTTTATAAATATACGAAGTCGCTGATGACAATCCAGGCTCACATCCTCGCTTTCGAGCTTGACAGGTCTGATGAGGCGATAGAATTGATAAACAATGCGTTGCAACTCGGATTCACTAATGCAGACAATGCCGTTTTGAAGATGGAACTCGCCGACATTTATCTTTTCAATGACGAGGTGTGGGAGGCGACATTGCTTTATTCGCAGGTCGAGAAGTCGATGAAAAACGAGCCGGTAGCGCATGAGGCGCGGTTTAAAAACGGGCAGCTCCGTTATTTCATCGGGGAGTTCGAGTGGGCGCAGGCGTCGCTCGACATACTGAAGGCCGCCACCTCAAAGCTCATCGCCAACGACGCCATGACGCTGTCACTCACGATAAGCGACAATCTGGAGTTTGACACGATTGCTTTGAAACGTCTCGCGAAAGCGGATTATTACATATATCAACATCGCTATGACCTTGCAAATCAGATGCTTGACTCAATCAATGCTTACAATCCCAATGAGGTGAGCATGCCGAGCCTGCTTTACAGAAAGGCGAAAATCGCAAGGGAAAACGGCGATTACCAGCTGTCTGACAGCCTTTACAAACGCATTTATGAAGGCTACGCCGACAGTTATATCGCCGATGAGGCTTTGATGGAAGATGCGCAACTCCTTGAATATCAGCTCGGAAAGAAAGAAGATGCGATGGAGTGTTACGCAAAATTGTTCGATTATTACACCGCCAGCGTCTATGTGGCGCAGGCACGCAAAAGTTACCGCCGTCTCCGTGACGAAATAAAATAGTGATATGGGCGAAAATTCAAAAATCAATGCAGTGAAACCCAAGAAAGCCTTGGGGCAGCATTTCCTTGTTGACCAGAACATCGCGAGAAACATCGTCGATGCCTTGTCGAAAGACCACGGTGTCATCGTTGAAGTCGGTGCGGGAATGGGCGTGCTGACACAGTATCTCATTGAAAACCAATTAGAAAAACTTCAAGTCGTTGAGATTGACGGCGAGTCGGTTGACTATCTGCTGAAGAAGTTCCCGATGCTCGACGGGCATATCGTCTTCGGTGATTTCCTGAAATACGACATCGCAGCTTTGGCGAAGAAAGAGGAGATAGGAGAACCGCATGGCGATTCCGCATCCGTTGATGTTGCGGTGATCGGGAATTTCCCGTATAACATTTCGTCGCAGATTTTCTTCCAGATTTTGAAGTACCGTGATTGCGTTTCGGAGTCGGTGGGCATGATACAGAAGGAGGTGGCGGAGCGTTTGGCCGCCGGGCCGGGGAGCAAGACATACGGGATCCTGAGTGTGCTGCTGCAGGCGTATTACGACATCGAATATCTGTTCACCGTTCATGAAAACGTGTTCAACCCGCCCCCGAAGGTGAAGTCGGCGGTGATAAGGCTCAAGCGCAACGGCGTGAAGGAACTCGGCTGCGACGAGAAACTTTTCGTGACGGTTGTGAAACAGGCTTTCAACCAGCGGCGCAAGACGATGCGCAATTCCCTGCGTTCATTGATTCCGGCTGAAATGATTGACAACGAGATATTTAATAAAAGGCCGGAGCAGCTGTCGGTGGCGGAGTTCGTGGAGTTGACGAAGATGTTGGATGTTGACCGGTAAATCATAATTTTTTCATTGCCACCTTGACCGTGGCCCATGCCGCTATCCCGCCAATGACCGCTATCGTCGCAAGCACCACGATGATGTCGGCGAGTTTGAGCGCAACCGGGTAATAGTCAACGATATAGTTTCCGGTGCCGTCGCCGAGGCGTATTATCCCGACGTATTGCTGAAGCAGCACTGCAATGATTCCTAATATAAGTCCGATGATGCCGCCAACCACGGCGATGAGTGTTCCTTCGTTGAGGAAGATGTTGTGTATCAAAGTGTTGTCGGCTCCTATGGCACGCAGGGTGCAAGTGTCTTTCTTCTTCTCGATGATGAGCATCGAAAGCGAGCCTGCCACGTTGAACGTCGCCATTATCAAGATGAATGTGAGTATCAGATAGACGGCGAGTTTCTCCGATTTCATCATTTTATATAATGTGGACTGCTGCTCGTACTGGTCATCGACATTGAAACCGGGGCCGAGAATGTTTTGTATTTCCTTTTTGACGGCGGATAGGCTGTGTGCGGCCTCTTTGCCGTTTGAGACGAAAATCTCCACGGCAGTCGAAAGGCTGTCGTAACCTATCAGGTCTGAAAGCCATTGGTAAGGCGCGAGAATCAGCTGGTCGTCAATCTCCTGTTGTGTTGAAAACACCTGATTCACGAACAGTTGTCCGTTGTTGAAGCTGTTCTCGATGTTGAATGACGAAGCGTTGCCGCGTCGCGGGACATACACCTGCACCATGGAGTACGGTCTGTTCGGGTTGATGCCGAGGTAATAGGCCATCCCGGAGCCGGGTGTCGCGAAGTCATATTTCTCACGGTGAAGCCGCAGGCCTTTGCCGCCAACCACGGAGCCGTTGATGCGGTCGATGTTTTCATAGTCGTCAGGCACGCCTTTTATCTGCCCGATCTGTTGCTTGTCGGCGTTACGGAAAAGCGCATCTTCGGTGATCGTGGGAAGCACGAAGTCAACGTTATTCACGTTTTTTATCTTGTCGAAAGGGAAGTCCTTGAGGTTCACGGTCTTGCCTTCCGTTGCGGTGATGCGCAGGTCGGGCGAGAGCTTGTGGATGGAGTCGGAGATGACCGCGTTGAAGCCGTTGAACACCGACAGCACGAAAATCATGGCGAAAGCCGCCACGCCGACACTCACTATTGAAATCCAGGTGATTATGTTGATGAGGTTGTGGCTTTTCTTCGCGAGAAGATAACGTTGCGCTATGAAAAGTGGTAACTTCACTCTCAACCCTCCACACTTTATAACTTTCAAACTTTCAACTCCTAAGCAGGTTGTCGATGTTTTCGATGTAGTCGAGCGAGTCGTCCTCGAAGAACTGTAGTTCGGGAATGATGCGCAGTTGTTTCCCGACACGTCCGCCGAGGAGTCCGCGCAGGTAGCGGCTCATCTCGTTGACCTCTTTCACGACGTTGGCTTTCGCCTCGTGCGACGGGCCGAAAATGCTCAGGTGAATGCGGGCGTACGACATGTCGGAAGTGACGTTGACCTTTGTCACTGTGATCATTACGTTGCCATTCGTCTTGATATCTCTCTGAAATATCTCACCAAGTTCCTTCTGGATCAGCTTGGAAATTTTCTGTTGTCTTTTTGTCTCCATAATGGATGCAAAATTACAAAGAAAAGTGATTGCCGTGCGATTTTCCTTTCATTATTTGAAAATAAAAATTAATCTTGCCGCAGGAGTCTCTGAAATCGGAAAAAAGAGTAATTTTGCAAGCTATGAAAAAGAGATATAATTGCCTTGAGATTTGTGCAGGTGCCGGCGGTCAGGCTTTGGGGCTTGAACAGGCTGGTTTTGACCATGTTGCATTGGTCGAATATGAAAGGGATTATTGTTCATGTCTGAAAAGGAACCGTCCTGGTTGGAATGTGATATGTGGCGATGTTCATGATTTTGATGGTAATGCTTACAAAGGTAAAATTGATTTGCTTGCTGGCGGTGTGCCATGTCCGCCTTTCAGTATTGCAGGCAAACAGCTTGGTGCAGATGATGAGAGAGATTTGTTCCCGCAGATGCTCCGGCTTGTTGATGAGATAAGACCGAAGGCGGTCATGATAGAAAATGTTCGTGGATTGATGGGTTCAAGTTTTGCTTTGTACCGTTATTCCATTTTGAAAAAGCTTGATAATCTTGGATATAGTACTCATATACAGCTGCTCAACGCATGTGATTTCGGTGTGCCGCAGTCAAGGCCGAGGGTAGTAATCGTTGGGATAAGAAAAGATTTCAATGATGTTTTTGAGTTCCCTTGTGTTGATGTTTTCAAACAGAAGCCTACAGTCGGTGAGGCGTTATATGATTTGATGGCTGCAAAAGGCTGGAAAGGTGCGCAGGCATGGCGGAAAAATGCTGACAAGATTGCGCCGACTGTTGTCGGAGGCAGCAAAAAGCATGGTGGTCCAGACCTCGGTCCGACCCGGGCCAGAAAAACCTGGGCTGAATTGGGTGTTGATGGCACAAGCGTTGCGAATGAAGCTCCGAATGCTGAATTTGAAGGTATGCCTAAACTGACACCGAGGATGCTCGCAAGGATACAGGGATTTCCCGACGAATGGAATTTTGGAGAGAAGAAAACAGCTGCATGCAGAATGATCGGAAATGCTTTCCCTCCGCCGGTGGCAATGAAAATCGGATTACAAATTTTAAAAACTCTTGATTATGAATGCAATAATAGCAACAGCAAGAAAGAACTATCACAAGGAATTGCTGTCTGAAGGGATTCTTTCAATTGACAAAAAAGGAACGCCAAGTAACGCCGACAGCTCGTCTAAATTGTCGATATCAATAGCGAAAGGCATCTGCGACATTCTCGTGGCCGATGTCCATGAAAAAATCATCGGCCAGACTTCCGGTGCGAAGTTTGAACAGGTGAACATGAATTTCTTAAACGCCACATTCCCGTTGTTGCAGAGCCTCAGGCCAGGTTCGTGGCATGTTGAAAAACTGGGAAATAGAAATTCGATGAAAACTTCCAGCTTCGTGCAATACGAACATCTTGACTATTTGAATTCATTGACAAAGAATGATTCAAAACTTGCCGCGACTATCGGAAATGATTACATGGTATCGCCTGATATTGTGGTCTATAGAGATCCGGAACCAGACGAGATGATAAATTCCGATACAATAATCATTGATGATAATGTTTGTAATCTTTCGGATATTCGAAGGAAAATCAATAACATGCCCATACTCCACGCCTCTGTCTCCGCAAAATGGACAATGCGTTCTGACAGGGCTCAAAACAGTAGGACTGAAGCTCTCGGTTTAATCAGAAATCGCAAAGGCCATCTTCCTCATATAGTTGTTGTGACTGGCGAACCGATGCCGTCGCGTCTCGCTTCACTTGCTTTGGGAACAGGTGATATTGACTGTGTGTATCATTTCGCATTGTACGAACTTGTTGAGTCTGTTAGACTTACGGGAGCAGAAGACTCAATGGAAATGCTTGATATTTTGATAAAAGGCAGACGACTGAAAGATATAAGCGATTTGCCAATGGATTTAGCTGTTTGATTTATTATGAGACTTGTAATTCAACGTGTTTCACGCGCTTCGGTGACAATCGGGGGCGTTCTTAAGTCGGAAATAGGAAAGGGACTGATGATTCTTCTCGGCGTTGAAGACGCTGATAGTCAGGAAGATGTGGAATGGCTCTGCCAGAAAGTGACCAGACTGCGCATCTTTGAGGATGAGAACGAGGCGATGAACTTGGACATCAACCAGGTCGGCGGCGAGTTCCTCGTCGTCAGCCAGTTCACGCTGCACGCGATGACGAAGAAAGGCAACCGGCCGAGCTTCATCCGAGCCGCGCGGCCCGAACATGCGGTCCCGCTTTATGAATTGTTCCTCAAACGGTTGGCCGAAATTTCAGGGCTTCCGGTGAGATGCGGCGAGTTCGGCGCGAACATGCAGGTCGAACTCATCAACGACGGCCCGGTGACAATACTGATTGACTCGCAAAACAAAGAATGATACTTTTTTACAGAAAATACGGCAATCCTGAGAACCCCGCGATCCTCGTGCTTCACGGGCTGTTGGGACTTTCCGACAACTGGGACTTCTTCGGGAAACATTTTTCCGAGCGCGGTTTCTACGTCATCGTCCCCGACATGCGAAACCACGGGATGTCGCCGCGGATGGAAGCGTTCAACTACAACGTGATGGCAAATGATGTCAAGAAAGTGCTCGAAAATGAAAATGTTACGCGTTGCAGTGTCGTCGGTCACAGCATGGGAGGGAAAATAGCTATGACCCTTGCATTCAAGCATCCGGAAATGGTTGACAGGCTCGAAATCCTCGACATCAGTCCGCGTGCGTTCGACAACCCATTGGAACATATCGGTTTCATCGCCGCGATGGAAAGCGTTGATTTGAAGAAAGTTACGAGAAGGATGGAAGTGATGGAACAGCTTGAGAAATATAATTACGACAAACGCACTCTTCTTTTCCTTATGAAAAACCTGTCATACACACACGAGCACGGATTCCGCTGGAAACCGTATCTGAAGTCGATTTACAGGAATATTGGCGAAATCGGCAAGGGCTTTGACAATCAATGTGTTTTTGAAGGCAGGACCTTGTTCATAAAAGGCGGTGAATCAGATTACATTCTTGAAAAGGACATTCCGGCGATGAAACACCATTTCCCGCACCATGAAATGATTACTTTCGGGAAGTCGGGGCATTGGATTCATGTTGACGCAACCGATGATTTTATCATGGCGACCGAGCGTTTCATATCTTGAAAACAGTGTTTTGAAATGCCTAATTAATAAGTTGTGATATTGAAAAAAGTTGTATATTTGCAGCCTTTTAGAGAATTAATTTTTACATGATGATACCAGCAAAACAAAATGTAATTGAAGTCTTGAGAAACGTTGTTTATTTCCCGAAAGGGAGTAACATCGTTGATTTAGAGATGGTTAAGGAAATAGAAGTGGGTGTTGACCTCATTCGTTTCCATCTTTATTTTGAAAAACTCGGTGATGAGAAGAACCAGTTTTTGATTGATTCAGCGAAAAACGCTTTGGAGGAGGCCTTCAAAGGCGTGAAAGTTGACATCATCGTCGAGGAGATTCCGAACAACCTCAGTAAAGTGCATCATATCATCGCCGTTGCGTCGGGCAAGGGCGGTGTCGGCAAATCGACGGTTTCGGCGAACCTCGCCATCGCGCTCGCGTTGCAGGGTTTCAGGGTCGGTCTGCTCGACGCTGACATCTACGGGCCGTCGGTGCCGATTATGTTCGGCACGGAAGGCATGCAGCCGGAATGCTACGACAAGGACGGCAAGGCCATCATGGTGCCGGTGGAGAAGTTCGGCATCAAGCTGATGAGCATCGGCAACATGGTCGATTCCAACCAGCCTCTCATCTGGCGCGGGCCTATGGCGTCGAGCGCGTTGACGCAGCTCATGGGCGACACCGACTGGGGCGAGGTTGACTTCATGGTCGTTGACATGCCTCCGGGAACGGGCGACATCCAGCTCTGCATCGCGCAGAACTACAACATCGACGGGGCCGTCATCGTGACGACGCCGCAGAAGGTGGCCTTCGCCGACGTGCGCCGCGCCGCCATGATGTTCAAGCACAAAGGTGTCAACGTCCCGATCCTCGGACTCGTCGAGAACATGGCTTACTTCACGCCGTCCGACATGCCGGAGAAAAAATATTTCATCTACGGCGACTGCCACGGACGTGAGTTCGCAAAAGAATTGGACATCCCGTTCCTCGCTCAGATCCCGATCGACGAGAAGGTCGCAAACGCAGGCGACACAGGACAGCCTTACACGTTCAACAACCCGTGTTCACCAGTCACGGCAGCATTCAACAAATTGGCAAATAACATCATACAAGAAATCCTTTAGTCATGGAAAGAGAAGTTTTAATAAAGAAAATCAAGAACATACTCGTTCAGATAGAGCCTTACCTCAAGGCTGACGGCGGCGGCGTGGAGTTCGTGGAACTCACCGACGACATGACCGTGATGGTGCGTCTGACAGGTGCCTGCGGCGACTGCCCTCACAGCATGCAGACGCTGAAAAACGGCATCGAGAAAACCATCAAGAGCGTTCTTCCTGAAATAAAATCGGTCGAAAAAGTTTAAATAAATCAAAAGTCAATAGAAATTATAAAACGCTTATGAAACGTAATCTATTATTATTCAGCCTCTTGGCATTGGTCTTGGGCTTCGGTGCGAAAGCACAGACAAACACCTACAGCATGGTGACATCAACTGCTGACCTCTATGAAGGAGCATCATTCCTGTTTGTCGGTTACGCCGACGACGGGACAGCCTATGCAATGGGATATCAAAAGTCAAATAACCGTTTTGCCCTCACAGTGAGTGAAAACGGAGGTGTTGCCACGGTGACTCCGGCCACCGACCCAACAAGCCAGACGGCTCCTTTCGAATTCACCCTTGGAACGTCAAATGGTCATTGGACATTTTTTGACGCCCTTAACAACGGCTATCTTTATGCCGCAGCCAGCGACGGCAACAAACTTAAGACACAAAGTACGCTTGACGCCAATGGGGAATGGGTCATCACGTTCGGCGACAACGGCGCATGCGAGCCTGTTGCGCAGGGAAGCAACACACGCAACATCATGCGTTTCAACGACTCCGACCTGACCAACGTGCTTTTCAACTGCTATGCCTCAAACTCAACAATTGTTGACCAGGTGTATATCTTCATCGCCGGCGGACAGCCGACCATCGACCCGGAACCGAGCAGCTACCCGACACAGTTCACGGCCGAAACGGAGCGCACGACAGTTGACCTCGAATGGAACGCATCGACAGGCGCGCAGCTCCCGAGAGGCTACCTCGTGCTCGGCTCGACAGGCGCGATCACCGTCCCGGCAGACGGCACGCCGGTCGCCAACGACCTCAACGCCTCTGACGGCCACGTCGCTTTCAACGTCCTCTCGGAAACAGAATGCGAATTCAACGGTCTCATGGGAAACACCACATACAACTTTGCCATTTTCCCATACACCAACAGCGGCGAAAACATCAATTACAAAACCGACGGGACATATCCGACCGTTTCTGTGACAACGGAAAACGTGACCTGTCTCGTTGACACAGACTTCAACGGCAGCCTCGCCCCGTTCACGGCTTACAACGTCATCGGCGAACAGGAGTGGGCGCCTTCATCGTACAGCGGTGTCAACTTCGCGAAGATGAGCGGCTATGCAAGCGGCGCTTCAAACGTGAATGAAGACTGGCTCATCTCACCGAACCTCTTCGCAAACGGCAAATATGAAAGCATCTCCATCAGCTTCGAGAATGCCTATAAGTTCGACGGCAACGCCCTGATGGTCTTGGTTTCTGGCGCATACGACGGACAAGGCGACCCGAATGACTTCCAGTGGGAAGACATCACCGATGAATTCGACTGGTCGGAAGGCAACTACGTCTGGCAGGAGTCGGGCGAACTGACATTGGAAATAGAAAACGCCAACTCGCTTTACATCGCTTTCGTCTATACATCGTCGGCTGCGGAGGCTTCGACATGGGAAATCACCGACGTCGAAGTCTATGGCATGGGCTACGATGCCGTTGAGGAAGTCAACGCCTCGGCTTTGAACATCTATCCGAATCCGGCAAATTCGAGCTTCAGCTTCAACGCCGAAAACGACGCCACGGTTGAAATCATCGACATGACAGGCCGCACGGTGATGAGCGTCAACGCTGTGGCAGGCGAAAACAACGTCAACGTTTCTGAACTCGGCAGCGGTGTCTATTTCGTGAGGATGGGCGCATCGGTCGTCAAATTTGTCAAGGAATAAGTGATTATCAGCTATTTCAAATATCTGCGAAAGGCGAAGGGGGATTTCCGTCTCCATTCGCCTCTCGTTTTTGACCTTTACAACAAGGTGCTGAAACATCTGCCCGGAAAAGGCAGGGAGGCGGAACTTGACAGAAGGCTGAAGGCCTTTGTCAACGACAACCCTTTGATTTTCAAGGAAGACGATTGCATCATGGTGGTCAAAGGCATTCATGAAAACAGGAAAAACGAAGACGACTGGAAGAGGCTCTGCAAGGACGGGAATGTGAGTCTGAGCATTGACTGTTGGAGTTTCGGACTGGTCTTCATCATGGAAAGATTGAAAAAAGAACATTTTGTGTTGAGGGTTTAGAGGAGTTTGAGGAGATTGTGGAATTTAAGGAACTTAAGGAATTTGGTTATGAAGATTTATACAAAAACGGGTGACAGTGGGACGACGTCGTTGGTGAACGGGACGCGTGTCGGGAAGGACGACGTGCGTCTGGAGGCTTACGGCACTTTGGACGAGCTGAGTGCTTTCGTCGCTGTCCTGATGGACTCGACGGAGCAGTTTCAGGAGCAATTTGCCGAGATACAGAAGAAACTGATGGTGGCGGAATGCCTCCTCGCAACCGACGACGGCAGCGACCTGAAGAAACGGCTTCCGCGGCTGACCGACGCCGACGTGGAGTATCTTGAAAGAAACATCGACGCCATGAATGCGGAACTGCCGGCACTGAACAGCCTGATAGTTCCGGGCGGCAACATCTTGGCGTCGAGATGCCATGTGTGCCGCACCGTGTGCCGCCGCGCGGAACGCGCGGCGGTGAGGATGAGCAGGGATTTTGAAGTCGGCGAGACGATTCTGAAATACCTCAACAGGCTCTCCGACTTCTTCTTCGTGATGTCGAGGACGTTTGTCGAGAACGACAGGAAATGGCAGCCCGAAGAATGCTGACGATTTTTTAGAGTGGAATTTTGAGGGTTTAGAGTGGGGTTTTAATGGTTTAGAGTGGAGTTTTAATGGTTTAGAGTGGAGTTTTTGTTTTTATATTAGAGTTTTCGGAGTGGGGAATAAAGAGTGAAATTCTGATTTAACATATTGATGGTTAAATTATTATGTTGTTTTTGAAAAAAACACTTGACAAATTTTATTTTTGTAGTATTTTTGCACCCCGAAAAATTAAAAATTTAGTGCAATGTATTGGACATTAGAATTAGCGTCGAAGATGGAGGATGCTCCATGGCCGGCAACAAGAGAGGAACTTCTTGAATGGGCAATGAGATACGGATTGCCACGTGAGATTATCGAAAATCTTGAAGATCTTGAGGACGAAGACGGTGACGTTTACGAACGCATCGAAGACCTCTGGCCTGATTACCCGACAAAAGAGGATTTCTTCTTCCACGAAGACGAGTATTAAATTGATTGTCAATCAAATATCATTGAAAATTGACTATTTCGTCAAATTTGTCACCTTTGACATAGCCTTTCTTGACCTTGTTGAATGATATTTCATTCAAAATTGACATTGAAAGCAGCCCGTTGACATCTGTTTTTGCCGTAGTCGCCGTGATGCCGAACCGTTCCTGCAAATCCTTGACAGTAATGACTTCCGCCGGGTTGTCGTAAAAAATATTGATGATTTCAGCCTGCCGTTCGTTGATTCCGCCGATACGCAATAGCGAGCGGGCTGCTTTTTTCTCATCCATCTTCCGCTTGATGTACTGCTGAAGGTCGTTGTAAGCCTGTTCCAAAACATGCAGATTATATGCGATGAAATATCCGATGTCGTTGCCGTCAGATTCAGCATTGAGAAAAGATTTTTCGTAGGATTTTTTTGACCTCGCTATGATTCTTGAAATTGACAGGTATTCTGTCAGCCAATAACCTTGCTTGAGCATGTACCAGTAAAACAACGCTCTCGCCGTGCGTCCGTTCCCGTCGGCAAACGGATGGACGTATGAAATCATAAAATGGATTATGATGCCACGTATTATCGGATGGATGAATGTTTGTGCATCTTTCTCATTGAAAAAGGCACACAGTTCATCAACAAATCCGGGGATTTCCTCAAATGCCGGCGGGGTGTGGACGACCTCGTGAGTGATGCCGTTTTCGACAACAACATCATCATTGGCGCGAAAACGTCCTGCGTCATCTGGATTATCCAAAGTGTTCTCTGTCATCAACTTGTGAACTTCAAGAAGCAATTCAACGGTGAGGTTCTCGTCTTTCTTCCCGACAATGAAATTGATTGTCTGGTAGTTGTTATAAATCATCTGTTGGGATTTGCCTTTGGGACTTGTCTTTTTCCTCAACATCTCTTTCGCGACCTTTCTTGTCGTAGATGCGCCTTCCATCTGGCTTGAAGCGATGGCCTCTTCCATCAGAGAACCGACGAGATAACGTTCCTTGACATTGGGAATCACGGAATTTGAAGCCCATGTCCCGCCGAAGTTCATGTCAAAATCATGACACTGACGCTGCATGTGGTTCGTGAGAGAGAAACCTATCCCGTATTTTTCCCATACCGGCTGATACGTCTTGTAACGCTCCGCCTTGACCAAAGCCCAGAGGTCATCGCATGTGACGCCCTGCGGAGTCTTCTTGTATTTCACCGAACTCCATGGAGCATAGTCATCGTTGATGTTCTCAATGATTCTGCGTAATTCATCCGATGGCTCTTTCCATAAAACCTCTGCCAGTTTTTCGGCATCAACAAAAGGTGGTTTCTCTATCATATCTCTCTGAAATTTCCGGCAAAGATATAAAATTCTTTCCAATATTTCAAAAATTGGAAAGAATTTGGTGCAATGTGGCTTTTTGAACCGACCTGCATCAATTAAAACAATTTCTACCTGAAGACAATCAGGAAGACCGTCTCTTTGTCGTTCGACCGCAAAAGCTGTATGGCCCCGTCGTGGTTCTGCATGATCTTTTTCGAGATGCTCAGCCCGATGCCGTTGCCCGACGGCTTCGTGGTGTAGAATGGCACGAAGATCTGCTCCGACATCGACTTTGAAATCGGGGTGCCGTTGTTGGCGAACTCAATCCTGATGACTTCGTCTTTGTCGATGAAAGCTCTGATTCTCAATCTGTTGGCATCAGCCTGAATAGCGTTTTTGATGACATTGATTATAACCTGCGAAATCTGGCTTTCGTCAATGTAGAGCATGATGTCGTCGCGGTTGGCCGTCACCTCAACGCTGATGTCGTTGGCCGAAAATTCTTCTTTTTCAAGTGTCAGAATGTTGTTAATCAGTTGGTTGAAAGGAATGGCTTTTCTTATCGGCTTGTTGATTCGTGTTATGCTGCGGTATGATTCAACGAAGTCGATTAGTCTGCGGCTGGTTTTGTTGATTACGTCGAGACCTTCCTTGAGTTCGGCGTTCCCGTTGCCGTAAAACTTTGACAATGTTTCACTTAACGAGGCGACAGGGGAGATGGAGTTCATGATCTCGTGTGTCAGGACGCGGATCAGACGTGTCCACGCCTCGACTTCGTTTGCCTCAATGTCGTCGCTTATGTTATTGACTGCCAATATTTTGACATCCTTGTCTTTGATTGTCACCCTTGAACAGGCAATCGAAAGCGTGATGTTGCCGTGCTCGTTGCTGAAACTGACTTTTCGGTCGTTGCCTTCGTCGGCGTCACGAAACGTCTCGTAAAGTTTCGTGTCGATGTTTTTGATTTGAACTAAATTGTTTAAGACCGGCAACCCGATGAGACTCAATGCTTTGGTGTTTCTGTATATGACATTGTTTTTTTCGTTGACGGCGATGATTCCGGTGTCGGCGCGTTCGAGCATCGTCTCGTAATAACGTTCGCGTTCCTCAAGTTCGAGTTTGTGGCGTTCCGTCATGTCCTTGATGCGGTTCAGCATGTAGTTGAAGATCTTGTCGGTGTCTTTGCTTCTGGAGAATCTGTCATCGAAATGGAAAGCGAAATCGTCTGATTCCAAGGCATTCAGGGTGAAGATGAGTTTCTTCGTGTTCTCCTGATATTGTAAAACCAGCGCGATGAAAATCCCGGCTGTCGCAAGTGTCGCCAAAGATGCCGCGATATATAACTCATTGAAAAACAGAATGAACGTCCCCAACGTGAAAACAATGAGAGTGATGAGTGATATGACGACTTTCTTGAGCATCAGAGGCCGTATTTGTTTAGTTTGTTGTAAAGGGTCTGCCGGCTGATATTCAGGTGTCTGGCGACGAGTGTGAGGTTGCCGTCGTATTTTCTCATCACGTTGAGGATGGCGTTTTTCTCTATTTCGTCGAGCGTGGCGTCCTCTTCGGCTTTTGCCGGTTCTTCAGGCTCCCATAGTTCGAGGTAATTCAGTTGGAAGTCGGACTTTTGCAACGTTTTGCTTTCGCATAGCACCACGGCTTTCTCGACGCAGTTCTGCAGCTCGCGGATGTTGCCTCCCCATTTGCAGTTGACGAGCGTCTCCTTCGCCTCGTCGCTGATGCCGTTTAAGGTCTTATTATATTGATTTGCAAAATGTTGGATGAACATTTCTGCCAACGGGATGATGTCTTCGCGGCGTTGCCTCAATGTGGGCAGCTGTATCTTTATCGTGTTGATTCTGTAGTATAAGTCTTCGCGGAAGGTGCCGTCTTTCACCATTTTCTCGATGTCCATGTTTGTGGCGCAGACGAGGCGTATGTCGACAGGAATCACTTTGTTGTCGCCGATGCGAGTGATGGTGCGGTTTTGCAGTACGCGGAGCAGCTTGGCCTGGAGATGCAGCGGGATGTTCCCGATTTCGTCGAAGAAAAGTGTGCCTTTATTGGCGGCTTCGAACTTTCCGGCGCGGTCGCTCTTGGCGTCGGTGAAGGCTCCTCTGACGTGTCCGAACAGTTCGCTCTCGAACAGCGTCTCCGGCATCGAACCCATGTCAACGGCGACGAAAGACATTGATTTTCTTGGTGAAAGGTTGTGTATCTCTTTGGCGAGCAGGTCTTTGCCGGTGCCGTTCTCGCCTGTGATGAGGACGCTTGCGTCGCTCGGGGCGGCTTTCTCCACGAGGCGGCGCAGTGACTGCATGGCGGCTGATTCGCCCCAGAACATCACGTTCCCGGATTCGTTTTCATTCTGACGTTGAGATGCGCTGCGGAGCGTCTCCGCGTTTTTGTCACGTTTTTTTGTTGTCAGGTTCGCCGCATCGACAAGCGTCTTGATGAGTTTCCCGTTGTCCCACGGCTTCACGATGAAGTCGTATGCGCCGCGTTTTATCCCGGTGACGGCGAGCTCGATGTCGGCGTAGGCGGTGAAAAGTACGACTTCGGTGTCGAAACTTTTTTTTATCTCCGAGAGCCAGAAAAGCCCTTCGTTGCCGGTGTTTGTGTCTTCGGTGAAGTTCATGTCCAAAAGCACCACATCGTATTGGTTTTCAGACAGTTCGCTGATGAGCGTCTTCGGTGATGAAAGCGTGGTTATATTCTTGAAGTCGTGACCTAAAGTCAGTTTCAGTGCGGAGAGGATGCCGCGGTTGTCGTCAACGATGAGGATGCTGTGGTTCATGAGCGAAAATTTTTGCAAAAGTACTCTTTTTTTTGAACATTACAAATATGAATAAATTTTAATAGATTTTAATGGATTTATCGCACCATAATGAATATTTTTTATTTCACTTTTATGCTTATATCAAGCCAAAATAAAAAATAATATAACATTTTGGCGTTCTATAAACAAATTTTGTCTATTTTTGCATTACGGAATTTCTGTAACGGAATTTCTGTAATGCATTTTATTTAATTTTTATGTAAGTGTTATGAAGAAAAAACTTGTAAATCCTTTTATTTGCCAAGGTTACGAAGATCCTGATTATTTTTGTGACCGCATCGAAGAAACTAAAAAACTGTCTTCAACCCTCTATAATGGGCGAAATGTTACACTTATTTCTCCACGTAGATTAGGCAAAACAGGACTTATTTGGAATTCTTTTCATCAAATAAAAGCCGAAAACAAGGATGCTCTCTGTATCTACATCGACATCTTTCCTACCAAAAATCAGAGTGAGTTAGTGCGTATGCTCGGCAGTGCTGTTCTCAACGAATCACTATCCAGAACCAGGATGTTCGGCCGCAAGGCTCTCGATATGCTGGCTTCTTTGCGTCCAGTCGTAGGTCTTGATGCCTTGACAGGCATGCCAAGCGTGTCGGTTAGTGTCGAACCCTCACAGTCCGACATTACCATACGCAACATCTTCGGCTATCTCGGCAAGCTCCAGCGCGAGGTTTTCATAGCCATCGACGAGTTTCAGCAAATCAACGAATATCCCGAAACTGGCACCGAAGCCTTGTTACGCTCCTACATCCAGTTCGCCCACAATGTGCACTTCATATTCTCCGGCAGTAAAAAACATCTCATGTTTGAGATGTTTACATCGCCGAAGCGTCCTTTCTATCAAAGCACCGAAATAATGAATCTTGCTCCGCTTGAGGAAGAAACCTATTATCAGTTCGCCAACGGTTTTTTTGTAAAAAACAAGGGCAGCCTAAGTCACGATATCTTTCACGAACTCTACATCATGTTCGACGGCTACACATGGTATATCCAAACAATTTTAAACCGTTTCTACGAACAATACAAAAACATATCCACTGTTTCTCAACTCAAAGAAGCAGTTCTCGATGTTGTCAAAAGCAAGTCGCCACAATACGAAAATCTTATGTCTTTCCTCACAATCAATCAGTCATCGCTTTTGCGTGCCATAGCTGTCGAAGGAATCGTTGGGCAACCTCTAAGCAAAGAGTTCATCGGCAAGCACAATCTTGCCGGAGCCAGCAGCGTCAAAACCGCACTTGATGTCCTCACTGAAAAAGAGCTTCTCTATCGTCTCCCCGAAGGTTATATGGTTTACGATCGCTTCATGGATCAATGGTTGAAACGGATGTTTTAGACTATTGCTGTCCGATAAAAACTGAAAACGGAAATCGGCCCTTGGTTTTCGTCTTTAAAAAAGTTTTATCGGACACCGATAGAAAAAAACGTGGTTGGTTTGTTTTATGTCATATCAAATAGACCTTGGCATACCACTTGCGCCAGTCATGAAGCAGCTCGTCGTCGAAAGCATTGGCGGCGCGAAACAATTCTCTTGGATTAAAAACAGAAAACACATCAGGCTTCACAATCTCTGAAAACCTGTCAATGGAGTCATTGAGGAGAGTATTGCCTTCCGGCTTGGCCACAGAGAAGAACACCTTGTCATAACCATACGCTTTCCGTGCCTCTTCAGCAAGAAGGACATTGCGCCACAGCTGACACATACCATCTTTAAACGGACATCCTTTCTTGTCGGCATTGATATTGGGGAACAGTTCATTGGTGGTGTGACTCCAATATGCGAAATGCCTTTTCCAAGTGTAATAACATTTATCGGGTTCATTTATCAGCTCTGAAAATGTCAGTCCGTCACAGACGGCACGCTCCTCCGAATGCTTTGAATTATGATAGACATTGCAGCGGGTGAACTCTGTTTCAGTAAGTTTATGCTCGATAAGCCAGAGACATTTTTCCCCATCCTCATCAATATAACTGACAGCAAAATCCGCATCCGTTCCATATATCTTTGAATGATCATTAAGCAATCCCTTGTCGGAACTTTCGGCATAAAGCGGTTCCTCTCTCCAGTACTCAAAGCAAAATCCATGGTCCAGGCGAGAATCGTCAATCTTTTTCATGTCAGGTTTGACACATGCAAGGACTTCAGCTGCGTGGTCTGAAATCATGATAGGCAAAAACAAGTTGAAACAGGCGGCCTGCGAACTGGCCACATGTCCGGCCTCGAAAAAGCGATGATACTCAAACTTTCGGGTTTTCCTGTGATTTTCAATGGCTTCCACTATTTTTGGATACATCAGCTTTTGCTTGTCTGAAACATAATTGGAATCACCAGTCTGAAACACACGTTTCAAGTGTTCATACATCAAAAACCTGAATCCTTTTTCCCCCATCTTGGATGCTTTCTCTAATTCCTGCAAATAACGTTCTACAGAAGAACTATCTTTTGTTTTCTCAATTTTCAATTTTCTCATAATTATTTATTCAATGCAGGTTCTATATATTTCATTTCATCATGCAGAAACAGCAGAGATTTTCCCTGCTGTTTCCGCGTTTCGTCTGCGAAATCCGCGAGACAAATCCTACTTGAATGCGTTCTCGCTCAAGCCGTTGCCGCTGAGTTTCAGGTCTTCCATGTAACCCGGCACCGGCTTTCCGAGATATTTATCGACATAGATCTTCGCGAGGTACTGGCTGAGCATGAAGCCGTGGCCGCGCAGTCCGACGAGCAGGCCGACCTCCGGGTCAACGATGTAACGCGGCTCGGTGTAGTAGCCGGCCCAGCAAGCGTGGAATCCGACGCTCGCGAGGTTCGGGATCCAGTCGGCGAACATCTCGCTCACCACCTGCAGGAACTCCTTGCTGTTGAATTTCAGGTTCTTGTTGGCTTCGTAGGCGTCGCAGTCGGGCGAGGCGCAGCCGATGATCTGTCCGGTGTGCGCGAACTGTTGTCCATACACCGCACTGAATCCTTTGTAGTGACGGCGGTCGATGATCATGTCCAATGAGTCGCCCTTGACACCGAGGTTGGCGATGCGGCGCGTGATGAACGCCTGGTGCTTGACGGGGTAGAGGCGCGTGTCGATGCCGAGCATGTCGGTGAACTTCTCCGCTCCCGGCCCCATCGCGTTGACGAAGTGCTCGCAGGTGAACTCGACGTATTGTTTCTCGTGCGTCCTGACCAACGCCACGTATTTGTCGCCGCTCTTGTGGACTTCAAGGAGTTCGCAGTCTTCCATGAGGCGACCGCCGAGGCTGCGGGCGATGCCGCGCACGTAGTCGATGGTCTTACCCGGTATCGCCTGCCAGCAGTCGTTGGAGATCAAGGCGTGCGAATAGGCGTTGTTGTTCATGTTCCAGAGCGGGGAGATCTCCTTCTGGAAGTCTTTCTTCTCGATCATGTAAGCATCTGACCATGCGCGTGAGGCGTCGAGGGCCTTGTATGTCGCTTCATCGTGGACGAGGTTGACGTAACGTGTCATCTTCAGCCCGATGTTGTGTCTCGTTTGGTTCTCCTTGAAGATCTCGAGGTTGTGGTTGGCGATGTCGGAGATGTCGGGGTTGGAGAACGCCGGGCGTCCGCCGCCGATGCAGCGCCATGTGGAGCCGCGCTCGAAGTTGACGAGGACCGGGTTCATCTTCGCTTCGGCAAAATATCTGAACAGTGCCGAGCCTGCCATGCCGCCGCCCGCCACGAGGACGCGCACCTCTTCCTTCTTTACGTTGTTGTTTTCGGGGAACACGAACACCTCCTTGGTCTTCCCGTTGTAGATGTCGCCGAGTGTCACCGCCGCCGCCATCGGGGCGCGTGGCGTGCTGTCGCCTGTCACCTCGATGCCGTGGCCGCGGAGTATCTGTTTCGCGCGGGCGATGCAACGACGGCCGCGGCACGGCCCCATGCCGAGACGCGTGATGTGCTTCAGCTCGTCAACGGAGATGAACTTGCGGTTGCCGATGGCCTCAAGCAAATCTTCCAGCTTCACGTCTTCGCAGTGGCAGACGTATGTCTCCGTCTCCACCTCTTCCGCCGGCTTGAACTCTATCGGCTCCGGATATTTCTCTTTTATGATGAAACCACGTGCGTTGGTAAGTACTTCGCCTTCAATGTTTTCGGCTTTCACACGAGCCACGTTGGTCTTGTTGTCCTTCTTCAGAATCTTCTCCACGACACCTTCGCCGACTTTCTTTCCGTTGTCATCGACGAGATAGACATCTGCGCCTTCCGGAACGTCGTATTCGACAGGGAGGAACAGCGTGTTTTTCTTGAGGTCGTAGCCGAAGATGGCAAGGCCGGGGCAGTGGTTGACGCATTGCATGCAGCCGATGCACTTGTCGTAGTCGATGACGGGTGTCAGCGAGGTGCTGATCTTCGTTATCGCGCCCTGCGGGCAGGAGAACGAGCACGGGTTGCAGGCGAAACCGTAGAGGCAGTCGGCCATGACGAACGGCTTCGCTGTCATGCGTTCCGCCGACGGCTTGCGCGGCTCTTCGATGACCCTGACCGGATGTTGCTGTGACTCAACGTATTGCTTGGAGACATCGAGATATTCGTCGTAGTTGAAACGCACCGACATGTTCATCGCGATCTCAAATGCCGCCTGACGTCCTCGCAGCACCGCGCTTGTGCCTTCGCCGATGCGCACCGCGTCGCCGACACCGTAGGAGTTCAGGCCGAACACGTTCTTCGCCTTGGTCAGCATCCTGTTGTCGGGGATGAGGCCTGTACATATATTAATGATGTCGATGTCGTCGATTACCTTTTCCGTTCCCGGAATCGGCTTGAAGTTCTTGCATTCGGCGATGACGGCTCCGACGATGCCTGTGTGGTCTTCGTTCGGGATGGCTTTCAGCAGCACGTGTGATGTCATGATCGGGATGCCGAGACGACGCACGCGGTTGGCCTGCACCGGGAATCCGCCCTCATGGTCCATGCCTTCGATGATCGCCTTGATGTGCGCTCCGGCCTGCATCCCCTGATATGATGTGAGGTAGCCGATGTTGCCCGCGCCGACAGTCAGGACTTTCTTGCCGAGGAGAGTGTGTTCCTGGTTCATCATCTTCTGGAAGACGGCGGCGGTATAGACCCCGGGGAGGTCGTCGTTTTCAAATGTCGGCATGAACGGCAGCGCACCTGTCGCCACCACGATATGTTCCGCGTCAACGTATGCAATCTCTTGAGTGACAATATTCTTGATACCCACACGCCGTCCTTCGAGGATGTCCCACACCATGTTGTTGAGCAGTATGCCTTCGTGGTTGTCGCCGGCGAGCGTCTTGGCGATGTCGAAGCCGCGCATCCCGCCGAATTTCTTTTCTTTCTCGAAGAAGAAGAACTGGTGGGTCTGCATGTTGAACTGTCCGCCGATCTTGGAGTTGTTGTCGATGACGATGTTCGGGATGCCGAGTTTGTTGAGTTGCTCGCGGCAGGCGAGACCGGCCGGGCCGGCGCCGATGATGGCGACGGTGGTCTTGTAGATCTTCACTTCGGTCTGCGGGTTATCGCTCGTCTCCGGCTGGTGGTCCTTCGGGATCTCGCGGACCTCTTTCACGCCGTCAACAAGTGTGACGCAGATTCGGCGTATCTTGCCGTCAACGAGCATCTCGCAGGCGCCGCATTTGCCGATGCCGCACTCAAGCGAGCGCACGCGGCCGTCGATGCTGTGGCTGTGTATTGGAAATCCCGCCTGATGCAAGGCGGCTGCGATGGTGTAGCCCTTACGGCCACTGACTGTCTTCCCGTTGAAAGTGAACTCGACGCTCTCGCTCTCGGCGATGTCGAGGATGGGGTGTGTGGTGATTTTATACATAAAGTTTAAAGGTTTAATTGCATGTAATTATTTTCAATTTTTCCGATAAAAATTTTTGCAAATGTAGAAATGAAAAAATAAAAATGCAAGAATTTTTTTTAAAAATTTCAGGCAGTGCCACAGATGGAGGATGAAAACATACCTTTGAAATGTCGGTGAGTCGAGAAGGTCTTTCTTATGCGTCGTCAATCTACTTCAACACACCCTTTGTTGATGAGTTCAAGCCGACTCAATTCTCTGTTTTTTGTCATAAAATAATTATCACTTTGATAATCATCAAATGATAATGATTAATGTAATGAACGTTCTGTTTATGAAGACAAAAAGAAAGTGAGACGTTACGTTTGGCCGAACAGAGTAAAAATTTTTAGCCAAATAGAGTAAAAATTTTTAGCCAAATAGAGTAAAAATTTTTAGCCAAATGAAGTATTTTCGATTTTAACAATGCATTATATTGAAAATATGTGTAATTTTGCAGCAAAAAATTTTATTATGGAAAGCGAGGAGTACAAGCCGAGAGTTGTTGATGCACTGCTGCAAAGGAAACTCAAAGGAAAAAGTGCTGTTTTGATTGAGGGTGCGAAATGGTGCGGCAAGACTTCAACCGCCGAACAACAGGCGAAAAGTGTTGTGTATATGTCAGACCCGAAATTGACGAACGCGTATCTCAATTACGTTGACATAAATCCAGACATGATTCTCAATGGTGATGCGCCGCGTCTGATTGATGAGTGGCAGATTGCGCCGAAATTATGGGATCAGATTCGTTTTGTCGTTGACCATCGCAGCGGAATGGGTCAGTTTATTCTCACCGGTTCTTCTGTTCCGGCGGATACGAGCAGAAACATGCACACTGGAGCAGGGCGTTTTTGCCGTCTGCTGATGCGCCCGATGTCGCTGTGGGAGTCTGGCGAAAGCAACGGGAAAATCAGTCTGCTTGACATGTTTGATACTCCTGATACCATTGCTGCTGAATGCCTTGTTGACATTAACAAAATTGCATTTTTCACATGTCGTGGCGGTTGGCCGCAAGCCTCCATCATGGAGGACGAAGAGATAGCCCTTGACCAAGCCAGAGATTATTACGACATCGTCGTGAACGCCGACATACAGCGTGCCGACGGAGTGAACCGCAGTCCATACCGTGCCAAGCGTCTCATGCGTTCGTATGCAAGGATGCAAGGCTCGCAGGCATCGCTTGAGGAAATTGTGAAAGACATCAATGGCAACGAAGACGGCGGCATGGACAAGCAAACAGTTGTATCGTATCTTGACGCATTGCGACTGATATTTGTGGTTGAAGACATGCCTGCCTGGAATCCGAACCTTCGTTCAAAAACAGCAATCCGCACATCTGACACACGCTATTTCGTCGATCCGAGCATAGCCGTAGCCGCACTTGGCATCGGGCCGGACGACCTTGTCAACGATTTGGAGACTTTCGGACTTCTTTTTGAGACGCTTGCGGTTCGCGACTTGAGGATTTATGCCCAGTCGTGCGATGGCGAGGTTTTTCATTATCGCGACAAGACCGGTCTTGAATGCGATGCCGTAGTTCATCTACGCAACGGAATGTATGGGATTGTTGAGATAAAACTTGGCGGTGACATTGCCATCGAATCCGGTGCGAAAACACTGAAGTCGCTCGCCGCAAAGATTGACACGGCAAAGATGAAAGCACCGTCGTTCATGATGGTTCTAATCGCCGTCGGACGTTTCGCCTACCGCCGTCAAGATGGCGTTTATGTCGTGCCGATAGGGTGCTTGAAGAATTGAAACCACCCCGTCTTCTTGAAATGCAAGCGGTTTGGTAATTCGGATGTGACTGTATCTGCAAACAAAATGGATCAAAGAAACATTTTGTGTCCAATTTCTTGACACCCGCTGTCCAATTTTTTGACACTCTCGGAATTTTGTTTTTATTTAAAAACTTGACAATCATCGGTTTAAATACTTTGGCACGATGATTGATAGCGATATCGCAAATTTTTGAAAAATGAAGAGATTTTTTGCAATAATTGCTGTTTTGGCTGTTACAGAGATGTGTTGCTGCACGTCTCAAGCCCAGACAACTTCGGTTTTCTCTTTAAATGATTGTATGCGTTATGCAATGGAGAACGCTCCGAGAACCAAGATTAAAGCCGCACAGAATCAGATACTTAAAGATGAAAAACTCGCTGCGGGCATGGGCTTCCTCCCGTCGGTGAGCGGCGGTGTCGGCGCATCGGCGAATTTCGGTCGCTCCATCGACCCGGAGACGAATGTATATTCAAATTATACAACTTTCAACAACAGCTACTCGCTTTCGGCGGGCTGGACGGTCTTCGACGGGTTCAGCGTGGTGAATAACTTCCGTATCGCAAAGAACGCCAAGGAGTTAGGTGTCGCCGAACAGCAGCAGATAGAAGATGAGCTTTGCCTTGAAGTGATTCAGGCTTATTACAACGTCATTTACTACTCGCAGATGAGCGTGCTGGCGCAGCAGCAGCTCGATGAGGCGAATCAAAATCTGAAATTTACGCAAAGCCAAGAGAAACAAGGACTTAAGAGTTATGCCGATGTCGCCGAGATAGAGGCTCTCGTCGCTGAAAAAGATTATAATCTCGTGATGATGCAGAACAGCTGCGCCAACGCCTTGTCGGTGCTGAAACAGAAGATGTATTTCCCGATGGGCGATGAGCTGATGGTTGATGACAGCGTTGATATTCAATTGATTGAAGGTTCAAATGCTGAAAATGTTGAGGATATTTACGCTTTCGCGAAAGAGAACCATCCTTCGATGATGATTGCGAAAAACAATATCGAGGCGGCGCGTCTGAGGTTCAAGACCTCGAAATGGCAGATGACCCCGTCGCTTTACGCATACGCCGGATATTCAACGGGTTACATCAATTCTTTCATGGAAGGTTACAATGCCGACCCGTTCTGGCAACAGATGACCGACCGCCAAGGCGAATACGTCCAGCTGAATCTCAACATCCCGATTTTCAATGGGTTGTCGCGACAGACGAATATGAGAATCAGGAAAAACAACTGGAAAATCGCACAATATGAGTTTGAACAGAAAACGAAGGACCTCGAAGTTGAAATAGAACTCGCCGTTCAGGACAGGGACGCGGCTTTGAAGGCTTTCGTTCAGGCCGACAAACGCGCTGACAGTCAGGCTGTTGCGTATAAACTGAATCAGAAACGCTACGAGCAGGGTCTCATCTCCGTCCTCGAACTTCAGGCATCGGGCAACAACCGCCTTGAATCGGAGGCGGCGCGGCTTCATGCGTATTTCACTTTCGTCATAAAATCGAAAGTCGTGAATTATTATAAAGGTGTCAGGTATTTAGAATGAGGTTGCTCGACTCCCTTCGGTCGCTCGCAATGACGGCAGTTTGGGGAATGAGACGGCGCGGCTTCGCCGCGCCAAGTTATACCCAAAACACTTTGTCATTGCGAGCGAAGTCGAGCAAACTCAATAATTTAAAGAAACAAAAATTTAAACTATGGATAGAAAAATTGAAAAGAAGACAGGCTTTGCGGCCGTTTTTCAGAAGAAGAACATCAAATTCGTGTTTCTCGCGGCGTTTGTGGCTTTCGTGCTGTGGCTCGTGTTGCGTGACAACACTTCGTCGCTGCGCATCGATGCCCGAACCATCACGGTAAGTACCGTGAAACAAGGCGAGTTCAACGATTACATCCGCGTCAACGGACAGGTGCAACCCGTTAGCACTGTGCAGATCAGCCCGCTCGAAGGCGGCGTTGTAGAACAAATCGTGACAGAAGAAGGCAGCCCAGTGAAAAAAGGCGATGTAATAATAATTTTAAGTAATCCGAACCTTGACCTGCAGATCTTGAATTCGGAGGCGGAACTCGCCGAGAAAGAAAATATCCTTCGTAACACTTTGATTTCCATGGAGCAACAGAAACTGAGCGTCGAACAGGAGCGTCTGCAATACAATCTCGATGTCCGCCGTCAGCGACGCGCCTTCGAGCAGAACGAGGCTCTTTACCGCGACTCGCTGATTTCACGCGAGACGTTCCTTCAGGCAAAGGAAAACTACGAGCTGGCGTGCGACAAGCTGAAACTCATCGTCAACCGCCAGAAACAGGACAGCCTTTATCGTTCCGTCGAGGTGGAAAGGATGCAGGAGAGTCTCGAAAACATGCGCCGCAACATGCTGATGATCCGTCAGCGCAAGGACAACCTCACGGTCAAAGCCCCGATTGACGGCGAACTCGGACTGCTCGACGCCGTGCTCGGACAGAACATCTCCTCCGGAATGAAAATCGGACAGATTAACGATTTGTCGAGCTATAAGATTGAGGCTCAGATAGATGAGCATTACATCGACCGCGTGACGGCTGGCCTCGAAGCCACCTTCGACCGCAATGGC
Organism: Bacteroidales bacterium; assembly: GCA_024400305.1. Classification (GTDB taxonomy): domain Bacteria; phylum Bacteroidota; class Bacteroidia; order Bacteroidales; family F082; genus Limimorpha. The sequence goes on along the minus strand of JAKSMX010000007.1, from coordinate 65,272 downwards.
GAGCAGTTCACCGCCTCGTTGCGCAAGGTCTATCCCGAGGTGCGTGACGGTCGTTTCAAGGCCGACTTCAAACTCACCGGCGAGCGTCCCGACAACATACGCGCCGGACAGACATATTATCTCAACCTCCAGCTCGGACAGGCGGTCAGCTCGGTTCTCATCCCGCGCGGCGCGTTCTACCAAAAAACCGGCGGCAACTGGATCTTCGTCGTCGATGGCGACAAGGCCTACAAACGCGACATAAAAATCGGCCGCCAGAACCCGAACTACTACGAGGTGACGCAAGGCCTGAATCCCGGCGAACAAGTCGTCACAAGCGGCTACGACAAGTTCGGCGATGCTGATGTTTTGATTCTGAATAATTAAAAAATGTTGAATTATGCTGTCATATTTCAGATTTCTCTACCGAAACAAACTTTACACCTTAATTAATATTTTAGGGTTGGCGGTCTCGATGATGTTCGTGATTCTCATCGGCGACTACACATGGCGTCAGTTCAGCGTCGATTCGTGGCACAAGAACAAAGACCGCATCTTCCTTCTCGGAAGCGAAAAGTATTTCTATTCATGGCCCGACGCGACCCGCGAAATAGGAGCGACGTACCCCGAAATCGAGAAGACTTGCTGCGTCCTTTCGACCTCCGGGATAATAAAAAGCGGCTGGAAATACTATGAAATCAATCAGTTCGCGAACGTCATGCTCGCCGACTCCACTTTCTTCGACTTCTTCGATTTCAGGATTGTGAAAGGCGACCGTAACACCGCGCTCAGCTCTCCCGACAAATGCGTCATCACCGAGTCGCTGGCCGAATTTTTCTTCAAAGACGCCGACCCGATCGGCAAGCCGTTGAATATCACAGGCGACCGTTATATGAGGATAGATGGAGAAAATTATATCGACCCATACGATACGACCTTGGTTTACACCGTTTCGGCGGTGGTCGAGGATTTCGACAGGACGATTTTCCCGAACGAGACGAAAATCATCACCCGAATCGAACGCCAACCGCAGATTTATGGCTTCAAATTTGATAAGACTTGTTATTCTGCCGGACCTTATGGCGGCGTCAGCTCCTTCCTGATGGTGAAAGAAGGCGAAAATCTGAACCCGAAACTTGAGTCTGTCTATGAATATGAAACAAAAAATGTCGCGGCATTCAATTACTTGGAATCAAAAGAGGTGACGCTGACGCCTTTGAACGAGATTATGTTTGCGCCGCAGAATTACGGCGAAGGCATGTTGAAAGGCGAGAAGAACCGCATAAGGATTCTGCTTTCGGCCGTCATCGCGATTCTGGTTTTCGCAATCATGAATTACATCAACCTCACGACTGCCAACACGGGTTTCCGCGCACGTGAGATGGCGACGAAAAGGCTTCTCGGTAGCCGCGCCAGTAGCGTCTTCATCGCGCTCATCGCCGAATCGACGTTGATGGTGCTTGTGGCTTTCCTCATCGGGTTCTTCCTGGCCTATAATTTGCAAGAGGATTTCATGAATCTTTTCCAGGGGAAAATATGTCTCGCTAATGATTTGAATGTCAATACAATCGGTCTGAGTGTCGTCTTCATCCTTTTCACAGGGATAATTTCAGGCGTCATTCCGAGCGTTCAGATAATGAAGTTCAAGCCGATCGACGTGGTGAAAGGCTCGTTCAGATACAACTCGAAAATGGTGATGAGCCGTCTCTTCATCATCATTCAGAACGTGATAACAATCACGATGCTGACCGCCTCGTTGGTGATAGTCTTGCAGATAAATCATCTTGTGAACGCGCCGCTCGGGATAAACACAAAAAATGTTTTCAGCGTTTATTCCGACAACAAGGATGTCGCACGTGATGCTCTTGAAAGTCTTTCCTGCGTCGAGAAAGTCGGAATCGGGCCGGATCTTGCCAACGGGTGTTCGTCGGCTTATTTCTATCAGGATGAAAATGGGAAATATATCGTACTTCAGGTTGCGGACATGGATAGTGTTGGTTTTGAGATAATTGGTTTTACGATTCTTGAAGACTACGGTTTTTCATGGGGTTCGGCGTATCTTAATGAGGCGGCGATGCGGCATCTCAATCTTGACAAATCAGCGAGGTCGTTGAAGATATTTGGTGATGAGATTGCCATCGCCGGCGTTGTAGCTGATTTTCACATGGGAAGCATTCTCGCTGATCCTCAACCGGTTATGATTCGCATCAAAAAACAGGAGGATATGCCTCATGCTTCTTTGATAGTGAAGTCAGACGGCTCGCGCGATGCGGGACGGAAGATTTATGAAGCGATGTCGGTTGTTAAAGGTTATGATGTTGAAGCGGGCGAGAAAGATGAAGACCTTCAGAGTTCCATCAGTGTAAACTTTGAGAATGAGCGCAATACGTTGAAAATCGTCTCGCTTTTCACGGCGATAGCGGTGGTGATTTCGGTTCTCGGGCTTCTCGGCATCTCGGTTTTCTTCCTTCGTCAGAGGAAAAAGGAAATCGGCATCAGAAGAATCATGGGAAGCACCGTGAAAGAGGTTACTGTGTTGACACTCAGCAAGTTCTGTACGCCGTTGTTGGTGTCGTTCGTGCTTGCCGTGCCGCTTTCGTATTTCGTGATGAACGAGTGGCTGAAAGGTTTTTCGTACCGTATCTCATTGAGTCCGTGGATTTTCCTCGCGGCGATGCTGTTCTCGCTGTTGATAGCGGTGCTTTCGGTCTTTTTCCAGACGTGGAAGGCCGCCAACGCGAATCCGGTTGAGAGTTTGAAGAAAGAGTAGAGATGAGAGATTAAAGAGCGAAAAGTTACTGTAATATTTTGAAATATTTAAAATAAATCGGAATGAGTACCAGTAGCTGTCATTGTTAAAATCAGTTGATTATCAATATGTTTCCATATTAATAACCAGTCTGCTTTAATGTGACATTCCATGTAGCCAACTTTGTCACCAGATAATTTGTGTGGATTATATTTTGCTTCAAGACACCCATTTTCTGACAGAAGAGAGATGACATTTTGCAATAAATTCATGTCATAGCCTCGCTTTTTACACAATTTTGCTTGTCTGATGAATTTTTTGGTATAGTAAATTTGATATTTAGCCATTTATTATGTCCATTAATTTTTCAACACTTTCAGCCTTATAGACCTTGCCACCTTCGACCTCATCAATTGCTTTTTCAAGCTCGGTTTTCTCTGTGTGTTTGAATGTTACGAAAGGTGCATCTTGCAAGATTTTTAATAAGTATTTTCCTGCTGAAGTCCTTTCGTTAATGTTAATTGTATATGTTGCCATTGGTATGAATTTTTTGCAAAAGTACTAAAAAGTTTTGATGTACCATTAATTTTGATCAGTTTTCAGAAATTCTTCAAGCGTCTTGCCACCCATTCTTCTGCAATACGTTGCAATGTTTTCAATGTTTTCGTGGAAAGTGAGTGTGTGCATAATGTTCATCACAAAGTTGCAAAGCACCGAAACGGCTTATGCAACGTGCAGCTTGTGCGTCGGTAAGTCCGTAATGTTCGGCAAATTCAGCAATCAATGCAACTATGTAATGTATTTTGTCAGTCATATTCTTTATATGATTTGGCTGCAAAAGTAATAATTTTGTGTAAAATAATTTAAATTTTGACAAAATATTTTACGTGCCAACTGTCCAAAAATTAGACACCCACTGTCCAAAAATTGGACATTTGATTTTTTACTGTTTTTATAAAAATTTGATTGTCAATAATTTAAAAGTTTGGCACGAAATATGATGGGATTTTGACGATTGAATTAAATAAATCAAAAAATTATGCTGTCATATTTCAGATTTCTCTACCGAAACAAACTTTACACCTTAATTAATATTTTAGGGTTGGCGGTCGCCATGATGTTCATCGTGCTCATCGCGAAGTTCGCGAAACTGGAGTTCACCGTCGATTCATTTCAGGAAAACACCGAAGACATTTACACGATCGGAACCGAGGACTTCGTGGCGTGTGCCTACGGCCTGACGCCTTATCTCACGAGCCGTTATCCGGAAATAAAAATTGTCTGCGCTGTTAAAAACACTGATATTCAAGTCGTTAACATCTATGATGTTGACTATTCGCCAAAGTCGCTCGCTGTCGATACGACTTTCCTTAAGATGTTCTCTTTCAGGCTTTTGGAAGGCGACCGTGAGACGGCATTGGATACGAAGGACAAGGTGATAATTTCGGAGGAGTTCGCAAGGCGGGCGTTTCACGGACTGTCGCCGGTGGGGAAGTCGATCCTTGTGAAATGGGGCGCGGCGTCAACAAACGTCGTGGTAGGCGGCGTGTTCGAGAAGATCGAAAACTCTTTTTTTCCGGATGTTGACTTCATTTATAACTTGCAGTGTTATGGCGAGTTTATAAATGAATCTGTTAAAAATGACAGTTTTGACAATGCTGCCGGTGTGACGCTTTTCATCCAGACTTATCCCGGTGCGGATTTCAAGGAAAAGGAAGCCGATATGCTCGGATATTTCAATGAGTTTTATTGGATTTATGCGTCCGGCGCACGGAAAGAATTGCATATTTATAATTACAATGAATTGTATTTCAGTGATTTGGATTTCTATGCCCTTAATAATTGCAATCGCGGAAACAAGATTTTTATCAATGTTTTGATGGCGGTGGCGTTTTTCATCCTGCTTTTCGCCTTGATAAATTACATCAACCTCACTGTTGCGCAGACCGGTTTCCGTGCCAAGGAAATGGCAACGAGGCGGCTTCTCGGAACGTCAAAACACGGTGTGATAATGCGAATGATTTCGGAAGCCATATTGCTGACAATCATCGCATTCGTGTTCGGAACGTTGTTTGCAGGACTCGCCGAGCCGGTGACGTTGCCGCTGCTCGGAAAGAACGTGAACGTGTTTCACGACATCACCGCTGATGAGGTCGCGGTCTGTTCCGCGTTAGTCCTGCTTGTCGGCGTCCTCGCAGGCTTGATTCCCGCCCTGATGATCTCAAGATTCAAGCCTGTTGACGTGGTGAAAGGCAGCTTCAGGCTGAAGTCGAAGCTCGTTTTCGGAAAGGTTTTCATCATGATTCAAAATGTGGTGACGATAACGATGCTTTCGCTGACGATAGCTTTGTCGTGGCAGTTTAACCATCTGATGAACAAACCGTTAAATCATGAAACCCACGACATCATGGAGGTAAATATAACAAATGTCTATCAAGCTGTTGAGGAGAAATCATTGCCGATGCTCAAGGATGAGTTGGAGAAGCTCCCTGATGTTATCGGGGTCGGGTTTTCTCAAGGTTTCCCGCTCGGTTATGCTAATAATTCAACTTTTGAAAGAGAAGACGGACTTTATTCACTGAACTGGATGACATGCGATACTTCATCTTTTGAAATCCTTGGTTTTGAGGTGATTACGAAAAATGGCGAGCCCTTGCCGGATACGTGGTGGATTACAGAAAAGGCGATGCGTCGTTTCGGCCTCGACTACGATGCCACCGAACTTGTCTTGGATCCGGAATACGATTGGCGTTTTAATGTCTGTGGCGTCATCAAGGATTATAATTGTTTGCAGAATAACGAAAATGACGTTTATTTGGTCAGGATGTTGGGGGAAGAATCCGGCTCGCCGTGGCATCTGATTTTAAAGACGACGGGTCGTCACGCAAAGGCGATGGAGGAGGTGAAAGGCAAGATTAAGGAATTGGCGAATGTTGATGTGGATTGCATGTATCTTGATGATTATCTGGCTGAGACTTATTACAAAGATTTGAGGGACATTCGTAATATCATACTGGTTTTCAGCATTGTAGCGTTGATAATTTCGATTTTGGGAATGGTGGCGATGTCAACGTATTATGCGAAGCAGCGTTCAAAGGAGATTGCCGTCAACAAGGTTTTCGGTTCTACCAACGCCGAGGCGTTCAGACGTCTGACAGGCGGTTTCCTGAAAATGTTCCTCGCGTCTTTTGTGATAGCCGTCCCAATCGCTTGGTTCTTAATAGATTACTGGCTTGAAGACTACAGTTACAGGATCAGCGTCTCGCCGTTGATTTTCATCGCCGCCGGTCTCGCGGTGTTTCTGATGGCGGCGTTGTCAATTTCGTGGCAGAGCCTTAAGGCCGCCAACGCGAATCCGGTGGAGAGCCTGAAGAAAGAGTAAAGATTAGAGAGGAGAGTTAAGAGAGTGCCAGAGCGGGTGTGATTTTTTTAAAGAATACATGTGTGAATCAAAAATTTAGTGTACTTTTGCAAATAAAAATTTTGATATGAATGACGTCGTGCCAATTCCAGCCGCAAAAAAATACTGGAATTTAATAAAAAATTCAAGTAATGAGGTTAAACTTAACCTTATTGAATTGATTTATATATCGTTAAGAAAAGAGCCAAAAATCACGGCGGAAGATTGTGATGATGTTCTTGATAAAATCTCATCCTCATGGCCTGATGATGGGCTGACAGCCGATGAATTTGTTGAAGTTTGCGAGTCGGGGAGAAATAAAAAACGTGAAATAGTTGAAATCTGATTATGGCAAAGTATCTGCTCGACACAAATATTTGTGGTTTCTTGTTTCGCAATAAATATGGCATTAAGGAAAAAATCAAGTAAGTCGGACTTGAAAATTGTGCGGTTTCTTTATTGACAATTGCGGAGTTGATGGTCGGAGTAGAATATACTCTTCAAAATACAGGAGTAAACAAGTACGAAAATCTTAAACTTTTTGAAAATTCTGTGACAATCTTACCTGTTGAGCCATCAATAGAATTTGCAGCAAAAGAGAAAGCCAGATTGCAACTCGCAGGTACTGAAGTAAATGATTTAATAGATTTGCTGATTGCTGGTACTGCGTATGCCAATGATTTGACGTTGATAACAGATAATATAAAACATTTTCAAAACATTAAGGGCATAAAGATTGATAATTGGGTGGTGAGAAACTGAAATTAGTTGAAAAATTTTTCATAAACAGTTTCGGATTATGATTTTTCGTATTTTTGCAACCGAAACTCGGGTGGAAAATGTGTGAAATATCCGAAAAACTCGGGTGGAAAATGTGTTTGTAAATTATAACATATTGAAAAACAACTGAATATGTTTGGGCGAAAAATTGAAAATATTTTGTTGGAGTGGAAAAACACCAAAGGTCATAAACCAATTGTTGTCAAAGGTGTCCGTCGATGAAAATTGACAGTTTTTTGCTTTGAGTTTTAGCCAAAAACGAAAAAAAATTAACTTTTTGGCCAAAACTCAAATGAGATTCAAAATAAAGACTGTCCAAAAATTAGACACCTACTGTCCAAATTTTGGACGGTTTTTATTTTGCTTGTTTTGTAAAATATTGATTGTTAATAATTTATAAGTTTGGCACGAAATATGATGTATTTTCGTTGGTTTGATTATAAATGTAAAATATCATGATTAAAGTAAACAACCTCGTAAAGGAATTCAGAACCGAAGACATCATTACAACGGCCCTCGCCGGCGTGTCGTTTGAAATCAAAGACGGCGAATTTGTAGCCATCATGGGACCTTCCGGCTGCGGAAAGTCAACGCTGCTGAACATCTTGGGCCTGCTTGACAACCCGACGGAAGGCGAATACGAACTTCTCGGAAGGGAAGTGGGCAAGCTGAAGGAGAAAGACCGCACGCTTTTCCGCAAGGGAAACATCGGCTTCGTGTTTCAGAGCTTCAACCTCATCGATGAGCTGAGCGTTTATGAAAACATCGAGCTTCCGCTTATCTATCTGAGAATCAACAAGGCGGAACGCCGCGAGAAGGTTGAGGCGATAATGCGCCGCATGGGGATTCTGCATCGCTGCGACCATTTTCCGCAGCAGCTCTCCGGCGGACAGCAGCAGCGTGTGGCGATAGCACGCGCCGTCGTCGCCAACCCGAAACTAATCCTCGCCGACGAGCCGACAGGCAACCTCGACTCAAGAAACGGTCAGGAAGTGATGAAACTCCTTTCAGAACTTCACAACGACGGCACCACGGTCGTCATGGTGACACACTCGCGCAAAGATGCGTCATACGCCGACAGAATCATCAACCTGTTCGATGGCAAAATAGTTGATAATGTGAACGATGAGTTGTAATTTAAACACAAGTTTCACGAGCAGAAAAAACTTGTGTAACTCGTGTCAAAAACTTGTGCAGCTCGTGTTAAAAAACTCTGAATTATGTTTTTCAAGAACTTCCTCGGTCTCCTCAAGCGTTTCACCGCGTCGTCGGTTCTCAACGTGGTCGGGATGGCGGTCGCCTTCGCAACGGCATACGTCATCATGGTGCAGGTGCGCTATGAGCTGACCTTCAACAAAAGCTTCAAGGATGCCGACCATATCGTCACCCTCGAATGGCCAAGCCCTTATGCCGATGACTCTTACACTGATTTTATCTCGCGGCCGATGATTGAATCGGCGTTCGGCGACAACCCGGCTGTGGAGTCTCATTGTGTTTTGGCCACGTTCAATTGTAGCCCGAAAGGGGTGATAATACGCGTTGGCGATGGCTTTGAAACCTGCCAAATGAGTACTGTAAGAGCAAGTTCCGAAATCTTTAAAGTATTGGGGATCGAGCCTGTACGTGGCGATTTTTCCAAATTTGATGAGCCGAAAACCGTCGTGCTGACCGAATCGACAGCTAAACGGTTAAACCGTGATGTTGGCGGAAGTGTCTGTTTTTCAGCTAATTGGGATGAAGATATGGTGTACAGCATTATCGCCATAATTCCCGACATACCTGAAAACAGTGATTTCAAATGGTGGAATGCGGTTGTTTCAATTGGTGACGATTGGATTGATGACAGGAGTGAGTGGTCGTTTCAGGGCATGGCAAAAGTCAACACCGACGACCTTGAGTATGTGGCCGGGATTTGCCGTGCGAATCTTGCCGGATATTTCGGAGAAGACCTGTCAGATTCAGACGAAAGTCAGTATTATGCGGACAAAATCAAGAAGGTGCGTGTTATCCCTGTCACCAAGACTTATTTTGATGAAAAGAGCGGAAGCGGCAACAAAGGCAATCTTGCCACAACACGGATGCTCGTTGCCATTGCCTTGTTAATCATAGTGATAGCGTTCATCAACTTCGTGAATTTCTTCATGGCGATGGTGCCGCAGCGGCTGCGTGGCGTGAACACCTACCGTGTTTACGGATGCACGAAGACCCAGATGAAGATGAGTTTCCTCTTTGAGGCCGCCGGTCTTGTGGTGATCGCGCTTGTGGCTTCGCTGCCGGTCATCGGTTCGGTTGAGACATCGTTTATAGCAGGTTTCGTGTCGCCAACATTATCGCTTTCAAGCAATTACGATATTTTCCTTGCGATTTGCGCCGTCGGGTTGGTTTTCGCTGTGGTCGCTAACATCTATCCCGCTAATTACATCACGTCGTTCCCGTTGGCGGTCGCCGCGAAGGGCAGCTTCGTTTCCTCAAAGGCAGGGAAGAGACTTCGCACAATGCTCATCGGAGTACAGTTCGCTGTTTCCATTGCCTTGATAATCAGTTCGTTGTTTATAAAACTTCAACACGATTACATGCTGCGGCACGATATGGGTTTCAACAAGGATCTGTTGCTCACCGGCGTGGTGCCGTCACGAATCGGCTATTATTTCTCCGACAGGGAGGCGTTCGCGTCGGAACTGAAGAAAAACCCGCAGATTGTTGATGTCGCATACGCAAGCGGACAGATGGTCTCGGTCGGACGTATGGGCTGGGGGCGTGACTTCAATAATGAGGAAATCCATTTCAGCTGTTATCCTGTTTCATATAATTTCCTGAAATTCATGGGAATAGACATCGTTGAAGGCGAAGATTTCTCGAAAGTGGCTGAAAACGACAGCCTCGGAACGTTTGTCTTCAATGAGGTCGCGAAGAATAAATTCGGTCTCACGTTGGAGGACAGAATCGTCGGCCATAATGAGGAAACCAAGATTGTCGGTTTTTGCAAGGATTTCAATTTCAAGCCGTTGCAATATGATAATGAACCGTTTGCGTTTTATGTCTTCGGCCCGGATTCGTGGAAGTCGCTCGACAATCTTTATGTCAGAATAACGCCTGACGCCGATGTCGGGGCTGTCATCGATTTCATAAAAGATGAAGTTGTGAAATACGTGCCGGAGGTGAAGCGCGGCTATCTGGACTACGACTTCTTCGATGAGGAGCTTGCTCGGATATACGATTACGACAGGAAGTTTGCGGCGTTGATCACGACGTTCTCGTTGGTGTCGATCGTCATCTCGCTGATGGGTGTTTTCGGCTTGATTCTCTTTGAGACCCAATACCGCAGGAAGGAAATTGCGCTTCGCAGGGTGAACGGTGCGACGGTCCGTGAGGTTCTCGGCATCTTCAGCAGTCAGTTTGTTAAAATCGTGTCGGTGAGTTTTGTCGCTGCCGCGCCGGTCTCGTATGTCATCATCGACAGATGGCTCGGGAAGTTCGCCTACCGCACTCCGATGCCTTGGTGGGTCTTTGCGCTTTCGCTCGCTATCGTGTTGGTTATCACCATTTCAATAGTTTTGATAAGATGTTGGAAATCGGCGAATGCCAATCCGGTGGAGGCGCTGAAAGATAGTTAATAGGTTTTGATTTTGATGTTTTTCAGCCTTGTGGATTCCGCAAATCAAGTGCGGATTTTTTGCATGCGCCGGCCACTTTCTACCTTATAACTTTATAAACTTTCTGCTTTATAGCTAAACCGCCTTCCACTCGACGATATTCTTCTTCTCGCTCGAGAAACTCACTCCGATGCGGAACAGTTTCCTCGGATCGGCGGCGTAAGGCTCGGCGTAGCCTTTGTCATCAATCTGCTTCAACGCTTCGGCGGCGGTGCCGTCAAGCTTGAACTCGAAGATATAGACGTAATCATCCGTCTCAACAATGATGTCGGCGCGACCGCGCGAGTTTTCTTTTTCCGTCAGGATGGTGTAGCACGACAACAGATTGAATATCAGGTATAACGTGTAATGGTAATGGCTCTCGTAGCTCCACACGCGTTCCTGGTAGTTCGCGTCGTAAGGGATGCTGCCGAAGAAGCCGGTCAACGCGTCGCGCAGGTCGTCGAGGCGGCATTGTTTCAGCATGTCGTTGATGTCCAAGACAAGGTTCTTCGTGTCGTTCCTGCGGCCGCAGTAATCATTGGCGAGAAGTGCCACAAAGCCCTTGCGCACTTCGTTGTTCGGGAAGTCGAGCGCATATTGGTCTCTCGCCTCTTCATATCTCTTTATCGTGAGGTATCCGCTCTGATAGATCATCGCCAGAGGGTCCTCGGTGTCCGCCTTGTAGTCCATGAAATAGCTTTTGTCATACATCTTGCCCACAATCTCCTTGATGTCCGTCTTGCTCCGGTTGATGAGTCTTATCAGATATGTGGGCGTGGCCGTTGCAAACCAATAGTCATCAAGTCTCTTCTTTGACATTGCACTCAACACACTGAAAGGGTTGAAGATGTCTGTCATTCCCTCCGAGAAGTGATAGCCGTCGTACTGGTTTTTAAGACGCCGGTACATCTCTCCCTTGGTACATTTCATCTTCACCGCCATCGCCCTTATCTCGCCGTCGAAGTATTTTTTAAGTTCGTCTTTCGTTATGCCGCACAGCGCATCGAACCCGCTGTCCATGCTGATGTCCTCCGGCTGGTTGAAGCCGCTGAACACGCTCACCTGCGAGAATTTCGTCACGCCTGTGAGAAGCACGAAGCGGAGATGCTCATCGGCGACCTTGAACGTTCCGTAGAATTCCTTCAGCACGGCTCTGTTTTGAGCCTCCACAGGATCCATCAAGACATCGAGAAGCGGCTTGTCATACTCGTCGATGAGAACGACGCACTTTTTGCCAGTTTTTCTGTGGGCTTCGGCGAGGATTTTTGAGAAACGGAGACCCAATTTGTCGTATTTGCTCTCAACCCCATACAATTCCTCCCAGTCGTCCAAATACGATGAGATTGTCTTCTTAAGACTTTCAGAATCCTCAAAACCGCCTTGTGCGAAATCCATTCTGAACACCGGATATTGCACCCATTCCTTCTCCAATTCATCAATCTTCAGACCTTTGAAAAGCTCCCTCTCGCCCTTGAAATAGCTTTCGAGCGTTGATATTAGCAATGATTTTCCGAACCTGCGCGGGCGGCACAGGAAGCATATATGTTTCTGCGCGAGGTCGTAAACAAGGGCGGTCTTATCGACATATACCATCCCGTTTTCGATGATGGTGCTGAACGTCTGGGTTCCGATGGGGTACTTCATAACGGCTTGAAAATTTTTTACGGCTGCAAAAATAACAAAAAAGTTTGGAGTGTGGAGAGTTGAGAGTGAAGTTTGTAATAAAGTTTATAAAGGTGAAAGGACCTGAGGAAGGCTGGCTCAACATTTTGATGGCTTTTGATTGTTGGGGAATACACGTGATGTTTATATTTTGCAAAAAAACAATCGCAATCGTCATTTCGTGTGAAAAACTCAGAAAAAAGACGTGGCCATGTCCAATTTCTGTGAAAAACTCAAAAAAGGGGCGTAGCTACGTCTTTTTCGTGAAAAACTCAAAAAAAAGACGTAACTGCGTCCTGAAATTTTCAGATGATTTTATTCCGCCAACGGGTATGCACCATATTTTTCAGGCTTCGTGTGTGCCGAAAGGCTTTTCCCAAAGGCCAAAGTGCTGATGTAAAAATTTTTTCAACAAAATGTATAAATTTTGTAAATCGTAATAAAATATTTTTTATTTTCACAATCTTAAAATATCGGAATGTATAATTGTATTATTAAAATATAAATGAAAGAAATTCAATAAGTTACAAATTAAATTACAAAAAGTATGAGAAAAAAATTTACATTTCTACTCATGGTGCTCTTGGCGCTTGCCGGCTTTAAGAGCTGGGGACAAGAAACTGAGGTTCAAATTGGATCGGGTAGTCAATTATCCACAGTGTATCCTTTTCAGAGCTATTACAATTATTCGTACAATCAATTTTTTTACACCGCTGCAGAAATAAGCACCGCTGCTCAAAATGCAGGCGTAGGCACAATTAATGGATGCACAATCAATTCGATTAGTTTCGATGCTGGTGGTGATGACTATACCAGAACATATTCGTTCAACATTTATATGAAGAACGTCTCCCGAAACAATTTTGCCAATTCTCTGGATGATTGGGAAACAATATCAGATGCAAACCTTGTTGGCCAAGGAACGATTACGAGTGCAACAACTGGATGGGTGACATTTAATCTTTCCAATCCTTTTGATTGGGACGGAACAAGTAACCTTTTAATTGCATTTGATAACAATTCGAGTGTTTATGGTAATAAGAAATTTTACTGTTTCCAAAACTCAGATGATTATACATATCGTGCTAAAGCTGCATATTCTGACGTCAATAATTTTGATCCATCAAATCCTCCAACTTCTTACGATAACTACAATAATTATTTCGATGTTAACTATATTAGACCTAACATCAAATTAAGTATTGAAACTGGCCCTAAATTCAATGTCACCATCAACCAGCCAGAAGTTGGCGGCACAATTTCAGCCGACCCAATGGCCAATGTAGCCCCAGAAACCGCTGTCACATTGTCGGCAACTCCTTCTTTCGGTTACGAATTCGGACAATGGACTGTCGTGGATGAAGGCGGCAACCCTGTCATCCTTAACGGCGAAGCCACCGCTGCCACCAATGGTTTCTCGATGCCTGAAAGCAACGTCACCGTGTCGGCTACGTTCAATTCACTTACACAACATGCTATCACCGTCATACAGCCCGACAACCAAGAGGAAGTCGGCACTTTTACGGCTGATCCAACGCAAGCTTATAAGGACGAACGCATCAATTTGTCATACAACTTGAAACAATATGACGGCTATGGCTACAAATTCACTGGTTGGACCGTTTATAAAACCGATGATCCAACGACGACGGTCAGTGTTATCCCTGATTGGGGTTCTAGCTATCATTTCACCATGCCAGATTATCCTGTCACTGTTTCAGCCGAATATGAACAGGAAACCTATTATGCCTTGACTATCGACAACGGAATAGAACACGGGGATGTTTATGCTTCTCCGAGCCAACACATTACCGCAGGTACTATGGTGCAGTTAAATCCATACCCAGATGCAGGTTATGATTTTGGCGGATGGGATGTTTATTACACAGAAAATCCCGACAATAAAATTACGGTTGAATACAATCGGTTTGAAATGCCAGTTGCAGCCGTCACCGTTACTGCCACATTCACGGCAAAGGAACTTTACACAGTCTCCATCGGAACCACTGAAAACGGAACAATAAACCTCATCGAAGCGCCAGCTGATAACAAGTATTACCAAGGCCAGCAGGTGAAGTTTAATGTGACACCTGACGCTGGTTATATGATAGATGAAGTGACATACATTTGCGGTCAGACCGTCAATATTTGGTACGATAGCTATTGGGGATACTACTATTTCACCATGCCTGAAGCAGCTGTCACCATCAACGCTTCATTTGTTATGGGCATCACCGTTCATGACGGCACTGACGTTAGTGATAATATTCCTGTTTACGGTAGTTATGCTGACACCTACAATACAAAGAGCCAGTTCATATTTCCAGCTGCCGACCTGACAGCCATAAAGGACACAAAAATTACCGATCTGACTTTTTATACACAAAATGTTAGCGCTGGCAATTTCGGAGATTTAACTTGGACAGTCTTCATGAAAGAAGTGGACTACATCACACCGAGTTCTTTTGTAGATTGGAATGATATGACAAATGTGTATGAAGGCACCATCAATATCAGTGACTATAAGCTCACCATCCATTTAAGCACACCTTTTGAATATAATGGTGGCAACCTGATGATTGGTTTCAGGGAAAATGAATGGGGCGTTTTTCTTTGGACTCAATGGCTTGGCGATTTCAACAATTATGATGCCTACCATTCAATTGCAACAAACTATAACCAGGAACCTGAACAATTTTGCTTCCTCCCAAAGACAACCATCATCTATGAACCTGTTGTGAATTACGCCATTACACTGGTGCAGCCTGAGGATGAAGATGAAATCGGAACGATTGCAGCATACGCCAATGGCGTTGAAGTCAGCAAGGCATCGGAAGGAACGCAAATAACACTTGAGCACAATTTCAATTTGGGCTATCGGTTCAATTATTGGACCGTCAATGGCGAACAGATTTCGGGCAACACCTTTGAGATGCCGGCAAACGCTGTCACTGTTGCAGCCAACTATGAGGCTCTCACACAATACAACATCAACTGCGCTACACTTGACGAAGGCACAATCCATGCCGAATACAACGGCGTTACCATCAGCGAGGCTCCGGCAGGAACCGAGATAACATTGGTTGCCGAAGCAAATACCAGCTATAGCTTCGACCACTTCATTGTTAACGGCGAACCGATTGTTGGCAACACCTACACAATGCCGGATAGCGAAATTACGGTTTCGGCCACCTTCCTTTTGGCACATACAGTTTATGACGGATTAAGTGACAACGACTATTGTCCATTTTATGTTTTTTATGCTGACGACTTCACAAAGTCGAATATGATTATGCCAGCAGCTGACCTTGCAGACATGGCAGGTGGCACAATCAGCTCAATGAAGTTTTATGTTTCTAGAATTACTGATGATCGCATTTGTTATAGTAATTGGCAAGTCTATCTCAAAGAAGTCAGCGAGAATGAAACAACGGGACCTGTTGATGTTACGACAGCGACAATGGTTTATGAAGGTGTAATTGATTTCAAAGTTGCAGAAATCACCATTAATTTCACTGAACCATTTGCATACAATGGTGGCAACTTGCTCATTGCGACACAAAATACCACTGATATGAGTTACAGCCACGTTTACTTCTTTGGCAAAGACAACACATACGGTTATGTGAGTTCAGGCAGAGGGTACAACAGCGTATCATTGAATAATGTCACGTCATGGGGACAAACATCATCATTCCTTCCCAAGACCACTTTCATCTACACTCCAGGTGCCACACGCTACAACATCACCTGTGACGATGCAATAACGGGCGGTTCTATCTCAGCCGACCCAGTCAAAGCAGCCGCTGGAACGGTTGTCAACCTTTCGGCAACTCCTGATTATGGCTATGAATTCGGTGCTTGGGTTGAAAATTATGAAGATGTCGAAATCGTCAACAACCAATTCACCATGCCTGAACACGATGTCAATATTTCGGCCACTTTCAGTGAACTTCCAAAGTATGACATCATTAGCGCAACTGTTACTGGTGGTACAGTCCATGCCGAATGTAATGATGTAACCATTACCCAAGCTATAGAAGGGACCGTGATAACATTGGTTGCTGAAGCAGCTACTGACTACATCTTTGAATACTTCACTGTTGATGGCGTTCAGATTGAAGGCAACACTTACACTATGGGTACAAGCGCTATCGAAATTGGCGCCTCGTTCCGCCAGCTTCAGTCCTACACCATTACCTATTATGTGAACGGCAGTGTCCAGAAGACTTTGCATCCAAAGGAAAACGCCTTCATCAGCATAGTTGAGCCATCTTCAACAGTCATTCCTGCTGGCACAACCTTCGCAGGTTGGAGCCGTGAAGACATCACAACCTATCAAACCACAGAACCAGTCTTTGTCGGTAACACCGAACATCCTACCGAAGACTGCAGTTTGTATGCCGTACTCAGCTACTCGGAAATGGGCGGCGCAACCGCTTGGACAAAGGTTACCGACTTCTCAGAACTCCAAAATGGCAACAAGGTCGTGATTGCCGCAATGAACGGTGAAAATACCGGCTACACCTTGAACGAAAGCTGCGAATTCACTGGTTCGGCAACTTGTTCAGCCCTGCCTGCCACATTCGGCAATTCAGGTGCTACGATTGCCGCACTTCCTGAAGGCACTACACAATTCACGGTTGGCCTGAACACTATCTATGCCAATTATCTCTCTCTTACCGGCGAAAACGGAGATTTAGTCCACTGGGATTACAACCTGAATGTTCCTGCAGGAGCTGAACCGGAAACGACAGACAATTGGTTCGAGTTCTACGATAGCAAACTTGTAGCTGGCTATACCTCTGATTGGGACGAATTGTACGTGATTCTCCACAATTATGATTCATACGGCGGAATCAATATGCGCTTTGGCATTGAACAAATTCAACCTGGTTATTACGATGCAGCATACCTGTACAAGCAACAAGGAGCTTTAGCCACCTACTACATGACTTCAGTCCTCACCGACGGTGAAGTTACTGAAAACACCACCGCGAAGAACATCATCATCACAACTGGAACGGTTACTGTCAATGAGGACGTTGTTTTGACAATGAACGAAAACGGTCTCTTCAGAAACGAAAACGCCGCCAACTTCGTGTTTGGATACGGCGCACAGCTCATCACCGACAACACCGGCGTG
The DNA here is from genome assembly GCA_024400305.1 of Bacteroidales bacterium. Lineage (GTDB taxonomy): Bacteria > Bacteroidota > Bacteroidia > Bacteroidales > F082 > Limimorpha. Next base: position 47,921 of record JAKSMX010000007.1, on the reverse strand, counting down.
CTTGCTACAATGAAGAAGCACATCAACGGCACTGAATGGTACACAATCAGCTCGCCGCTCGCGGAAAGCGTCAATGTCACGGATGTCACCAACCTCATCCCGACAACAGTGACAGAAACCGACTACGACCTCTACCGCCTCAATGAAACTGCTTTCAGCTGGGAGAACGCAAGACCGGAAACCAACCAAGAACCTGCTTTCACCACAATTGACAAAGGTGTCGGCTACATCTACTCTAACAACGCCGGTGCGGATTACATCGCATTCGCAGGCGAAATAAATGTTGAAGATGTTGAATGCACACTCACAAACGGTGGCGGTCACGGCTTCAACCTCATCGGCAACCCGTTCTCGCAGAACATCACTTTGGCAGATGTTGCAGGAACAGCTGAATTGGCAGGAGGTTATTACGTCCTCTCCAATGAGAACACTTGGGGCGCGATGATTGAAACAGGAAACATCGCACCGCTCCAGGGCTTCCTCGTCCAGGCAACGACAGCCGGCAACGCCACAATCAGCAAGCCGGCTTCAACAGGCAAGGGCGAACGCTCGAATGAGAAGAACACCAACATTGAGGTCATCGTCTCCAACAGCAACTACCGCGACAACGCATACGCGATGTTCGGCGAAGGCACCGGCCTCAACAAGATCAGCCACCGCAACGCCGAAGCCCCGATGGTTTACATCCCGCAGGGCGGCGAAGACTTCGCAATCGCGTTCATGGACGAGAACACCACATTGTTCCCTGTCAGCTTCAAGGCCATGACGACAGGCAAATACAGCATCAGCCTCAAGGCCACCGAAGATGTCAACACACTCGTGCTCATCGACAACATGACAGGCACCGAGACCAACATGCTTCTCGAAGAAAGCTACTCGTTCATCGGCTCACCTGCCGACAGAGATAACCGTTTCACGGTGAAACTCGGCATCAGCCAGAACAACGGCCAGAACGATAACGAACACTTCGTCTATCAGTACGGCAACGAGCTGGTCATCGACGGCGAAGGCATGCTTCAGGTGTTCGACGTGCTCGGAAGAGTTGTCATCAGCGAAGAGGTCCACGGCCAGAGAGTGAACATCGGCAGCCTCATAAAGGGAGCCTACATCGTGAGAATGACAGGCGAGAATGTCATGACACAGAAGATTATAGTGAAATAAATAACAGGGATTTTCAAAAACAGGTTTTTGAGATTTCAAAGTTTAACTTTAAAAATTGGAAAAATGAAAAAGATATTCTTAACTATAGCAATTACATTAGGTCTCACAATGGGTGCGATGGCACAGTCAGACGGTTTCTTCAACAACTGGAAAGATTTTGAGAACAGGGAAGACGAGTTTGAAATGCCGTCTCTTCCGGCACACGGTCTTTACGGCGACCAGGATGCGCCGCTCGGCGGCGGCCTGCTCATTCTCACAGCCCTCGGCGCGGGATACGCGGCTTTGAGAAAGAGGAGAGATGAAAAATAGGAAATGAGAAAAGCGAAAGACGGTTATATCCGGTTTCGTTTCACCCGTAACAATGAAAACAGGATGACGACAGTCATCCTGTTTTTTGTAATGAGTCAGCGCCATGAGGAAAGACAGGAGGCTTTTTCAGAACTTCACCGAAAAATGTTCATTCCGGAAAATCTTTTCTTGATAATAAAAGATGGTTTAAATCGTTAAATGGTTGCTAACGAGCAAAATAATGAAAAGAACCGTCTTTCTTGCGATATTGTTTTTCTGTGTGATTTGTTTGCACGGGCAGGATGTCTTTTCTTTGGTGAAAGGCCAGATCGTTTCTGAAGACAGTCTGCAGCCGGTTCCCGACGCTCACATAATCAGCAAGACTTCGCTTTACGGCGCAATCGCCGGTGCCGACGGGATTTTCTCGATGATGTTGAAGAAAACCGACACTTTGTGGGTGAGCTGCGTGGGCTTTGAAGATGGAAATATTATCGTTAATCGTGACGATGTTTCTGATAAAGAATTGATAATCAAAATGAAAAGGGCTGTTATTGTTCTTCATGAAGTCGATGTCTATCCGTATTTGGACAGGGCGGCCATCAATGAAATCATAGCTAAAATGCCGATTAAGCAGCCTTTTTCCATACCTCATGTCACAAAAACCGTTGATCCGAAGATTTTGAACAGGAAGCCGGTCAAGCAGCCGCCGGCGTCAGTTATCAACCCTGTCTCGTTGATTTACAACCGTTTCAACAAAAATGAAAGGTTGAAACGCAAAATGCTCCGTAACCGAAAGAGATACAATAAGATACTTGTTGAACAGGGTGCGCCTGACTCGCTGCTGCTGCCGGAAGAGTTTTAAAAATAAGCTGATTTAAAAAATTCAATCTTTTTTCAAATTCTATTCAAATAAATCAGAATGCGTTCCTGTTTCAATAAGGTATAATATCAACACGTTTTCTAACTTTCTATAAATCAGCAGCCAATCTGGAAGAATATGACATTCTCTGCAATTTTTGTATTTGCCGCTTAAACTATGGTCTTTGTAAATCTCAGGAAGATTTCCTCCGTTCGCGATGATTTAAACTACATCATCAAGTTTGTTCATGTCAAGACCTCGTTTTTCAGCGCGTTTGTACGATTTTTTATATGCCTTTGAGAACTCAATCTTAAACTTCATGACCTGATCTTTTTGAGATAATCATCGTAATCTTCACATTTTATTGTTTTGCCTGACTCGATTTCTCTGATGGCTTTATCCAATCCACATTCATTTTTCCTGTAACCAGATGTCATGTCTTTTGCTCCTAAAGAGACGATTACCTCGATGAGTTTTTTAATTGCGGAATTTCTGCCGTCATATTCCAAAGTTACAATTGCCATTTTCCAATAATTTTTGCAAAAGTACAATTAATATTTGATTTTTAATGGTTTGTCTGAAAAAATTTTATTGGACTGATACTGTTTGCGCTTTTATTTTTACTTTTGCAATCAAATTTGAAAAAATGAACCCAATAAATTTATCGTTAAAATCATACATTGAAAAGGAGATTCTGCCTCGTTATGGGAATTTCGACAAGGCTCACCGCCTCGACCATGTCACGACGGTCATTGAGGAAAGCCTGAATATCGCGAAAAACTATCCCGAGACTGACCTCAACATGGTTTACGCCATCGCTGCGTATCACGACACCGGCCTTGTGAACGGACGTGACAATCATCACATTGACTCCGGGAAAATCATCATGGCGGATGAAAATCTGAAGCAGTGGTTCACCGACGGGCAGCTTCAAATCATGCGCGACGCCGCCGAAGACCACCGAGCCTCATCCGACCACGAGCCGCGCACCATCTACGGCAAAATCGTGGCCGAGGCCGACAGAATCATCGACACCGACGTTGTAATCCAACGCACCGTCCAATACAGTCTGAAACATTTCCCGGATTATACCGAAGAGCAACATTATCAACGTGTTTGCGATCATCTTAAGGACAAATATCTCGAAGGCGGCTATCTCAAGCTGTGGATTCCGGAGTCGAAAAACGCTGTCCGTCTTCAGGAATTGCGCGAAATGGTTAAGGACAAGACGCAGTTACGGGCTTGTTTCGACAAATATTACCAAATCGAAACTAAATCGTGATTTTATTTTTTTATTCAAAAATCTTTCGTAATTTTGCACGTTTTTAAATTTAGAGATTTAGTATTTAAAAATTTATTCAAAAATTCAAAATCAAACACAACTTAAAAATATAGTATCATGGAATTACCATTTGCAGAATCTTGGAAGATTAAGATGGTTGAACCCATCAAGAAAAGCACACGCGAAGAACGTGCGAAATGGTTGGAAGAAGCTCACAACAATGTGTTCATGCTCAAGTCTGACCACGTTTACATCGATTTGCTGACTGACTCTGGCACAGGCGCGATGAGCGACCGCCAGTGGTCGGCGATGATGATGGGTGATGAGAGCTACGGCGGCGCCCGCAGTTTCTATCACATGAAAGACACTATCACCGAGATCACAGGTTTCAACTACGTCATCCCGACTCACCAGGGCCGCGCCGCCGAGAACGTGCTGTTCTCATACCTCGTGAAACCGGGTATGGTCGTCCCGGGCAACGCCCACTTCGACACCACAAAGGGTCATATCGAGAGCCGCAAGGCATTCGCCATCGACGTCACAATCCCGGAGGCGAAAGACACCCAGCTCGAACTGCCATTCAAGGGCAACGTCAGCCTCGAACTCCTTGAGAAAGTCTTGAAAGAGAACGAAGGCAAAGTGCCGTTCATGGTCCTCACCGTCACCAACAACACAGTGGGCGGCCAGCCGGTCAGCATGAAGAACATCCGCGAGACCTGCGAACTCTGCCACAAATACGGCGTGCCGGTCAACATGGACAGCGCACGTTTCGTCGAGAACGCCTATTTCATCAAGACACGCGAAGAAGGCTACGCTGACAAGTCGATCGCCGAAATCGCGAAAGAGATGTTCAGCTACGCCGACAGCATGACGATGAGCGCGAAGAAGGACGGTCTCGTCAACATGGGCGGTTTCATCGCCACCAACAAGAAAGAATGGTACGAAGGCGCCAAGCTGTTCTGCATCCCGTTTGAGGGCTTCCTCACATACGGCGGCATGAACGGCCGCGACATGGACGCACTTGCAGTCGGTCTGAAGGAAAACTGCGAGTTCGACATGGTCGAGACACGTATCAAACAGGTGAGATACCTCGCCGACAAACTCGATGAATACGGCATCCCTTACCAGCGTCCTGCCGGCGGTCACGCCATCTTCGTCGATGCCGACAAGATCTTGGTCAACGTGCCCAAGGAAGAGTTCCCGGCCCAGACATTGACATGCGAGCTTTATCTTGAAGCCGGCATCCGCGCCTGCGAGATAGGTTACATGCTCGCCGACCGCGACCCGGTCACACGCGAGAACCGTTTCGGCGGCCTCGACTTCGTGCGCCTCTGCATCCCGCGTCGTGTCTATACAAACAACCACATGGACGTCATCGCGGCAGCCCTGAAGAACGTCTATGAACGCCGCGACACCATAACCCACGGCGTCCGCATCACCTGGGAAGCCGAACTCATGCGTCACTTCACAGTGCAGCTTGAAAGAATCAAATAAAGAGTAGAGATGAGAGAGTAGAGTTAAGAGAGTCGTGAGATTTTCTCTTGACTCTGCTCTCTACTCTCTTAACTGAAAAAATATGGCATTAAGCTTTGTCTTCATCATCGCCCTCACTTTCTGCGTCGAGACGGCTTCGACGGCTTTCAATGTGGAAGCGAAAAACAGTTGGGGACGTAACTTCTTGTTCGTGTGCGCCTTGGCATTCGGACAAGGTCTTTTTTATTACCTCGGAGGATTGCTCGGAGGCACTTTCATGCCGAAATTCGACAGCATCGCAAAAATCGTGGTGCTCGTCTTGTGTTTCATGATTGCCTTCAGGACAATCACTGACACGCTGAAAATCAAAAGCGGTAAGAACCTTTTTTTAATTGACAGGAAAAAACATCTTCTGATTCTCGCCATCGCATTGGGAATCAACCCTTTCATCGCCGGACTGATGTCAAATGAGGCGTTTCTGCCTTTGTTTGGAAGCAAGACACCTTTATATATTTCAGGTTTTGGAATTTTCTGGGGATTGATTGGAATCGGAACGAAATTCTCGCAAATCAAGCTGTTAATCAACAGTTTGGGCAACGTTTTGGCTGCCTTGGCAATTTTGGCAGTCGGAATCGTGGCGTTATTTTAAATTGAAAATAATATTCATTTGTGATGAAAAAGATATTTTTTTTTATATCGTTGGTCGTTTGCGTAATCGCGCTTGAGGCACAACCTGCCGGATATTATGATTCCGCCGAAGGCAAGACAGGAAACGCCTTGAAAACAGCTCTTCACAATATCATCAAAAATGATAATCATGTGAGTTACAAGGAGTTGCTTGACGCATACAGGCAGACCGACATGAAACCGAACGGCAAGGTCTGGGACATTTATTCGGATGTGCCGGGCGGAAATCCGCCTTATCAGTACGATTTCGGTGAGAACTGCGGAAACTACAGCGGCGAGGGCGACTGCTACAACCGCGAACATCTCTGGGCGCAGTCGTGGACCAACGATGACAGCTACCACAAAACAGACATCTTGCATGTCATCCCGACCGACGGCTATGTGAACGGGAAACGCGGCAACTACGCTTTCGGCGAGGTGAAAAACGCCGAGTGGACATCCGAAAACGGCTCGAAACTGGGGAAATGCAAGACATCGGGTTTCAGCGGGACGGTTTTCGAGCCTATCGACGAGTACAAAGGCGACATCGCACGCACGCTTATGTACGTGAGTGTCAGGTATTTTCAGGAGGACGGCAGCTGGAAAACGTCGGACATGACAAACAAGTCGGTCATCAAAGACTGGGCGATGGACATGCTTCTGCGCTGGCACCGCGACGACCCCGTTGACCAAAAGGAAATCGACAGAAACAATGCTGCTTATAACATTCAGGGAAACCGTAACCCGTTCATCGACAACATGGATTACGCCGAGATGATCTGGGATGCGACGTGGAGCGTCAGTGAAGACTACGTCACGATGAGCGTCAACGTGTGGCCGAATCCGGCAACATCAACAATCAACGTCAGCGGAGAAAATCTCGATGCGGTTTATATGTATAACGCTGTTGGTCAATTAGTTATGATATTTGATGCTGTTGACGAGACTTCAACGATAGATGTCAGCGGCTTCAACGACGGAATCTATTTCCTGAATGTCATCTCCGGAAACGGAAAATCCGTCTTAAAGAAAATTGTCATAAACTAATAAACTCCACTCTCCACTCTCCACACTTAACACTAAAAAGATGTTCTATCTGACGAAAATATTTCACTTCGAGGCGGCGCACGCTTTGGCCGGTTACGATGGCAAATGCCGTAACATTCACGGTCATTCGTATGAATTTCAAGTCACTGTGAAAGGCTTGCCGATTGATGAGCCGGGAAATCCGAAAAACGGGATGGTCATTGATTTTCATGACCTCAAGCGGATTGTGAATGAAGAAGTCGTTGAGCGTCTCGACCATTCGTTCATCATCGGGACGAACATGCCCGCTGATTTCGTCGAGAGCGCAAAGAGAAATTTCGATAAGATCGTTTGTGTGAATTATCAGCCGACAACAGAAAACATGTTGACGGATTTCGTTGAAAGGATAAAAGTGAAGTTGCCGCAAAACGTTGAGTTATACAGTGTCAGGTTGCAGGAGACAAGAGACAGCTATGCCGAGTGGCGGGAGAGTTGAGTGTTTTTTGAAAAGGGAAGACATAAAACCACAGATATAATATAATGGCAACATGGAAACAGATAGATTTAACAATTGACGGACAACTTTTCAAAGCTCAAGCTCCCGTCATTGTGTCAGCAAGTAGAAGCACGGATATTCCGGCTTTTTATGCGGATTGGTTTTTTAAGCGCCTCGAAATAGGATATTCCGCATGGACGAATCCTTTTAACGGCGTAAAATCTTACGTTTCTTATAGTCAAACACGCTTTATTGTGTTCTGGTCGAAGAATCCTCGACCTCTCCTCAATCATCTCAATGAGTTGAATGAGCGAGGAATTGGCTGTTACATACAATACTCTCTTAATGATTACGAGGAGGAGAAACTTGAACGTGGTGTTCCTCCTATTGCCGAGAGGATAGATACATTTAAGAAACTCGTTGATGCACTTGGTTTTGGTGGCGTTATCTGGCGTTTTGACCCTCTTATGCTCACCGATGATATTGACATTGAAAAGTTACTGAGGAAGATAGAGAACATAGGCGATCAACTGAAAGGTTATACAGAGAAACTTGTGTTTAGTTTTGCAGACATTGCTTTGTATCGTAAAGTCAAGTCAAATCTTGAGGCTAACGGAATTCCGTATCATGAATGGACGGAAGAGCAGATGAAAAACTTCGCCGGCAGATTGGTGGAATTGAACAAGCGTAAAGGTTGGAACTATAAACTTGCCACATGTGGAGAAAAGGGAAGATATCCTGGTATTGAACCGAACCATTGCATTGATGACGAACTGATAATTCGCCGAGCTTATCATGACAAGGAACTTATGGCTTTCTTAAAAGCATCTATAAAACCGATGCCAAAGCGGGATTTGTTTGGAGAGTCGGAGCCACTTCCAGCAGATGCGATAATTCTTGGTAATGGTCAGTATGCGACAAGAGGCGACAACAGAGACAAAGGTCAGCGAGAGTTCTGCGGTTGCATGAAGAGCAAGGACATTGGTGAATATAACACTTGCGTCCATTTGTGTGAGTACTGCTATGCAAACTCTTCTAAAGAAACTGCCTTGGCAAATTGGAAACAACATCTTAACAATCCTAACGGAGAAACAATAACGGGGAAATGAGTTATAATTCAGACATAAAGAAAATTGCAAATCTGACAGTTTTAGACATAATAAGAACAGCTTCTCAATATGTTGTTCCACAATACAAGAACTGTCCATGGGCTTTCTGCGATTCTGAAGGTAGGACGTTGAAACACGGTACCGCCGTTCTTGAAACAGAAGATCAATGCAATGCGTATTTAGCTGCTTATGGGCAAATGCATTATAAAAAACTTATTCATTCATTTGAAGAAGAAAAGTTTCCTTTTTTATCACTTAAAGGAGGAGTTGAAATATATGATTGGGGATGTGGTCAAGGAATAGGCACTGTTGCTTTTGTTGAAATACTACGAAAGAAAGGGTTGCTTAAATATCTAAAGAAGGTTACTTTAGAAGAGCCATCAGATACTGCAAGATGTAGAGCTTTACTACATGTAACACAAGCATTATCTGACCAAGACACTATAATTGTACAAGAATCAAAGTATCTTCCTTCCGATTCTGATAATAGTAACTCAATAGTTAGTATTGATGTTGAACAACCATGTGCCATTCATATATTTTCGAACATTTTAGACATTGAAGCCGTAAGTTTGAAGGGGGTTTCAAAGATGATTACCTCTTCTGGTCAAAGACACATCGTACTTTGTATAGGACCTGCTAACCTTAACGAAAGTCGTATCAATTCCTTCAAAAACTATTTTAAATCTGAAGGATTGGAAGTGTTTACTGATTTTCGTGATACTATGTTTGGCAGACACAAAAATGGACGTGCTTATGGTTGTTTAATCAAGAGTTTCACATACATATTGAATAAAGCAAAAGGCATTCTTCATGAATACAAATATTTTGCTCCTATTCAAAAGTATGCTCTATATAGTGACAAGATAGAAAACTGCGACAAAATTAATGCTGCATTTGAAATCTTGGCACCATTTGACATGACCGCACATAGAGATATTTGGCCTACATTGGCTTTGATAAGCAATCTTATTTCGCGTGGATGCCCAACATTGGCAAGCAAAAGAATTGAAGATGCTCTCGCAGATCATTCAGATCTGCAGAGACAAAAGGAATACATGACAATAGCCAGAATCCAAAAAACTCTGGTAGAAGCTATGATTTCCGATAGGTTGCCTATCATTAAAGATGAATGGAATATTCTTGTAGTTGAAGATGGTACTGATGTCGCACAATTGGCTATTGATGATTTCTCAGAAATGTATGAGCACCTTATTGCCATGACAGAGATGTACTATCACGAAACATTGCCTAAGATAAAATTATCGAACAAGCAAGCAGCTAATGCATCAGAATCCTACGACATAATTATAGATGTGTCGGTAGATAAATATTCTGAGCCAGAAAAGGTTGCATTCTCAAAATACAAAGCTAACAACGACTGCTATTTCATCGTTCGTTCATCAAAAGCAATCTTTGAAGAACGGTATTTATATACAACAGAACGTATCAAATACAAACCTTTTGTTGAAAAGAATGAAAGGGGTATCTATGAAGTTGATGAAGAGCAAGCAAAACATCTTCGATATTTCTTGAACCTTATATTCAGAAAAGAAGATTTCCGTCCAGGACAACTTCCTATTCTTAGCAGGGCATTACAGTTAAAGAGTGTGATAGGTTTGCTTCCAACAGGAGGAGGTAAGTCATTGACATATCAGTTAGCCGCAATGCTACAACCAGCTATTACGTTGGTTGTTGATCCATTAAAGGGATTGATGAAAGATCAGTATGATGGGTTGTTGCGCGTTGGTATTGATAATATTTCATATATAAATAGTGATATTACAAAGGACTGGGAAGAAGGACAGCGTCGTCAAAATGCTCTTACAGCATCTCAGATACAAATTATGTTCCTTTCACCGGAACGATTAAGCATACATAAGTTCAGAGAGGTCTTGCGCTCTATGCGAGAATCGGAAGTTTATTTTGCTTATGGAGTAATAGATGAAGTACATTGCGTTTCCGAATGGGGACATGATTTTCGCCTTGCATATCTACACCTAGGAAGGAATCTATACAATTACGTTCTACCTAAGGAAGTTGATGATGAAGATAATCACATTTCTTTGTTTGGTTTAACAGCTACTGCATCATTTGACGTTTTAGCTGATGTTGAACGCGAACTTTCTGGAAGACAGTCGTATTCTCTGGAAGATGACGCAACAGTAAGATACGAGAATACCAATCGTTTAGAGCTTCAGTATAATGTCTATAAAGTAGATGCTGATGACATTGAGAAATCAAGGGAAATTGATGGACTGAAAGAAGAATGTCTTATCAAAGTTATAGATGATGCCACAAAAAAAATTGTGGAAATACAAGATGAAGATGCAGTAGAATTTATTAAAGATCGTTTTGTCGAACGAGAAAATCTGATGGGCTCTGACATCGTAAACGACATTTATGATACAGAACTTGATGTTAATGTAGGTACTAATTGGTATAATAAAAAAAATACAGAAACAGCAGGAATCGTTTTCTGCTTGCGAGCCAACAGAGAACAGAAAACCTATGCCCGTAATAGTGTACCTACAGTTGAATCAACATTACGCAATAATGGTCTACGTAGTATATCATCTTATAAAGGAGGTGATGATACTTCCTGTCAAGATGATTTCCTTGAAGGTAAAACAAATGTGATGGTGGCAACCAAAGCTTTTGGAATGGGTATTGACAAATCAAATGTACGTTTGACTTTCCATTTGAACTATCCAGGTTCCTTGGAATCATTTGTACAGGAGGCTGGACGTGCGGGGCGTGATAAGAAAATGGCACTCGCTACTATTATGTATTCACCGAAAAAGTTTTGGGTTAAGAATGTAAAAACAGATGAATGTCAACAATTTTCAGCAGACTATACCAATAATAAATTCTTCTATGACAGCAATTTCTTAGGTGAGGAATTTGAGTTATACGTTATGAAGTTATTGATGAACAATTTGCGCGTTAGAATCAGTAACGAAGAATTTGTTGGTGTAGAATCTCCTACTATTGCAAATTCTAACGGAATAATTCAATACATCGAAAGATATGAGAAAGGTAGCGTACTTACCTATTATATATCTTACGAAGAAGATGAAAGTGTGTTAGATAACTATAATAGGTTCCTCTCTGCAAGAAATATGCCTGTATTTAGCACATGGAATGCAAAGAATCTTAAGAATGATAGAGGATATAGTTATATTAATGACTATGGTTCAGCGATTTACAAAGATGCGATACAGAAGGCCATATACAGAATGTGTATTATCGGATTGATAGACGACTTCACCGAAGATTACGCAAAACATACATTCCGTATAACGACAATATGCCAAGATGAATCTAAGTATTTGGAATTCTTGCGTTTCTATTACCGTAAATATTATTCTGCGGAAAGAGCAGAAGCAATGATGCAAGAAGTAAAAGAACTTGCTCAAAATGAGGGAGTGATAATGGCATGTTTGCAACATCTTACATCATTCATATATAAAAGTATTGCCGATAAACGAGCAAGGGGCATACTTGATATGGAGCAGTTCTGCAATATGGCTATAAGTTCTGATAAGGATTGGAAAGAAACGAATGAAGATCTTAAAGATTTTATTTATTACTATTTTAACTCTAAGTATGCTCGTGAAGAATTTGTCACATATGATTCAAATTTAAATCAGGATGTTCCATTCTCCCTTAAAGACGATACGAACTTCGACATTCATTCTGAATCCGAGATCACAGATTTCGCACTTATAAGGAAATATATGAGAGTCGTTGATCCTGAAATCGTAAATAATGACTCACAGATGGATAATATCAAACACCTTCAAGGTGCTGTTCGTCTTATTCGTCGTGCTGTATTGGATGTCAATCCGGTCTTAAACCTTTTGAATGTCTTTTGCATTCTATATCTTGGTCAGCAAACTAATGAAATGCTGGAAGAAGAATTGTATAATGACTATAAAGCAGTATTGAACAAATATCAAAAAGACGGAAAACTTCAACTATTGAATGAATATACAGAACTTCTATTACAACATGCTGCAATACAAGAAAAAGACAAAAAATACATCAAAAAGATGCAATATGCGATTCAGTTAGAGGATCATATATCAATAATAAAGTCAATAACAAATAAATATACAAAGAAATGATAGACGAAAGAATCAACAAGTCACTTCAAGAACTTGAAAATCAACTTAAAGAAATAGAATCTGCTCGTGAACAAGTAGAACAGACCATTAATTCATATGATGGGTTAAATAAGGCTACCTCAGAATATGTGTCAAGCATGAACACATTAACTAATAAGATTAAGGAGTTAATCTTCTCGGTAGAGACCGATTATAAACAAAAAGTTTCATCATTTGAAAAAGACAGGAAAACCATAGTCGATTCGGTCAATGCTGCATCCCAAAAGCTTTCCGATGCAACTGACAGCTTTCAGAATTCACTCAATAATTTAAAAACAAAGCTAAAATATAGTTTGATACTTAATGGCGTGATTTTAGTCGCGTTGGCTACTATTTTATTTATGATAGTGAAATAAGATGCTTCTTCCATGCATCAATAACTATTAAATGCCCCAACTCGACCTTCAAACAATACCTGCCCTGTAAGTACCCACAAGAGAATGCCCGGTGTGAGTGGAAGGAATTTAAGAATCTGAAGAACCCGTTCTAATATGAGATAAGAATATGGAATTACTTGACATCCGCCAACTGATAGGCGAAGCAACAGAATACGATAAGAAGCAGGCTGTAGAGGTGAAGAAACCAAAGAGTTGGTGCAAGAGCGTGAGTGCCTTTGCCAATGGTATCGGCGGTAAGCTCGTATGGGGCATCGCTGATGATGGTACATTGGTGGGACTTGCTGATGCTAAAGACGACTCGGAAAAAATCAGCGAGGCTATCAAAAGCCACATCGACCCTATACCTGATTTCAAACTCTCGTTTGCCAAGTGCGAGGACAAGGAGTTTGTGATACTCGATGTAATGCCAGGTGATCAGACACCTTATTATTACATCGGTGATGGACAGATTCAGGCCTTTGTGCGTGTGGGTAATGAGAGTGTGGTGGCAAGTGTGGCGAAACATAAGGAACTGGTGCTGAAGGGTTCCAATGTATCGTATGACAGCCAAGTGTCTCGCTGGAGATTTGAGGATATGGCATTCACCGTTTTACGTGCCACCTACTTCAAACGCACCAACCGCTCGTTTGAAGATAGTGATTACGAGTCATTTGGCATCGTCAACGAGAAGGGCGAACTCACTAATGCCGGTGCCCTCCTTGCTGACTACTCGCCTGTGCGTCATTCACGTCTTTTCTGCACTCGTTGGAATGGAGTGGACAAGGCAAATGGCGTAATGGATGCTATGGACGATGAGGAATACAGCGGCAGTTTGGTCACGCTGCTGCAAGCAGGTATGGACTTCGTGCGTCGTAACTCCAAGAAGGCTTGGCGCAAGACCCCCGATAATCGTCTTGAATTTCCAGAATACCCGGAACGTGCCGTGGAAGAAGGATTAGTGAACGCTCTCATTCATCGAAATTATCTGGAGTTGGGAAGTGAGATACACATTGACATGTATGATGATCGGCTTGAGATATTCTCGCCAGGTGGACTTATGGACGGCGGTTCCATCAAAGACATGGACGTGATGAAAATGCCCTCTCGCCGAAGAAACCCTGTTCTGGCAGATGTGTTTAACCGATTGAAGTATATGGAGCGTAGAGGCTCTGGTTTTAAGAAGATTATCTCTGCCTATAAAGAACACGAAGGTTATAAAGAGGGATTTGATCCAGCTTTCTCAACTCCATGGGACAGTTTTGTGCTGACATTGCCAAAGTTTAATGTAGATGGCATTGAAGGCGTCTATATAAGTAATGGAGATGACGCAGGAGATATTAATGAGCAGGGTGGTCAGAAAGGCGACTTTACAGAAACTTTACAGAAACTTTACAGAAACCTTACACAAACAGACAAAAAAATCATTGAGTTAATAGTGTCTGATAATTTCATTACAACCACACAGATGGCTGCTCATATAGGGAAATCACGGCAAACGATTGCAACGAGAATGAAGGAACTACAAGACAGGGGTATTGTTAAGCGGAACGGCCCTGATAATGGTGGCTTTTGGGAAATTGTCAAATGATTAGAATATGCTCGAACTACAACAATACCTGCTCCATGACTACCCGCAAGAGAATGTCCGGCGTGAGTGGTGGGTGATCTCTAAAATTTAATTCGTTGGTAATGAAATTAATGCATTTTTAAACTATACTATTGAATATAAATCTTTTTTGTTTTAATTATGATTTCAATACAGAATCTTTCGATACATTTCACCGGCCGGGATCTTTTCACCGACATCAGCTTCATGATTCGTGAGAAAGACCGCATAGGCCTTGTCGGGAAAAACGGCGCGGGGAAGACCACGCTCATAAAGATCATCGCAGGCCTCGAACAGCCGTCGCACGGCAATGTCGTCATGTCTGATGATGTCACTGTCGGCTATCTTCCGCAGGAGAAAAACATACATTCCACAAGGACCGTCCTCGATGAGACGATGACGGCTTTTGACGAATATCATCAGATTGAGAAGAAACTTGCGCAGCTTCAGGATGAACTGTCGGAACGCACTGATTATGAAAGTGCTGGCTACCAGAGACTTTGCGAGAAGATGAGTACGCTGAACGAGCGGCTCACTCTGATTGGCGGGCATTCGATAGAAGGCGAGGCGGAGCGTATCCTCGTCGGCCTTGGCTTTGACCACGACGACATGTGCCGCGCCATGAACGAGTTCAGCAACGGCTGGCAGATGCGTGTGGAACTTGCTAAGATACTGCTGAAGAAACCGAATCTGCTTCTCCTCGACGAGCCGACCAACCACCTTGATATTGAATCAATTCAGTGGCTTGAGGGTTATCTGAAGAGTTATTACGGCTCGATTTTCATGGTGTCGCACGACCGCGCTTTCCTCGACCATATCACAATAAGAACCATTGAGATTTCCGGCGGGAAAATCTACGATTACAAATGTGCTTACACGGAATTTGTCGAACGCCGTGAGGAACGCATTGATTTACAGAAGGCTGCGTATGACAACCAGCAGCGTGAGATAAAAGACATCGAAGCGTTCATCGAACGTTTCCGTTATAAGGCCACGAAGGCAAAACAGGTGCAGTCGCGCGTGAAACAGCTTGAAAGGATGGACATCGTTGAGATTGACGACCGCGACAAGTCGGTGATGCACTTCAAGTTCCCGCCCGCGCCGCATTCCGGCAAGGTGACACTCGAACTGAATCATGTTGGGAAATGCTATGATGAGAAATGTATCCTCAACGATATCAATCTGTTAATTCCTCGTGGCGAGAAAATCGCTTTCGTCGGTCGTAACGGCGAAGGTAAGTCAACGCTGTCGAAAATCATCGCCGGTGTTCTCGATTATACAGGTGAAGTAAAGCTCGGACATGAAGTGAAAATAGGCTACTACGCTCAGAATCAGCAGGATATGCTTGATCCGGAGAAAACGGTTTTTGAGACTCTCGACGACGTGGCGACCGGCGACATGCGCGTGAAGGTGAAGTCGCTGCTCGGCGCTTTCCTTTTCAGCGGCGAGACGATTGACAAGAAAGTGAAGGTGCTTTCAGGCGGCGAGAAGGCGAGACTCTCTCTTGCCAAGATGCTTCTTTTCCCGACGAATCTGCTGATCCTCGACGAACCGACTAACCATCTTGACATGCTTTCAAAGGATATTCTGAAATCGGCTTTGATACAATTCGATGGTACTCTGATAGTTGTGTCGCACGACCGCGATTTCCTTCAAGGCTTGACAAACAAGGTTTATGAGTTTAAGAAGCCTCATATCAAGGAATATATCGGCGATATTTACGATTTCCTCGAAGAGAAACGCATCAAGGAGCTCGATGACTTGAACCGTAAACAGAAGTCGCAGCAGCAGGTGGTGCAGGTTTCACAAAGCAAGATTGATTACGAGGCCAAGAAGAAAGACGACCGCGAGAAGAAACGTGTCGAAAAGGAAATCAAGAGGTTAGAGGATGAGATTGAGAAACGTGAGCAGGAACTCGCCATCCTTGACGAGATCATGGCCGACCCGACATCGCATCCTGAAGTTAAAATTGACGACGATTTCTATTGGTCGTACGGCAAGAAAAAAGAAGAGCTTCAGAATTTGATGGACAAGTGGGGGGAGTTAGCGATGTAAAAATTTTGTTGAAAATAATTCTGTTTTTTGAAAAAATGTTACTTTTGCAAAAAAATAATTTATGAAAGTTGGAGATAGTGTTTTAGTATCGCCTGACCTTACAAATGAAGTCAATTGGATTGTAGGTCAAGTAATTGAAGTTGAAAATAATTCATTTATCGGTATTGTGATTTCTGTAAAGACCGATGCCGGTGATATTTTTTTCGGACCGCAAGAACTTTTTAAATTTGTTGCATAATGTATGCTTTAAGTTTTGATATGTATGTTTCTAATCTGAAAGTGTATTATGGTATGCATTACCACAATGCATATTATGAGATTAAGAAGCTTCTTCTGAAAGATGGGTTCGAGTGGATTCAGGGGAGTACTTATATGACGAGAAGCGACAGTTTGGTTAATCTGACAAAAGCTATCATGGATTTGTCAAAAATTGATTGGTTTAAAAAATCAGTCCGCGATATCAGAGGGTATCGTGTTGAAGATTGGTCGAATTTCACCGAAATAATCAAGAATTCTTAATCTTGTTCTCAACCGGATTCGCATAAATCCCAAGCAAAATCTCGGTGAAGCGTGTTTCCGCTTCGCTGCCAAGTTCTTCGTATAACTTCGAGAAAATCTTGTCGCAATACGCTTTGAAGGTTTTCTTGTCTTCTTCAGTATAATGGCTTTTGAATGTGGAAGTCCCTGACAACCAATCGTATGCAATGAAGTTATTCGGATAGAGCCTGTAATTTTCGTAAATCCTTTTGTCAATCAAATCAGCAACCGCTTGAATCACAATGCGTTTGTCGGCACCTTCGTATTCGTTCAAATCATCTCTTGTGATGCTTTGGCAGATTGCGATGTTCATCATGCCTTTTTTCTTCCAGATGCCCGAAATCATGCTGTCCATGTCTTCCATCGGTTTTTTTACATATTTGCCGTCGCTTTCTGTGATGTAACGTTCACGTGCCTTCATCATGGCGCACGGTTCGAATTCGTATGAGGTGGCAACCGGTGTGATGTTTAGTTCTGAAAGGTTGGTAATCAAATCGTTACGGTCGCCAGACATTGAAAACATCGTTATGATTCCGTGGTCGGTCTTGTCGTTGCCGTCTTTTGTGCGGCCGTTGCGTTGTGCAATCCAGACCGATTGTCTTTCTTTGATCAGATACCTTATATAATCGGAAAGATGTTGCGAATTTTTGGCTAACTCTCTGATATTCTGTGACCTTTCAACTTTGAACATCTTGTTTGCTTTGCTGAATATTTCAATGGTCTTGTTTAAAATCAGATTGCTGCCGAAGGCGATGTTGCATGAGTTGAGACCGTTTTCAACCATGCTGATTTGAAGCATGAAAGCATCAAGGGTGATGTCGCGGTGATTGCCGGTGAAAAGATATGGTTTCCCGTTTTGAATTGTGTCAAATCCTTGTGTCTCAACGTTTTCCATTGAATTTGACACAATCCATCTTTTACAATGAGTCAGGATTTTCTTTTGAAGTTCGTCAGATGTTTTTATCGTAAGAAGCATTTTTCTCGCTTCATCGAAGTTTTCTTCACCGAAGACAAGTTTGACAATCTTTGCGGCAGTGGCATCTTCCGAAAGAAGTCGCATCGCCTCCGGGATTTCTTCTGTCGTAAATGACCTTATATCTTCAAATTGCTCTGGTATCATGATTGCTGCTTTCTGTTGTCGATAAATTTGATTGGTTTTCTGTTAGTGTCGATGCGCATGGTCTTGCGGTTTTCGTCTGCGCTTACGATTTCAATTTCGGGTGTCACTCTGATTCGGGCGCGGAATCTGTCTTTCAGTTCTTTAACTACATCAAAATCAACACTATGGCGTAAGGCTGCTTTTACAATCACTTCATCGGTTCCGGCAGAATTGTAATCGACTGTCACGACATAATTCTCCACATAATCCGTGTTGTCGAGTACATCGAAAATCGCCGGCGGATATAATGTGGTGCCTTTCAGTTTGATCATGTTGTTTTTTCTTCCGACTAAAGGGCTGATTCTGAATGAATTGCGTCCGCATTTGCAAGGCTCTGTATGAATGCTCGCCATGTCGCCTGTCCTGAATCTCAATAAAGGCATGGATTCAACTCCGAGCGTCGTGATTACAACCTCTCCGACTTCGCCGTCCGGCACAGGTTTGTTGTCTTCGCCTATGATTTCAACGATAATCAATTCCGGATGATGATGCCCGCCGCAACCGTATTCGCATTCCGGGAATGTCGTTGACATCTCGGTTGAAGAATAGGTGGCAAAGAGGTTGACATCCCATTTCTCCTTGATTTTACTGCCGAGAAGGTTGAGGTTGAAATTCTGGTCGCGAAGGCCTTCTCCAATGCCGATGACTCGTTTTATGCTTGAATTTTTGTAGTCAATGCCGTGATCTTCAGCGTATTGAATCAGTTTCAGAATGAAAGACGGAACGCACATGACGGTGTCGGGTTTTATTCTTTGAATCGTGTCCCATTGCAACTCCGGAATGCCGTTCCCGACCCTGATGATGCTCGCACCGAGTTCGCGGATGCCAAGAAAATATGCTAACCCCGCCATGAAACGCTTGTCGATTGTTGTCATCAGCTGAAGAATATTTCCCGGACGTAAACCTGCGCACCTGAACGAAATCATCTCGTTGTAGGCGAGACGTTGCAGGTCGTGTTCGCTGCAGGCAAATGTTACCGGGTCGCCAAGTGTGCCAGATGTCGTTATGTAATCCACAATCTTCTCCTTCGGGATGCAGAGAAAATCGTAATTGTACATCTGCAAGTCTTTCTTTTCAGTAAATGGAATATTTTGTAAATCCTTGACAGTCTTTATGTTAGAAATGTTTATTCTGTTTTCTTTGAAGAGTTTTTGATAGAAAGGCGATTTCGTATAAAGATAATCCAATGCCTCAACAAGACGTTCGTCTTGAAACTTCCTGATGGTTTCTATCGTCTGAAATTCAATGTCAGGGTATCTGTATTCCATTTCTCAAATTTTCTTGATATTCATTGCTTTATGAAATATTTTCAATATTCAATGTGTGCAAAAATACAAAATTATTTTGAATTACCGCAACAGAAGTCTATTTCAAATCGCAATTGATTGTAAATTCAAATTTTGTGTTTTGTAACTCTTTGATATAATGAAGGTTATCTGGTATTGACGCACAGTTGACGGCAGTCAGGAAATCGTTTTCATTTTCAATTAAAGCGAATATTTCAGTGTTTTTCCTTACCAATGCACAAAGTAAGGTCGCCTGGCCGATGCCACAGTTTTTCATCAAAATTGTTCCGCTTTCTGGAATCATTGAAACCAAGTCGTTGAAGTTTTTGTTGTTTTTCAATGAGTTGCGTACTTGTTTCTCAATTTCCATGCCTTTATAAAGATAATTGTTCAAAACCTCATCGGCATAATAATCGGCGGTTTCGTATTTTTCACGAAGTTCATTGTATTTTTCGATGTAAAAATGGTGTGTTGATGAACAAACATCGTGATAATCAATGCCTTTTGTTGGAATCTTCTTTAAAATATGAATGTGATTGACACCTTTTTTAATGATGTACTGATTTTTTGGAATCGTATATCCAAAGCCGTGCACGATAATTGGTTGAATATCAACGCCTAATTCTTGTGCCAAATAAAACGCACCTTTGTGAAAACGTCGTATTCTGCAATCTTCCGAACGGCTTCCTTCCGGAAAAACAAGAATTGAATATCCTTTGTCAATCATTGATTTGTAAAGTTCAATGTTCTTTTTGTCGAAATTTTCGGTTGGAAAATAATTGGCGTATCTGATTAGCCGGCCATAAAATGGACTGTGCCAAACCCAATGATTGGTCAAGGCGATTATTTTCTCATTCAGTCCGCACAAAGCGAGGTCCTGCATAGACTGGTGATTGCAGATGATGATTGAAGGTTTCGCAAACGGGTTCTCTTCTCCTGACTCGTTGACTGTGACGGTCTTTGTCGTAGGGATGATTTTAAACAGCGCATTCAACAGCACCTTGATGTTTTTATGGTAAAACAGCTCGTGACGGTCTGTCTTGCCACCTATCGTCAGAAGGAAAAATCCGAGAATATCCAAATAAATAATTCCAATGAGAAGGAAGAATCCTCCTATAATTGATGATGATAAATTCTTGATTGTGACAGGGTTGCGTCTTGGCTTGCCTTTTCTTGTCGTCAGAATTTTGAAAATGAAAGGCGGTATGATGTATGCCATCAGAACGACAGTGAACATTCCGATGATTACGACTTCGCCAAGGGCTTTCATTGCCGGATGTTTCGCAAGGACAAGCACTCCGATTCCGATAAACATGATGAATGCCGAAAGCGCGATGGTGTTTTTGTAGGTCGAAAGCATTTTCCTTCCGAAACGGTGTTCATAAATGCAGCCTTCCGTGATGAAAATCGTATAGTCGTCACCCATTCCGAAAATGAATGTCGCCAAAATAATGTTGATGATATTGAATTGAATGTCAAATATTTGCATGATGGCAAGAATCCAAATCCAGCCGATGGCAAGTGGTAAAAACGAAATTAATGTAAGCTCAATCCGGCCAAATGAGATGAAAAGGAAGACAAAAACGATTATGCTGCAGGCAAACAACACGAAATTGAAATCGTCGGAAAGCGAACTTATTATTTTTGAAAGTATCGATTCCTGATTGAAAACGAAAACGTTATCGTTGTTAAAACATTTTTCATTTTTCATTTTGCAGTAAATGTCGTCAAACTGGTCCGGCTTAATATGCAGAACTGAAAAAACCATTGCGCGTTTGTCGCCGTCAATTATATAATTTTCCGCCAAATCTTTTGCCAACGGAGCAAAATATTCTATGTCATGTACTTGATAATCAGTTGATAGCATTTTTGAAAACTCGCTGAAACTGCCTTCCCTGAATCCGAGTTTTACAGATTCCTCTTCAATAATCGGAAAAATATCTTTGTCAGCCCAATATCGTTTCCATAATGCGATTCGCTCGGCCTGTTTTTCTTTTGAAGGGACGTAGTTCCCGATAGAAGTGAGTCTGACGGAATCATTGCTGTTTGCAAAGTCATGTAAATCAATGTGTATTGATTCGTAATTCTTTAAAGCCTCGTTTGTGTTTCTGCCTTCTGCGACAATAAAAAGTGATTTGTCATTGTCTTCTGTGTCGTTGATGAGTTTATTCATCATGGCACGATGTTTGTCCGTCATGTAATTGATTTTACTCATGTCGGCGTCAAAACCGGCTTTGTCGAGAAACATGAAAATTATTGTCAGAATGCAGATTATTCCAATTGCGATTTTGCTGTTTTCTAATCGTAAGTCGCTGAAATACTTGAAAATACGTTTTGGTTCTCTTGAATAGTATTTTGATTTCTCAGGAATCAGGTGCGGCATCACAATCAAAACAAATAAAATGGTTCCGACAAGAAGCGTGGCGGCAAACAATCCAAGGTTTTTCATGGCCGACGAGCTGATGAAAAGAAGGCTTAAAAAAGCTCCGACTGTTGTTATATTGCCGATAGTCAATGGGTTGACGATGTCATTTAACGTTTGGCGAGTTCCGAAACCGTGATATTTGTGATCGAGCAAATGCAAAGGATAATTGGCGGCTATTCCAATGATTATCGAGGAAATTCCGATGGCGATAATTGACACTTCGTTGAAAATCAGTGATATAATGCCGAATGCAAATGCCATCCCGAAAGCCAGGGCTGCGGGAAGCGTCATCATGATTTTGAATGAACGGAATGAAAATGCTAATGTCAAGACAATCAGAATCAATGCGATTGCGATCGTCAGAACGCTGTCTTTCTTGATTTGTTCGGCGTTGTTGACGGAAATGTAAGCGGCTCCGAATGGCGTAACTTTCACATTTTCAATCTCATGCATCGTTTCTTCCGCCGTTTTGTCAATGATTTTGATGAGCTTCTTGTTGTTGGCGGTTTCGCTTAACGGAAACTTCGACTCAATATTCACAATCGCTTCTTTCCCGTCCTTGGTGAAAATGTAATCATCAATGACCTCAAATTTGTCATTCATCTTGAAATTCTCAAGATTTTTCAGAAGTTCTCCAGATAAAAACAGTGGGTCGTTTACTATTACTGGCAGCATGAAGCTCCCGATAAAACCGCCAAGCATGTTTCTGTCGTTTTCTAACTGCTTGATAATATTGTCTTTACGAATCAGAGTGTCAATTCTTCCATAATCGCTTTCATCTAAAAAATATGGAAGATTTTTCGCTACGAATTCCATTTTGTCAATTATCGCTGACTCGTCAATTTTGTATGTGATTTTCTTTGAAAAGTCTTTTATCCCATTGTCATCCAATCTGTTGACAAAATATTCAATGGCATCCGTGCAATCTTGCTCGTCATCGCCGGTGAAGTAAACAATAATTGTATTTGTTGCGCCGATATGCTGGTATGCGTAATTTATCTGTTCGTTCTGTCCGTCTTCAGGAAGGAAACCGGAAATGTCTTCACTGAACTTTGTTTTTGTGGAAAGTAAAATGCAAGTCGTTGTAACTAAAATAGTTACAACAAATAGAATCTTTTTTCTACTCTTAAAAAAATCATATATTTTTAAAAAGAAGTTGGTCATTTCTCTTTCTTGTCAAAAACATAATGAAAAAATCTTGATGGATAACCGTAAAATATTGAAACAAAACACATTATAGCATTCAAGATAGAAATTCTTGTAAAGTCAATGCCTTTCCTGAAATGCGTAACGCGTTCATTTGCAGGCGGATAATAAACGTCAATCGGTATGCTGTAAAATCTGATGTTTTTCCATGCGATGCGTATGATGAATTCAAGTTCGCCTTCGTAACGGCTTGAAAACAAACGCATTCTGCCCATTCTGTAAAGCGGATAGGCTCGGAAACCGGTCTGTGTGTCCGAAATTTTTCTGCCAGTCTGAATCGCAAACCAGAAATTGGAGAATTTATTTGCAAAAGTGTTTGCGGTCGGTTTGTTGTCTTGTTTCATCTGTCGGCAACCCATAATCATCGCACCTTTTTGATTTTCAATGGCTTCAAAAAATTTTGGCAGGTCATCGGCGTAATGCTGACCGTCGGCGTCCATTGTTATGGCGTAGTTGAAGCCGTGCTCGATTGCGTAAGAAAAAGCGGTTTCAAGAGCTTTTCCCTTACCTTTATTTGGTTGATAATCAATTATATGAACATTTGAAACGCATTTTTGTGAGCCATCCGTGCAGCCGTCAAAGACAACGATGACGTTCTCGGTGTATTCAAGTACCGATTTCACAACGTCGCCGACTGTTTTTGCGTTGTTGTAACACGGAATTATCACGCACGTGTCGTTGTTCATAAACGATTACGCTTTTTCAACTATCAGTGTGAATTTGGCGAAGGTCTTCTCTGCATTTGCATCGGAAACTAAAAACTTCGCTTCAACCGTTTCATTTTCAGTTACTTTTGTGCCGAATGAAAATAAAATCTCATCGTTGTCTGTTGGAACTACAACATCAACAAACCTGAGGTTCTTGATGTTTGAAAGTTTTACTTTCTCATTGATTTTCAATTCAATGAGTCCTCTTGCAATCTCAACCATGCACGCGCCTGGCAAAACAGGGCTTCCTTCAAAATGAACCTTGAAGATCAGATTTTCCTTGTCCAATCTGACAAGATATCCGTTCTCTTTATTCTCAATTACTTTGTATAAATCGTTGAACATGTTGATTATCAATTATATAATTATTAAAAATTTGTTATTTTCACGTCAGATAAAATGATGCTTGTCTCCGTTTTGCTTGCGTCATAGACATTTATCTGTTTTACAACTTTTGTTGCATAATCCATTTTTAGATAAAAGTGGTCAATAATTTTTTTCATTCTGCTTTTTTTAGGATACAAAGTAACATACAAATCTCCTTCGCATTTGTCAAAACGAACAGAAAACATTGATTCGTCAACAAATGAGCCGTATTTTTCTCCGCTTTTTATGATTTGTGAAACTTCTCTGAAAATCGGGTGTTCGTCAACCGCCATTTTTTTGAACTCATTTGGTTTTACAAATTCAATACTATCATTTTTCAATGTGAAATTTGATTTTTGTGGCGAATCGCTCGACCAATACAATTCAGATGGTTCTGATTTTTTGTATCTCATTTTCCCTTTTGTGTCGGGAAATTTGTATAGCATCGGTATCTCTTTCTTCATCAAGTAGTTACATTCAATGCTTCCGATTTTTTTGAATGTTTCTGATATTTCGGATTTTAATTTGTTTATTACAATTGTATCTGTAATCTCCTTGTATCTGCCGATAAAGTCATCATTTTGAGCAAAAACATTTGCTGTCGTGAAGAAAACTATTGAAATAAATGTAAGAATTTTTTTCATAATTATTTAACTAAAAATACGACCCCGATAACTATTAAAATCACGCCGATCCACCTTGTCAGCGGAATGGTTTCGTGGAAAATAAGAAGTGCGGCGGCCATTCCGAAGATGTAACTGATGCTTGTGATAGGGTAGGCGAGCGAAAAATCGTAGTTTTTCAGCATGTTGAAATAAAGTAGAACTGCGAAAACGAAACTGACCCCGCAGCAAGCTAACTGCCAGTTAATCAATGCTTTCTTAAACCATTCCCACGTCCAAGAGAATGCTCCGAGACTTTCCATTGAAAGTTTCAGGAAGACTTGTCCGCCTGCCAAAAAGAAACTTTGCAAAACTGCAATTATAATCAATCTTAACATTTTGATAAAAGTATTAATGTGTGACTAATGTTGTTAAAATGATTGTAAATCAATATATTGTTTGCTTTTTTACTTTCCGGTGTGTGGCCTTTTTTCAGACATTCAAATGCGAAATAAAATCCGAAAGCCGAAGAAGTGAGCGACTCGCCGAAAATGTTTTTATATGTAGCGGTTTTATTTTTAAAACCAAAACTGTTTTCAAATTTTTCATAGATAACATCGTTTTCGGCGCAATTGTTTCGACCTGTGACAATTAAATCTATGTCATTGATTATTAAATTTTTCTTGTCGCAAAGACGTTTTAAGGAATCTTCAATGTGTTGAAAATCAGGTTGATGAAGAATTTCGACTCCGACAAGTTCAACGTCTCCGTTTCTGCTTAAGATTGTAGAGACAGCGGTTTCGCCGTCGAAAACGCCTCCGTCGCTTTTTCTCGACCCGGTCAAATATCTGTGCCATTGAGGTGTCATTTCATCGAATGCGCCGACGAGTGCCGAACCGATTTTGTCTCGCTCGAATTGAATGACGGCATCGAGAAGCGCACTTTCAAATGAGATTCCTTGCTGCACGTGAGTGTTGTTGTAACTGTGATTCTTGGTGAGGATTGCGATGTTCGAGCCGATTGTGTTGTGAGTCGAGTTAATGAAGAAAGTCGGTTGGAGGCACGTCTCGCCTTGCTCAAACATTGAGTTCAGGAATTTCTCGGTGTTTTCGAGGCAGCCCCAGCCTGTCGCGGTGATTATTGCGTCAGGAGTGGCAATCCCAGATTTTTCCATGGCGGTTTTTGAAGTGGCGATGGCGCGTTTTAAGACGGATCCCATCCTTCTTGCCGCCATTGTATTGATAAACTGCTTGTAATCAGCGTCTTGTGATTTTATTAGCGTTTCGTTTTCATAATGAACCGGGTTGTCAAACCACTCATCCGACAATGGTTTCTGGGCGGAAATATGTGCTGCGCAGGTGATCTTTATCGGAAACTTATTATGTGAACTGACGTTTTGCAAGTCATTTTCGTTTTGGTCGAATCTTGAGAAAATGCACACTGTGTCGTTGCCACCGAATCCGAACGAGTTAGACATAACATGCCGGATTTCTTTATGCGGTTTTTCTTCATGAAGCGGCTCAAAACCCAAATCGTCTTCTTTCTCGTTGAAATTCAAGCTGATAGGCATGTAATTGTGTTTCAATGCGAGGATTGAGATCACTGCTTCAACGCCGCCGGCCGCACTCGTGGTGTGACCGATATATGCTTTCACTGATGCGGTCGGCGGGACGTTTTCGCCGAAAACCCTCGTTATCGCGCGACCTTCGCTCATGTCGTTGATACCAGTCCCGGTCCCGTGCGCGTTTATGTAGTCGATGTCGGAAGGCTTGAGATTCGCGTTTTTCAAAGCCTCGGTCATCGCCAGATAAGCACCTTCACCGTCAGCCGAAGTTGCTGTCTGATGGAATGCGTCGCATCTGTTTGCCGTTCCCGATAAAATCGCTAATGGCTTGATATTGCGTTTTTTAACTGATTCTCCTGATTCCAGGACAATGTATCCGGCACCTTCGCCGAGGTTCAACCCGGCTCGCTTTTTATCGAAAGGACGGCAGACATCCTTGTCTAAAATCATTAAGGTGTTGAATCCGTTGAGATGGAATTTGGTGATACATTCGGCACCGCCGACAACGGCAACGTCAATGCGGCCGGTTTCGATCAGTTCCTTGCCGAGTAAAATTGCGTTTGCCGCTGAACTGCAGGCGGTTGACATCGTTGTAACGAAGCAAAATCCGCCACTTTGTTCCGCAATCATTTCGGAGCATGTTCCGCAATCGTGGGTCTTTACGAAGTCTTTCTCAAATAATTCGGTTCTGTCCATACCACCGACCGTCGTGCCGTTGATGAATGCGGTTCTCTGTCCTGATGGATCCAAATTGGCTTCGTCCAAGGCTTCCTTCAGTGCCATACGACCTATCAATGCTGTGCGTGTCATAACGGTATTTTCTTGAATGCCAAGGGCTTGTCTCATTTCATCGTTGCTGAAAGGAACTTCTCCAACTGGAAGTTCTGTGTGTTCGGTTTGGAGAAAACGAATCCTTCCGACAGCACTTCTGTGTTGCCGCAAGGCATTCATTGTCACCTCCTTGCCGTAGCCCAAGGCCGAAATGATGCCGCATCCGGTGATATAGATGTCCGACATTTATTTTGTCCTGTTTTTTGAAATGTATTCGGCCATCACAGCAACCGACTTGAAGACTTCCTTTCCTTGCTTCGGGTCTTGCAGCTTTATGCCGTAATTTTTCTCCATCAAAACTATAAGTTCAAGAGCATCAATGGAATCCAAGCCGAGGCCGTCACCAAAAAGCGGCGCGTTGTCATCAATGTCAGCCGGTGTTATTTCCTCAAGATTCAAAACCATGATGATTTCATCTTTCAGTTCTGCGATTAAATTCTCCATTTTTTGTTTATGTTTTCTTCGTTGAATATCAATTTGTTATCGTCATTTTCTTTTTTTACAAGCATCATTCTGATGTCAAAGTTTTCTTTAAGGCATTCAACCCATCCGCAAAGAACATAATTCACTGATTTTGTTTGCATTATCACATTAACTTGTCGGATGATTTCCTTTGCGGAAAGATGTTCGCTGACGTAAAACGAGCTTTCTCCCTTGATTTTATTTCGTATTGCAATTTCGCCTGCCACAATGTTCGGTAACGTGTAAACGAACACGGAAGGACTTGGGTAATAATCAGTTAAGTCTTTTATGCTTTGCAGATATGTGAGGTCGTCGTCGGATGATGCGCTTCTGTTGAAAAGCGCAATTGCAAAATCCTCTTTCGGTTCTTCGTAGTCGATACCGGCGGTTCTAAACATCAATTCTGAAACCAAGAAACCTGCCTTGCTCATCTTATCCATTTTGAAAAATTTCGGATATGAAATGCCGGCAGTCTTGTATATGTTTGTTAAAATATTGTCTCCAAGTTGTTGTATTTCAATGTTTTTATCATTTAAAAATAAATTGTTTCCGTCAAATGTTGCGCTTCCGGTAATTTTCAAATCATCTTTGAAACCTTCCGTGAAACTGGGATTTTCAATTTCGTTTCTGGTGAAATCCGGCAATTTCAGCAAAAGTGCGGCGTTTGTTCCGCCGAACCCGCTGACCATCTTTATAAAAGCTCTCTTTTTCGTAGATGTCGTTTCTGAAGTGGGATGGATTTCGTGTTTGCAGTCAGGTTCGTCGCAACCTACGCTTTTGAGTATCAAGCCTTTATTCAATGCAATCGCTGAAATTATGGTCTCCAAAATGCCAGCCGCACCCAATGTGTGGCCGAAAAACGCCTTTAACGAATTGACAGGAATTTGCTGCATCGACATTCTGTTTAGTGCGAGAGCTTCCATTTCGTCGTTGTAAATTGTGGCCGTCCCATGCGCATTTACAAATGCAATGTCTTGAATGTCAATATTTTTCAGGACTTCTTTCAATGTATTGAAGAGTCCTTCAGCTTCTATCGACGGTGCCGAAATATGTCGTGCGTCATTTCTTATTGCGCCGCTTTCAAGAGCGAAATCGGCGTTTTCTTTTGGCTCGTTTGTGTAGATTATTGTGGCGACCGCCTCGCCGAGGTTTAGGCCGCGTCTGTCTCTGTCAAAAGGTTTGCATCTTTCAGGCGACAATGCCTTGAAACTCTGAAAACCTGAAATGATGAATTTTGAAAGCACGTCTCCGCCAACAACGACAGCGTTTTTGAAGTGTTTCCCGTCGAGGAGTCGGAGTGCTTCAACTTGGGCAGCCGCTCCGGAAATACACGCGTTTGAAATCACCAAAGGCTCGTTGGCGTTTCCGAAATATTTTGAAACCTTTTCCGCTGAATGCCATAGGAATATCCTATTGTCTTCATTTTCAGAGAGATAAGAAACGTTGCCTTTGGTTGTGGAAATAATGAAAATCGTGTCGGAAGATGACAAATCCAACTTGGCGGCTTCATTTGCCTTTTCAACTGAATTTATCATCAGATTTTCCAAGAATGTAATATCGTTCTCATTCTGTTTGAAAACGGAGTCATTACTGAAAACCGAGACATGACAGGTCTCCGGCAAACCGAACAGGTTTTCATGTTGTTTCAGTTCGGTTTTCCCCGACAAGACTGCTTCGAAATTTTCTTCGCTTGTCGTTCCTAAAGGTGAGATGATATTATGTCCGATGCAGTAAATCATTGATTTTTAATGCCGTTTTTGATTTTCCAGTCGATGAAAAAGTCAGGAGAACTGATCACAAGTTCGTAGTTCATGTCAACGAAAACCTGAAGCGTGCTTCCTTTTGCGACGAGTTTTCCTGTTTTTCTGTTGAATATTTCGTATTCGTAAATTATTTTGGCGGAATCGCAGTTTTTGAAGGTGATCACAATGCGGCCTTCGTCGCCGTATCTCATCATGCTTTTGTATTCAATGTGCATGTCAACGATGGGAACGTAAAAGCCTTGGTTCACAATGGTCAGATAATCAAAGCCATACTTCATGCCGAAGGCTTCGCGTGCGTCCTCGAAATATGTCACGTAGGAGCCGTGCCACACGATGCCCATTGAATCGGTCTCGTTGAACCTCACCGTGAAATTTTTTGTCGCCTTGAGTTCCATTGCCATTATGTCAGTGCTATTTTCATGTCACCTTCCGCCATGAGTTTGTCATTGCAGAAAACTTTTGCGTTCACAAGTGTTACATTGAAAACGACGTTCACAATGTTTATTTTTGTTACCAATGTGTCGCCAACTCTCGGTAAATCAAAGAATTGCATGTTCTTTATCCCGCCAATGACGCCGATTTTAACTGGCTCGTTGTTAAGCAGTCCAAGATAACCGATTCTCGCGGCGCATGTCTGCGCAATGTTTTCCATCATACCGCTTTCAATCATCACATCGCCTGAACAGAAAATGTTGTCTTCTTTGACGATTAATTCTGAAGTGGCTCCGTTGTCGTCACATTCCGTCAATCTGTCAACCATCACGAACGGTCTTCTTTGCGGAATCAAGTCTAATATGTCAAAATCGTTGATATTCATATTGTTAGTTTAATTTTATTTTTTAAATACTTTTATTAATGAATGACCTTTGCCAAGTCCGTCTGTTATCTCGGCGACTTTCAAACCTGCCGCTTCTATGTAATCGAAGAGGTCGCGGGAATGGAACATTTTGCTGTTTCCGTTGGCTAAAGCTGTGAAATACAATGAGATTTGTGTCAGACAGTAACTTGCGGTCTCAAATTTCTGTCTGTCCCAAAGCGTCTCCATTATGTATAAAGTGGAATTTTCGTCCATCGACTCCGCAGCACGGCGTAAAATGCTGATAACCTGTTCTTTAGAGAAACAATCAAGGAATTGGCTCATCCAGATTGCATCGAAACCTTTTGGGAAAGGCACGCTTTCGTCAAGAAGATTCGCTCCGTGACCGTGGATCCTGTCGGAACCTGGCTTCCCTTCAGTCTGTAAGCGCATCATCTCAAGTTGTTGCGGAAGGTCCATTATCGTGACGTTCACGTTTTCGTTGAACTCGACGCATTTCATTGCGAAACGTCCGGTGTTCCCGCCAACATCAAGCAAAGTGTTGACATTGTTGGAGTTAAAGACAATCGCCATTGCTTCTTCAAACGATTGGTCGGAGTAATAGTGGTCAAAACCGAACCAGCTTTTTTGAACTTGCTCAGGTAATTGCGAGAGTCCTTCGTAAATCGTCGGCCATTCGCCAAAATGTTTCAGGCCTTCTGGTTTCTCGTTTAAAAGCGATTCCTCAAGATTAAACCAGCCTTGATAGTTCACATCGTGGTTGAAGTCAATGTCAACACGGACGAGCGGGTCGTTTTGCAGAAACCATCCCGCTTTTGAAATCGTAAACTTCTCATTTTCATAGAGAACGGTGCCAATTGTCAGCGACGCCTCCATCATGACTTTTACTGCGTAGTCGGAAAGCTTCGTTTTTTCTGCGATTTCCTCCAAAGTCAAACCGTCTTTTGAGTCGGTCAGCATCTGGAGAATGCCGAATTTTATCATGAGCCGCGACACTTCAAAAACAATCGGCCCGAATGATATTTCGTGCGCAAGTCGTTGTGCATCAATGGCTGACAAATGTTCTTTGCAATATCTTTTTTCCAAAGCCGGAAACATTTCCATCTTCATTTCTTTTTTGACTTAAAAGTTGCAAAAATAATAAAATAAAAATGAAAGACCAAATTTTATTCTGAAATTCAATTCTGAAATTAATTCCAGAAATTGTAAAAGTTAAACCATTGGTCGGGGTAGAGGTTCAGGATTTTCTGGATTTCTTCGGCGAAAGAATCAGCGTAAAACTTTGCTTTTTCTTTTGAAGAAAGATTTTGTTCAGCACTAATCTCGTTGACGTAAACTTTATAATGCCTGAATTTCTCGCGCATCACGAAGACACTCAATAACTTAACATTCATTTGCGCCGCAGTGATGAAAGGACCGAGTGGAAGATTCGTCTCAACGCCGTTTATTAAAACTGGGATTTTTTTGTTGCTTCCGAGCATTCTGTCGCATGGCATGCTGACGATTTCGCCGTTGTCGAAGGCGTTTTTTATCGCGAAAATATGCGACATGTCGGATTTCACTGCGATTCCGGTGATGCCGTTTTTTGCGAAAGCCTCGATGCGGCGTTTCTGCATGGCTGCGGTCTCGCCGTCAAAGACCAAGCTGTTGATTTTCTTTTTGTCCTGATGAAACATGTATCCGGCAAGCTCAAAACTGCCGATGTGGGAGCTGCCAATCATGAAACCTTCTTTCTGTTCGCAGAGATTCCAGAATTTTTCGTTGTTGATGAAGTCTATTTTGAAATTTCTGTCGCCTGCCATTATTGAAAAACGGTCGAACATCATTTTCCCGAAAAGGAAATTGTTTTTAAATACTTTGAAAAATGAACGTGATGCCGGCAAACCATGAATTTTCTGATAGTATTTCATGATTCCCTTACGGGCTTCTTTTCTGAAAAACACGTAAAACGGTATGGCAAAAGCCATGAAGAAATACATCGTCCTCAAGCCGAAGACACGTAACATGAAAAACAGGGAGTTTATTCCAAAACTGCCGCCATCTGTTGTGCCTTTCCAATTATCATTAATAATTGTTTGATTGTCAGGCATTATTAACCTAATTTATTTTCGATGAATTTGTAAAAGTCGTCCAAAGTGATGACCTCTTTCATGTCTTCGGGTTTGATTTTGAAACCGAAAGTGTTTTCAATCATGACGGCGATGTCAACGTAGTCCAAACTGTCGATTTTCAAGTCGTCTTTCAGGGTTGCTTCTGGTTTCAGCAACTCCTCTTCGAGTTCTATGTCTTCGAGCAGGAATTTATTTATTTTATTTTCTATTTCAATTCTTGACATATTATTTGATTTAAATCAAGCATTTTTTTATTATGAGAGTGCTGTTTGTCCCTCCAAATCCGAACGAGTTGGAAAGGAAAGCGTTAATTTTCTTTTCCATTGCAATTGGAATGATATTCAATGATTTGGAAAATTCGTCTCCTTCCTTATAGTTGATGTTGGGTGCGATAAAGCCATCACGCATCATCAAAAGTGAATAGGCAATTTCTGACGCGCCAGCCATCCAGCATTCGTGTCCGGTCATCGACTTCGTTGATGAAATCGGTGTCTTGAGATCTCCGAATAAATCTATAAGTGCTTGTGCTTCAATCAAATCACCTTGATAAGTTGAAGTCGCGTGAGCGTTGATGTAATCAATGTCCTTGGGTTCAAGTTTGGCGTCTTTCAGGGCCATCAAGATGGATTTCATGCTGCCCTCGCGATTCGGCTGCGAAATGGTATTTCCGTTTGAAGAGAACCCGAAGCCTGCGATTTCTCCGTAAATCGTTGCGCCTCTTGCTATTGCGTGTTCGTATTCTTCAAGGATGAGGCTTGCCGCGCCGCCGCTTGGCACAAGGCCGTCTCGGTCTTTGTCGAACGGGCGCGATGCTTTTGTCGGGTCGTCAACTCTTGTGGAGAAGGTGCTTATGCCATCGAAGCTAATCATTGAATAAACGTTTGTTTCTTGTGCGCCTCCGCATAACACCATGTCTTGCAATCCGTTACGAATCAACATTGCTCCGAAACCGATGGCGTTTGAACCACTCGAACAGGCGGAACTGATGGTCATGTTGATGCCTTTCAACTTGAAAATTGTTGCTAAGTTCATGGTTACAGTGGAGTTCATCGCCTGAAAAACCGACGTTGACCCAATCATCGTCGTGTCTTTTTTCTCTCGGGTGATGTCGTTGGATTCAATTGTGGCTTTCGCACAGGAGTCGTTTCCGAAAATGACACCTACATCGTTGTGTTCCAGATAGTTGGAGTCAATTCCAGCATCAACGAAAGCTTGTGCTGATGACATGTAGGCATATTCGCCTTGTTCTGCGAGGTACATCCTCGCTTTCCTGTCGAGAACGCCTTTCAGCTGCGGCTTCGGCACGATGCCGGTGAGTGGAGAGCGGTATCCGTATTCGATTCTTGCCGGGTCGATGCCAATGCCCGACCTGCCGGCTTTCAACGATGCCGCCACCTCTTCCTTGCTCGTGCCAATGCAAGAGTAAATCCCTATGCCGGTGATTACTACTCTCCTCATTATCAAGTATATAAACCTCCGTTGACGGAGATTACGTTGCCTGTCACGTACGATGCGCCCTCAGATGCGAGGAATGACGCGACAGCGGCGACTTCTTCCGGCTGACCGAAACGACCCGCCGGAATGTTGGCTTTCAACGATTTTTCGTCAAGGTCTTTGGTCATGTCAGTCGCTATGAACCCCGGTGCTATTGCGTTGACGGTGATTTTTCTCGAGGCGACTTCTTGCGCCAGAGCCTTTGTCGCGCCGATGACAGCCGCTTTCGCTGAAGAATAGTTGGTCTGCCCCGGAAGGCCTTTCAGCCCCGACAATGATGCCATGTTGATGATTCTGCCCCAACGTTTTGTCATCATGGTCTTGACGAGACGGCGCGTGACATTGTAAAATCCACCTAAAGTGGTGTCAATCACGCTGTTCCATTGCTCGTCTTCCATGAAAACGAGTACGTTGTCCATCCTTATTCCGGCATTGTTCACCAAAACCGCGATGTAATCTTCCGGATGTGACTCGCTCCATGCGTTCAGAGATGCCTCGATTGTCGCTGCCTCGGTGACGTTGAATTTCATCAATTCCGCTTTGCCGCCTTGCTCTTCAATTGTTGCTTTGACTTCCAAAGCCGCCTGGTCGTTTGAATTGTAGTTTATTATTACTGGAAATCCGTCTTTTGCCAAAGCGATGCAGATGGCCTTGCCAATGCCTCTCGAACCTCCTGTTACTAATGCGTATCTCATTGATTATCTTATTTTTAAATAATTTGTTATTCTTTCTGTTTAGGTATGTCTTCAATAAATAAAGACACTAATTACTCTTATATTTTTATAGTCAATAGCGACAACTTATCTTGTGTCCTGAAGCAATCAATGGTTTCTTCAAGATTGCTCTGACTTTTTTAATTTGGCAAAAATAAGAAAAAAATGAATAAGAATGACTATGTGATTTTAAAATTTCCTTGTTTGTACAGCATGAACGCGGTCATCGTGACTCCGAGAACGCCGTGCAGATTCAGATTCTGCCCCGTCATGTAAAGATTCGGGATGGCCGTGTTCGGGGCAAGCACCGTCATCAGTGAATTGTTGCAGTCTTTCCTGATTCCGTAGGCCGAACCTTCGATGGTGCCGGTGTAATCGCGGTATGTGAGTGGGGTGGAGGTGTAAAAATCCTCGATGTTCCCTTTGAGTTCGGGGATGTATTCCGTGGCTTTCTCAATGCATTTCTCTGCGAGACTGCGTTTCATCTCCTCGTATTCCTCGCCTCTGTGTCCGACTTTGGTGCCTTCCCATTTCGTGAGTTCATTCCAATACATCGGCATCAGAATGTCGATGTTTCTTGTAAAAGTGCTTCTGTCTGTCGGTGCCTGATAACTTATCATAAGACTTCTGTTGTTCAAATCAGGTTGATATTCAGACTGTTGCCAAATGCTGTTAAAATTGTTGTGTATGTAAATGTTGCGATTTTTGTACGGAACAACGCCGTCTTTTAGTTTCATGTTTACGGTGAACATCCCGTATGTGTTGCCGAGGTTCGCGATGCGTTTCCTGAAAATGTTTTTTATCCGGCTGCCTTCTTTGGGAGTCAGGTCTAACGTCAGTTTCGGATGAATGCTTGAGATGAAGTTTCTCCCTTCGATTGTCTCTTCTCCGCCGTTTATCTCAACGGCTTTTATAACACCTTCATTTTCAATGAATTTTGTAACTTTGGCATTGATGATGACACCTCCGCCGAAGTTTCTGATTCCTTCGGCGAGTTTGTCTGCGATTTGCATTCCGCCTCCTTCGAGCCGCCATGCGCTGCGGATAAACGAGCTGTTGATCTGTGCGAAAGTGTAAAGCGGAAGCGTCTCCGGACGCAGTTCCAATTTCATTGAAGTGCCGGAAACAACCCCGATGAGTTTGTCATCTTTGATTGTGTCTTTCAGGAACTGATATGCTGAACGCGCAAACAAGTCCATCGTGTTTGAATGTGCGGCGTCGCCTAAGACATTGAAAATATTGTCGCCGACATCTTTCAGGAATCTGGCATATTCGAAAATCCCTTCAGCACTCTCTTTGCTTATCTCGTGACCGTTTGATTTGTAATCAGTTATGATTTTTTCGGCAAAGTTGTCAAAGCCGTTGGCGAAAAAATAATGTTCGTCGCCGATGATGACTTCATCGAAAGCTTCATTGTCGAGACGTCTCCACGGCAAATCCAGAAGGTCGAGTTCCTTGAAGAGCGTGTTCAGCGGCTGGCCTTCGTCAAGACCGCCAACGTAATGAAAACCAGTGTCATACAACGTGCCGTTTCTTTTGAAGGTCTGAAGGCATCCTCCGATGCGGCTGTCTTTTTCAAGCACGCAGACCTTGCTGCCTTTCTTGGCCATGAGATAGCCGAGTTCCAACCCCGCCAACCCTGCACCTGTTATGACAAAATCGTACATCGCAAATGAATCTTTATATTGAAAAAAAGACTTGTATCAATCTCATTTTCAGAGATTTAATACAAGTCTGTATCAAGTTGTCCTAAGCGTTGACTTTTTCAAGGATGAAATCGTACAATGCGTCGAAGGTCTTGATTTTTGACACTTCCGTGCCAAGGATTTTCACGCCGAATGTCTCTTCGATGAGAGCGACCATGTCAACGATGCTGAGGCTGTCAAGTTCGAGTGTTTTCTTGATGTCTCCATCTGGTTGGATGTCTTCGATTTCAACTTCAAATTCGTCAGCTAAAATTTCATTTGTCTTTGCGACTAATTCTTCTCTTGTCATAGTAATAATAATTTTTTTTGTGGTTATTATAAATTTTTGATTATCAATGTTGAATTTGTTCCGCCGAAGCCGAATGAGTTCGAGAGGAACGTGTCGAATTTCTTTTCGATTCTTTTGTTCGGGATGTTGAGTTTCGCCGAGTCTTCGTCAGGGTTCTCGAAGTTGATGTTGGCTGCGATGAATTCGTTTTTCATCATGAGCATCGAATAGATGACTTCCGACGCGCCGGCCATCCACATCTCGTGTCCTGTCTGTGACTTCGTTGAGGTGACTTCCGGGCAGTTGTCGCCGAAGACGTTGTAGATGGCTTTGGCTTCGTTTCTGTCGCCGACCGGTGTTGATGTGGCGTGTGCGTTGATGTATCCTATTTCGCGGATGTCGATGCCGGATTCTTTGATGCACATCTTGAGCGAGCGGCTCGGTCCGTCAACGTTGGGGACGGAGATGTGGTCGCCGTTTGACGAGAATCCGTAGCCGAGCACTTCGCCGAGGATTGGTGCGCCGCGTCTCACCGCCGACTCGTAGCTCTCGATGATGACTGTGGCCGCGCCGCCGCTCGGGATAAGTCCGTCACGGTCACGGTCGAATGGCCTTGAAGCCTTTGTCGGCTCGCTTTCACGAATTGAGAATGCGCTGATTCCGTCAAAACTGCCGATCGAATACGGATTCACTTCCTGTGCGCCTCCGCAGATGACACAGTCCTGAAGTCCGTTTTTGATGAGGAGAGCACCAAGACCGATGGCGTGTGAACCGCTGGCGCAGGCACCTGATACTGTGAGGTTTATGCCTCTCAATTTGAACAGGCATGAAAGGTTCATCGTCACTGTCGAGTTCATCGATTGGAAAATCGCACCGGAACCGATCAAAGTCGTGTCCTTTTTCTCGCGCATGGTGTCAACTGATTTCACCACTGCGTCGGCGGTGCTGTCATTGCCGTAAAGCAGACCGACTTCGTGCGCGTTCAGGTAATCCTGGTCGAGACGGGCGTTTTTCAGGGCTTCGGCTGTCGCGACGTATGCGTATTTGGCCTGCTCCGGCATGTAAACGCGCTGGTTTCTGCTCAACTGCCCTTTCAGGTCAGGAATCTCAATGAACGCCGTCAGTCCGGAACGGAATCCCATCTCTTTTCTTACAGGGTCGAGAATGATTCCTGACTTCCCTGTGTATAACGAATCACGAACCTCATCGAGGTTTTTGCCAAGGCATGAATATATGCCCATTCCTGTTATGACTACTCTTCTTTTTTCCATATATGAAATATTTATATTTTCAGATTATTGTCAAGCGTAAGAAACAATTCGTTCCTCAGTTTTAAAAGTTCGTTCAATTTATTGTAATTCTTCTTTTTTGTGATGAAGAATTTTGTCTGTTTCATCCAGGTCTTGAATTCTTTTATATAATGCAGGCCGAACAATGTCGAGGGGATAAGCAAGACGGCATGGCACAACGCCACGATCCATCCGAGGTAAATCCATTCGAAAACCACAAACAGCGTCCAGAACAAAGGCAAGGAATAAAGAGACATCATGGCGAAGCGCACCCCGCTGGTGAACATGGCCGCTTTCCCGCCTTTCCTCTTGAATCTCTGTGCGATAGGCTCGACCGAATAATAGACAAGTATGTTCGGAATCATTGATATGACGAAAATCGGCAGAAGCAGGACGAAGGCGAATCCCATGAGTACCGACGAGAATCTGCTGTCCTGACGGTCGAGGTCTTCCTCTTTGATGTTATATGAAATGAATTTGTTCTTGAGTTCAAGTGCTTTTTCGTAAATCTGTTCAGACAGCTTCGGTTTCTCCGTTTTGAGCCTGTCGAGTTCGGCTACAAGTTTCTTGTCGGCAACGAGTTTCTCGGGCAGGACATTCGGGTTCATGTAAAGTCGTTGCGCATACTTTATTCCGTATGTATTTCTCAGATAATCAATTGCTTCGTAGTTGTCAAGGTCGGTGATGTTGAGCATGAGGTCTTCGACTTCCTGCCTCACTATATGGTTGACGGTGCGTTGCGCTGTCCTCGGTTTTTCTTTGTAAAGGTCGTAATATGGTTTCAGCGAAATCGGCTTGCCGAATTTCAGGAGCATGTCGGTTCGCATCCCGAAATAATCGTTGTAATGATTGCACATCGGCAGGATTACGATGTCTTTTTCAAAATTGTCGCGTTCCGCCGTCTCGAATGCCATTTTAAGGTATGCTGATGAGAAGTCTCCCAGCCATCGTTTTGTCTGGTTTATCCCTTCCGGGAAAATCGCCACGGCATGGCCGTCAAGCAGTCTGCCACCGGCTTCCTTGAACATGATGTTGTTGTATTTCAAGGTCTCTTCGCCGTCAACATTGAGCCGGTAGGCTGGAAGCAGGTACAGCGAGCGCAGAAGCTTGCCCACGAAACGATTTTTGAAAATGTCGCCGCGCGTGAAAATGGTCACAACTCTGTCATTGAACGAAAAAAGTATTCCCAACGGGTCGTTCAGCGCATTCTGATGATTCGACACTATTAATAAAGGTGTGTGGACAGGCGGGATGTTTTCTTTGTTGACCAAATATATATTCCTGTAATACAATACGTTATGGAGAAACCTGATTATACTGATGATTGCCCAGTAAATCCTTTTTTTAAGTTTTGTATGTAAAATCTTTTTCCCCATATTCATATAAATAATTTGCAAAGATAAGTAAAAATAAAATAGGCAAACGAAAAAACCTCAACTTTATATTGAGGTTTTTTGTTGCTTTGGTGAAAATGGTTTATTCCATCACGGAGAATGGCATCAGTGCCTGGATGCCGTCAAGGCTTTCGACATTTTCCATCGCTTGCAGGTACGAATAGTTTTTACCCAAACGTTTTTGCAGCAATGATTTAGTGTATGGCTCCTGGACGTTCCCGTTGAGGA
Organism: Bacteroidales bacterium; assembly: GCA_024400305.1. Taxonomy (GTDB): domain Bacteria; phylum Bacteroidota; class Bacteroidia; order Bacteroidales; family F082; genus Limimorpha. Next base: position 8,426 of record JAKSMX010000007.1, on the reverse strand, counting down.
GTTGTTGCATCAAATCTTGTTGTTCCGGGTAATATTTGAATGAGTAATCGGTGAGATTAGCTTGTTTTGCTGCATATTCGATGGCTTTGTCGATGCCTCCGATCTCGTCAACGAGGCCGAGTTCCAAAGCGTCAACACCCGACCAGACGCGTCCTTGTCCGATTGAGTCAACGTACGACTGGCGGAGTCCGCGGGTGCGTGCCACGAGTGCGGTGAAGTCGTTGTACGTCTCGCCTACGTATTTCTGCAGCATTGACTTCTGATATGGTGTCAGTGGCTGGCTGATTCTTCCGAAGTCGGCGTTTTCGTTGGTTTTCACGCCGTCGAAGGTGAGTCCGATCTTGTCGTTGAGGAATTTTTGGGCGTTGGGGAATGTGCCGAACACGCCGATGGAGCCGGTGAGCGTCGTGGCGTCGGTGAAGATGCGGTCGCCTTCGCACGAGATCCAGTAGCCGCCCGATGCGGCGTAGTTGCCCATCGAGATGATGAACGGCTTCGCTGATTTCGCGAGTTCGACCTCTCTCCTGATGACCTCGGATGCGAGTGCGCTTCCGCCCGGGGAGTTGACGCGCATCACGATGGCCTTCACCTTGTCGTCTTCACGCGCCTCGCGGATGGCTTTCGACAGCGTGACTGAGCCGATCTTGTCGTTGTCGCCTTCGCCGTCAAAAATCTGCCCCGAAGCGTAGATGACAGCGATCTTTGACGGCATCGATTTCGGCTTCACCCTCGCCTCGGCATATTGAGAGTTCTGCAATATTTCGATGTCTTTTTTCTCGTCAATGCCGGCTTTGTCTTTGATAATAGCAATGATCTGATCCCTGTAAAGAAGCCCGTCAACGAATTTCTCTTCGAGTGCCGCCTTCGCGTCAAAAGTGAGGCTCAAGTTGTCGGCCAACTCATTGATTTTCTTAATATTCACACCTCTTGTCTCGCTGATGTCGCTGACAATCTTATACCAAACCGAACCGAGCAGTTTTTCGTATTGCTCGCGGTTTGCGTCGCTCATCTTGTCAAGGAAGTAAGGCTCAACGGCACTTTTGAATCTGTTGTTAGGCCCTCTGATGATCTGCATTTCGATGTCGAGTTTGTCGAGCATGTTTTTGTAGAACATTACTTGGGCGGCCATGCCGTGGATGTCGAGCGACCCTTGCGGGTTGATGTAGATCTCATCCGACGCCGTGGCGAGATAATATGCGCTCTGCGCCATCGTCTCCGCGTATGAGATCACGAATTTTCCTGACTCGCGGAACTTGATGAGATGGTTTCTGATTTCTTCGATGTTGGCTGTCGAAGTGCCGATTTCCGAGAGTTCGAGGAAGATTCCTGCGATGTTCGGGTCGGTCGCGGCCGCGTCGATGTTTGCGAGGATGTCGTTCATGCCCGACATGTCGGCTTGCTCGAAGTTTGCGTTCAGACCCGACAACGCCGCGGTCAGCTCATCTTCATTGGTCCTTTCAGGAATCTGATAGTTTAGGTTCATGTACAGCACCGACTTCGGGGTTACGGTGACTGTGTCTTTTGAGCTGCTGATCATTGAAGTTACAGCTCCTATGATGATAAAGTAAACCAGCACAAGCATCAATGCCGAACCAAGGCATGACGCAAACATGAATTTGAAAAACTGTTTCATTTTTTATCTTTTAAAAATTTGCCAAAGATACTGGTTTTTTCTCTATCTTTGCACTTTATTTTTGAAAAAATAATGGCTTCAGAAACAGTATTCATCCTGATTGGCTCCAACATCGGGGAACGTGAAAGTCTCCTTGAACGTGCGTGCGCCTTGGTCGGAGAGTTTTGCGGCCGCATAATTGGAAAATCAGCGGTTTACGAATCGGAGCCGTGGGGGTTTGAGGCCGAGCAATGGTTTCTGAATCAGGTGATTGAAATAGAAACGGAGCTTCCGCCGGATGATTTGATGTTGAAACTTATGGATATTGAAAAAGACCTGGGTAGAGACAGAACAACGCCGCATAAAGGCTACGTCTCCCGTCCGATGGATCTTGATATTCTTTATTATGGAAATAAAATTGTTGATACAGAATATGTTACAGCACCGCATCCACGACTGCACCTGCGCAGGTTCACATTGATGCCGCTTTGTGATGTCGCTCCGGATTTCATTAATTCGAAAATGAAAATGTCTAATGCAAGATTGCTTGAACTTTGCAATGATGAAGGTTTGGTGAAAAAATATGAAAAATGAAATATAACTACATTGCGATAGAGGGAACGATGGGGGCTGGAAAGACTACGCTCTCAAACATGATTTCCCGTGATTACAACGGGAAATTGATTCTTGAGGAATATGAACCCGACAAGAACCCGTTTCTTGCAAAGTTCTACGATGAACCCGACAAATATGCCTTTCAGGTTGAGATGACATTCCTCGCCCTTCGTTATCAGCAACTTAAGGACAAACTCGGAAATCTTGATTTGTTCCACGATTTCATCATTTCTGATTATTACGTCGCCAAGTCGTTGATTTTCTCGCGCGAGAATCTCCAACCTGAGGAATATTCGCTTTTTTCGAGATTTTTCAACATCATTTTTTCAAACATCCCGAAGCCGGAGCTGATGGTGTATCTTTATCTTGACGTGGATCATCTCCAGCATAACATCAGGAAGCGCGGCCGCGACTACGAGCAGAAGATTGATGACTCGTATCTCGAAAATCTTCAGAAAGGATATTTTGACTTCATAAGGCAGCAGAGCGACATGAGGATTTTGATTCTCGACACGAACAACATTGACTTTGTCGCCAATAAAAAAGACTACGAAAAGATTATTGAAGCCATAGATCAGCCATACGAAATCGGAATCCACAGGATGGTTTTATAGCTTGATTGTTTTTTTTACGAATAAAAAACTCCCGAAGAAATTCGGGAGTTTTTTCTGTGAGTATCAGGATGTTACTCTTCAATTATTTCCACGGTGCTTATTTTCACCTTGATAGAAGCTCTACGCAATGTGAGATACAGATCCTTGATTTCAGGCTGCTTGTCTGCAAGTTTCTTCAATGTAATGTATCTTGTTGCAGGATTTGCCTTGTTGAGCATATCCGCTATGGCTTCTTTGTTCTTTATGTTGGAATTTTCGAGAAGTTCCATAAATCCTGCCCAGTCTGCGCCGCCGCCTTCCATTTCGAATTTTGCATTCTTGACATTCCCCTTGAGTTCGTTCTCGATAAATTGCTTTGCTGCATAGGCACGTCTCAATGAGAGGTTGTCGTTCAGCTTCTCCGAACCTTCAGGTGATGCGTATGCAATGATCTTGATCTTTGTGATAGTCCTCTTGCCAACTCTCTCTAAGAAGTCAGCGATGATCTTTCTGTTTTCAGGCACGTCGAGTGTCGTCTCGTTCCAATGGAATCTCAAGACAACCTCGTCGTTTCTTGTGACCGTTCTGATGCCATTTTGAACTGGTTCTTCCGGTTCTTCAGGCTCGATGATTTGAGGAGTCGGTTTTTCTTCTTCGACAGGAGGTTCCGGACAATGTCTGCTGAAGTTGTATCGCGCGCCGACGTTTGTGGTGAAATACCAGTCCTCCCACGTGCCGGAAACAATGCCGTTCACGAGGTCGCCGTCACAGAATGCGACTGTTGCGTCTCCGTAAACATCCCAGTGTTCGTTAAGTCTGAAGCTGAGTTCCAGTCCCACCGGCACCTCTGCCACGACCCTTCTGCCTGCTATTCCGTTGCCGGATCTGTGGTACAGGTCATCTTCATATTCATTGTATCCATAATATACTTCTTCCCCTGGATAGTACGGCAAGCCGTTCAAGTGCTTTTTATATGTTCCTTTTGATTTGTAGTGAAGCATTCCGACACCTGCGTGGAGGTAAAGGCTCACCAATCTGTCCTGCTTGTATTTTATTCCGTTGATGATGTCGAAACCGATGTTGATGTCTGTGTTAAGCTGGTTTCCTTCGTCACATATATAGACTACCTCGTTTGTTTCGTTGTTTCTTACATCTTGGGTGTATGTTGCAAATCCGAATTTCCCGTAGAATTTCCAGCATCTTCCCCATTTGTAACCGCCGCCGACATTGATGTTGAATTTGGTGTCATCGAACAACGGGATTTTTCTCACGTCGCCCAGTGCATAGAACGGACCTGCTTCGAGGGAGACAAACCAGCCGCTGCAATAAGGCTTCTCCGCCTGTTGGTCGGGGTTCCTCAGGATTCTGTGTCTGGCGCCGACGTTAAACGCCGAAATCCAGTCGTTGCTGCTGCCGCTCTCATAGGCGTCAATAAAGTCGCTGTTTGTCCACGTGGCCGTATAGTCGAGGTACAAATCCCATCTGTGGGCGATCTTGAAACCGAGTTCCAAGCCCATTGGCACTTCGAGAACGCTGCGTCTTTCCCTGTAACCGTGGCCATAATATATGTAATCGGCGTCGTCGTTGAGGTTCTCCTTTATACCGATGTTAGTCCGCGTGCCGTCTGCGTTGTCAGTCTTCAGTCTGTATTGGAATGATCCAATGCCGATGTGCGGCGTCACTGATATGAAACGATCTGGACTGTACCCTGCGAAAAAGTCAATGAGACTGATATTAACGTTCAGGTTGGCATCAATGTAGTTTCCCTCTTTGATCTTGAATCCGTCTGCTTTAGTGCATTCACCGCGCAAAAGGCCGCTGCTGAAATTTCCTTTTACACTCAACCAGTTGAGGAACTGCCAGCCCACACCGATACGGTAGTCAAATCCCGGCTTTATCTTGTTCACATCACCGGTGAGGACGTCCAGACCTAAATCCGCAGTTACGTAAATGTGTCCCTTGAAACCCTCTTCCGAAGACGTTCCCGTCTTGGTCTCTTGTGCTGACAAAGAAACTGAAGTAAAAGCTAATGCAGTGATAATCAATATACTTTTAATTGTAAATTTACTCATAGAGAACAATTTATTAACTTAATTAAGTTGAAAAATACAACTCGCAAAGATACACATTTTTTACATAAAGGAAAGAAAATTTATTATATTTTTTTCCATAGGTTTTTGAAAATATGATACATGATGATTCCGCCGGTAACGGACACATTGAGAGAATGCTTCGTGCCTTCCTGCGGGATTTCCACGGCCTGTTCGCAATACGGTAGCACGGAGTCGTCAACGCCATCCACTTCGTTGCCGAAAATGTAAGCCGATTTCTCAGTCACTTCAAAGTCATCGAGTTTGATGCTGTTTTCAATTTGCTCTACAGCGAAAATCCTGTAATTCATAGATTTGAGATGTTCGCAGGCCTGTGCTGTGGTCTCGAAATATTTCCAATCGACGCTTTCGTCGGCCCCCAACGCCGTCTTGTGAATCTCGCGGTGCGGCGGACATGCGGTGATGCCGCAAAGATAAATCGCTTCAATCCTGAATGCGTCTGCCGTCCTGAAAAACGCCCCCACATTGCTCAACGAACGAACGTTGTCAAGGACGATGATTGCCGGTATTTTTTTAACATTATGATAATCAGTTATATTCAACCGATTCATCTCTTGCGTTGTAAGTTTCCTCATTTTTAAAATTTTGTGCAAAATTACTTTTTTTTTAACGTCAACTCGCCAAAAATGTTTACCTTTGCGACACTTTATTTTTATAAGGATTTTGTATTTTAAACTTTATAACTTTAAAAATTTTCAACTCTGATGGCTGGTTCGAACGACACACCTTTGATGAAACAATATTACGCTTTCAAGGCGAAATATCCGGAAGCGATGCTGCTTTTCCGCGTCGGCGATTTTTATGAGACATACGGTGAAGATGCTGTCAAGTCGGCGGGCATTCTCGGCATCGTGCTGACACGCAGGTCCAACGGCGCCGCCTTGGGTTCGGAAATGGCGGGATTTCCGCATCACGCGCTCGACACATATCTTCCGAAACTCGTCAGGGCCGGACTGAAAGTCGCTATATGTGAGCAGCTTGAAGACCCAAAGACCGCCAAGGGCTTGGTCAAACGTGGTGTCGTGGAGCTTGTGACACCGGGTGTGACCTTCAACGACAACGTGCTGGTCCAGAAGGAGAACAACTTCCTCGCTTCTGTGCATATTGATAAAAACGAGACCGGTGTCGCATTTCTTGATGTCTCGACCGGCGAGTTTTACCTGACACAGGGGACGACAGAATATGTTGACAAACTCATGCAGAGCCTGAATCCGTCGGAGGTGCTTTGCCAGCGTGACAAACGCCGTGATTTCGTGGAGGCTTTCGGCGACAAGTTTTTCCTCACTGTCTTCGACGACTGGGTCTTCACCGAAGATTACGCCAACGACATTCTTCTGCGGCATTTCAACACCACTTCATTAAAGGGCTTTGGAGTCGATGACTTCCCTAAAGGGATAGTCGCCGCCGGTGCCGCGATTCATTATCTTCATGAAACTCAACATGATAAGATAGATTACATCACCTCGCTTTCGCGAATTGACCAAGGTCAGTTTGTGTGGCTCGACAAGTTCACGATCCGCAACCTCGAACTTCTCAATACTTCAAACCCGAATGCGAAAACGCTGATTGATGTCATCGACAAGACCGTTTCTCCGATGGGATCGCGCCTGATGCGCCGCTGGATTTCGCTTCCTCTGAAAAACAAGGAGCAGATCCAAGCGCGATACGAGGTCGTGGATTATTTTTTCAAGAACCGTGATGTCATTTCAAAATTCCAGGATTCGATGCGGCAGGTCGGCGACCTTGAACGACTTATATCAAAGGTGTCACTCGGCCGGATCAATCCGCGCGAACTGTTGCAGGTGGCACGTGCGCTCGAACAGATTAAGGCGATTCGTGAGTTGTGCAACGCAAGCGGAAACGCTTCCGTAAAAGCATTCGCCGAGCAGCTGAATCCGTGTGAGTCGATATGCAGTCGCATTGAGAAAGAATTAAAGGCCGATGCGCCGGCAGTCGTTTCAAAAGGCAATGTCATCGCCGACGGTGTGAATGCGGAACTTGATGACCTGCGGAATCTTTCGCGTTCCGGAAAGGAATACCTTATTAATATACAGCGTCGCGAGATGGAGGCGACCGGCATCTCATCTCTTAAAGTCGGGTATAACAATGTCTTCGGCTATTATCTTGAAGTCACAAACACGCACAAGGACAAGGTGCCGCCCGAGTGGATTCGCAAGCAGACGCTGACGAATGCGGAGCGTTACATCACCGAGGAACTGAAAGAGTACGAGCAGAAAATCCTCGGCGCGGAAGAACGCATTCAGGCAATCGAGGAACAGGTTTACGCGGAGCTTGTCAACGCCACCAATAATTTCGTCGCGCCGATTCAGGTTGATGCCGCTTTGGTCGCAAAGATTGACTGCTTGGTGAGCTTCGGCTACATCGCATTGAACAATAATTACGTGATGCCGACAGTCGATGAGTCGTATGTGCTTGATATTAAGGAAGGAAGACATCCTGTCATCGAACAACTGATGCCGGTGGGGGAGGAGTACATCTCGAATGACGTTTATCTCGACCGCGAGAAACAGCAGATCATCATCATCACCGGGCCGAACATGTCGGGCAAGTCGGCTTTGCTGCGACAGACGGCGTTGATTGTCCTGATGGCTCAGATCGGTTCGTTCGTGCCGGCGGCCTCGGCGCGTATCGGCTTGATTGACAAGATTTTCACGCGTGTCGGGGCGAGCGACAACATCTCGTCCGGCGAATCGACATTCATGGTTGAGATGAACGAGACGGCGTCCATATTGAATAATGTGTCGAACCGGAGTCTGATTCTTCTTGACGAAATCGGGCGCGGTACAAGCACTTACGACGGAATCAGCATTGCGTGGGCGATAACGGAGTATCTGCACGAACACCAGTATTTCCGGGCGAAAGTGCTGTTTGCCACCCATTATCATGAACTTAATGAGATGGAGGCTTCATTCCCGCGAATCAGGAACTATCATGTCAGCGTGAAGGAGATTGGCAACAAAGTCGTTTTTTTGAGGAAACTGAAACGTGGCGGGAGCGCACACAGCTTCGGCATCCACGTCGCTGCCATGGCCGGAATGCCGCGCAAGGTCATCGATCGCGCCGATGTATTGCTCTCGATGCTTGAAAAATCACATTCTCACGACAACCTCGATGAAGCCGTCAAGGAAAGCAAGCAGGTTGACAACATGCAGCTGAGTTTCATCCAGCTCGACGACCCGCTTTTGTTGCAGATAAAAGAGGATATTTTGAATACAAATATCGACACTTTGACGCCTGTCGAGGCCTTGATGAAGTTGAATGAAATCAAAAAACTCCTGAAATAGCAGCTGCAAAGACATAATGTCGTGTGTGTTTGAGTTGTATTGTATTGAATATCAGATATTTTTAAGACGATAAAAAATTTTTCAAAAAAAACGTTGACACATTGAAAAAATGTGTATTTTTGCACCGTCAAAGTCAAGCGGAAATAGCTCAGTTGGTAGAGCACGACCTTGCCAAGGTCGGGGTCGCGAG
>JAKSMX010000069.1 GCA_024400305.1 Bacteroidales bacterium | reverse complement strand
ACTTCCCCGTCCCGGCCTCGCCCTTGATGGAAAAGTTCCCCTCCTGCGCCACGGCAAAATCCACCGCCGACGCCTGCACCGGATCAAGTTTGTCTCTCTTTGGCAACTGGCTCATATACTTGTCATCCCTTCAACCCTTCCGCAATTCATCCTTCTTCATAAAAGCGCAATATTCCTCCAACGACTTCTTCATCACCTCTTCGGGAATCAACAGGCGGCGATACTCGGCGACCATCATCGGACTCATCGTACGATCAAGCGTATATTTCACATCGCACTTGTCCGCATGAGGACAAAGCAAAATACCGACCGTCGGATTCTCCTCCGGACGCTTGACCTCATGATCAATGGCCGACAGGTAGAGATCCATTTTCCCGACGAATTCGGCTTCAAACGGAACGGCCTTCAATTCCACATCGACAAGACACCGCAAGGCGCGATGATAGAACAGTAAATCCAAGCGCCGCCTTTTGCTGCCAACCTGAATCGTGTATTCATCGCCCATCCAAAGGAAATCCTTACCCAACTCCAAGATGAACTTCTTGATGTTTTCCCGAATACCCGCATGGAGCTGCGGTTCCGTATGTTTGGCAGGCAAGTCAAAGAAATCCAAAAGCGTACGATCCTTAAGCAAGAACTCCGCACCCGGATATTTCTCATGAAGCGATTTCGTCATAAGTTTTTCCTTGCTCATGACCGCCGCATAGGTGTCGGCATACACGGCACGCTTCATTTCCTTGTTCAGCAATCGATTCCTGGCACCATGAAGTATGTAGAAAACCTTCTCATCCAGCTTCTTACATCCATTCATAATGAGTACATGATTGGTGAAGTTTATAATTGCGAGAAACATCGGGCAGGGAGGCAAATCGTCAAAGCCATTGGCCGTTTGTGCATTTTCAAAATGCACAATTTGAGCGGTCGTCTCCAATTGTGCATTTTTCGACTGCACAATTTGTCCAGACAACGGACTGACGAATTCGTCCAGTTTCAAACGTTCGTATAGGGCGGTAAATTCAGCCGACGAATAGGTCTCATAAAATTCAACCATATTATAGATCTGACGACGCCCAAACCCCTTCAGTTTCGGATTCCGCGTCTTGAGATAATCTCCGAGTTCAACCACCGTCTTAGATCCCCAAGCAGCGCTTTTCAGCCGCGAGGAGACAAACGCACCGACAGCCCAATAAGTCGCGACCGCGGCATAATTCATGAACCCGACCGCCGCATTGCGGCTCTTGTC
>JAKSMX010000068.1 GCA_024400305.1 Bacteroidales bacterium | reverse complement strand
AAGGCCATAAGCATAAGTTGGTGTTCGAAGGTGGTCAGATGCCTTTGGTTCGCCGCTTGCCCAAGCGCGGTTTCAACAATGCTGCTTTCAACGCGAAGGCTCTCGCCGTCAATGTTTCGGACCTCGAAAAGAAGTTTGAAGCTGGCGCTGAGATTACCGTTGAATCGTTGGCCAAGGCCGGTTTCTCCGATAACAAGAATCCGAAGATCAAGATTCTTGGAACGGGCGAGCTGACCAAGAAGTTCACGGTGAAAGTCCCGTGCTCCGCTTCGGCGAAGGCCAAGATCGAAAAGGCTGGTGGTAGTGTTGCTTAAGTTGACGCGATACTCCGTTTGAAAAAAGCCGCGGCTTTGTGCCGCGGCTTTTTTTATGCAAAGAAATTGAGGAGAATGTTTAGATGAATCAGGAGGCATCAGAATCGTTTCGCATTGCAGCATTATTGGCGGTAACAGGGGGCTTCCTTGAATCGTATTCGTTTCTTTTGCATGGACATGTCTTTGCCAATGCACAGACGGGTAATATTGCCCTTTGCGGGATGGCCCTCGCGATGGGGAATATGGTTGGTGCGGTCAAGTACGCGCTTCCGGTCATGGCGTTTGGTCTGGGCGTGATAGCGGTAGATTGGATTCGAGGGAAGTGGTCGTCGACCTCTGTGTTTCATTGGAGGCAAGGGATTGTCCTTGTAGAGGCGATCTTGCTCTGCGGTTGTTTCTTTTTGAAGGGCGGTGCGCAGGACAGATTGGCGAACCTAATCGTTTCCGTCGTTTGCGCCTTGCAGGTGCAGACCTTCCGAAAGGTTCACGGAACGGCTTACGTTTCCACTATGTGCACGGGAAATCTGCGGTCTGCGTCGATCGCCTGGTTGTCGTGGGTGAGAACAGGATCGCATGAGACAAGGCATCAAGCCGTTTGCTACGCCGGCATCATTGCGATGTTTATGACGGGCGCGGCAATAGCCGTTTCGTTGATCGGACGATTTCAGGAGTGGAGCATCATGATCCCGATAGTCACCTTATTTGGTGTTGTAGTTTTGATGAGGAAGCCGCAGAATGGGACGCTTCAAGATGAATACGAGAGCCGTCAAGGGGATACGTTAGGCGGCGATTGTGATTGAAAATCACGTTATCGTCGGCCGCGGATGAATATCACCCGAGCCCGAAGGGCGAGCCGCCGAAGGCGGTCGCTAGAGGTGTGTTCGGGCATGGGCAAGACGTCCTGCAAGGGACAGAAGGGCCAGCAGTCGCGCAAGGGTCACAAGCACAAACTGGTGTTCGAAGGCGGCCAGATGCACCACCGTAGCCGTCGCTTCGCGATTGCCTGACGGCAAGTGGATATTCTCGTCCGCCGTCTCCCGAGTATCCGCCGAGCCCGAAGGGCGAGCTGCCGAAGGC
>JAKSMX010000067.1 GCA_024400305.1 Bacteroidales bacterium | reverse complement strand
CACAACCACCCAATATCCGCTTAGACTCTGTAGATCAACTTGTCGGGCAACGCCACCGGTCTTATAAACATCAGAAAGTAGATCGGATAATAGACAATCCCCGACACTTCGCGAACCCGCTCGAACTTGTTGAGGACATAAGCCTCGTCGATGCCATACTCCGGCGCTCTCATCAGCTTCGTCAGCGCCACATGCGATTCGCAATTCTCTCCCGACTTCGCCTCGATCGGCAAAACCCTCCCGCCCTGTTCAACCAAGAAGTCGATCTCGCCGATACGCTTTGAATTGAAATAATGGATTGCGCCATCCTTGCCAAAGCCATGTGCGATCAGTTCCTGTGCCACGAAGTTCTCATAAACCGACCCGAAGTTGATGTCCAATTCGTCATTGAGGATCTTCAGCTGAATTCCGTCCATGTACAGATACGCCAACAGCCCGACATCGTTCAAGAACAGCTTGAAGAGATTGGCCTTCGTCGCCAGCTCCAACGGCACCTTGGGCTCGTCAACATTGAATGCGGGAATGGCCACGCCGGCCTCCTTCAGCCAGACAAAGTCATCTTCAACCCGATCCAGACATCCGCGAGCCGTCACCGTCTTCAGATAAAAGCGCTTGTTCTGCTTGTTCAGCTCCGATGGCACCAGCGAATAGATTCGACGCAACTTCATCTTCAGCTGCTCGTCATACTGCGTCACATCCCTCTTGTACTCCACGATGATCTTGGCCTGTTCGTCCATCACGGACTTCAGATCGTTCGTGTCGACATACCGCTGGACGGCAGCCGGCATGCCCCCGACGACAAAGTAAAGCCGCAGGTAACGCATGATCCTGTCATGAACGACCTTGTCGGGACTCTTGCGTTCGACAAAGCATTGGCGCAAATGGGCAACGATTTCGCTGCTAACGCCATTCGCCTCAAGAAACTCCTCGAAATCAAGCGGATACATCTCCGCCTCACTCATATATCCGACAGGGACGGAACGGACATTCTTAAGCTCGACACCAAGAAGTGATCCGCTGAGAACATATCGATAGCTCCCTTCGTCCACTAGAAATTTGATGTATGTCACTGCCTCCGGACACTTCTGAACCTCATCCAGAAAGATCAGCGTTTCACCCGGTATAAGACGTCCGTCCACCACTGCCGACAGCCGAAGCAAGACATCCTTCTCATCCACAGCATTTTCGAAAACAGCCCGCGCCTCCTTGTCCTTTATGAAATTGATTTCAACAAATGACTTGAAATGCTTTTGCCCAAATTGACGAATGCTAAACGTCTTGCCAACCTGCCTTGATCCCGTAATCAGCAACGCCGACTTTCGAGGATCCGTCAAAAACCTATTAAAAACAACATCAATTTTTCGTTTAAGCATTTATTTATACCTCCGACAC
>JAKSMX010000066.1 GCA_024400305.1 Bacteroidales bacterium | reverse complement strand
TGTTATACTTCGCACCTTTTCGTCATGGCGGCGAAAAGCAAAAAGGGAAACAACATGAAAAAGTATCCAGAAGAACTGAAACGGAATGTTGTGGCAGAATATGCCACATGGGAAGGATCACGCGGAGAATTCCTCGCGAAATACGCGATTCCGAACACAACGCTCCATCAATGGCTACATGCCTATGCGAAGCCACTACCTGCAGAAGAAAAAAGGCAGGCGGTTCGGGCAACTCACATTGATAAACTCGAGGCGCAACTTGAAAAGGCACTCACCGTCGTCAAGATACTTAAGGCAAGCAACCTCTTCACACGGGCAACCCGGCGTGAAAAACTGGATGAGATGAAGCGGCTCTCCGACCAATACTCCGTCCGCAGTCTTTCGGATGCCTTCAACATTGCTCGCGGCACCTACTATAACGATACGCTTCGTGCCAAGGGAGAGGACGCATGGTATCGTGTCCGGCGTCGCGAACTGATGCCTGAAGTTCAACGCATCTTCGAGGAAAGCCACGGAGCCTATGGCGCGGACATGATCGCCCTCAAGCTCAAGCAAGAAGGCAACGGCGCCGATCCTGCAACCGTCCGCAGCATCATGGAAGAGCTGAACATCGAAAGCAACCGCAACACCGCCAGCCGCAAATACCAGCGCATGCGCCGGCAGCTTGCGAACCGGCTCCGAAAGCACGAAAGCGAGTTCACGGCTTCCGCGCCAAACCGACTCTGGGTCTGCGACGTGACGGAACTGCATTATCACAGAACCCGTGTCTATCTCTGCGTCATCGTCGACATTTTCGCCCGCAAGGTCGTCGGCTTCCAATTTGGCGTCCGCAACTGCACACGACTCGTCGTGCGGACTTTTCTCTCGGCATATGAGTCCCGCAAGCCCGACGACGGACTCGTCTTTCATTCAGACCGAGGTTCCGCCAACCTGTCCCGGCGTTTCATGGACTGCCTCAAGACGCACAATGTCATCCAATCCGCCTCTCGTCCCCATACGCCGCAGGACAATGCCGTGATTGAGTCGTTCTTCCGTAACCTGAAGGCAGAGATCATCAATCCGTGCCAATATCGTTCGCAACGGGAAATGATCGACGCCGTCAAACTTTGGCTTGAGGCCTACAACGCGAAACGACCGCACTCTTACAACCGTGGCAAAACGCCGAACGATGCAGAAAACGAATTTTTCATGCATTCCAAGGACATTCAGGCCTAAAACACGAATTCTCCACGGTTCGATTTGTTCGACATTTGCACATTGTGCTGAGATTTTCCTCATAACGTACAAATCGAATTCAATTCACGAAATGCGGAAAGCCCAATAAAACAACGGCTTCTCCTACAAAATAACGAAGGGGACGGTTCATTTCCGCCCCCTCTGTTCATTTGGTGGCCAA
>JAKSMX010000065.1 GCA_024400305.1 Bacteroidales bacterium | reverse complement strand
TACGCCTTTTGCCGCAACGACCCGATCAATAACTATGATCCAAATGGCTGTGCATATTTTATCAAGCGTAAGCTCGATTACCTGCCCTGGATTAAGAATTTCTCCGCAAATGCGAATTTGGATGGAAAAAATCTTGAGCTCGTGCACGAACATTTGGTTTATGAGGACGGTGGCAAGAGCACGGGCGTTGGGTATTTCTGGGGAAGCGAAAAGAGGGAGGACAATAATTGGAAAAATGTTAAATGGGTGCGGGTTCCGGGATGGTATAATGATTGTGTCATGCGGAAGGCTGAGGAGCGGGTGCGGCCGAGGCCGTACAACATTCTCACCTATAATTGTCAAGATTATGCCGAAGATCTGCGGAGAAAATATAATGAACTGATTCGAGACAAGAAGATTCGGTGCGAGTGTAAGGTAGATGGACGGCGTAAACACTGAAATGAAAATAAAACAAGTAGCATCGTGGAGTCTCTTTGCCTTTGTGGGCATTGTTTTGGTCGTTTGCGTTTGCGCGGTATGGCCGGAACGTTCGAAGGATATGCCGGCAACTATCGTTTCGGATTCTTTCTTTGGATTTAAGTTGGGCGACGAATGCGAGGCGTCGCTTTGGGAATCAAGAAGACGGCATGGGCAAATTGGTCCACACGGTGAGCGGTGTGACACTTTGCGAGTCCAAGGGTTGCCTGCGGGACTTGATACGCTAACAGTTGGCTATACGCCTAAGTCGGCTCGCCTCTGTTGCCTGACCGCATTGAAGAGTTACGAGCCGAATGTGACGGATTCGGAAGTGATGGCGGATCTCGTGACACTTTATGATGTGGTAGGTGTCGCGTTTTCAAATGGTGTTGTGAGAAATCCGAGTTTTGATCTCCACAATCCTCCTTGTGCGCTATATGCGTCGGTCGAGAATGCATCATTGCGATTGACGATTAGGGCGTCGCGTCGGCCGGATGCGATATGTAACTGGAGCGAGCTACATGTCGAAAATGAGGACTTGCTTGAAGTTGCAGACCGTGAATGCAGAGAATTACAAGAGGAAGGTCGGGATCCGTTTGTTCGGAGCGAGGCTGAGAAAAGGGTGGGTATGCTTTTGTCTTGGGGAAGTGCCATTATGTTTGTTCTCGCAGGAGCGCTTCTGCCGTTCGTTCTAAGTCTTGTTCTTCAGGGTGTGATTTGCAAGCTCAAACATTTGCACATGTTTGCCGTTTTGTCATGGTGGGATGTGTTGGCAATCGCGCTGGTGCCGATTCTGTGGGGCTTATTGGAACACGTAGGAGAATCGAAAAGCTTGAGCAATTTAATTGAGTTTCCGATTATTGGGCTGATCTGGGGCGCTTGCTATGCAATCCGAACCGTTCTTGTGTGTCGGGCAAATCCGCCAAAGACCTGGCGTGGCGGTCTTATTACGCTTGTCGTGCTGTCCGTAACGACGGCTCTTATGAGTATTTTCTT
>JAKSMX010000064.1 GCA_024400305.1 Bacteroidales bacterium | reverse complement strand
GCCACACCGACTGATCGCTGCCGACAATATCAATTATGAATCTAAGAAAACTTAGCTTTTGTCTGCAAAACCAGACAGCAATAAGCGAACCGCTTGAACCGCCTCCGCGAAGCGGATTCCTGACGCCGCAGGAAATTCCCGCTGGTACCTACGCCAGTAGTCCAAAAGCACGCCACTCTGCGCGACCATATCAAGAATCTCATCAGTGCGATTCAAAAGTCCTGCTGTACTTCGTTTCTCACATGTCGCCATCAACGCCCGTTTGAAGATCCGACGCCTCACTCTCCGAAGTTTGGTCAAAATGTAGACATCGTAGAAATCCCTTGTCCGCGTCGTCGTGACGTTCCGCTGCAGAATGGTCTCACATTTCTCTGCAAGGACCGTCTCCAGCGAATATGCACGGAGCCGAAGAATTCTCGACTCGGAAAACTGACACGAATACTTGTATTCCACCGGTGCCGGAACGACCTCATCCCCCGCCGTGAAATCAACCGACAGCGGGACGCGCAGCCCAAAGAGCTTCGCCTGTAACTTGGCGCGAATGCCATCATACCCCTCAACCTTCACCCGAATCCGCCGCACATCCACCACAGAAAACGTCACTCCGTCATCAAACGGGACGGCGGCAATCCGCTCCACCACAGACCTGACATTACGCATGGTCAGCTTTAACCCGATAACCGTCGCATCCATATCCATCGTCGATCTCGTCGCAATTCCGACCATCGAAGAAATGAGTATCCCGCCCTTGATGATGAAATGATCCCTGTATTCGCTTTTCGCAAGACGCTCAAGCAGCCGCTCGAACATGAAGTTCTGCACAACCGTCTGCGGCTTGAGTTGCTTTGCCTTCGCAAAGTTCCTCAACCTCGCCTTTAAACTCATCTCCGCCGCACTGCTCATGACAGAACCCCCATGTATTTGGACAGCTCGCGTTCCACGCCGAATGTCTGAGCCATGCCCATCAATTTCGCAATATCCCTGTCTCGGCTATCGGCATATGCCTTTATTCCCCCAACAAAGGCCTCCACGCCCACCTTGCGCTCATCACGGACAAGATCACAGATTGTTCGCTCCGCATTGTAACACCGCACCATGTTCCCAAATGCCGTCCGCCGCATCTCCAATCCGACATTCAGGAACTCACCCTGCACATAATGGCACCGACATGATCCGCGAAGCTCCGAACCCAAAGGCGCACGCGTCCGCACCGTGACATGATGCTCAAGCGGCACGCGATCCGACAGCCCATTCATCCACAATGCTGTCTCGTGTGAAAAGATCAGCCGAGACGAACGTAGCTGTAATACAAACAACTCATCCACCATTTCACCGGCCAGAACATAAACACCCTGCGCCACTTGTTCCAACTCACCAGACTTGACGAGATTTCCAAGCGTCGTCTTGGAGAAACCGGCCTTCAGCACGTCCTCCGTCCGAAGAATGCCGTTCTTCTCTTTCAAAATTCTATCAATAACCGCGTTCATGCCGCCTTGACTTTCCGACACACATACTATCAAATGACTGCCGCAAAGTCAACCGCGCTCCAACCGAACCTGCATCGTGAAAGAGAACTCGCCGAGCTTCCCCTTCACCGTCACCTTCTGACCCGCGATCGTGGCCGTGACGCCATCCGCGAGCTTGACGGGTTCCTTACCGATTCGAGACGGA
>JAKSMX010000063.1 GCA_024400305.1 Bacteroidales bacterium | reverse complement strand
CCGTTGCCGTGTAAGTAATGCTATTCGCCCACAGTCCCGTGCTCAGCGTCAGGGCGGTAAAAAGGAAAAATATTCTCTTCATCATAATTCTAATTTTCTTTGTTCAGGTATGCCTTGTTCGCACCGAGCGGGCGGCCTTTCCATTTGTAGAATCCAACGCCGTTCTGCCCCAGAGAAAAGGCGCAGTCGTTATCTCCAAGTGCGTCGATTGCTGCATCGGTTCCGGTCAGCATATTGTCGGGCGATGCCGCCCGCCTGTTGCAGGAAGGCATCAGGGTGATTTCGGTCTGGCTGGTCGCCGTGGTTTTCGGCTGGACTTTCAGTATCACGGCCTCGCGTACGTGGATGGTATCTGTCGGCGTCAGAGCCATCACTTCGGCATCTTCGTGTTTTCCCAAGGTGGCGATGTATGCAGTCACGTCCCCGGGCAACTTGTATGCACTCTCGCCTGTATGGAACGTCGTGTAATAATCTCCCGTATTGTCCGGGTCCTGATAGGCTGTGAGCTTGAAAGTATGGGCAAAGTATGTTTCCAATGGCCTGCTGTCATTTAGGGTGTATAGAGTCGCTTCTCCATTTTTGATTTTCATCTCTATCGCTTCATTGATGAACGTGACAGCCGCAACAACCATCGCCCCTTCGTCTTCTTCCGGAGGCGTGAACGTGTGGCAGTCATCTATCGTCCGTCCACCATCCAGCCCAACAACTATGGCATCCACCTTTTGAGTGCTCTGAGCGCCTGCGGAAATGCAGCTCACGGCTGCAATTATTGACAATAAAAATTTCTTCATTTCAGCTTCAATTTATTGTTACCAGCCAATTCCGTATCCTGTTGTCGGGTTTTCAGAACCTTCTATGGCATCTTTGAAAACTGTCAGAAGGGGCGAAATAATCGTAAGGTCCGAAAACTGGAATGAGCCGAGGTCCATAATCCTGTTGCGGGTCAGGCCAAGTGTTTTGGTCGAACCCTTCTCATAATCGACACCGTCTATCCGAAAGCGGACTGCGAATCCGCTCTCAAGTGTTTGCGGAAGCGCTGCGATATAGTATGTACTCCCGGAAGTGATGGTCCCGTCAAGTGTCACGGAATTGGTTCCGTCCGCTGTCCCTTCAGCGGTAGGCGCTCCGCCATTGTAGTCAAGCTTCACGGTGCCGGCAAGTTTCTCGTAGCCCTTGCTTTTCAGAACTATCCTTGAACAGTCGAAAGCCGGTTTTACTTTTACGTATGCGCAGACATTCTTGAATGAGAGAGTATTGGCATCAGTGCTCGTGGCCATCATCAGCATTGCTGCCGGGTCGGCAGAACCCGCCGTGGCGGTCTGTGTGACAGGAAGAACCGCCCCTTCAATCTTGCTGCCGTTCAGTGTAGCGGCCTCAGTGTATGGATAGATGGCATAATAAGTGGATGCTGCGGCGGCAGATCCGATGAAGGTTCCCGAGGTGGAGCCGCCTTCGCCGACAAGCGTGAACTTCCGGTTGCCGGTTCCGTCAAATACGCTGAGAGCGTCTGATTTTGACCATTTGATGTCGCGCCCGTCTATTGCAGCTTTTGTCGTGCTGTCCTGCTTCTCCTGAACAGCCGTGAAAGTCATAGTCCTGAGACCGGACAAAACCGGCCGCTCATTGACTGGTTCTTCAATCAGTTCCCGTGTGCATGCCGAAAAAGCCACAGCGCACGCCATCAAAGCAAG
>JAKSMX010000062.1 GCA_024400305.1 Bacteroidales bacterium | reverse complement strand
GCAGACGTGGCAGGGTCAAAAGGACCAGCGGGTGTCACCGCGAGGGGTTACTGCTAAGAGTAGTAATACTGTACCCCGGAGGTCATCATGAAGAATCATCAGTCAAACATCGTCGCCGTTGACATCAATGCCGTCAAGTCGCGTATGCTGCAAATTCGCGGCCAGCAGGTGCTGCTGGATCGCGATGTCGCGGCGCTCTACGGCGTTGAGACAAAGGAAGTGAATCAAGCCGTTAAGCGAAATGTCGAGCGCTTTTACGATGGTTACATCCTCACCTTGACGTCTGAAGAATGTTCAAGGTCACAGATTGTGACCTTGAACGGGAAACGTGGTTCGAACATCAAGTATCTGCCGCATGCGTTTACGGAAAAGGGTCTGTACATGCTTGCGACAGTGTTGAAAAGCAAGCGAGCGATTCAGGCGACACATGCCATCATCGAGACCTATGCGCAGGTTCGCACGATGGTGCGCGACATGGAGGCATTGCAGTCGCTTAAGGACGGATCTGTCGAGCAGGCGTCCAAGCTCTCGCAGGCTGGCCACAAACTCGCTTCGCTGATCGGCGATAACCTTTCGACCGATTCGGCCAAGACGACCATCGAGCTGAACCTCGCCGTTCTGAAGATCACGCACGAGGTGACAAGGACGAAAGCAGAAAGGAACTGAACAATGAAGATATATGCTGTTTCGGATTTGCATGGGAATCTCGACGGACTCGATCCGTGCGACGCGGATCTTGTCGTGATCGCAGGCGACCTTGCGCCGATGAAGGGCTGGGGCGTCTGGCATGTCAACGATCAGGTGAAATGGATCAACCGGAAGTTTTCCGCATGGTGCGAAAAATATCCGAAGACGGAGTTTGTCGTGATTCCGGGAAATCATGATCTGTTTGCGCAACGGGATGACGTGCCGACGAAAGTCGTCTGGCCGACCAACGTGCATTTCATCGTGGACAGGGTTGTCGAAGTGAAGGGGCTTCGAATTGCCGGTTCGCCGTGGATTCCTCCGATCAGCGGACGCTGGGCGTTTGAGACGCGCGACGAGGCCGATCTCGCAAGCCATTTCGCGTGGATTCCTGAAGGCGTGGACATTCTCATCACCCACACGCCGCCGTTTGTTGAAGATTGGAATGTCGATGTTTCACTCCAGACGCAATCCCCGCATTTCGGCAGCCGTGCGCTGGCCGCGACGATCGCCCGCGTGAAACCGAAGCTGGCATTCTGCGGACACATACACACGGGAGATCATCGTGTCCATGATATGGTCCATGAGAACGGCCTGATCACGAAGATCTACAATGTCTCGCGCTTGAACGAAGACTACGCCCCGGCTTATGAGCCGCAGATTGAGTATGCTTGCCGAAAAGAAGACCTGGTCACACTCACATTAGAACTCGACGAAGACCTTGCGCTGAAAGCGAGGAAGAGGTTTCGCGAGTACGGAATCTCCCTTGAGCAGGGCGCAGTAATGTTCATCGAAGAGTTCGTCCGCGCCAAAGGAGATATGGAAAAAGCGTCAGGCGCAACAACCGAAAGGATGCAAAGAGTCAGAAACTCAAGTATTTGAACTTTCATTCCGATTTCGTCCCATCGCATCGCCATTGGCTAATGCATGTCCGCCGAACGCGAAGCATGAGCTGCGAAGCAGGCGCTGGCCGCAAGCGCACGACAGTTTTGGTATACTTACATTCAGATGATGCAAAAGATCGACCGCAAGGAGTTTGTTCAAGGCGTTTCCGCGCTGGGCGTGGCAACTGCGGCGGGAATTTCATTTGGAAAGGAAGGTAACGA
>JAKSMX010000061.1 GCA_024400305.1 Bacteroidales bacterium | reverse complement strand
CGGTTGTTTCGTCGTCTGAAAGCGTGACTTCTTGCATTGCGTCATTGATTTCGGCGATAGCGATGTCCTTCGCTATTCGTAAATTGATGACAGCCAAGGCTGCGTTCTTTGCGGTCATGACATCCTCTAAGGTTGTTGCATCTTGAATCGTCTGTATATGTCCGTTTACAGCTGTTGTTTCGTCGTCTGAAAGCGTGACTTCTTGCATTGCGTCATTGATTTCGGCAATAGCGGCTTCCTTCGCTATTCGTAAATCAATGACAGCCAGGGCTGCGTACTTTGCGGTTGTGACATCCTCTAAAGTTGTTGCATCTTGAATCGTCTGTATATATCCGTTTACAACTTTTGTTTTGTCGTCTGAAAGTGTGACTTCTTGCATTGCGTCATTGATTTCGGCAATGGCGGTGTCCTTCGCTATTCGTAAATCGATGACAGCCAATGCTACGTTCTTGGCATTGTCAATAATTGCTTTGTTCTCAAGAGTTGCCTCGGCATTGTCTGGCACACTATTAATATACTGTATATGTCCGTTTACAGCGGTTGTTTCGTCATCCGAAAGTGAGATGCCTTGCAATGCTGCGTGGATTTCACGCAAAGATAATTGCTTGTAAGCAAATATATTGTCGTCGATATTCTTGAAATCGAAATTGTATCCTTTCCATTTTCCGGTGTTACTATATACATCTTTGTCGGGGACATAAACTGGGATGTTGGCCGGGATGCCATAGAATACGTTTGTGTCAAGTTGTGGTGGATTTTGGGCCAAAACAATCATGTAAGTCAGGCTTGTGCAGCCGAGGAAAGCATAAATGCCGATGCTCGTCACGCCGTTTGGAATGTTTATCTCGGTCAGGCTTGTGCAGCCGCTGAAAGCATAACCGCCGATGCTCGTCACGCCGTTTGGAATGTTTATCTCGGTCAAGCTTGTGCAATTTTGGAAAACAAAATTGTTGATGCGCGTTAGGCCATTGGGTAACCTTATTGAAATCAGGTTAGTGCAGCCACTGAAAGCATTATTGCCGATGCTCGTCACGCTGTTCGGAATGTTTATCCCGGTCAGGCCTGTGCAGCCGTTGAAAGCACCACCGCCGATGCTCGTCACGCTGTTCGGAATGTTTATCCCGGTCAGGCCTGCGCAGCCGCTGAAAGTATAAACGTCTATGATTGTCACTCCGTGTGGAATGTTTATTTCGGCCAGATTTGTGCAGCCTTGGAAAGATTGATAACCGATGTTCGTCAGTACGCTTGGCAAGTTGATGGAAGTCAAGCTGCTGCAATTTTCAAACGTGTGTGCTCCGATAGTTGTTACATTACTATTAAAGATAATGCGTCCCTTGTTGGCTACGGCATCATATTCATTGCTTTGGATTGTGGCTCCTCCAAAGGCGGTTACGTTAGGGGTTACCACCTTACCGTCGTTTGAGGTGTACCAGATTTCGTTGCCCGGCGGCGTGCCGAGTTGTGCCAAAGCCGAGAACGTGCAGCACATCACAAATGCTGCCGAAAGTAAAAGTTTTAGAATGTTTCTGTTCATGAGTATTTTGTGTTTAATTTTTTTAAGATTAGATATGAATTTTCGGGCGGCAAAGATACGGAAAATTTTGATTAGCGGATACGAAAATTTAAAGTTTCAGGGGGTTCAGGGTTTCAAGGTTTCAAGGTTTCAAGGTTTCAGGGGTTTCAGAGTTTCAAAGGTTTCAGAGTTTCAAGGTTTCAAAGTTTCAGGGGTTTCAGAGTTTCAGATTCACCGAAAAAAGTGATGCGTATCACCATCTTTCAGTCATTTTCACTAAAAAAAGTGATGCGTATCACCATCTTTCAGTCATTTTCACCGAAAAAAGTGATGCGTATCACCATCATTCAGTCATTTTCACCGAAAAAAGTGATGCGTATCACCATCTTTCAGTCATTTTC
>JAKSMX010000060.1 GCA_024400305.1 Bacteroidales bacterium | reverse complement strand
TTCCATCTCCTTGAAGATCTGCTCCTTCATTCCGGCGTAGCGGGACGCGACATCTGCGGCGTTGATGACCGGTACGGACATGATGAGGAACTTCATGTTCCTGAGGTGGAGCATCCCCGCCCACTTGCGGAGCTCGTTCTCGAAGGCGATCCGGTCCTCCCGGCTTTCGGGATTCGCCGCGTCGAAGAACAGCTGGTAGATGAGAACCGGCTTGTGGCCGTCCTTCCAATTCGCCTTGTGGCAGGCCGACGCCGTGCGGTGCAGGAACTGGTAGCAGACCTCGCGGCACTCGTTGTAGAGGTGCTGGTCGGTGGCGAAGTCGGTGCAGCCCGCCTCGCGGATGTAGCGGAGCCACGTCTTGCCGACCTTGCGGCGCAGGAAGAAGTCCACGCCGTCCTTGCGCAGCCACTCATCGACCGTCTCGTTCGGCATCCGCGAGTATTCGGTGTACTTCGCTTCGAGGGCGATCTGGTATTCGCCGTCCATCAGCATGAGGTCCGTCATCGAGGGACGCCCGATGCGCTTGCCGTCCGCCTCGGGATCGGTCGGGAACTCGAAGAACTTGAGCGCCTTCTCCGCGTCGAAACGGGAGAGGTACGGACGCAGCACCTGCGTGATCCGTCCGAGGTTGTCCGGCTGCCAGAACTCCGCGAGGGGGATTGAGCTCGTCCTGTGGGAATTCACATTCCCGTGCACGAACAGTTCGTTCAGCACTTCGCCGTAGCGTCCCATTCCGAAGCCGTAGTAATACTCCAGCTTCGAGTTGAGCATGTTCTTCATCCTCCGGACCTCATTGTGGTTGCCGGAGTTGTTGTTTTCATTTGTCTTGTTGTTTTCGTTTTTCATATTTCTCCTTTGCTTCGCCCAGTAGTATATCACAGGTTTTTTGCAATTCCAGAAATTTTTCTCACACGGATTTTATATTGTGCTATAATTGTCTCAACTAAAGCAAATAAAGCAAGACATTGTACAAAGAAAAACTCTCCTCTAAACTCAAACGAGGTCAAAAATATGAAAAAACCTAACCATCCGCCGACCACCTATGGCAGTCAACACGATCTACAGGTCGTTGCCAATCTTGCCCCCCACTTACTAGAAGAAGCCCTCTGCGTTAAACATATTGAATTCCTTTCACCGTTGGCTTCCGAAGGATATGGCGAATATCAAGACGATTTTCTCAAAAAGCTTAAGATTGACGATTCAGCTCATCCGTTGAAAGATTTCTGGCCTGCCAAAGGACCACAATGGGATGGTCTGGCCAAGACGGATAAAGGTGAAATCTTGTTAATTGAGGCGAAGGCGCATATATCTGAAACATTTGGGGACGGCACACAAGCAAAGGGAGAGTCGCTCGAGCAAATTCGTAGAGTGCTCCTAAATGTTGCAACGAATGTTAATGCAAATTTTATCGAAGACATCTGGCTTGGACCACTTTACCAAACGGCTAATCGCATCGCATTTCTTGATTACCTCGTAAATAAACTTGGTGTCAAGGCAAAGCTTGTCTATGTCATCTTCTTGAATGATCCCATTGCCCATCCAAATGAAACTAAAGATCGCTGGAATGCAGTACTGGACACAGCAGAACGATATATGTTAAGGTTGCCGAGAAGATTTCAACTCGCAAAACACATCAAGCGCGCATTCATTGATTACAAGAAGCTTCCATTGATTAAAATTTAAGCCAGTTTTAAAATTCGTCCTACCTATAGTTGCTTTGCCAATATTTCAAAAGCGTTATACTCAACTTGACTGAAAAGATGCTCCGCTCGGAGCGCAAGTACACGGGAAGGATCATCAGCGTCGACGTACTCGACATCGAACTGCCGGACGGACGAAAGGCGAAGCGTGAGGTGATCCGGCACGGGAATGCCGTCGCCATTCTCGCGCGGCGACCGGACGGCAAGTTCGTGTTCGTGAAGCAGTATCGCAAGGCGGCTGAAGAAGCGCTCATCGAGGTAATAGCGGGCGGACTCGAAGCGGGCGAAGACACACATGAG
>JAKSMX010000006.1 GCA_024400305.1 Bacteroidales bacterium | reverse complement strand
CAGTCATTTTCACTGAAAAAAGTGATGCGTATCACCATCATTCAGTCATTTTCACCGAAAAACATGATACGTATCACCGAAAACGCTGGCTTTGTCTATTTCTTCGTGTTGTTGCGGTGCGACTTTGCGAGGTTGTTGTATTCGTCGATTATGTCTTCGACCATTTTGAGTTCAGGCTGGTACAGTTCCGGTTCGGTGATTGCGGCGTTGGTCAGCATGACAATGAGTTTGTTGTTGATGAGGTGGTACAGTTGTTTTTTGAGGTCTGACGTTTTCGTGGCGTTGGCATCGGAGCGTTCTTTTTGAGCCATGTAGCGGTGTTCCGCGAGGTCGTCGCCGGCGGCTTTCAGCCTTGCGATGCAGTCGTTGAGTCCGGGGATGGCGGCTGCGGCTGTTTTCACGTCGTCGGCGGCGAAGTCGAGCATCAGGGCGTCCAACTTACCTGATTTCTCGGCCACGTTGAGGTGGGTGAGAGTCTTGTGGTTCACCAGCACCGCCATGATTTTCGCCGCGGCATCCTTCAGGGTGCTGTCGGACGACTTCATGTAGGCTTCGGCAAGGCCCTTTATGACAAGGAAACATGCGTTGACCTCTTTGTTTCGCTCATTCAACTGATGGTTGAATAACACCTTGCTGTTCGCATCGGCGAGCTGCGTGTTGATCTCTTCGATCTGGTTGATTACTTCGACGATGACGTCTTTGTTGCTGAACTGCTTCATGGCTTTTGTCAACGCGTTTGCGCCGTCAACAGCCTCATCTCTTCTTAATGCATTTGAGAAGTGTTTCATGATGATGTAATTTTACTGTTATGTGTTTAAGTTTAACGTATGAATGTTGTCTGGATATTTCCGACGGCAAAAATATGCAAAAGCCAAGACGCTTTTCACATCCCGGAGCGTCAACCCCCTAATTGTCGCCAATTTTTCTTTTCAGGTTATTGAAAATCAAGACAATAATATTTCGCACCACAAAAAATGTCTCCAAAAAAATCGCGATATTTGCGAAAAAACATATATCTTTGCAGCCAAAATATCGGTATCATGCGTAGATTTTTATGTTTTTCAGCCATAGTGTTTCTCTTGGCACTCGCTTTTGCCGCCTGCGGGGATGCCTGCGATGTTGACGACACTTTGTACCGGCTGCAGGCCCGGATGAAAAAAGACGACGGCATCAAGGACGCGCTCGACTCGCTGCGGTTCGGCGACCTCAACGAAGAACAGAAGGCGCATTTCTGCCTCGTCAGCCTGATGAGACACATGTACAGGTCGGACTACGGGAAGGATGCGGACTCGCTTGTAGAGAACATCAGGGCTTTTTACCTCAAAGGGAAAGACAGCTACATGAAGGCGCAGGCGCTCCTCCTGATGTATGACCACGACAGGGTGGCGAACGACAACCTGACCGACGAGGACAACACCAAACTGCTCCTCGAAGCGTTGAGGACCATCGACAAGACAAAGAAAGTTGACAGGCGTCTCGTGGAATATTCACGGCTCGAGAACGCCGACGACGCGCTCGTCATAGAACAGCTCAAACAGACAATCATGTATTTCGTCGGCAGGACATACATCGACATGGGGCTGTACCAGGACATGAATGACGTACTGAAGGAATCCACGGCGTTCTTTGAAGAACACGGCGGCGACATGCTCGCACCCAACCAGGTGCTTTTAGCACTGTCGTATTTCATGATAAACGAAGATGACAGCTGCAAGCACTATTCCCTCAAGGCTCTCGGGGAAAGCAGGAAGAACAACGACAGCCAGCTCATATACAACAGCTTATACACCTACGGACTCGGTTTCAGGAGGTCCGACAAGCACAGGACCATAGAGGTGTTCAAGGAAGCCAACGAGGTGTCGGAGGCCAACGGGCTGGCACACAACCTCAACGAGCCGATAGGACAGCTCTATTTCGAACTGAAAGAATACGACTCCGCACTCTTCTACACAAACAAGGCACTCGAAAACAACACAGGCTCCGACTATAAGAAAAGGAACATCTACAGGACGCTGGCAAGGCTTTACAGGACGACGGGCGACTACGAGAAGTCAGCCGACTTCGCGATCAGATGCCTCTCAATCTTTTACCGTGACACGAGCAAGGAAGACATCACCAACGTCTTCGAGACCTACCGCAAGGAACTCGAGCACGAGAAACGGGTCTATGAGAAGAGAAGCAGGGCCGCGATAATCGTAGTGGCGGCGGCCTCGCTGATTGTCATATCGCTGACAATAACCGTGCTGTACCAGGCGAAGATAAGGAGGGAGGAAGAGGAGAAAGTCAGGGCCATGGAAGCCGTGAACGCCCAGAAACGCAACGTGAAGGAGAACTGGCTGGCGAAGAACAAGATCTACCAGAAAGCGGCCGCCATAGAAAACGGAGGGTACAAGGACAAACCCATCGTGATCTCTGACGCCGACTGGAAGGAGTTCGTCCACATAACCGACATCGTGTATGACGGCTTCTCACTGAGGCTCAAAGAACTGTATCCGAGCCTGACCGCCGGTGACATCGAGACGTGCTGCTGCAGCAGGCACGGTTTCAGCGACTCGACGACGGCGAAGCTGTGCGGCGTGGAACTGAAGTCATTCCAGAAACGATGCCAGCGGATCAGAAACAAAATCAACGACGGACGCGACCTCAAACAGATAATAGAGGATTGATGAAAAGAGTTTTCGTTTAGTCGTTAGTCTTTAGTCGTTAGTCGTTAGTCCGTTGACCCTAAAAACTAAAGACTAAAGACTAAAAACTAAAAACTTTATTCCATTTTCCTGAACTCCACTTCCCCGCTATTTCCCGAACTCCACCTTCTTTGGATTATCATACGTTACAGTGCTGCCGTCTTTGTATGTCACGCGCACGGCCGGCATATTGTTCTCCTCGATGAACTCCACTTCCTTCAAGTCGCAGAGTGTCACGACGCTGTCGTCCTGATTGGTGATTTTCACAAGCACACCGTCGTACACGACAACCGCAATGCTTTCCGCATCCGGGCCGCCTGTCAGATAGGCCGTGTTGTCGCCGATGCCCTTGCCTTTCCAGTTGTAGAAACCTACGCCGTTATCACCGAACGACAGGGCGAAGTCGCCTTCTCCAAGGGTCTTTGCGACATCCGTGCCGACGAGGTCGTTGCTTTCGGACGCGGCTGTCTTGTTGCACGACGGCATGAGGGTGATGTCGCTTTGACCGGCCTTCAGCATCACGGCTTCGCTCTTGTGGATGATGTCGCCTGTGTTGGTCATCATCAGCTGTTCATCATTCATGGCTCCGGCGTATGCCTTTGCTGTTTTCGGCACCTTATACGCGCCTTCGCTCGTGTAGAACGTGACGTAGTAGTCGGACGTGTTCGCGGGGTCCTGGTCGGCGGTGAGTTTGAAGGTGTGGGCGAAGAATGTCTCTAACGGCCTTTCGTCATTAAGGGAATATGGAGTTTCCTCGCCATTTTTAATTTTCATCATCACCGTTTCCTCGTCGAACGTGACAGTGGCAATAAGCGTCTCACCTTCTTCTGTCGGAGGCGTGAACGTATGGCAGTCGTCATAGGTCGCACCGTTGTCCATTCCCACAAGTATCACATCCGACACCTTGAGCGGAACAGTGATATTTCCGTCAATCACGTGGTCTTCCGACGCTGTTGGGTCGCCGGTGTCGAAGTCGTGGCCGCAACGTCCGCAGTGCCAGTGTTCCACCACGCCTTCGCTCGTGCAAGTCGAGGTCGTATATGGAGTGTGGGTGAAGTCATGCCCGAGTGCGGCAATGGTGATATCCGTCGTCGGGGTCGTGCAAGCCTCGTCCGTGTAATGCGTGTTGCAGTCGGGACAGTGCCAGTATTCTATGTTTCCGGCGGTGAGGCAAGTCGCTTCAAGACGGTCATGGTGCTGTTTGTGCTGATGGTTGATTTTCGGCAGCACCACATCTTCCGTTATGAGGTTTGTGCAAGCCACGTCAGCATAGTTGCGTCCGCACACCGTGCAATGCCAGTGGTTCTTGGTATATCCGTCTTCGGTGCAGGTGGCGTCTTTCTGTGCCCTATATTCCGTAGTATGGCCGAGTGCGGGTATTTCCCAGTCGGTCATCACTGTCGTACATTCAGCGTCTGCGAAATGTTTGTCGCACTTCTTGCAGTACCAGTTTTCATAGTTGCCGTTTTCCGTACAGGTTGGCGCCATGGCCGGATTATGTTGCAGATTGTGTCCTGGACAATATTCCAGACTCATTGTCCAAGTCAGCGGGAGGCTCCACATGGAAGTGATCCTAAAGTAAATTGTCACTTTGTCGTCTTGCGTCAAATCCGGCAGGTTCTGCACCCACATCTCTGGCGACATGTCTATCCTTGTCTCCTCGCCATCGTTTATCTTATAATACATCTCGCCATTTAGGGTGTTTTTGTCCAAATGCCATTTGAGACGTACATTGCTTGCGGTAGCATCTTTCACCTTAAACCAAACATATTCATTGGAATAGTAGGATGCGCCGTCTGAATACACCTTTTCCAAGGGGTTGATAAAGGTCACGCCATCGTATGTCACGTCATCTTTCATGCTCCATGGCCATCCAGCAATACTGCTGCTGTATTCAGGCGTAGTCATCACAGGTGAGTATATGACAACATACGCCGCATTGAGTTCCGTGGCGCAAGCCTCATCGGCAAAGACTCTGCCCGACCTTGTGTCTTCCCAGCATTCCATAGTATAGCCTACTGAGTTGCAGGTGGCGGCGCATACATCGCGGTGGGTGGCGCCAACGGATATGGGTGAATTTGAATATTTCAACACATCGCCGTCGTAGCCGTAATATACAGTGCCGTGGCTGTTGTTCAGGACAGGGAAATCGTCAGTGCCTAATGTCTGGTACCATTTCTGGCTGCTGCCGGTCACGCCATGGTTGAGTTGGTAGCATATCTCGCCGGAGGCGAAAGCATCGTCGTCCTTTACGAATGAATGGTTGATTTTTGACGCCGGGCAGCCTTCGTCCAAAGAGCCATACACGCCCTTGTCGCATTTCCCGTATAGCGTAAAGCAGTTGCTGATGGTGTAGTCAACGCCGGTGTTTTCATAAACGGCGCCGCAGATGCCGCCATAACTTGGGTTGCCATTGTCGCATGGCTTTATCCTTCCGATGTTGTAGCAATCCCTTATGGATGCGTATATCCAGCATGAGCCGGAGATGCCACCTGCATTCCAATTTTTGGCATAGACGGTCGCACCGTTCCAGCAGTTCTCAATCTGTCCGCTTGCGAAGTCGCCGCAGATGCCGCCCACGTGGTCTTGGCCATAGAAGTAGCTGTCGCTGACACCGAGGTCGTGGATGTGGGCATTGCCAACAAGCTTGCCGAAAAGCCCCACGTTGTTCCTTTCTTCATCATTGAAGTAAAGTCCACTGATGGTGTGGCCGTTGCCGTTGAATTCGCCTGAGTAATCCACTCCATGTCCGCCTATCGGGGTCCATGCAACGAAATTTTCACTGTTGAGGTTTCCATATCTGTTTAGCACATTCGCGTTCATCGTGATGTCTGCCGTGAGTATGGCATTGGCGGTAGTGTTTCCCGAGTTCACATGATCGGCGAACCACATCAGGTCTTCTTTAGACCCTAATTGATAGACCCCATTTACATTTTGAGGGTCTGCACTTGCAGTCATGCAGCACACGACTGCGATGATTGATAAAAAGAGTTTGCGCATATTTGTTTTAATTTATTTATTAATCTATTTCGTAATTATCTTTTCTGATTTAGTAATGGTTACTAAAAATGTAATTGCATTATTTTTCCAAATGTTCTTGCAAATCTTTTACGGACGGCAATGCTTCTTTTAACTGTTCGGGTAAGATTTGATTTAGCGTGTATTCAGATACTCCTATGGGTTGATTAGATGCTTTCAGTGCATATTGAGCCAGCACCTCGTCTTTCGTTTTACAAATCAGCAGACCGATTGTTTGATTGTCTTGTTCACTTCGTAATATTTCATCAACCGCAACCACATAAGTTCCTAACTGACCCAAATCGCCTGGCTCAAATTTACGCGCTTTTACTTCTACAACTACATAAGAATGTGTCTTGGTGTTATAAAAAAGCATATCTAAGAATTGTTCCGTGTTTCCAACCACCAGCCTGTATTCTCGACCCATATAGGCGAATCCGGTACCCATTTCCAACAAGAAATTTTCAACATTTTGGACTAATTGGTCTTTCAATGCCTTTTCCTCATAAGGTTCTTGAATTGTCAAGAAATCAAACTGATATGGGTCACGTGTGATTTGCTTAGCCAAATCGCTCTGCAAAGGTGGCAACTGTTGTTCAAAGTTGGAGATCGCTTTTCCCTCCCGTAAATGCAGGTTTGCGTCCATCAAGTTAAGCAATGTGTCACGGGACAAGCCATGTTCTATAGTTTGACGTACATAAAATAAGGGGATGTCAGGATCTGCATTATAGAAATGGTCGATGATATAGCGGTGATGTCCCCACGGAACGCTAAACAGTTGCTCAAAAGAAATGCCCACAGGTTGTGGGTGGTTTGGGTCTGAAGAATTGCCCACAAGTTGTGGGCGGTTTTCAACCACTTGATTGTAAGTTAGAAAAAATCGTTTCATGTAATTCAGATTTGTGACAGAAAATCCCTTGGCAGAAGGGAATTGCTGCTTCAAATCAGAACTAATGCGTTCCAAAATACCGTCTCCATATACGCTTTCCCATTTCAATCGGACAATATCTTCACCCAACGACCAATAAAAGCGTAGCATTTCACGATTTACTTTGACTGCCGCTTTTGTCTGACTTGAACGATAGCGTTCTATTATTTGTCTAATCCAAGAGAGATAACTTTCATCAACTTTTTCGAGTGTTGCCATAATTCAAAAACTTTTTCCTAATTATGCAAGAAAACCAGAAAAATATTTCATATAATTTCCCTAAGTTCCCTATTTCCTAAATTCCTAATTCCCTAAAAACTAAAGACTAAAGACTTCATTTCCTGATAATGTATTCCACCTTATCCGGCAAATAGAGTATCACTTCCGTGTCGCCCTTCGTCACCTTGACGGCGGGGCCGGGATGCTCTTCGCCGAGAGGGCCGAGGATGGAATTATACCATCTGACGGCTATCCCCAGTTCGGCCAATGCTGCGTCTTTAATCCCTGTTATGGCCATTCTACCATTAGCGTTCATTATCTTATTCTTCGCTTCTCTTGCAATAGCGAGAATCTCAGCATTGGCCACTCCCTCTATAACTTCATCTATGGCGGCGATGGCTTCGGCTCGTAATTCTGATAGTATGGTTTGGTCAATTTCTATGAATGCATAACATGCACTTAAAGCGGGCGCAAGGTCTGTGTCTGAATCGTGCGCAATTTCAGTAGTTGGAGGATCATTACCATCTGCAAAAACCTTACAATCTGCGCTGACCTTTATGTTCGAACCTGCACCTTTAAATCCTCCACCGATACTGGCAGCTAATTCCCCACTAACTGCTGTTACGATACCGCCATTGATGGTGATGTTAGAGCCTGAACCTTCATCTCCGCCACCGATTCCGGCACCCCGCGATCCACCATTAGCTGTTACCGTACCGCCATTGATGGTGATGTTTGAGCCAGAACAGTCCCATCCACCACCAATCCCAGCGCCATAACTTCCTCCGTTTGCCGTAATCTTACCGCCATTGATGGTGATGTTAGATCCAGAACCATGATATCCTCCACCGATACCAGCACCACCATATTCTCCACCTGTTGCATTAACCAGACCGCCATAGATGGTGATGTTAGATCCAGAACCTTGAAATCCTCCACCGATACCGGCACCACGGTCTCCACCAATTGCTCTGAGTTGCCCACTTTGGCTGGCTTGACCGTAGATAGTTAGCGAGTTGCCTTCGCCTGATACGTTGATTCCGGCTTCTCTATCTCCTCCCGTTGCCGTGAGCTTGGCGCCATCGGCAAGGATGAGGTTGACGGCACCTCGGCAGGTGAGCGTATTGGTTTGCACATCATTGCCGAGAACAACATACCAACCTGAACTTAAAGTGTTGGTTTCGTTAGTGATTACGGTAGCTGTAACAGTTTTTTCGCCATTGGCATCGATGTAATTGACTGTTTGTGTCTCTTGTGCCCACGCGCTGATGCTGAATATCAGGGCGATGATTGATAAAAATAGTTTGCGCATATTTGTTTTAATTTATTTATTAATCTATTTCGTAATTATCGCACAGGGTTCTATGCAGAATGGCTCCACGTCAAAAGGTGAGACACCGTCTCACTTATTGGGAATGCGATGTAGAGCTTTCTAATATATAGCAAATTGCTCTTGCTAAAACCTTTTCCGTATCGTTCGGTTAAATCGCGTGAAAGACGATTTATCAAATCCGACCCATATTCTGCACGTTCATTTCCTTGCTGCTCGAACTCAACAATGTATTGGCCAATAGTCCAATATGTCGTCAGCATGGTCGTATTAACAGCATGGGCTACCTGTTGCCGCGCCTGCTGTAATATTTTGCCAATATCTGTCAGCAAGTTACGATAAGATGGAGTCAAATTGGTATTATCCATAAATGCTTAATGTTTTTATTCCCTGATTTTCTAAGTTGATGCGTTGCATCGACTCTGCTCTCGCTCGGCATAGAATCGAAACAAGTTTCATCCTCTGCTCTCGCTTACTCGCAGAGTTCCCTATTTCCTAATAAAATATTCCACCTTGTCGGGGTTCATCAGTTCTATGGTCTGACTGCCCTTTGTTATCCTCACGCCGTTGCCTGTTGTGCCAGAGGAAGGCAAGGATTCCAAGGTCTCGGTGACTCCGGCATTGTAGGCAGGTATGGCGAATGTAAGTCCGGCGATTATCTCGTTCTTCTTGCTGGTTAAGGCGTTCTCATCTGTAGCTGCGTTAATAATGTCAATATATTCCTGCACAAGTCCGCTAAGGTATGCACTGCTTGGCGCGTCTTCCATCGCATTGTTTATTGTGGCAATGGCTTCATTCTTCAATGGGCGCAAGCGGATAATTTCAAAGATGGTTTGCTCGTCGGCATAAATTTGAGCGTTGCTTTCTGAACCCTCAATTTCTGTTATGTATGATTCTATTATTTCGTTATCTTGTGCCGTAAGAGACTCTCTGTTCCATACAGCGTTTATTTCATCTAAGATATATGGTGCATATTCGTTAGTTGACATGTAGCTAATGTTTGAAGGTATATTTTCCATACCCACATATTTTGACTCGTCTGGAACCCAAAGTTTTATATCTGACGAATTTTGTCTGAATGCGGTAGTAGCTATGGCCGGAGGATTGAAGGGAAGGAATGTGACATTATTCAGTGTTATGCATTTATAAAACGCGTTAGATCCAATACTCGTGACACCGCTTGGAATGGTTACAGATTGCAGCATATTGCAGTTGCGGAATGCGTCTTGTCCAATACTTGTAACCTTGTATGTCTTACCACTATTAGTGATTGCAAATGGTATGTCAATATTGTTAGAATACTCATCTGTGCCCAACAATTCATTATCACCTCCCCAAGTGACAGCGGCAGTAAGGGTTGCATCGTCAAGGATGTAATAAATGTTGTCAATCTTTGTGGCATTTGAGTTAATGGCATTCGCCATCACTGTGCAGCACATCATCAGCACTGCGGAAAGGAGAAGTCTTGTGAATTTTCTTTTCATTGTTTTGAGATTTTATTTATATTTTTCGTTTGTTTCTGCTATTCAAACAATGTTGTCAGATCCATTTGAAAGAATGTTTCAAACGGAATGCCATCTGTCCCGGCAACAAAAGAGCGATGCGGATGGTAACGACGTACAAATTCCGGCAAACCGCTATTCATTCCCCGTCGGCCACTTTTTACTTCTATCGCCACCACATCACCTTGACATTCCACAATAAAATCCACCTCATCATTGCGATCCCGCCAGTAATACACGTGTGCATCCTGCTCTTCTGCAAAATCCAACAAGTATGCACCGACAGCCGACTCAATCCATCGTCCCCACACCATCGGATCAGCCATGTCTCGCTCCAATCCTTTACCTCGGTATGCGGTCATAAGCGCATTATTATACGTCAATATTTTGGGTATGGATTGGCGTTTCCGGGCTTCGTCGAATGCATATTTATGCAAACCCGTCAAAAGATTGCACTGCCCCAAGACCTCCAAATAAGACGATAATGTGGTGACATTACCTGCATCTTGCAACTGCCCCAATAGTTTTGTCAGGGAAATCTGTTCAGACGAATAAGAGCAACCCAATTCAAAGAGTTGTTTCATCAATGCCGGCTTATAGATGTTGGCAGTCATGATAACATCTTTTTCTATAGCCGGCGCCACCAATGAATCTTTTATATACTTTTTCCATCTACGCATATCGGCAATATAATCGGCGGCACCGGGATAACCACCGAAATATATCCATTGCTCTAACGTAAAACCAAAAGCATCCCGCATTTCAGGATAGGACCAGTGCCCCATTCGAATCAGTTCATATCGACCTGCCAATGACTCAGTAAGCCCCTTGCGAAGTAAAAGGCGCGATGAACCTAACAACAGAACCTTAATGGGCACCTTATTCCGAATATCAGCATCCCATTCCCGTTTAACAACTTCGCTCCACTGCTTAAGTTTTTGGATCTCATCGATAACCAATATCGCTTCCGAGAGCGATTGGTTGCGAACTTGAATACGAACCGACTCCCACACACGACGAATCCAGTCATTATCATCTGCAGGGATGGCATCGGCATTAAAAATAAAACTGGGAAGTTCCAGAGACCGGCACACCTGCTCCACCAATGTAGATTTACCTACTTGGCGAGGACCCGCAATCACTTGCATTTTGTTTTTCGGCTCTAACAAGCGTTCACGAACAACAGTATAATATGGACGAATGTACATTATAACTACAAATTACTCAAATCTACAAAACATTTTACTCAATTCTATAAGACAAATTACTCAAATCCGGCTGCAAAATTAGTGTTTTTTTTTCACATCCGCAGGAAATACCGGCAAAATATTTCCATTAGTCTTTAGTCCTTAGTCTTTAGTCGTTAGTCTTTAGTCGTTAGTCTTTAGTCCTTAGTCATTAGTTGTTAGTTTAAAGATTTCTCAACCCTTAACCCTCAACCCTAAAAACTAAAGACTAAAAACTTCATTTCCTGATAATGTATTCCACCTTGTCCGGCAGATATAGTATCACCTCCGTGTCGCCCTTCGTCACCTTCACGGCGGGGCCGGGATGCTCCGTGCCGAGGGGGCCGAGGATGGCCTTGGCGGAAGCGATGGCAGCGAGGGCTTGTGTCTTGATGGCATCAATTTCATGTATGCTGGTAGCCGCATTGATAGCAGTTTCTGCATTGGCGGCGATGGCTTTCACATTGTCGTTGTCAGTGTCGAAAATTGCTGCATTGATGGCTGCAATAGCATCACTTTTTAAACCTGTGATGACATCTTTCACTATTACATACCGCCTTCCATTCAAATATTGTGCAATATCGTAACCGGTAGCGTGTGGTATTTCGGTCGTAGGAGGATTTTGGTTGTCTGCGTAAACGGCGAGTTCAAAAGCTATGCGAATGTTAGAACCGGAAGCATAATATCCTCCACCGATTCCGGCACCATATTCCCCACCGCTTGCTGTTACCGTACCGCCATTGATGGTGATGTTAGAGCCTGAACCTCTATTTCCTCCACCGATACCGGCACCATATTTCTCACAGCTTGCTGTTACCGTACCGCCATTGATGGTGATGTCTGAGCCTGAACCACCAGATCCTCCACCGATGCCGGCACCAAAGCCTCCGCCGGATGCCGTAATTTTACCGCCATTGATGGTGATGTTAGAGCTAGAACCTTTTTCTCCGCCACCGATGCCGGCTGCATACTCTCCACCAGTTGCTGTTACCGTACCGCCATTGATGGTGATGTTTGAGCCAGAACCGTCATCTCCTCCACCGATGCCGGCACCATAGCCTCCGCCGGATGCCGTAATTTTACCGCCATTGATGGTGATGTTTGAGCCAGAACCGTCATCTCCTCCACCGATGCCGGCACCATAGCCTCCGCCGGATGCCGTAATTTTACCGCCATTGATGGTGATGTTTGAGCCAGAACCACCATTTCCTCCACCGATCCCGGCACCCAAATATTCACCATTTGCCGTAACCGTACCGCCATTGATGGTGATGTTAGAGCCAGAACTATGATATCCGCCACCGATGCCGGCTGCATACTTTCCACCAGTTGCTATCAGTTGGCCCGATTGAGCGGATTGGCCATAGACGGCGAGGGAGTTGCCGTCGCCCGAAACCTGGATACCGGGAGTTTTATTGTCATCATTTCCCGTTGCGGTGAGTTTCGCGCCGTCGGCAAGGATGAGGTGAACGTCACCGTTACATACGAGAGTTCCTGTTTGCACATCGCTGCCGAGAACTACATTCCAACCAGACAAAGTGGTGGTTTCGTTCGTAACTACGGTTGCAGATGGGCAAGTCTGCTCAATTCCATCGGCATCGATGTAATCGACAGATTGTGTCTCCTGTGCCCGTGCGCCGATGCCGAGGGTCAGGGCGATGAATGATAAAAATAGTTTGCGCATATTTTTTCTAATTTTATAAATTTCTTGCTTTAATTAATATATTCCACCATTCACTGTTCCAAAAGAAAATTGAACAGCCCGAGATGGAGTATTCCATCTTCGTCATTCCAAGGCATATCAACATCGGAAGTCAGCAGTACCTTGCGGAAAGAGTCGTGTATCTGAAGCATCGGCCGCTTCTCGCGATCGACCTGTTCGTCGTCATATAGTGTATATGCAGATTGGTAGTACGTCCTTTGACCGCCCTCATTCACGACGAAATCCACCTCCAGCTGTTTTCTTGGCTGAGACCCGTCAGGCTGGCGCGACCTGTATTCTATCTGCCCCACATCCACTTGTCCCCCACGGCGGCGAAGTTCGGTATAGACGACATTTTCCATCAGATGTCCCTTGTCCATTTGCCGGAATTGCAGAATGGAATTGCGGATGCCGGGGTCAACAAAGAAATATTTTGGCAGCGTGCCGATATAGTGTTTCCCGCGTATGTCGTACCTCTGCGCACGTTCAATCAAGAACGAATCCTCCAAGTATTCCAACCATTTGGCTATCGTCAAAGCCGAAACCGTTTTCCCAGCCGAACTGCGGAATGTATTACTAAGATTGGCCGGATTAACCGAACTGCCTACTTGAGACGCGACGACTTGTAGCAGTTCGTCCAGCAACTGCCTGTTTCGCAACTTATAGCGTCCGACAACATCGGATAGATAAACGGTCTTCCAGATGGACTGCAAGAACTCTTGTTTCTCCTTCTCCGTATGATAATTAAGAATTTGCGGCAACCCGCCATAACGGACATACTGCTCCCATCCTGTTATTTTGTCTCCCGGGAACACACTCATGAACTCCTTGAAAGATAACGGATACAGGCGGATTTCCCATCCTCTGCCACGGAACTCTGTCACCACGTCTTTGCTCAAAAACCTGGAGTTGGACCCTGTCACGTATGTCTCGGCATTGGACACATGTAAGAGAGAATTAAGCACATCCACGAATTCGGAGACCAGCTGCACTTCGTCTAACAAGACAAAATAGGTCGCCTCATCAATCATCCTTGCGTGAATATATGCCAATAGATTATCAGGGTCGCGCAACTCTTTATTGGCTCTGTTCTCAAGGTTTATGGCAATAATATGATCCTCTCTCACCCCATTATTCATCAGCCATTCCTTAAAGATGGTGAACAACAAATATGACTTGCCGCACCGACGCACGCCTGTAAGAATCTTTATCATTCCTATTCCACGCGCATTTATCAGTTTATTGAGGTAATAATCACGATTTATGTTCATACTGCTTAATATTTATGGCACAGATGCCAATAATTTTAATTAAAGACAAACATTTTATATTATTCTACTTTAAAAATCCGGCTGCAAAGGTACTGCTTTTTTTTTCATATCCGCAGGAAAAACCGGCAAAATATTTCCATTAGTCTTTAGTCCTTGGTCTTTAGTCTTTAGTCTTTAGTCTTTAGTCCTTAGTCCTTAGTCTTTAGTCCTTAGTTTAAAGATTTCTCAACCCTCAACCCTCAACCCTCAACTCTCAACCCTTAACCCTCAACCCTCAACCCTCAACTCTCAACACTCAACTCTCAACACTCAACACTCAACACTCAACTCTCAACTCTCAACCCTCAACCCTCAACCCTTAACCCTAAAAACTTCATTTCCCAATAATATACTCCACCTTATCCGGCAGATAGAGTATCACCTCCTTGTCGCCTTTCGTCACCTTCACTGCGGGGTCGGAATGCTCCTCGCCGAGAGTGCCGAAGGCATCTGTCTTGCCTGAATTATAGCATCTGACCAGAATTTTCGATTTTTCGAGACAAGTCTGTTTGACAGAAGAAACCGTTTCTGGTATTATGGTACTGTTAATAACCGTTTCCGCATAATTTCATTGCTCAACGTTACTTCAAATCCTCCTTTAAATC
The DNA here is from genome assembly GCA_024400305.1 of Bacteroidales bacterium. GTDB lineage: Bacteria > Bacteroidota > Bacteroidia > Bacteroidales > F082 > Limimorpha. The sequence continues at coordinate 99,301 of JAKSMX010000006.1, read as the reverse complement.
AATCGAATAGACGCTCGACAGGTCGTTGTGCATATTGAACAGCACCGTTTGCTTTACAGGATTATAAACGCATGACCAATCGGTTAATTTATTTATCTCATCTGCGGCGAAGCAACCATGCTGCAGGCAGCGTAACGCATCTTCTTCGTCCATCACAAGCGAATAATGTCTCATCATATTACTCACACGTGTCTTGCTTGAAAAGTAATACTGCCAGAAATCTTCGCTGTGTGTCGTGGACGCTTCGATATTGCAATAATAGTTCTCTATGCTATTGTACTCGTATGGCGCTTGAATAAGAGAATTATGCATAGATTTGAAACGGTCTTCGGGCGTGAGGGCTAACAGCGTATCCTGACCATGACTGCCTTTCCAGTATTCCAAGGTGAGGCACTTGCCACTTGCATCGGCGATATAGAAATGGGCGTTAAGATGCTGTGACATGGCTGTATAGTCAAGGGATTGGAGGTATCTGACGGCATCGTCCACAGTGGCGCAGTTGGCCAGCAGGCGGTTGACAATAAACAGAGTCGTGATTTGTTTTTTGCCGGTTTTCTGGTCAGGGCCAAAAGGTCTTGGCGTCATGTTTTCCACCGGATCCACAATGGTGTCGTCGCCATAATTCTGGAAGTCTGGCAATTGATAAATAGCAGCGCAGAAGCCCTTTTCATTCATGCCATCCAACGCTACTGTCGGCAGGGTAAGAACATTTTCGAGGTTGGCAAAATTAACTTCTGACCAAGGACACATCATCACATTCTTATACTCACCTGGTTTGACGTCTTTATTGAAGATAACAACCATGGGATCTGAATCGTCATCAAAATTACGGCAGAACAGCAAGTCGCCCGCTTTGTTGTGGCAAATGAATCCGGAACATGCGTTCCGTTTCGGCTGGGCGTCAGTAGGCGGAGTGAATAATACCAGATCATACCTGCGTCTTTTCTCTTCGTTTGCATCATAACGATCTATACGGTTACTAGTATCGTTAAGTAACTTATTCCAATCTACATCTGCCGCATAGTCCATATAATACACCGGCATCGGACCTACATATCTGAACGATTCCAAGGTCTCTTTTGCCTTTTCGGGTTTGCAGTTTGCCAAGTTGTACCCGGCTTCCGTCACCACATTGCCTGCGGCACGAAGATTGATGATGTTCAGCACGTCTTTGGGTGCCTCAACGATTGTGGTGTTTTTCTTACAGCCTACCAGTGTGGCAGCTGCAACTGCCATTAACACTAAGAATAATTTTTTCACTTTTTTGTTGGTTATTATACACGAATGATTTATAATCAGTAATTTGTCTTTATCTTGAATACACTTCCTTGCCTTCGAAGAAAGTTTTCAGCACTTTGGTGTCGCAAAGCATTTGCACATCACACGTCAGGATGTCCTGATCCAAGATGACAAAGTCTGCATACTTGTTCTCCTTGATACTGCCACGTTCTTTCTCCAAATGCAGTTGCCATGCGCCGTTATATGTCGCGGCTTGCAGGAACTGGCAGCGGTTGATCAGTTCCGCCGGCTGCCAGACATACGAACTCGCTTCGTATGCGCCGGTAACGGCAACCATCATGCAATAGAAGGGGTAATTGATACCACTATCCGCCGGAGTATCTGTGCACTGGCTCACCAGGATGCCATGCTCAAAGAAAGACTGCATGGGATACGCCTCTTTATCGTATGGATATGAAAGTATGTTCCCAAAGTAATTCTCTTCTGCTGCAGTGAAACAATGCCAGTTCATATTGGAGCTGACAGCGATGTTGTGGCGTTTAATCAACGGATAATCATTAGGAGAGACATTGCGGAGATGGCAGATGCTGTTGCGCAATTCGTCATTTCCTTCCTCGCTGTATGCCACTACGCAGCGGTGTACGGCTCCGTCTCCCATCGCGTGTGTATGGACAGAAAGCCCTTCGGCATTCGCCAAAAACACCAGTGTCCTCATGTCATCTTCTGTCCACAGGGCAGTGCCATGACCGGAGAAAACGCTGTCGGTCGTTCCGAAGGGATAGTTGCCCAACAGGAAACCTGTACCAAGTTCCACACATCCGTCCATGAAGAGTTTGACGTAGTCGGGGTGCACGTGCTTAGATTGATATCTTTTTTGGACAGATGCCGCATTTTTTACATAGCAGAAAGGTTTGTTGTCGTTGAACCACGGCTCAATCTCGTACGTAAGCGAGACGTTCAGGTGCAAATCATCGCTGGCGTCCATTGCGGTCAATGCCTGGAACAGGGACTCATCATCTGCGCTGTAGTTGTTGGTCCATCCTTCGATGATATTGGTGATGCCTACCGACAGCAGGTATCTCTGCATGTTGCCGATACCCTGCGAGATTTGCGTAGATGTAGGGCGCATCTTGTTGTTCAGACCTGGGCCTTGGAGCAGGGATATGGCGCGTTCGGCAAACACGCCGTTCAAATCGCCGTTGTCGTCCCGATACATGAATCCGCCGGCGATATGGTCACGGATGATGCTGTCATTTTCGTCCACGATGCCGGCATTGATCATCGTACGGGTGTTCACGAGCGTGCTGTGGTGGTCGAAACCGGTGAGATAGACGGGTATGTCGGTGGTGATGGCGTCCAAGTCCTTCCTGTGGCGTAAGTCCTTGCCGTCTTCTGTCATCATGGCGACGCTGTATCCTTCGCCATAAACATAGTCTAAGTGCCTGCCGTTTTTCTTGGCATTCTCCACGAAATCGCGCACTTTAGCAATTACTTCATCATAATTCTGCTGGTCGTTGAATTGGATGGTGTTACCTTCCATTTGCTCGTTGATGTATTTCAGCATATAATGGGCGTGGCCATCGGTGATGCCGGGGATGATGATGCCTTGGCCGTTGCAGTTTATGATACGGCTGTTGTCCGTTTTAAAAGCGTTGGCGCCGGCTTCGGTACCAACATATTCAAACCTGCCGTCCCTAATCACCATTGCTTCCGCCATCTTGTAGTAGCCGCTGTCCGCCGGGGTCTTGTCCGGGTCTGTTTCGGCGGTGTAGATTTTTCCGTAAACGATGATGTTGCCACACTCCTGAGGAGTCTGAGGGGCGATGTTTTTTTTGCACCCCGTGAGGGCGATGGCTGCAGCAGCCACCAATACTAAAAATACTTTTTTCATTTTAACTGAATGCAGGCTCTGTTTATTTCATTTCACCGCCAGAACCGGCAGAACCCATTATCCGGCTTTGGCGTTGCGAGACCTTCGCGTCTCAAATTGCGGCTGCAAAAGTAAGAATTTTTAACACAAGTTGCACGAGTTTTTAAATCCTAACCACCTAATCACCTGATTTCCGTCCCTGCCACGTGCTGCGTTCCTCCATCCGTTTTTCTATCATCGCGAGCACGGAGTCGTAGCGCAGGCTCTCCCACGGCTTCGAGACGAGGAAACGGGGCGGCACCTCGCCGGCGAAACGTTCTATCACGATGTTGGGGTTTAGCCTTTCAACGAAGTCGATGACGAACTCGATGTATTCCTCGAGCGAAAACAGCCGGAAGTCGGAGGGGTGGGAGAGGTATTCTTCGGCCATCGCGGTGTCCTTGAAGATCTGAAGCTGGTGGAACTTCACCGTTGTCAGAGGCAGCCCGGATATTATGCCGGCGGCGTGGAGCATCATGTCGCGTGTTTCGCCGGGCAGCCCGAAGATGAAGTGTCCGCCGCACGGGAAGCCGTATCTGTGAGTAAGCTCGATTGCCGTGCGCGCCGCCGCGAAGTCATGGCCGCGGTTCACGCGCCTCAGCGTCTCGTCATAAACCGACTCGATCCCGTATTCTAAAATTATCACCGGCTTCTTAACTCCACTCTCAACACTCCAAACCTCACTCTTCGTTTGCAACTCCGAGAGCATCTCCAGGATCTCCTCGCTTATGCAGTCTGGCCTCGTGCCTATCACAATGCCGATGACGCCGTCAACGGAAAGCGCCTCGCGGTACAGCTTTTCAAGCTCGCCGACGGGTTTGTAAGTGTTACTGTAAGGCTGGAAATAGGCGAGATACGACTTTGCCCTGCGGTAACGCCGCTGATGAAACTCCATGCCTTCCTCGATCTGTTGCCGGATGCTCTTTTCGGGACGGCAGTACGACGGGTTGAACGCGTCGTTGCGGCAGAAAGTGCAGCCGCCGGCGCTGATCTTGCCGTCGCGGTTCGGGCAGCTGAAGCCCGCGTCTATGCTTATCTTCTGCACGCGCCCGCCGAATTCGCGCGTGAAATACGAATTGTAGCTGTTGAACCGCCTGTCGTCTCCCCAAGGATACATTTCAGTTTAAAGTTTGAAAGTTTATAAAGTTTAAAGGAACTTGGCGCACGACGTTTTTTCCGCGAGGTGGGAAAACTCCTTTGTTTAAAAATTACATAAAAAATTAAGTCCGCAAAAATACAAAAAATGTTAATTTTGCAGCCTGAAAATTCATAAAAAGAAAATATCATGGAAAGTTTTAAAATAGGCGACAGAGTCAGTTTCTTGAATGACAAAGGCGGCGGCGTTGTGAGAAAAATCATCGACACGCGCATGGTGGAGGTTGAGATTGAAGACGGGTTCAACATCCCGGTGGTGGTGAGCGACCTGGTCCTCGACTTCCGCTCGCAGCCGGGCCGTCAGCAGGAGGCGGCGCAGAAGGTGCAGCAGGAGATCAGGAACCAGCAGATAGTGGAGCAGGAGGCGAAGAATGAGGCGCGCCGCACGGGGCTTCGCCGTTTTGCGCGTAACGTCGAGGAGGAAGGCGTATATCTCGCGTTCATCCCGCACGACCAGCAATGGCTCATGACAGGCCTCATCGACGTGGCGGTGGTGAACCACACCCCGGCCGACGCTTTGTACAGTTTCAACCTCAAGCAGGAGGGACGTTACCTTAACGTCGATTACGGCAGCATCGCGGCTTATTCAAAGGTCGTGGTCGAGGCCATCTCGCGCGACGACATCGAGCAGTGGTGCGAGGGTCTGGTGCAGGTCGTCCTCTGCCAGGATGACATCGACTTCGTCTATCATCCGCTTCATGCGCCGTTTGCGCTGCGGTCGAGCCGTTTCTTCAAGGACGGCAGCTTCGTCGAGTCGGGTGTCTTGGGCGAGAAGGCGATGATGATAAGCCTCTCGTCGTTGGTCGCGCTCAAAGGCTCGGAGGCCGACTTCACCAAACTGATGAAAGACGGCGTGATGCAGCCGAAGCCTTCAAAGGAAATCGTCAAGGAGAAGGCGTTGATTGACAGACATCAGACAGCACCTGGCGAGGCCATCGTTGACCTCCACATCGGCGAGTTGGTTGACAACATCCTCGGGATGTCGAGCAACGACATCTTCAGGGTGCAGGTCGAGTATTTCAAGAAGATGCTCGACAGCGCGATCGAGAACGACTACTCGAAGGTGACTTTCATCCACGGCGTCGGCAACGGCGTGCTGAAGAACCACATCATTCAGGAACTCAGGAATTACGAGAACACCTCCAATAAGATGGCATCAATCTCAAAGTTCGGCGTCGGGGCGCTGGACGTGATGATTAGCGATAAGAGATGAGAGAGATGCGTTGTTCGTGGCGGTGGGTTGAGTTTTCTGTGCGTTCTCATAAAATTAAAAAGCGAGTAGTTAATCCATGCATAAGCCGATCTACACGCTTTGAATTTTGAATTGGCAGTTAATCCATGCGTAAGCCGATCTGCAAATTCAAGGTGCAAAAATACTGATTTTTTTAATATCTGATTAGAAACAATCTATATTTTTTTTTCAAAAAATGTAAAAATTTAATAACAATTGATTTTTAGTATGATTTGTTAAATTTGCATTAAAATGTGTTGTGTGTCAATTGGTTGCATAATATGATAAACCAAAAACGTTTTTCTTACGGATAGTTTTTAAGCATATTGTATTTTTGCGAAAAAAATAAAATGAACATTGCTTACAATACAGCTGACTTGCCGGACTTCATCGAAACAAATTTACAAGGGAGCAACATATTTTTTAAAATACCGACGAGCGATAATGTTGAGGTTAGAAGTGATAGACGAAAAATAATTAGAGATGCCTACAGGTTAATCCTTTCGAAATTGGATGGGAAAAACTATGTGAGAAACGATTTCCTGCAAGAAGATATATACATAATTTGGAAGGAAAGCTTCCAAAAGGCAACAAATAATGCGACAAGACATTGGCAATCAACATATTCAGTGCTGAAATTATTTGATGTTTTGAAATATGCAGTTCCACATGATGAAAACTATAGGACTAATGATATCAAGGATGGTAATCAGAAGAAAAACAGGTATGTTGAACTGATAAAACTTCGTTACATTTTCAATAATAGAGAGATACCTTACATGAATTTTACGATTGAGGTAGTTATTGGAATGAAAAATGATGGCAAACATGTACAATACAGTCTCGAATATGTTAAAAAGATTAAGATTGAGAATTGACTCTGTTTTACCGGAAAACATCTGATTTTCCCGGGCAGTGTCGCATAGTTTGTAATATTGATGCACTGTTCGCGGCAATGGGGGAGTGATTTTTGGGAAAAACATTTTTTAAATCATAATGTTTCTTGCAAAGAAAAAATAAAAGCGCCCTGAATGTCAAGGCGCTTCTTTTGTGATCCCGCCGGGGGTCGAACCCGGACCGAAGGAACCGGAATCCTTAATTCTATCCATTAGACTACGGGACCATCGTGGAGCTGGAGGGAGTCGAACCCTCGTCCAAACTTGGAACAATCATGCTTTCTACATACTTATTCCGCTGTTGCTTTTCGTGGCTGGCAAGGGAGCGAACGCCCTGAGCCGGCCCTTATCCCCTTGAGCTTCGCGACGTTGCCGGGGCTTCCGCGCCGCTATCCCGAAATTGATGAGCACCTCGTTGCCGGACCGGAATCAGGAGCCTCCATCCGCGAGATGTCTCGTCCCCTCACCTTGTGTGGGGATTGAGCTTCAACCTACTGTGCTTCGGTTAAGCAGCGAGAGCGTAGTTGTTTTCGCCAATTAATTTTCCGCGGTCAAGATTTGCGAGCGTCACCGCATGGCTCGGTATGCTTACATAACCATCCTGCAAGCTGTCAAAACCGGTCAACCCCAAGATAGTTGCATGCTTCCCTTTCAAAAAGCGTGCAAAAATACTACTTTTTTTTCAAAAAATCATGTTTTTCAAAAAAAAGATTTTGCAATCTGAAAATCTGCCGCCAAAATCTTTTAGAAGTTGAGTCCCGGCGACGTCTCGTTGTAATATTTGTCGATGATGTCCACGGCTTCGTCGGCGGTGTCAACGACGTGGAAGATGTCGAAGTCGAAGTCGGAGACGAGTTCGTTCGCGAGAAGCGTGTTCTTGAACCAATCGACCAAACCGCTCCAGAACTCCTTTCCGACCATCACTATCGGGAAGTTCTTGATTTTCTTTGTCTGGATGAGCGTGAGCGCCTCCGACAGTTCGTCGAGCGTGCCGAAGCCGCCGGGGAAGGCGATGAAGCCCTGCGCGTAACGCGTGAACATGGTCTTCCTCACGTAAAAGTAATCGAAATCGATGGATTTGTCGGGGTCGATGTACTTGTTAGGATGCTGCTCGTGCGGAAGCACGATGTTCAGGCCGACGCTCTTGCCGTGAGCTTTCGATGCGCCCTTGTTGCCGGCCTCCATGATGCCGGGGCCGCCGCCGGTGATGATGCCGAAGCCTTTCTTCACGAGCTTTGAGGCGGTGTCTTCCGCCATCTTGTAATACGGACTTTCCTTCGGCAATCTGGCCGAGCCGAAAATGGCCACGCAAGGCCCGATCCTCGAAAGTGTCTCGTAACCATTCACGAACTCTGACATTATCTTGAAAACAGACCATGAATCGTTTGCTTTCATGTCGCTCCAGACCCTTAACTCTGTCGCATTCTTAAGACTGTTGATATCCATAACTCATCATTTAAAATTTTGCAAATATACTCATTATTTTTGTAAAATGGATAACAAATAAAATGTTGATAAATTTTTATTTTAAAATGTCAGTGAACGATAAAAAGTTGTATCTTTGCGGCCTGAAAAGTTAAGGCAATGCGGATTTAGCTCAGTTGGCAGAGCGAAAGCTTCCCAAGCTTTAGGTCGCGAGTTCGAACCTCGTAATCCGCTCAAAAAAATAAAAATAAATGTTGTGGGTGTCGAAAAAAGTAGTACTTTTGCACTCGCAAAAAGCAGGGAAGCTTAGCTCAGTTGGTTCAGAGCACTTGCCTTACAAGCAAGGGGTCAATGGTTCGAGCCCATTAGTTTCCACAAGGCTAACTAATTGAGAGTCAGCCTTTTTTTTATCTTTTCGCCTGCTTCGTTACGGAATTTAAAACGGTTTCATTTGCATTTGAAACGCTTTTTGCGTAATTTTGCGGCTGTTTTGTTTGCCAAATATTTACCAAAAAAACAGGATGACATGACAACATTCAAGGCCGTCCCGGCGAGCTGAAGGACACCTGCATCAATGAGATGCTGAAGTCGGGCATCGACCCGTTTACCGTGATGCAGCACGCCGACCATCATGACTTGAGCATGACGACACGCTATGCCAACCACGCCGACACGCATCTTGTTGAGACGATAAAGGAAAGGGTGCCAAGGTTCTGACTGTGTTTTCGGGAGAGAAAGTCTATTGCTTAGATCAAAAAGAGCCGCTGTTGCGGCTCCTTACTTATGCTTCGTGTGCGTAGTTCTGAAAGTTACCGAGAATCTGTTCTATGTGAATCACCTCGTCGCAGTTGTCGAATGTGAAGCCATTATCCATACGACACCAGTTTTTGCGTTCCTCCATTGAGAGTTTCTTCACACTGGGAAATCTCGCCACGTCAACAATTATGATACGTCCGTCTTCGAGGTCAACCTGCATCTTTCCACGCATCGGGAACGACACACACTTTATTTTCGGGATCACATCCCAATAGCCTTCAATCTGGTACATTGTCTTACTCCTTTATTTTTAGTATTGTTATCTTATCACCTTTTTTAAATATATTCCACTGGTTAAGCAGTTTAACTCTGAATCTTTTCGTTATTTCCAGCACGTCGTTGGCTTGTTTTTTGGTGAGTGAGCCTTGCTTTGCAATTTCAACATCAGGTTCGAGCCAGATTTTGCAGAAGTGTTCGGTGTCTTTTTGGCCTACGTGGACGTGCGGGCGGTTCTCGTTGTTGTCAGTTCCCCACACAACGAAAGTCCATGTCGCTTTTGCTGTTATATAGAGAAAAATTTTAGGCATAAGTTTGCTGTTGTTTTATTTTGTTAGTCTTATTGCCATAATTTAAAAATTTCACGCTGCAAAGATACACATTATTTCGGAAACGTGTGATAACATGCATGACTTTTTTGAGATTTGCAACCCGGTTGCAGGCGGAATTTCAGATTAAAATAAAACAGGACGGCCGTCTTGGTCGTCCTGTTTTGTTGATATTCGCGCAAAATCTGCGAAGCCTGTTTACTTGATGTTCGGCTCTTCGAGTCCGAGGTGTTTCTTCTTGTCAACAGCCTTGAGGATGACTCCGATGATGAGTGCCGCGATGCCGAGGCAGGCGAGCATGATTAACGGGGCGGTATAGTTGTATGACACAGAGGCTACTTCCGGAGTGATTTCGCCATTTGCGACTGCATCGACGAGTGTTCTGTTGCTGTTGTCGAGCACCTTTCCGATGAGCAATGGGAACAGCCACAGACCGATGTTCTGGATCCAGAAGATGAGTGCGTAGGCTGAACCGATGATTTTCTCGTCAACGAGCTTCGGGACGCTCGGCCACAGAGCCGCCGGTACGAGTGAGAATGACGCGCCGAGGACGAGGATTGTGACGTAGGCCACGACGACACCGCCGACAGCGTTGCCCTTGAACATCGGGAGTATGAATGCGAAGGTGAGGTGGCAGAGGATGAGCAGCAGTGAGCCGACCATCAGCATTGTGGCCGCCTTGCCTTTGTGGTCAACGGCGTTGCCGAGGATAGGTGTGATAGCTACTGCGAGCAGCGGGAACACCGCGAAGATGGTTTCAGCAGTGCCGCGCATGTAGCCCATGTAGCAGTAAACAACGAGGGCGACGATGGCCAATGCCATGAGACCGATCTTCATCGGTTTCTTCTTCGAGAAGTTGCTTGCGAAAGCGCCGGCTGCTACGACGAGCATGATGATGTACTGCACGATGGTCACGGCGTTGCTTGCCCAGAAGCCTTCACCTGGTGTTAGCGTGAGGTTGCACTGGAGCATGTTGACAGCATATTTCTGGAACGGGAAAATCGCTGAATAGTAAAGCACGCAGAGAAGGGCGACGAGCCAGAAGCCGAGGCTCGAGAGGATCTTGCCGATGTCTGACACCTTGAACGGGTCGTCTTTTTCTTCCGCCTCTCCGGTCTGACCGTCGAGCTTCTTGTCCATGAAGAAATAAACGATGAACATTATCAATGCGATGCAGAGAAGCACCACGCCGAATGCCACTGAACGTGAGACTTCGACTTCGCCGCCGAGCTTCGCGAAGAAAGGTGAGAAAATCATGCAGGTGGCGACGCCGAGACGTGCCAAAGCCATCTCTGAACCCATCGCCAAGGCTGTCTCACGACCCTTGAACCATTTCACGATACCACGCGACACGGTGATGCCGCCCATTTCAGCGCCGCAGCCGAAGAACATGAAACCGACAGCCGCCAACTTCGCCGACGCCGGCATACCTCTGTAGAACGGTGAGACGCCGAGTTCGTCGAACAATGGGATGTAGTTGAGGTTGTTGGTGAACCAGGCCTCAAGGCTGCTGCCCATGAAAGCCTTTGATATTGCGTAATATTCAATCAACGCGCCGAAAAGCATCACGGCACCAGAGAGAATCGCGGTGAAACGGACTCCCATCTTGTCGAGGATGATACCTGCGAAGATGAGGAAGAACACGAATACGTTGAGGAATGTCTCGGCACCCTGCATCGTGCCGAATGCTGTGGAGTCCCAAAGACGCCCGCCGTGCTCAGGCGCGAGCATCATGAGGTCCTTGATAGGTGACAAGATGTCCATGAAAATGTAGGCGCAGAACATCGCCAACGCCAAGAGCAACAACGCGGTCCATCTCATCGCCGCGCTGTCACGCAAAGTTTGAATTTTTTCTGTCATATTGCTATAGTTTATTAGTTGTTCAGGTGTTTTGAGGTATTTGAGGTGTTTGAGGAATTTAAGGAGTTTGAGGTGTTAAAAATCCTAAATGCCTCAAACTCCTGATTACCTGTTTACCTAACTGGAAGCTGTACGATTTCCTTCTTCCAGCCTTTGATCACTTCCTTCGTGAAGTCGGCGAGTGTCTGCGGGTTGATGCTCTTCACGATGCCGTTGTATTCGGCGTCGATGTTGACACCGTCCTCGTCGTATCTCTTCAACGCGCTCATCCAGAAGCTGTTCTCTTCGAGCTGCTCGGCGCGTTTCTTGTAGAAGTTCTCGATGACTTTGTTGAGGTCTTCAGCCGCAGGGCCGTTTGTGGCGACGTCGTTCAAGCCGTCATAGACCTTGCCCATGAGTTTCTTGTAAATCTCGTCGTTCGTGTCGAAGGCGATGAGGAACAGGTAAGCGTTCTTCGGTTTGTCAATGACCTGACCCATGACGCCGACGCCGTAAGTGCCGCCTTCCTCCTCACGGATGGTGCGTGTGTAGTAGATGTCCATCAGGTCGCCGAGAGCGTCCATGTAAAGCTCGTTGCGGTAATTGTAATCCATCTTGCCATTGATAATCATATAGATTGTGGTCTTCGGGTTCTGCATCTGGTTGGTGAAATGGCAGATGTTGTCTTTCTCCGGGATGTTGAGGTTGATGTCCTTCCAGTTTTCTTTGCGTTTGTTCTTCTTCAATGATGCGAGATATTGCTCGACAAGCGGCTTGAACTGATTCTCGTCGATGTTACCTACGAAGTAGAACGTGAAGTTGTTCGGGTCTGCAAAACGGTTCTTGTAGTATTCCATCGCCTTTGCGTAGTCGATCTTGTCGAGGTCGGCGGCTTTCATCCTCATGCGGAGCGGGTGGTTGCCGTACATGACGCTCGTCAGTGAGTCGGCGAATCTGACCATCGGGTCGAGTTCGGCGTTCTCGAGCATTCCGCGGCTGCGTTCGATGTATGACTGGAACGCCTCCTCATCGGCGCGTGGGCTGGTGAAATACAGGTGGATGAGTTGCATCATCGTCTCGAGGTCTTTAGGTGTGCTCATGCCGCCCATGCCTTCTGAATATGTCGAGATTGAAGGTCTCACGCTGACTTTCTTTCCTGCAAGCACTTTCGGGAGGTCGATTGCGCTGAAGTCGCCGACGCCGCCGATGCTGATGAGTTCAGGGAGTGACTGAAGCGTGATCGGGTCGTCCTGCGGGAGTGCGGAGAGACCGCCGTAACTCGTCGCACTGAAACGGATTTCGTCTTCCTTGAAGTTGGTCTTCTTGTAAACGACCTTCATGCCGTTGCTGAGTGTCAGCACTGTGGCGTCAAGCTCGGCGATGGCTTCTTCTTTCTTGATCTTGCCAGGCTTTGGCATGTTGGCGACGATAGGGCCGTCGAACACCTCTTCTTTATAAGCCTCGACTTCGGCTGCGTTGGCTTTCTCGTAAGCGGCGAGGATCTCTTCTTTGGTTGGAAGCACTTCGCCTTCTTTCTGAGGGGCTGTGACGGTGATGACAAGGTTGTTTTCAGGGATGAGCTGCTTTGCCACCATGTTGATGACTTCGAGCGGGAGGTTCGGCATGATTTGGCCGTAGAGTGCATATTCCGTCTCGATGCCCATCATCGGCTCGTTGCTGAGGAAGTGGCTGAGGCATTCGCTGACGTAGCTGCCGTTCTTGGTGTTGTTTCTCTCTTTGTATTGGCTTTCAACCTGTTTCATGAAGTCGGCCTTGGCTCTCTCGTATTCTGAAGCCGTGAAGCCGAACTGCTGCATGCGTTTGTTTTCGGTTACGAGGGCTGTGAGTGCCTCGTCGAGGCCGGCGGCGTCTTTCGCCATCGCCATGCTTGTCCATGCGTCTTTGGTTGGGGAGATATAATAATTTGAATAATAGCTATAACCATAGACGAAAGGCGGGTTGGCTTTCTGTGTGAGTTCTCTCAAACGGTTGATCTGCATCGTCGAAATCATGTTGAGCATGTATTGTGCCATCCAGTATTGCATGTCGTTCTTCAATGAATCCGGAGTCGCGTCGCATTTGTAATAAAGGTTGACTTCGTAGTTGGTCTGTTCGGGGTCTGAACAGATGGCGACGATAGGCTCTTCGTTGTCGTCGATCATGAACTGCGGTCTCGGTGCCGGGTTGACCGGTGCCTTGATGTCGGCGAACATCTCTTTGATGCGTGCTTCGATGGCATCGACATCAACGTCACCGACGATGATAAGACCTTGGAGGTCAGGGCGATACCATTTGTGATAGTAGTCGCGGAGTGTCTGGTACTCGAAGTTGGCGACGACTTCCGGCAGTCCGCCCGGGAGACGGTTCGCGTATGGGCTGTTGGGGTACATGACAGGGAGAATCTGTTTCATGATGCGCTCGCTTGCGTCCTCGCGTGTGCGGAGTTCTTCGAGGATGACACCGCGTTCGTTGTCGATCTCGCTTTCTTCGAGTGCGATGAAGCTTGACCAGTCATGGAGGATGAGGAGGCAGGTGTCAACGAGGCCCGGAAGGTCTGTCGGGACTTCCGTCACCATATACACTGTCTGGTCGATGCCTGTGCCGGCGTTGAGGTTCTCGCCGAACTTGATGCCGCGGCTCTGGAGGTATTCGCGGAGCATCATGCCCGGAAGGTTGGTGGTGCCGTTGAACGCCATGTGCTCGAGGAAGTGTGCGAGGCCGCGCTGGCTCTCTTCTTCAAGCACCGAGCCGACCTTCTGTGCAATGTAGAAGTCGGCACGCTTGGCCGGTTTCTCGTTGTGACGGATGTAGTACGTCATGCCGTTGTCCAACTTCCCGTAACGCACGTTCGGGTCCATCGGACATGGCATCGCCTGCTGGGCGAAGCCGCTCACTGCGAATGTCGCGATGAGCAGCAATGATAAGAATAACTTTTTCATTTTTTGTTTGTTTAAATTATTTGGTTTATTATTTCTTAACACAAGTTTCGCGAGTTTTTAACACGAATTTCACAAATTCCCTCTCCACTCTCAACTCTCCACTCTCAACTCTCCACTCTCAACACTCAACTCTCCACTCTCAACACTCCACTCTCTTAACTCTCCTCTCTCCTCTCTTAACTAATAAAGATGAATAACGTGTTTCTCCTCAAAATACTGTTCCTCAAACCATTTGCTGATAGCCGCCGTCTTGCGTTTCCAGTTTTTCGGGACGCTGCGCAGCTCTTCTTCGATGTCGCCACCTTTTAGATACAAGATGCCGCCGGCCTCGATGTCGTTGGTGATTCTTAATTTCCCGTTGCACCATTTTACGAAGTCGGGGAGCTGCGTGACGGCGCGGCTCACGATGACATCGAATTTTTCCTTGATGTTCTCGGCGCGGTCGTTGACAGCCGTAACGTTCTCCAAACCAAGCTTTTCCTTCACGTCCTGGACGACTTTTATCTTCTTGCCGATGCTGTCAACAAGCAGGAATTTAGTCTGCGGATACATTATAGCCAACGGGATTCCTGGGAAGCCGCCGCCTGTGCCGATGTCCATCACCTTCATGCCCGGAAGCAGGTCGAAATATTTTGCAATGGCAAGAGAATGAAGGACATGATGCTCGTAGAAGTTTTCCATGTCCTTGCGCGAAATCAGGTTGATTTTGCTGTTCCAATCTTCATAAAGCGGTGCAAGCTGTTCATATTGTGACAGTTGCGTCTCATTTAAATCCGGGAAATATTTTTTAATTAAAAGATGATTCATTTTTTCAATTTAAATCGCAAAAATACAAAAAAAGTTGTAAAGTTATAAAGTTTTTAAAGTTAAAAGTTTTAAAAATTGCATGATGGAAGCGCATGAAAAATTCCACATTGGTGGCAACGGTATTTATTGTTGAATAAATTTGATGTCGGCATTGATAATTTTTATTATTTTTGCACGTTTTTTGAGTTAAGAATGACGAGGAAAATTTGTATAATTGCTTTGTCTGCCGTGATTTTCATGAGTTTGAATTGCTTTGCGCAAAATAAGCAGCAGAGCAAGGAAACCCTTGATTATATTGACAAATACAAGGATATTGCCATGACCGAGATGGTGAAAAACAAGATTCCGGCGTCGATAACGCTCGCGCAGGGAATTCTCGAATCGGGCAACGGGAGGAGCGTCCTCGCCACGAAAGGTAACAATCATTTCGGAATAAAATGCCATGACGACTGGAAAGGACGCACGATGCGGGTCGATGACGATGCCCCGAAGGAATGTTTTCGAGTCTATGACAAGGCCGAAGATTCGTACCGCGACCATTCGCAATTTCTGAAACGCGACAGATACAAAGACCTTTTCAGCTTGAAGATCACCGACTATGAAGGGTGGGCGAAGGGTCTCAAGAAAGCAGGTTACGCCACGCTGCCGACATACGCCTCCGTTTTGATAAAACTCATTGAAAACTATGAGCTTTACAATTATGATGAGATGGTCGTGAGTGGAAAATTCAAGGTCAAGGGACAGCAGTCGAACGGCGGGCAGCAGACAAAAGTGGATGAACAGCAGACCACGGTCGGCGGACAACATTCGATGGATAAGGCAAAGCACAAAAAGGTGAATCAGAGAAAGAAGGAGAGGAGGGAAAAACGCATTGAGAGACGCCTCGCGCGCCAGCGTGATGTGATCCCGGTACTCGCCGAATGTGCCGTTGTCGGAATCACCGACGGCAATCATTATATCCGCGAGAATTTCGGCGTGAAATTCATCTACACCAAAGAGAACGACTCTTTGCAAAATTTGGCAAAGGAACTCGGCGTCTATAAATATCAGCTCGTGAAATACAACGACCTCGGCGACAAGAAGACATTCAAGGACGGCGAGGTGCTTTACATCGAGCCGAAGCGACTTCGCGCCGCCGACTGCTACAAATACCACGTCATACAAAAAGGCGAGACGCTCTCGCTGTTGTCGCGCCTCTACGCCGTGCAACTTGACAGACTGTTCAAAATGAACGACTTGGACGAGAACTCGGTGCTTTCGATCGGACAGTTAATTAGGTTGAGGTAGTTCCTCTTTCAAATACTTCGCGGTATATCCGGCGTTCTCTTTCACGATTTCCTCCGGCGTGCCCTCAGCCAGAATCATGCCGCCCCGCTCGCCGCCTTCAGGACCCATGTCGATGATGTAGTCGGCCATCTTGATCACGTCTAAATTGTGTTCGATGATGAGTACGGTGTTGCCTTTGTCAACGAGTTTGTTCAGAACGTCCATCAGCACCTTGATGTCCTCGAAATGCAGTCCTGTCGTCGGTTCGTCGAGGATGTAAAGCGTCTTGCCTGTGTCGCGTTTCGACAGTTCCGCCGCGAGTTTCACGCGCTGCGCTTCGCCGCCCGACAGTGTCGTTGATGGCTGCCCCAAAGTGATGTAACCGAGACCTACATCCTGCAATGTCTTGATTTTCTGTAAAATGGCTGGGAAGTTCTCGAAGAACGTCACGGCCTCGTCGATGGTGAGGTTCAACACGTCGTTGATGGATTTCCCCTTGAAACGCACTTCGAGCGTCTCGCGGTTGTAACGCATGCCATGACACGTCTCGCATTTCACCTGCACGTCGGGCAGGAAATTCATCTCGATGACACGCACCCCGGCGCCTTGGCATGTCTCGCACCGTCCGCCTTTCACGTTGAACGAGAAACGTCCTGATTTATAGCCTCTTATCTTCGATTCCGGCAGTTCGCCGTAGAGTTTTCTTATCTCGTCGAAGACTTTCGTGTAAGTAGCCGGATTCGACCTCGGTGTCTTTCCGATTGGTGCCTGGTCGATTTCAATCACCTTGTCGATGAACTCAATCCCCTCGATTTTCTTGTACGGCAGCGGGTTTTTCTCCGAGCGGTAGAAATGTTTCGACAGGATAGGGTAGAGCGTCTCGTTGATGAGCGTTGACTTTCCAGAGCCGGAAACGCCTGTCACACAGACCATTATGCCGAGAGGGAGCTTAAGTGTCACGTCCTTGAGGTTGTGGCCGGTGGCGTTATATAATACAAGGTGTTGTCCGTCGATAGGTTTGCGGCGTGTCTCTGGAACTTTAATCTGGCGTTTCCCGTTGAGGTAGTCGCAGGTGAGTCCTTTGCCTTTTTTGAAGTCTTTCGGCCTGCCTTGGAAAATCACTTCGCCGCCGTTGACACCTGCGCCCGGCCCTATATCGACAAGGTAATCGGACGCCAACATGGTGTCTTTGTCATGTTCCACCACGATGACGCTGTTGCCGATGTCGCGCAGCTCTTTCAGGGATTCTATAAGTCGGTGATTGTCACGCTGGTGAAGCCCGATGCTCGGCTCATCCAAGATGTAAAGGATTCCCGTGAGCTGCGAGCCGATCTGTGTGGCGAGACGGATGCGCTGCGCCTCGCCGCCGGAGAGACTCTTTGCCGGACGGTTCATGTTGAGGTAATCTATACCGACGTTGAGCAGGAAACTGATTCGTTTCTTTATCTCGGTGATGATGTCGTGCGCAATCTCTTTCTGATTGTCATTCAGATGGTTAGGAAGGTCGTCGAGCCACCGTGCGAGCGTGTTGACATCCATCTCGGCGAGTTCGGAGATGTTCTTACCGTTGAGACGGAAATACAGTGCTTCTTTCTTCAGGCGTCTGCCGTGGCATTCCGGGCATTCGATTTCGTTCATGAAACTGTTTGCCCATTTCAAGATGGAGGCCGGCGCGTTGTCTTCGCTCTGTTTCCGTATCACGTTGACGATGCCCTCGAAAGGCATTGAATATGTTGACTTTGTGCCGAGATATTCTTTCACCACGGTGAACGATTCGTTGCTTCCGTAGAGTATGATGCTCATCGCGGCTTCGGGTATCTCGTTGATAGGCGTGTCGAGGTTGAAGCCGTAGCGTTGCCCGATGGCTTCGAGCTGGCAGAACACCCAGTTGTTCTTGTATTCGCCGAGAGGTGCGAGGCCGCCTTGCCTGAGATTCTTGCTGTCATCGGGGATGATTTTGTTCATGTCAACGCTGATTACGGTGCCGAGTCCGTTGCATTTCGGACAGGCGCCGTAGGGGCTGTTGAAACTGAACGTGTTAGGTTCAGGATCCTGATAGGCGAGGCCTGTTGTCGGACACATCAGCAGCTTGCTGTAGTAACGGACATCGGCGGCTCCTTCTTCAAGGACGTAAAGCATGCCTTTGCCTCTGCGGAACGCCGTCTCCACCGACTTCGTGATACGCTCCTTGCTGTCGCTGTGAACCTCCACGCGGTCAACGACGATTTCGATGTCGTGCGTCTTGTAGCGGTCGAGCTGCATCCCGAAAACCAACTCGCGGATGACACCGTCAACGCGCACCTTGATGTAGCCTTGCTGACGAATCTGCTCGAACAAATCACGGTAATGTCCTTTCCTTCCTCTTACAACAGGAGCCAAGATGTTGATTCTCTTGTTTTTATATTGCTCCATTATCATAGTGGTGATCTGCTCTTCGGAATACCTGACCATTTTTTCGCCGGTGTTGTATGAAAACGGTTCTGCCGCTCTCGCGAAAAGCAATCGCATGAAATCGTAAATTTCGGTGATTGTCCCGACCGTCGAGCGCGGATTCTTGTTCACCGATTTCTGTTCGATTGAGATGACAGGACTGAGGCCGTTTATTTCGTCAACGTCGGGGCGTTCCATGTTGCCGATGAACTGACGTGCGTAGGCCGAAAACGACTCCATATAACGCCGCTGGCCCTCCGCATAGATGGTCTCGAACGCCAACGACGACTTGCCGCTGCCGCTCAACCCCGTTATGACGACCAACTCGTCTCTTGGGATACGTAAGTCGATGTTTTTCAAATTGTTCTCACGTGCTCCGTATATCTCTAAAAATTCATCTTCGGCCTTCATTGGTACGTTAGGTGTTTTAGGTGTTGATTTAAACTTTTCGTCAAAAAAGATCAGTTCTCCGGAAGCTCGTCTTCGCAGTCATATTCTGCTGTTTCAACGTCGGGAATGTTGTCTTCCTGCAGCGAATCGTTTCTTGTTTCTGCGTTGTCGTCTTCTCCAAGTGCCTCCTGGCTGTACGCCGCCGTAATGTTGAACGGCTTCACGGGAATCTTTATTTCGTATGTCTCTCCTTTTTTGATTTTCAATTTGTTGGAACGCAGCCACGGGTTGAAAACCTTGAGAAGTTTATAAGTTATATCGTGTTCTTTCGCAAAGTCAGCCCAGTTGTCAACGCTTTTTGTGATGACGGTTGTTTTATATTTGAACGGCTGATATTCAAGGCTTTTGCTCACGTAGATGCCGTAGCGTTCCGGGTTTTCCAAAATGGTCTTTATGGCAAGTATTCTGAATATGTAACGTTCGGTTTCGTCGGCCATCAGCAGGTCGTAGTATGAGCTGACCTTCTGCTCTTTCATGAATTTCTCGACGCGGTTTGTGCCGGCATTGAACGAGGCGGCGACGAGTGTCCAGTTGTTGAATTTCTTGTATGCCTGAAGGAAATATTTGCATGCCGCCTCCGTCTCAAGCTCGACGTTGTACCTCATGTCAACGTCCTTGTTGATTTCCAATCCGAAGTCTTTTCCGGTTGACTCCATGAACTGCCAGAAACCCACGGCTCCCATAGGGGAGACGGCGTTGGTGAGCATGCTCTCTATGACACAGAGGTACTTGAAGTCGTCAGGAACCTGATGTTTGGCGAGAATCGGCTCGATGACCGGAAACCAACGCTTCGAGCGTTTCACCAAAAGCATCGTGTTGCTGTGGAAATAGCAGTTCGATAGCAGCTCGCGCTCATATCTCTCCCTGATGTTGAACATCTCAAGCGGCACCATCTCGCCGGCGAAGGAGATGTCTTTTTCAAACTCGATGTCGTGGCTCTGTATGCAGATGCTCCCTGATGTCGGACGTTTGTTTACTAAATTTATCGCCTTGATGCTTAAGATGACAGCCAATATCGCCATCAGACAGATGGATGCTGTCAAAACTATCAGAAGCGTTTTCGTTCTCTTCTCCATAATCTTTTTTATAAATGAGATTGCCCCACCAATTTCACTCAGTCGAGCAATCTCTTCCTGTTTTCTGCTTTTAACTTTAAAACTTTATAAATTCCTAAAGGTGAACCACTTCGCCGTAAGCTGCCGCGGCTGCTTCCATCATCGCCTCTGACATTGTTGGGTGCGGGAAGATGTTCTCGATGATGTCGCGGCCTGTTGCGCCGAGTTCGCGGCCGAGCACTGCTGTCGCGACCATCTCCGTCACGTTTTCGCCCACCATGTGGCATCCGAGCCAGTTTCCTGTCTTGGCGTCAAACACGACTTTGATGAAGCCGTCCTTGTTGCCCGCCGCCGCCGCCTTGCCTGACGCCGTGAACGGGAACTTCCCGACTTTCACCTCATAACCCGCCGCAATTGCCTTCGCCTCGCTCAAACCGACTGAAGCGACTTCCGGAGTGATGTATGTACATCCGGGGATGTTGTTGTAATTCAATGGTTTTGGATTCATGCCGCAGAACTTCTCCACGCAGATGATGGCTTCGTGCGATGCCTTGTGCGCCAATGCGGGTCCGTGGACGATGTCGCCGATGGCGTAAACACCTTCGACATTGGTTCTGTAATATTCGTCAACGTTGATTTTGCCGCGCTCGTTAGTGATGCCGAGGTTCTCGAGTCCGAGGCCTTCGAGGTTGGTCTGCACGCCGACAGCCGAGAGAACGATGTCAGCCTCAACGATTTTCTCGCCTTTCTTCGTCTCAATGGTGCAGACGCATTTCTCGCCGGTGGTATCGACATTCGTCACAGACGCCTCCGTCATGACGGTCATCTTCAACTTCTTGAAGCAACGCTCGATTTGTTTTGAAACCTCTTCGTCTTCGACAGGAAGCACGTTCGGCAGGAACTCCACGAGAGTCACCTTCACACCCATCGAGGTGAAGAAGAATGCGAACTCCGAACCGATGGCGCCTGAACCGACAACGACCATTGTCTCCGGCAACTTGTTGAGAACCAACGCCTCACGGTAGCTGATGATTTTCTTCCCGTCTATCGGCAATGCCGGAAGCTGACGCACGTGCGAGCCTGTCGCGAGGATGATGTGGTCGGCTTCATAAATCGTCTCAACGCCTTCTGCGTCAACGACTTTCACTGTCTTCTCCGCTGTGAGCGAGCCGAAACCGTTAATCAGTTCGACGTTGTTTTTCTTGAATAGATACTGCACACCTTTGCTCATGCCATCGGCGACGCCGCGGCTGCGGGCGACGACAGCGTCCATGTCGGGCTTCGCTTCGCCTTCGAGCTTGATGCCGTAGTTTTCAGAGTGTTTCATGTATGTATAAACCGCCGCGCTCTTCAGCAAGGCCTTGGTCGGGATGCAGCCCCAGTTGAGGCATGTGCCGCCAATCTCTGACTTCTCGACGACAGCGACTTTCTTTCCGAGCTGCGAGGCTCTGATTGCAGCGACATATCCGCCAGGACCGCTGCCAATGACAATAACATCGTACTTCATGATAATCAATATTTTATGTTAAATTATTTTTTGTCTTTATTCCAAAATTACAAATTGCGAAAATACGAAAAAAATCTGTCATGACGAGCATTTTGTTGACTCGTTTGAAATATTTTTATAGATGATGACTGATGGCGACGGACAACAAGGACTGAATTCGATTCAGGACTTTTTTGTGAGCCTTTTCCTTATCGGAATATCGTAAAACCTCATTAAAATCGCAGCTGTCGCGATGGCAATCAATGCGATGGCTGCCGGCGTGCACCATCCGTAAGGGCCGAAAGGATGACGGCCTTCGTTGATCCAGCCGATGTAAAGATAGATGAACGGATAATGGATCGCGTAAAGCGGGTAGGAGAGGTCACCGATGAATTTCAACGACTTGTGTTCGAAACCGCTTTGCGCAACGCCTTTGGCTCCAAACCAGATTATCGTCGGGAAGCAGATTGCGACACATAAGAATTCAAAGTAAACGTTCAGTTTTCCGAGCGACGGGACGCAGAGAAGCATGACGAGCAACGCCGCATATATAATAAAGGTGTGTTTTCTTTCGGAAGACTTGACGTTTTTCTCTCTGAAAGTCCTGATCAGCAGCATTCCGAGGCCGTAGTCGAATGACATCCTGAGGAAGCCGCCGAGCAGACTCACCGGCT
This sequence comes from Bacteroidales bacterium, assembly GCA_024400305.1. GTDB lineage: Bacteria > Bacteroidota > Bacteroidia > Bacteroidales > F082 > Limimorpha. The sequence continues at coordinate 77,139 of JAKSMX010000006.1, read as the reverse complement.
GCGACGACCAGCCGTAGCCGAGGCTGCCGTACGGCCCGAAAATCCCGACACAAAGGAATGAGACACCAGTGACAGCCACCCAGACTTTCAATGTTTTCGCTGAGAACTTCCTGATTGCCAATGCGTAAAGTATGTTTCCGATGTATTCGAAGAACAGTGACCAATGCGGTCCGTTGAGCGGGAAGATCTCGGTGTTTCCGCGGACATCTAATCTTGCGGGCGACGGCAATAAAAGCAATGCCAATATTGTGCTGAGTGCGATGTTTACCCAGCTGTTGACGCTTCCGTCCCATTTCAATCCGTCTTGAAAGAGAAACGCGGCCAATCCGACGGCGGCACCCATCACGACCATGGGATGAAGACGTATCAGACGTTTCCTGAAAAACTGCCCGACCGACATCTTATCCCATTCATTATCATACGCATAACCCATCACGAAACCCGACAGAATCAGGAAGAAATCAACGGCGAGAAAGCCGTGGAACATGTTTTGTTCGGGTTCTCCGGCGGCAAAGGCGACCGCCTCAAAAAGATGAAAGCCCAAGACCATCAACGCCGCCACGCCGCGCAGACCGTCGAGAAAAAGATAATGACTTTTTTTATCGGTAGGTGTGCAGTTTATCATAAAAACGTCTTAATAATTGTAATTTGAAATTGATGCTTTAGTGGGTCATCATTTTTGCTGGAATTATCCGATCAACGATAACATAATTTCTAAAAGTATGGAAAATGATGCTCCATTTTCGATTTTTGGTCACTAAAATTTTTGCTTTTTTGTTGTATTTCTTTGCGGTTTCAAAATCTGATTCCTTTATCACATCGGCAAGATAAGAAAGACGAACTATTTCTTCTTTGAGTTTAACAGAATAAACTTCTGAATATTCAATTGACGTTTTGAGTGCCACGTAAAGTGTGACCTCATACATGTCATACAGACACCTTTTGTTGATTTGTATTTTGTAATTCTTCATATCTCTTCTTTAATTCCTCCCTAAAAATATCAAAATACTCCTCAACCGAAATGCAGCCTTTTATTGATTTTGGATATTTCTTCTTTTTGCTTGTGACGTTTGAATTATGATTGATGTTCAACTCGTTAGCTTGTTTGGTTTTTGAATTTCCTGATGTTTTCATACCATTTAATTTTCTGCAAAGATACTTGTAATTTTTTGAAAAATCTTGCTATGATAAAAAAAATTAAATTTTTTCTTGCACATTAAAAAAATGTTGTATCTTTGCGCCATCAAAGTAATATCAAAATAATATCAAATTAACTAAAAAAATAAACGTATGGAAAACAAGGAATTTGAATTCAAAGGATTGAAACTCAATGGTTTCGTCATGTTGTTTGTGGTTATCGCCATTATTGCTGTTGCAATATTCGGATTTACAAGATGTACTGAAGGAGAGCCTGTCGGCTTGCTGATAGGCGGAATTGCCTTGATTTTGATCGACATCTTTCTTGCAATCGGTTTCAGGATGCTCGAACCGAATGAGGGAATGGTGATGCTTTTCTTCGGAAAGTACCGCGGCACGTTCACGAAGACAGGTTTCTACTGGATCAACCCGCTGATGTCATCAAAGAGGGTCTCTCTCCGCGCACGTAATCTCAACGTCGATCCCATCAAGGTGAACGACAAGACCGGCAACCCGATTATGATCGGCCAGATTCTCGTTTGGAAGCTGAAAGACACCTACAAGGCGATGTTTGAAATTGATTCTCAGACGATTGCCGTCAATGCCATGGGTGCAAGTGTCGGAGGCAATGCGGCGGTTTCAAGCCGTATGCGTGCTTTCGAGAGTTTCGTCAGGGTGCAGAGCGACGCCGCGCTTCGTGAAGTCGCTGGAATGTTCGCCTACGATGACAACGACGACACGAAATCGGGCGAGCTGACGCTTCGTTCGGGCGGTTCGGAAATCAACGACATTCTCCTCAACAAACTCAACGACCGTCTCGCGATGTCGGGCTTGGAAGTCATCGAGGCGAGAATCAACTATCTGGCGTATTCCCCTGAGATTGCGGCGGTTATGCTTCGCCGTCAGCAGGCGGCGGCCATCATCGCGGCTCGTGAGAAGATTGTGGAAGGCGCGGTCTCGATGGTCAAGATGGCCCTCGACAAGCTCAAAGTTGACGAGGTCGTTGAACTCGACGACGACAAGAAAGCCGCTATGGTGAGCAACCTCATGGTCGTGCTCTGCGCCGACGACGCCGCACAGCCTGTCGTGAACACCGGAACGCTGTATCAGTAGGAGATTGAGGAGTTTAAGGAGATTGAGGAATTTCATATAAAAGCTGATGTTATGGAAACGTTAATTTCTTCAATGATAGTCACATTGTTGGCTTATTTGACCGTGGTGATTGTGTCTGTGATATTTTTTATCAAAAAAGCACCTAAATACGTTGTCGCTGAAGACGGTATTTTTGTTGATGACCTGTCATGCGCCATAAACATTCCGAACAATACCATCAAATCCGTGAAATTAATTGACAAATTGCCGAAAATCATTGCGAAAAATAGTGCGACCAAATGGAAAAACATTCGTAGAGGGAACTTTATGGTCAAACTCGACAACGGTGTCAAGGAATCGCTGCTCTTAATTGAAGACTATACTAAATGTCCTGTTATTGAATTGGTTACAACTTCAAATCTCATTTATATTAACCTGGGCGATGAAGAAATGACAAGGAATTTGTTCAACGAAATTACTGAAAAAGTTAAGATTGTTGCGGCTGACGAACTCGTTGTCTATAAAGACAAGAGGACGCAAAAAATGTTGTGGATTATTATTGGAATAATTTCTGTCGCGACAGGTTTGTTTACTTTTGTTATACACAATTTACTTGGTTGAATCATGTATGTACTGGGTTACATTGTCTCTTTCGCTTTCGCTGCACTGCTTACTTCAATAATTACGTGCGTAGGCAGGAACCGTATTCGTTTCGACGAAAGTGGGATTGTCATTATGTTTGGATTTAATCCGGTGAAAATCAAGAACAACATGATTAAATCCATGAGACTCGTCGAGGAATTGCCGAAAGTTTTGTTTGGTGTTCAAGCACAGGGATTTAGAATCTGGAACCGTCGCAGAGGCACGTTTTTAGTCAAGAAGATGACCGACGACGGCCCGAAGAAAATAGCGGTGTCGTTGTTCTTGGACAATGCAAGGAAATCAAGGCGTTTCATCGAAATTGAAACGGTTGACGGAGTTTTTTACGTTAATTTGAAAAAAGATGAACTCACCGAAGAACTTTTCAACGAGATGCAAAAGACAGTGCAAATCGTCGGCGAATCTGAACTCGCAGAGTCATCGGCGAAAAAATATAGAATCATAAGCCTGTCAATCGGATTGGTGGCCTTGATTGGGTTGATTTTGTATTACATGTTAAAAAATTAGAGCCATGTCAGTAATTGCTATACCGTTATCAGTCATTTTGATAATCGTTATGGTTGTTCTGCTTGTGATTTACAGCGGCAGAAAACCGAAGATTTTTGTTGAAAAAGAAGGAATCTTCATCAAGGATTTCATGTATTCGTCAAAGATTTTCGCCGAAACAATAAAATCCGTTTCGTTGTGCGACGAGAAGCCGAAGGTGATGTTCCGCAGCAACGGTTACGGCGGTCTTAAGACGTGGAAAGGATTTTTTCGGATCAAAAATGGCGGGAAATCCGATGCGTTGCTGTATCTCGAAAATTACAGGAAAGGCCCTTTCATCAAGATTGAGACGACAAAAAGACTGTATTTCATCAACTTGGCAGACGAAGAGCGTACCCGTCAGCTTTACGACGAAATCATGTCAACTGTGAAGTTCGTGGATGAAAAAGACCTGATTGTCATCGACGATGCTTCGCCGTTCAAGAGCATCTTGATAATTGTGGCTTTCATCGTGATTGTCACGATTGTTTCGCTGCTTCCGCTGTTCAGTATGAAAAATTGAATATTATTGAAAATCAATGTAAAATTGTAAATTGTCAAATCAAAAAAATTAGAAAAATGAAAAGATCACTTATATTCACATTTGTCGTCTGCCTCGTGAGCTGGGCGTTCGCCGCCTTGATGTATTTCGGAATCGGAATCCACAGCACTTACGACAAGCCGCTTCTTTACACTGTCTGCGCTACGTTTTACATGATTTTGCCGATGCTTTGCGCAATGCCGATGCAATTGATTAATGGTGAGAAACTTGGCGATACGTGTTTGCTCAAATTCAAGATCAACTGGACTTGGCTCGTGGCCTGGATTCTGCCTGTTTTGATTGTCGCCCTGACAATTGTCGTAAACTCGTTCATGCCCGACACGGAGCTGGGATTCCATTTGCCGCAGATTCCGAACATTGAAGATTTTCCTGAAGAACAGCAGGAGATGATGCTGAAGATGAGCAATCCGAAATTCGTGATTCTGACGACTTTGATTTCAGGCTTGATTGCCGGAATAACAATAAACGCTCTTTTCGCTTTCGGTGAGGAGTACGCTTGGCGCAATTATCTTGTCAATGCGTTGAAAAAGAAGAACTTCTGGATTGTGTGCCTGTTCGTTGGTGTTGTCTGGGGATTCTGGCATTTCCCGATTATCCTGATGGGGCACAACTATCCGGTTCACCGTGTCGGCGGCGTTTTCATGATGGTCGCGATGTGTCTTGCGATGACGCCGATAGAGATTTATTTGGTTCTAAAGGCGAAATCGGTTTATCCGGCGGCGATTTTCCATGGCACAATCAATGCTCTTGGAGGAGCTAACATGTTGTTTGTCAGTGGCGGAAACGATTTGCTCAACGGATGCCAGGGCCTTTCGGGAATCATCACGATGTTGATCGTAACCGCAATTATTTTCATAGTTGACAAGTACTTCACCGAAGACAACATCATGTCAAAAACGGTTGAGGAAACGTTGAACATCTGCGGAAAATCAGCTGGAGAAAATTAATTATGGCAAAGGAAAAAGAAAACACGAAAAATTTCGTTCTGCGTCTCGATGCCAAGACAATGGAGGCTGTCGAGAAGTGGGCCGCCGACGATTTCCGCTCCGTCAACGGCCAACTGCAATGGATTATAAATGAAGCACTTAAAAAGAACAAAAGAGTTTAGTTAAAAGTTAAAAGATTAAAGTTAAAAGAGATGGAAATTACAACTATCATCGAGTATGTACTTATAGTTTTGGTGTTCGGGATGTATTTCGGGATGCCGTTCATCGCAAGGGAATTTGAGAATCTCGACAGACGCATCAAGGCGATTAAAGTGATGAATATCATTTACTTGACATTCACAATCGGCTTGATTGGCTACATCTTGTACGAACTTTGTGGCGGCGACTTTATCTTGAGCGGCGAGTTCAAGGCAACGAGAGTCTGCCTCATCGTTGTATCAGTCATCATGTTCTGCTACAGCTATTTTTTGAAACAGAAAAACTGGAAGAAATAACAAAAGCTCAAGCGACTAAAACGGTCGGACTCGTGCAACTTGGTTAAAAAAACTCGTGCAACTTGTGTTAAAAAACTCGTGCAACTTGTGTTAAAAACCTGTGCAACTTGTGTTAAAAAACCTGTGCAACTTGTGTTAAAAAACTCGTGCAACTTGTGTCTAAAAAAATATGAAAAACATCATTTCAAATAAGGAAAACATCATCAAAACCTGGAGGTTCTCGCTGCTTGACATGGCTTGCGGCGACATGATTATCAAGGCGATATGGATTTATAACAAGAAACTTGACACGGAGCTGATGAGTGAGAAACTCTCCGTTTTGCTTGAAAAGTATCCGTTTCTGGCTGGTCGTCTGAAATCCGCGGATGGAATTTCGTGCAGCAACGAAGGTTGTCCGTTTGATGTCGTCGAGCGTCCCGATTTGATTATAAAAGTAGCATTGAAAAGTCTGCATATTTATGACGATTTTTCGCAAGAGCTTATTGTTAAAGACTTTAAGACCGGGAAAAGCGCACCGATTACGTTTCGCGTCACCAATTTGAGAGACGGAGCCGTGCTTGGCGTGCAGGTCGCCCATATCTGCGTTGATGGACATACATTGTATAGGATGCTGCATGAATGGGCGCTTCTTTGTCAGGGCAAAGACGTTGATATCCAACAGAAAACACAGTTGGAATTTCCTGAAATAGAGTTCATGTCGAAGTCGCAGACCGCCGCGATTTTAGAAAGGAAAAACTGGACGAAACTCGGATTCAAGGACATTTTCAAGATGATGTTTTATGGCATGTCGCAAAATTCAAAGGCGAGCTGCACACCTTTATTGATTAATGGCGACAAGATCAGACAACTAAAGGCGTTTGCATTCAGGAAAACCGGCGTCAGAATCGGAACTAACGCTTTGCTGTCGGCTATAGTGTTGAAAACCAATATGATACTCAATGAATTTAATGGTGAGAAAGATTATTCGTTGGTAACTGTCACTGATTTGCGCGGAAGGTATAGAAACATCGCCGTCGACTTTATCGGAAACGCTTCTAACAATATCGTGACAAATTCGTTGAAAGAGGGGTATGATATTTTTGAGATCGCAAAACTAATCCAGGTGAATGTCAATGACCATATTGAAAACAAGGACGGCATGATGGATGAGCGGATAGACTTGAGTCTGAACGCTTTGAAATACAAGCTCCCATACGTCGGATTTGACCTTCCTGGAATGAATGCGAAAACCCCGACTACACTTTACGTGAACGACCAGCGCAAGATGCCGGTATATGACCTCAATTTCGGTTCGGGAAAACCTGTCATTGCAATCCCGAACGACCTGCCTGATATGGTGAAGATATGGCCTGTCAATGACGGCAAAGAATCTGTGCTGCTGTTCTTCAGAGGATATATCGCGAAGAACATCATTGACAATGGTGGCGTTGACGAGATTTTTAAAGAACTGATAGGAGCTTGATAATCAATGTTATTCATCAAGCCACTCCCAGTCAGTCACCAAGGTTGATTTGCGTTTCGTGCAGCCGTCGTCCTTGCATCTGAAGCTGATTTCATTTTTGTTGAAGTCAACTTCATAGATGCCTTTTTCTTCTTTGCAAGGTTCGCTTCTGTTAGAGAAAGTGATAGTGTTGTCTTCGACAAGATAAGTTCCGATGATAGGTTCCCCGCTGTCAACGCCCATGAAATCGATGCGGTATTCAAAATCTTTCATTGTGAGGACTGCGCCGCCGGTGGTGCTCATCCAGCAGCCTTCGATGCTTCTCGCGACCGTTGATTTTACAATTGGTTTTGCGTCCGGTTTTTTCTCCGGCTTGATGATTGAATCTTTCGGCGTTTGCTTCCTTTCTTCTTTAACTAATTGTGTTTCAGATTTTTGGTTTTTGCTTGAATTAATCTTCGGGAAGTATTTAAAAGCAATGAAACCAACAAAAACGACAACAAAAACGATTGTTAAAATCTTTGTGAAAACATTGCCTGAATGTTTCTTTTTTGAAGAGCTTTTCTTCTTTTTTGAATTTTTTTTCGCCATATTTCTTTTTTTTGCAAAGATACGGTTTCCATTGAATTATTTCGTACTTTTGCACCGAAAATTTTCAAAAATATGCAGGAAACAATTCTGATTTTGGATTTCGGTTCGCAAGTGACGCAGCTCATAGGTCGTCGTCTCCGCGAACTCAATGTTTATTGTGAAATTCATCCATACAACAAAATCCCGGAGATAACAGAGGATATCAAGGGCGTTATTTTAAGCGGAAGCCCGTCATCGGTACGCGACGAGAAGGCTCCGTTCGCTGATTTGTCAAATATAAAAGGCAGACTGCCGCTGCTTGGCATCTGCTATGGCGCACAATTCATGGCATATCATTTTGGAGGTGAGGTAAATTCTTCGTTGTCAAGAGAATACGGCCGCGCAATGTTGACGGTTGTAGAGGAAAATTCACTGTTGTTCAAAGGTGTCTCCAAGACAAGTCAGGTGTGGATGTCGCATGGCGACACGATAGCGAAACTGCCTGCAAACGCTCACATTATCGCAAGCACCGACAATGTCGAAAACGCCGCTTATAAGGTTGATAATGAAGATACTTACGCCGTGCAGTTCCATCCGGAGGTTTTCCACAGCAAGGAAGGTCCGAAGATGCTCGAGAACTTCGCCAAGACAATCTGCGGCTGTCACGGAAACTGGACCCCTGACTCGTTCGTGGACACCACCGTTGAGGCGATGCGCAAGAAACTCGGTGACGACAAGGTCATTCTCGGACTTTCGGGTGGCGTTGACAGCACCGTCGCCGCTGTGCTCCTGAACAAGGCGATAGGCAAGAACCTGACATGTATTTTTGTCGATAACGGACTTCTCAGGAAGAATGAGTTTGAAGATGTTCTTGATTCATATAAAGACTTGGGACTCAATGTTATAGGCGTTCATTCCGGCGATTTGTTCATGAAGAAGCTCGCTGGCGTGACGGATCCGGAGGCCAAACGCAAGGCCATAGGCGGCACGTTTATCGAGGTTTTCGATGCCGAGGCACAGAAGATACAAGGCGCAAAATGGCTCGCACAAGGTACTATTTATCCGGATGTCATTGAAAGCGTGAGTGTTAACGGTCCGGCCTGTAAGATTAAATCGCATCATAATGTCGGCGGCCTGCCTGAAAAGATGAATCTGAAAATCGTTGAGCCGCTGCGCACTTTGTTCAAGGACGAAGTGAGAAGAGTGGGCCGCGCCTTGGGTATCAAACGCGAATTGGTCGGACGTCATCCGTTCCCCGGCCCGAGCTTGGGAATCAGAATCTTAGGTGAGGTGACGGAAGAAAAACTCCGTATCTTACGCGATGCCGATGATATTTTCATCAAAGGTCTCCGCGAATGGAAATGTGAACTTCCGAGTGCTTCTTATCCGAACGAAATGGCTGACAATCTGTATGATAGCATCTGGCAGGCCGGCACGATACTGCTTCCTGTCAAGAGCGTCGGCGTGATGGGCGATGAACGCAGCTATGAATATACGATCGCACTCCGTGCCGTCATCTCAACAGACGGAATGACCGCAGATTGGGTGCACCTTCCGTACGAATTCCTGGCAAAGGTGTCGAATGACATCATAAATAAGGTGAAAGGTGTCAACCGCGTTTGTTATGACATTTCATCAAAACCGCCAGCGACAATTGAATGGGAATAATTTTTTAAAAAAATTGAAAAATTTTGTAACATTTGAATGCTTTTTGGTACTATTGGGTGAAAAAGAAATAAGAAATGGAAAAGCAAATTAATTGGAAACGCGAATTTAACGCGTACATATATTTGATATTGGGAAGTGCATTGTTCGCAATAGGTGATGTTATGTTTGTGAACCCGTATTTGCTTGCTCCGGGCGGCACTTACGGTTTGTCGAACGTGTTCAACACATTGTGGCCGTGGAGGATTTCGTATTACGCCTTGTGCATGGATATTCCTCTGTTGATAATCGGAACTTGGGTTCTCGGACCGAAATTCGGTTTCAAGACCATTCTTTCGACATTCATGATATTCGGATTCACATGGGTTATAGAAACAATATGGGGCTACAATCCGGTGATTCATGAAGGGATTTTTGCAGATGTATCTGGAATGGACGAGACGTTGCGTAACATCATGGTACAGATTCCTCACAGCGAGTCGTATTACATGCCTGACTATTTTCTGAACACATTGGTCGCCGGTGGTATTTACGGAGTTGCTATCGGCTTGATTTTCAAATCTGGAGCGACATCCGGCGGCAGTGACATCATCTCCATGATTTTGCATAAATATACTAAAATATCACTCGGTACGTTAGTGATGATTGTTGATTCTTGCATCACATTGACGACACTCATCGCTTTCGGGCAACTCCGTCTGCCAATCTATTCAATCCTTGTGATTGTGATTGAAGGCAAGATTATTGACATTGTTGTTGAAGGTGTCGCTGCATATAAGACGGCATTTGTGATTACCGAGAAGGTGGATGCGGTAAGGGATTTCATTGTCAACGACATCAAGAGAGGCGGAACTTGCTTCGTCGGAACAGGCCTTTACAAAGGGCAGGAACGCAGGATGATTTACATCAACCTCAACCGTTCGGATTTGATTAAGTTGAAAAACACTCTTGCTGACATTGATCCGAATGCGTTTGTGAATGTCATGGAGAGCACTGAAGTTATGGGTAAGGGGTTCATTCCGCTTCCGACATCGGAGAAATAAATATGAAAAGAAACGTTATATTGTTGATAACCATTATGGTCTTGCTCGTTGGAAAAACATCCAATGCGCAGGATTATGATTTCAAGTGCGGGCGGTCTTCAAGTGATGATGTGTGTCATGTGGCGTTGATGGTGCCGCTGTATCTTGAACTGGTTGATGGGGAGTTTTGCGAGGAAACGCCGAATAACAAGATGCTTCTGACAAAGCCGTTTTCGTTCCTGCATTTTTACGAAGGTTTCATGATTGCCGTCGATTCGATGGTGAACAGCCGTGGAATGAATTTGGATTTGAAAGTGTATGACGTTGATAATGATGTGAATAAGGCGTTGACTGCTATCGGTGATCCGTGGATGGCCGAAGCTGATGTTATTGTCGGACCGTTCTACATCAAGCCGTTTGAGAAAGTGAAAGAATATGCTAATCAAAATAACATATTGATTGTCAATCCAATAACGCAACGTTCGAATATAGTGGAGAATCATCCGAAGGTGGTGAAGGTCAAACCGTCGTTGGAGTCTCAAGTTATATATCTCGAATCGTTGATAAAAAAACATTACCATTCAAACAATGTGTTCATAGTTGGTCGTGACGGCTTGGTTGATGATGAAATGATGGTGCAAATCAACGATGTTGTTGAAAATAACATTGATGAGGTGTCATACGTCGATAATAGTCACATTGTCAATGTGATAAAAAGGCATCAAAAGAGATGGTCAATGCTCGAAGTTGACTTTGATGAGTCTGATTTCCTCACGGATAATGTGAGTCTGAACATTGAAATGCTGAAGCGGAACATCAACGACAGCACTTCGTTCAAGAATTATATTGTGAATATAAATTACAGCCGCGACAGTCTGCACAATGTGAAAAAATATGCTTCGTTGTTGAGAAATAATCTTTTTATTGTCTATGGAAATGACAAGATTTTTGCTGATGAAGTTGTGAACAAGTTGACAAAACTCACCGAGTATTATCCTATTACGGTGGTCATGCTTCCTGAATGGAGTAAGTTCGACAGGCTTTTCAATGAGAATCTGATGAAGATGAAGGCGATATATTTCGATGATAATTTTATTGATTATCAATCTGTAAAGGTTTTGAGCTTCGTCAATAAATTCAGAGCGAAATATGGGTCTGAACCACAAAAACAAGCTTTTCAAGGATTTGATATTGGCTGGTATTTTCTGAATGCTTGCAAATATTACGGAGCCGATGTTGAAGATGTTTTGCAATATTTCAGCGTTCCGTTGCTTCAGTCTGAATTTCATTTCAGGAAAAATGGAGAAAATGACGGATATGAGAATGTTTTCTGGAATGTCTATCAATTCAGGGATTATGACAAAATCCCGATTGAACTAAAAATAACAACTGAATAAAACTATCAACATGAAAAAGAATCTGATTTACGCTGTTGTCGTTTTGATTTTTGTGATGTTCTCGTGCAAAAGCAGGAATGCAGCATTGATTTCGTATTGGGATAATGGCAATGTGAGGTCGGAGCTTCACAAAACTGACGGCAAACTTGACGGCTATTGCAAATGGTATTACGCGACAGGAACACCGATGATGGAGGCCAATTACACCATGGACGTTCTCAATGGGGAATCTACACGCTGGTTTGAAAACGGTCAGGTTATGATAAAGGCCACTTACAAGGAAAATCAATACGAAGGAGTGGTGGAGGAGTACAATGTGGCTGGAGTACTTGTCAAGAAATCGACTTACATGGTCGGCGTGTTGAACGGCCTGTTTTATCAGTGGTACGATGACGGGAAACCATACGTTGAGGGTGAATATCTCAATGGCATGATGCACGGCAAATGGATGGTGTACTATCAGGACGGCAGCATTGGAAGCACTGCTGATTATGACAAGGGTACCGGGATTCAATATGGTTACAGTCAGGGCGGGCTTTACAAGAACGCGATGATACATTACAAGGATAATCTTAAGGACGGGCGGGAGTACAGATATGCAGTTGACGGAAGTGTTGAGGAGATTCTGATATGGAGTAAAGGTGAGTATCTTGGTAACGTGTTGGTTGATAGGTAAATACAAAAAAATAAAATTATTTTAAAATATTTTTGCAAAAAGGTGTTATGAATGAATTAAAATGCTATTTTTGCACAAAAATTGAAAGAATAAATTTGTTATAACACATTATAATAACTTAAAATTAAAAAGTGATGAAAGTACAAACTATCATGGAAAACCTGGAAAAGAAACATCCAGGTGAAAGCGAATACCTCCAGGCAGTACGCGAAGTTTTGGAATCAATCGAAGAAGTTTACAACCAGCATCCTGAATTCGAAGATGCAAAAATCGTTGAACGTCTTGTTGAACCGGATCGTATCTTCACATTCCGTGTCACATGGGTTGATGACAAAGGTCAGGTTCAGGTCAACCTCGGTTACCGTGTTCAGTACAACGCCGCTCTCGGCGCATACAAAGGCGGTCTCCGTTTCCACCCGGCAGTTAACGTTTCCATGCTTAAATTCTTGGGCTTCGAGCAGATCTTCAAGAACTCATTGACAAACCTCCCGCTCGGTGGCGGTAAAGGTGGTGCTGATTTCGACCCAACAGGAAAATCAGACGCTGAAATCATGCGTTTCTGCCAGGCCTTCATGTATGAACTCTGGAGAAACATCGGTGCTGACCAGGATTCACCAGCCGGTGACGTCGGTGTCGGCGGCCGTGAAATCGGTTACCTTTATGGTGCTTACAAGAAACTCGCACGCGAACACAGCACAGGCGCTCTTACAGGCAAGAGCTACGGCTGGGGTGGTTCATTGATCCGTCCTGAAGCAACAGGCTTCGGCGCAATGTACTATGTTGACCGCATGGTTCACCAGAAGGGTGAGACAATGCAGGGCAAGAAAGTCGCTCTCTCAGGCTTCGGTAACGTGGCATGGGGCGCTGCAACAAAGGCTACAGAACTCGGCGCTAAAGTCGTCGCTATCTCCGGCCCGGACGGTGTCTGCGAACTTCCAAATGGTATCGACAAAGAAATGATCGACTACATGCTCGTCATGCGTGACTCACGTCGTAACAAAGTTCAGGATATGGCCGACAAATTCCCAGGCAAGGCTGTCTTCACACCTGGCAAGAAAGCTTGGTCAGTGAAGTGCGACATCGCATGCCCATCAGCATTCCAGAACGAAATGAACGAAGAAGATGCTAAGATGTTGGTTGCCAACGGCGTCCAGTATGTTGCTGAAATCTCCAACATGGGTTGCCAGGCTGCAGCTATCGCTTACATCCAGAACGCAGGTATCCCGTTCGCACCAGGTAAGGCTGTCAACGCCGGTGGTGTTGCAACATCAGGCCTCGAAATCTGCCAGAACGCCGGTCACATCAACTGGACAGCTCCGGAAGTTGACCAGAAACTCCACAAGATCATGAACGACATTTATGACATGTGCGTTGAGTACGGCAAACAGGCTGACGGTACAATCAACTACGTGAAGGGCGCAAACATCGCCGGCTTCATGAGAGTTGCAAAAGCTATGTTAGCTCAGGGCATCATCTAATCTTTAGATTGATTTTAAAATATGAGGACGTTCGGAAGAGCGTCCTCTTTTTTTCAAATTTAAGAAACGTATTCGGGCAATGAAATGTAAATTGTTTTTGACAATCGGCGGTGCAATTGCAATTTCGGCGGCATCATGCTCACATAAGTCAAAACCCAATGTCATTTTTATTATGTGCGATGATATGGGTTACGGTGACTTGGGCTGCTACGGACAGAGGTATATTCAGACTCCTAACATCGATAGCATGGCGCATCACGGGCTTCGTTTCACTCAGGCTTACGCCGGAAGTCCCGTCAGTGCGCCGTCGCGTGCATCATTGATGACAGGACAACACACAGGCCATTGTGAGGTGCGCGGGAACAAGGAATATTGGCCGAAATCTTCAAAAGTCAAATACGGCATCAATCAGGAATACGCTGTGACAGGACAGCATCCGTATGACCCCGACCACATCATTATCACAGAGATAATGAAAGATAACGGCTACACAACCGGCGTTTTTGGTAAGTGGGCCGGCGGATTTGAAGGCAGCGTCTCCACTCCAGACAAGCGTGGTGTTGATGAGTTTTACGGCTACATCTGCCAGTATCAGGCGCATCTTTATTACCCGAATTTCCTGAACCGTTACAGCAAGTCGAAAGGCGACCGTGGCGTGGTCCGCGAAGTCCTTGGGGAGAACGTGAATTATCCGATGTTTGGCGACGATTATTTCAAACGCTCGCAATATTCCGCTGACATCATCCACCAGAAAGCCCTCGAATGGCTTGACAGTCAAGATGAAAAACAACCGTTTTTCGGGATGTTTACATACACTTTGCCTCATGCAGAGTTGGCGCAACCTCATGATTCGATTTTGCATTTTTATGAAAATCAATTTGTTGAGGATAAAGACTGGGGCGGAAATGATGGTTCACGTTATAACCCTGTGATTCACACTCATGCGCAGTTTGCGGCAATGATTTCGCGCCTTGACGCATACGTGGGCGAAATAATGACCAAACTTCGTGAGAAAGGTCTTGATGAAAACACGGTGGTTTTCTTCACTTCCGACAACGGTCCTCACGAGGAAGGCGGCGCGGACCCTGAATTTTTCGGACGCGATGGCAAGCTCCGCGGCCTCAAACGTCAATGTTATGAGGGCGGCATCCGCATTCCATTCATCGTTTATTGGAAGGGAAAAATCGTGGCGGGGGAGAGCGATCATCAGCTTGCGTTTTACGATGTCATGCCGACATTGTGCGATTTGATTGGAGTGAAAGATTACGAGAAAGTCTATGGTAATGTGGCAATTGATGAATATTTCGACGGCATCTCCTTTGCGCCGACTTTGTTGAAGAAAGGCAAACAGCGTGAACACGAATTTCTGTATTGGGAGTTCGAGGAGACCGACCAGATTGGGGTGCGGATGGGCGACTGGAAGATGGTCGTGAAAGGTGGAAGACCATATTTGTATAATTTGTCAACTGACATTCACGAAGACCACGATGTCGCTTCCGAAAATCGTGAAATCGTTGATAAGATGCTGCAAATAATTGAAAACGAACATGTTGAAAGTCCGATTTTCAAAGTGACGTTGCCTGAATAATTCGCATTATCTCCGCAGGAGCTTGGTTTCTGTCCAACAGTTCACACATCTTTTTCATGTAAGGTTCCGTGTGCCTGAAAAACATCTTGTAGCCTTCGCACAACGAATTAAGACCCGACTCGCCGGTATTCGTTTTGTCAAAACGATGTTTCGGACATTCGCCGTGACATAAAAACAGATACCTGCAATTTTGGCATTCTGTCGGCAAGGTGTCGCGTTTGTCCATCCCGAAACGGAACTGCTTCAATGTTGTTCTTAATTCTGCAAGTGATTGATTCAGAATATTTCCGAGTTTGTATTCCGGATAGACGAAATGGTCGCAGCAATAGACATCGCCGTTGTGTTCGACCACGAGTCCGTCGCCGCACGTCTCCGAAAAAGCGCATAAAGTAGAAGGCATTCCGTACCATTGCGACAGCGTGATGTCGAAAAGTTGTACAAAGGTCTCACCGACATCATGGCGAATCCATTCGTCGAAAACGTCAATCATGAACTGTCCGAAGCCATGGGATGATACGGAGTAAGGCGTTGGTTTTGAATAAGTTGAACTCGGGTTGACAATGTTTCCGTCTTCGTCAGAATGTTCGTAAACTGGCAGGAACTGAATGAATTTGCTGATTGAGCGAAGGAAACGGTAAATCTCGACGCCAAGCCCTTCCGAGCGTGAATTGATAGTGCATAAGGTGTTGTATTCCACGCCTTTATGAAACATCAGTTCGATGTTCTTGATTACTTTTTCAAATGTCGGCTGACGGTTGAAGTCCAGTCTGTTAGCGTCGTGGATGTGGCGAGGACCGTCAATTGAAACACCGATTAGGAAGTTATTGTCACGGAAGAAGTCACACCAGTTGTCGTTTATCAGCAGTCCGTTGGTTTGCAGCGAGTTGCTGATTTTCTTTCCGTCACAATATTTTTTTTGGAAGTCAATTGCCTTTTTGTAGAAATCCAATCCTGCAAGAAGCGGCTCGCCGCCGTGCCAGCAAAACGACACTTCGGGTCCTTCGACGGCCTCAATGTATTGTCTTACATAGAGTTCCAGAATCTTTTCGCTCATTTTGGGCTGCACCTTGTTATATAAATTCGCCTTGCCGGAATAGTAGCAATACTTGCAATTTAGGTTGCAGGCTGAACCTATGGGTTTTGCCATCGTGCTGAAATTCAGTGTATTAGAGAGTTTCTGCGCTTCCGAAAATTTTATGTAATCATTGGTTGACATTGTGTCTTTCAAGAAAGTTATCTGTCTGTGATGTTTTCCTGCACTATTGCAATTTTGAGAATTATTCCCCGGTCCTGAAGTCGGTGTGCCTGACTGCGGTTTTCGCCGCTCGGTTGAATATAGTGCGTCGATTGTCCATAATCACGAAAAATCCTTTTCTTCCAACTCGGTGAACAGCTTTTTGTGTTCGAGGTAATGTTTGAACACGATGTTTTTTTGGTAAACCTGTGAGACTTTCGTGCGTTTCAGGGCTTTTCTTGTCTTTATAAGCAAAGGCAGGTGTCTGTAGAAGCTGAAATGTGCCCTCGTCACAGCCCATAAGTCGGCGAAGCTGCCGTCGGCGAGGAACTTCAATCCGGCGATCCAGTCGAGGCCGATTCTGTATGTTATTATCGGGAACGCTTTCCAGTCGGGAAGGTTTTTCATGAGCAGCGAGAGGTTGTTGCGGAAGTTGAGGTAAGTCTTTCTCGCTGATGACTTCGGCAGTGTGCCGCCGCCGATGTGATAGACCTTGGAGTCGGGGCAGTACATTATCTTATAGCCGTTGTTTTTCATGCGCCAGCAGAAATCAATCTCTTCCATGTGTGCGAAGAATCTGTCATCAAGGCCGCCGAACCGATGATAAAGCTCGGCTCTGACGAACATGCACGCGCCTGTCGCCCAAAAGACTTCTTTCACGTCGTCGTATTGTCCGTTGTCTTTCTCCAACTCCTGGAAAACCCTGCCGCGGCAGAACGGATAGCCGTATTTGTCGATGTAGCCGCCGCCCGCTCCGGCATATTCGAACTTTTCTTTGTCGAAGTAGGATAGGAGTTTCGGCTGGCACGCAGCGATGCTCTTGTCTTCGTCCATCAGCTTGATTATGGGGTCAATCCAATGCGGAGTCACCTCGATGTCGGAGTTTAGAAGGCAGTAATATTCTGCTTCAACCTGACGTAACGCAATGTTGTATCCGGTGGAGAAACCGCCGTTGTTATCGTTGATAATCAGTCTGATGTCGGGGAAATTTGTACGCATGAACTCAACGGAGTCATCGGTGGAGTCGTTGTCGGCGACGATGACATCGGCCACGTCGGAGCTGTTCTCGATGACGTTCGGAAGGAACCTCTCCAATAACTTTCGCCCGTTGTAATTCAATATGACTACCGCCGTTTTTTTCATGCTGCAAAAATAGAATTTTTTCTTTTATGGATATATCGTTTTTTTGAAATTATAAAAAAATCATACACTTTCAACCCCTGAACCCCCTTAAACTCCTCAAACTCCTAACCACCTCAAACTCCTTAAACTCCTAACCACCTCAAACTCCTTAAATGCGACTTGGGACCGACTCGCGTCAAGCCCCAAATCAAAAACAAAGTATGTGTGGTATATGGTATGTTTAAAATTACTCTATTTTATCTCGGATTGTCGTAGTAATCCTTGGCTCTGTCGCCATAAGAATTCGGGTTCACTACATCGTCCACGTTATAATCGTAGTAGGTGCCGTATGTCCTGAAGTATATCTCGTTGGTCCATCTGAAGTTGCTCACTTCTCCGACTGCATCTGAATGTATCAGCTGGAAGTCGTTGGTGGCGAGGTCTTTTGTCATGAAGACAAACTTCTTGTTTCGTTGTGTGCCGAGGACATAATAGTGCCATATTTCGTATGGATAAGCACCCGGCTCGTTGTATTCCTGGACGATTCTGTCTGGTGCGCCGTATTTCAGGAAGATCACGCCTCTGTCAGTGCGGCTGCCCGGGCTGTTGACGGATTTGAATGACAAATCGCATCTGCGAACCTGCGCGAGATATTGCAGCCACGCCTTCTCCGGCTCGATGGTGTTTCTGCTCGACCAGAATGTGTAGAAATACTGCTGCATGGTCTTGATATCATCAGTCTTGATAAGCTCTTCCGCGTACTCCCTTTCAACCTGTGTTGACACCGGATAGCAGCTGACGATATATTTTCTGAGGCTGTCAATGCTGTTGATTTTACCGCTGAAGATGAAATCCGTGTCGATCGCCTGCAACGCCTGTGGGTCAACATGATAGTTCGGATTGCTTCTCTGGAAGAAAAACCTGTTCAGTCCGATGATGTCGTTGTTTCTGTCGCGTGCTTCAAGGACAAGATAGTAGTTGCCTGAAGGAAGGCTGCTTATGTCCATCGTCCCGAGAACGACCTCTGTGTCTTTGGCGTTCATTCTCTTCGTTATGAAGAAGTTGGAGAGTTTCGTCCCGTTTTCGAAGGCGCAGATGTAGGTGTTGAGAAGGTATTTCCCTTCGGCACCGAGCTGTTTCTTCGTGTTGTAAATCTCGCAATAGTATGAGAGTTTGTTGGCCGTTTCTGGATAATAAGGTATCATCATCGGGACGACATCGAAGCCGCTCTTTGTGCATGACGACTCGGTTTCAGCCTTTGCGAAGCTCTCAAGTCCGATGATGCTTGAAAAACAAATCTTTTCAGGGAAATCGACAACAATTTGGTCCTCGATTCTCAATGGATTTTGCGTCTTGTTGTTTTCGTCTTCAAGTGTCACTTCGAGGGTGTATGTGCCGTTGGCGAGCTGGTAACGCTGCATGTCCATGAAATAACCCGAAATCGCCGTCGTGTCTGTCACCGCCGGGCTGTTGAGCGTGTATTTGCCGTAGTTCTTGATTGATTCGCCCTGCTTGAAAAGCATCGTGATGTTGATGGTGGCGTTGTACTGCCCGTCGGCGTTCTTCGCATAGATCAGACTTCCTCTCTCAAACGTGATGTACGTTTCTATATAAGGTGATGCGTTCTCGCCTGTCACGTTGAAAGTTGCGTATGATATGTATGAGTTGAGAGTCTTCGCAGACTGTGCTTTTGCGCTGAATGCCATCAAGGCGGTCAAGCAGATAAACATCAATTTTTTCATCATTCAAATTTTTGTTGTTTCGGCTGCAAAAATACAACACCATTAAAATTTTGTCAAGTGTTTTGACGCTGTATTTTGTTGAAAAATGTCGCAAGAATCCTTGTAACCAATTGAGACAACGTAACTTATGACGATGCGAAATTAGTATTTTAATGAACGTAAATAGTTGGGTAAATAGTGTTCGAGAGCCTCTTCTGTGCCCAAAATCGACCTGATATGCTTGTTTCTTTTGTTGGCGGTGCTGTATGTAAGCTGCAAAAGAACGGCGATTTCCTGGCAGGAAAACCCCATTGTTCCGAGAATTATGTATTTGATGTCGTTCGTCGTCAGTTGCGGATGGACTTCATTTAGCGTATGTACGAGGTTCGGGAAACACTCGTTGAACTTTTTTGTCAGCGTGATGAGCCTTACGTTCGACAATGCGAGACGCGGGTAGTCGCCTACGGTCTTTGTCATGATGGTCTTGCCTTCAAGGGAGCTTTTTATTTCCTTGAATATGTTCGTTTCTGAAAAGACTTTGTAATCCTCATCGAAGGAATGTGTCGGGACGTTGTTGCCCGCATTCTCAAGTTTTTTTGATATGTCGTTGATAATCTTTTCTTTATCATCAATTATTTTTTCAATATTCTGAATTACTATATGCGATTCTCTGTTTTTCTTTTTCGAAATGAAATATGCCGAAGCGACACCTATTAATAAAATGAAGGCGGCGATGAGCAATATCCAGCCTATTTTGTTGAGGTGGCCTGATTTTGTGGGATTTTTGTCAGAAACGCTTTCGATGTATCTGTCGTAAGTTGCTTCAAGCTCCATTTTCATTGGTGTGAGTCGGGCCTCGGCTGAGGTCACTTTTGCTTGGTATTGGGCGTATTGAAGTTCCTCGTAACGGTTTCCCATGCGGAAATATATGTCGGCGAGCAGCTCGGCTGTGCTGATTTTCATGCTCGGTGAACCGTACTTGAAGCAGTACAGCAGGTCGGGCAAGGCTTTCTCAAATTCGTTCCGATTGTAAAAATGAAGTGATGTAAAATAGTTGTATTCAATGCTTTGCAAGGATTTTTGCGATATTAATTCATGTATCGAATCGGCGGTTTCGACATCTGAAATGTCGTAAAGTGCTATTCCTTTCTTGATTAGAATTTCGTTGAGTTGTGTCTCGGTCAGGTTCTTCTTGGCTTCTGCGGTTTCGTAGTTGAGAAGTGCGATGTTTGAGATGTGATTTTTCTGGTAGAGGTCGCCGATTTTCAGCAGCATGTCGATTACCTCGTGATGTCGGCTGGCTTTTTCGAATTGTGAGAGTGCCTCGTCGTAGAAATACGATGCCGGTTTCACGCTGTTCACGTTATTATATACGTCGCCGATGCTTTCAAATATCTGTCCGAGGTAGTGCAGGTCGTCGTTTGTGGCGTTTCCTTTGAGTCTTATCGAATTTTTTTCGGAATCAAGGGCGGTGAAAAGGTCATCGGAAGCGGTTTTCAGGTCGTTTTTCCTTAGGTTGTTCATGCCTTTTTGGAAAAAGATTTCCGATTTTTTTTCAAAAAAAGCGTAATTTTTAGAGTATTTTGAGGTGCAGCTGTCGGCTAAACGGGCTAAATTTTCAACAAAAACGACATTATTTTGATGGTTTTTCTGAAAATTCCGCATGTCGTCAGGGATGTCTTGGTTGTTGCAGCTTGCAAAACCTAAAACAATGATTAACAATGCGATACGGACGATATGTGCTAAAAATCTGTTCATTTACGGTGGCAAAGATAGGCATAATTTTCGAGAAAAAATGAATGTCGAGAAAAATTTTTCAAAAAAAAGTTGTGGCATTAAAAAGTTTTGTATTTTTGCAGCGGAGATATGGCAGAGCGGTCGATCGCGGCGGTCTTGAAAACCGTTATACAGAAATGTATCGGGGGTTCGAATCCCTCTGTCTCCGCTGAGGAAAGCAACTCAAAGATGGGTTGCTTTCATTCTGTAGAAGTAAAGCGTTGGAGAGATGCCGGAGTGGTCGATCGGGGCGGTCTCGAAAACCGTTGAACGCTATGCGTTCCAAGGGTTCGAATCCCTTTCTCTCCGCTTTTTTTGATTTTTATGGTGTTAATAATTTCCCCTGGGTCTCGTGAAGGCTCGGGGTTTTTAGTGTAAATTCAAATTAAAAACTTACTATTAAATTATAACCAAGTTATAACCAACTATACCTATTTAGTAAAGTTGAGTGTTGTTTTTCAAGTATATTGTCGTTGACTGACATATTGAAAAACAAACTGGAAAACGGATGCATTTGGATGCAATTGGATGTAAATTGAGTTCCGGCGTGATTCCGATCGGGAATTTTTTGTATTTTTGCCAAAAGAAACTAAAATTTTAACAATATGGGAAAATATAAAGATGGAATCAATGGCCCGTTTTCAGGGAAAGTAGGGGCTGTTATTGGCAGTTCGTGGAAGGGGAAACCGTACATGAAAAGCGTTCCATTGAAATTTCACGATGCAAAGACGGAAGGTCAGATGCTTCATCGCGCGAAGTTTTCGGCGGCGGTGGCTTTCTCAAAGAAGCTGAAGTCATTTGCAAAGAAGAGTTTTGTGGAGTTTGCCAAAGACAAGTCGGCGTACAATGCCGTGATGCAGTACAATTTCAGGAACGCCTTCAAGGCGGACGAGTCGGGTGTTGAAACTTTTTACGACAGGATAATGGTGGGACGCGGCAGTCTCACCGCAGCTGCGGGCGTGTCGTTCTCCCGTGACGGCGGCAATGTAATTGTGAGTTGGACCGACAATAGCGGCGATGGCAGCGCCAAATCAAAAGACATTGCGATGATGGCTCTCATCGACACCACCAACATGAACGTGGAGACATTCGAGAACGTCGGGCGGCGTTCCGACACGACAGGCATGGTTGAGACCAAAATCAATCCGGATCACGAGGTGGCGTGTTATATCACATTCTATTCCGAGGAAAGGGAGCTGGCATCGGATTCGGTGTTTGGGATGGTCTGAAAGAAGACGAAGACAGGATAACTTGCTGAAAATGTATGCCTTACAGGTGTTTTTTAATTGTTTCATAAAAAAACATCAAGCATGTTGAATCATGGAAAATGTTTCGTAAATTTGCAGCGTTAATTTAAACATTGAAGTAAGAAACAGTAATACGGTATAAATGACATATATGAAAAAGTAGCGTTCGCTATTTACGGGTGTTTTCAAAAATCACCAAATTAAGAAGTATCCCATGTAAATATGATCGAAGGCTCACCGGTTTCGGTGCGGGCTTCCCTATTTGGATACTTGGGTGTTTGGCGATACCTTGAAAGCAGAGTAAGGAAGAGCCGCACTTTTTTTATTTACAGATTACGGTGTTATTGGTGTTGTAATAAAGTATTCGAAATGAATTGTGACAAGATCAACATCGGAGAATTGATTGACAATAGGAGAAAAGAACTCGGGCTGTCAATCAGGGACTTTGCCGCGAAAATAAGCGTTTCGTCGGGCAATGCGTATGATATTCTGAAGCGCGAGTCAATAGATGTCGCGTTGCTGCAGCGCGTCTCTGTGGCGTTGGACTATGATTTTTTCAGGCATTTTACAAATGATGAGGAAGGTGACGGTGAGGAGGATGTATATATCATGGTGAAAGTAAGCAGGAAAGCGCTTGTCAGCGGAGACGTGTGCAGCGGGTGTAGGTACAGAATGTGTTCAAAGAAATAGAACGAAAAAAGATTTGTAAATATTTATTTGTTTTGATTATAAATTATTTACAATCGCAATAAGTGCTATTTATGTTTGATAATCCAGAGCAAATTCAAAGAAAATTTGATTGGTATTTTGAAATGTATGTGATAAATTTGCAAGGCGTTTTTTGAAATAAAAGCGCAAGGTATGATATAAGCACATAAACACAAGAAGATGGAACGTGCTGTGGAGCGAACCGAGGTTGATGAAGTTGCGTCAGCGGATGTCGTTGACGGCGCCGTAGGCGTGGAGGAAACCCACTGGTATGTGGCTGTCGTCAATAACAATTCCGAGCGTTCCGTGGCGGAAAGGCTCATGGACGCGAGGATGGGAGACGCATACGAATGCTATGTCCCGACACAGCGCGAAAAGAGAGTTTGGAGGAACGGCAGGAAGAAAGATGTTGACCGTGTGCTGCTGCCAGCCGTGCTGTTTATGAAATGCACGGAGAAGAAACGGAAGGAAGCTGTGAACTTCGGCTATGTGAAGAAATTCATGTCAGATCACACCAAAGGAAGGGCTGGAAGTTATCCTGTGGCGATCATACCTGACAAACAGATGCAACGGTTTAAGGAGATGCTTTCCAAAGCGACAACTCCTGTCACGATAGAAAACGTTCGATTCCGTCTGGGAGATGCGGTGAGGGTGACGACAGGGACGCTGGCCGGAATTGAAGGGAATATAATCGTTGATCCGCAAGGGACATATATAGTGATAGCGATTGATTCACTGGGGTTCGCCAAGGTGAGAATCAATCAGAGTGAGGTTGAAAAGATTAATTGATAAGGTTTATGAAATTATCTGCTGATTATAAGGACATCGAAGACAGGGAACTGGTGCGGCTGGCTTTGGAGAATGCAAATCAGGAGGCCGTCCTCTACATCATCTATGTGCGTTACGTCCCACTTCTGAAGAAGCTTTGCCGTAAATATTACGATAACCTTTTTTATCTCGAGCAGCTACAGGCTGAATTGTTCATCCACCTGCGGGCCAATGACTGGTGCGCTCTTCGTTCGTTCAGATGGAAATCGTCATTTGGCAGTTGGTTAGGGGTGGTCGCCGGTCATCTGTTCGTGGAAAAGATCCCGGAGTTGAGGATTAATTGGGATTACTCCATAAATGCCTGTACCATTGGCGCAGAGCGCCCTGTCATCATTCTTGGTTCGGGTTGGATTGACCTTTGTGACGATGACGAAATCATGTTCGTCGTATCGCACGAGCTGGGACACATAAAGAGCAATCACATGTTGTATCACATGATGGCTCAGATGATTGACATAATAATTGATTCTATTCCGGGAGGGACGCTCCTTGCTGGCGGGTTGCAGTATGCACTTTATTATTGGAATCGAATGTCGGAATTCACCGCCGACCGTGCAGGACTTCTTGGCTGCCAGAATCATGAAGCAATGATTCGCGCTTTCGTCAAGATGGCTGGTCTTCCATTGAAAGAGTTCAATAGTATCAAAACCGAGTCATT
Organism: Bacteroidales bacterium; assembly: GCA_024400305.1. GTDB lineage: Bacteria > Bacteroidota > Bacteroidia > Bacteroidales > F082 > Limimorpha. Next base: position 52,591 of record JAKSMX010000006.1, on the reverse strand, counting down.
CATCCAGCAGGCGCGGGATTTCAAGATGCTTGATTATGATGGAATGAACAAAGTGGTCAAGTTCATTTCCATTGCTGACGAAACACATCCTTGGACTGTGATGCGTTCGGCGGAATTGCTGAAGTGGATGGAGAGCGGAGAATACAACAGGTTCCTGACGCATTGTTATCTCAGGTAAAAACGTATTAGAAAAAGATTGGCAGATATCGACTGACCTTCTGTTATGCAGGGATGTACAAAGAGAATGAAATCAAAGTGTGTATGAAACTTTAAATTAGTAATGTTATGTTTTTACTTTCATTGTCAGGCTCTGTATCACAGTTATACGCACTTGCGCCAAGTGGCCGCCAACTGGAAGAAATTGCGAAGGTGGCGAAGAAAGCTGTCCCTTATGTAGATGATGCTGCTCGTGCTGCGGTCCAGAATAAGAGCTTCCTTGCTTCTATTCCTGTCTGGGTATGGGTTGTTATCGGGATTATAGTGATTGCGGGGGCGATATGTTATTTTGTGAAGGAGAATTGAGGATGGGGTTAGCGGCAATGACTCGAGGGGGGGATACCTATGGAAGCAAGGAATGATATTTTTTGAAAAAGTTATATCAGGATGGCGAAAGTCACGCTTTTCCCTCAGTTTATGATTAGATTAGTGGAGGATACCTGAGTTACTAATACTTTTTTTTCACGGCTATCAGATGAATAACCGATTTATTGTCATATATTAAGAAATATTATTTTAGGGCTGTTCTATAAATTAACTTGCTAATAATTAGATATTTAGTATGATATTTCAGGAAAAAGTCGTATCTTTGCAGCAGAAATCGTACAGAAACATGCAGAAGACTACTATATACCGCAAACCGATGGGCGAGAACCTGTTCGAGGAGGAGTTCACCATCGAGGCACTCTCCCGGATGGGCAACCCCCTTGAGCAGCTCGCCGCACTGGTCGACTTTGAGATGTTCCGTCCCGCACTTGAAGAGGCTCTGGTCAGGAAGGACTGCAAGACTCTTGCGGGACGTCCGCAGATAGATGTCGTCCTTATGTTCAAGGTCATATTCCTTCAGCGTTACTATGGTTTGGGCGACCACCAGATACAGTATCAGATTATAGACCGTACCAGCTTCCGCCAGTTCCTTGGCATTCATACAGTGGCAGAGGTTCCTGACGAGAAGACTGTTTGGGCATGCAAGAACAAGCTTGCTGAGGACGGCACCTTCGACCGCCTGTTTGATGAGTTCCGCACCTTCCTTGACGACAAGGGACTTTCATTCAACGAGGGTAAGATAATTGATGCTACATTTGTTGAAGCCCCAAAGCAGAGAAACACCAGGGAGGAGAACAAACAAATCAAAGTCGGCAACGGCAAAGGCCTGTGGAATCCCGAGGATGGCGACTCCGAGAAGGAGAAGAAACACAAACTGGCCAAGAAGTCACACAAGGATATTGATGCTCGCTGGACGAAGAAACGCGGTGAGAATCACTACGGTTACAAGAATCACGTCAAAGCAGACAAGAAGACAAAACTCATAGAGAAGTATCACACAACAGACGCAAGCGTACATGATTCAAATGTTATCAAACCCCTCATTGAAGAGAAAGATAAAGGACAGGATTTGTTCCTTGATGCAGGTTATGAATCCAAGGATGACATCGTGAAAGAATGCGGAATGAATCCCGTCATCTGTGAGAAGGGACATCGCAACAGACCTCTGACCGACGAGCAGAAGCGGAACAACCGCATCAAGTCCAAGGACAGGTGCAGCGTCGAGCACATCTTCGGCTTCATCGAGGGAGCGATGAACGGCTCGCTTGTCCGCAGCATCGGAATGGTGCGAGCCAAAGCAGCCAACGCTCTGACCAACCTCGCATATAACATATTCAGATATTTACAGATCAACATTTACCAGCCACAGCTTATCACCTGCAAGGGATAACTGTGCCCATACGTGTCAAATCGTCAAAAACAGCATGCCAATGAGTGGATAAACGAACGCAATCGAAAGCCGAAGTCCTCTGAAGAGCGACTGATTCCGAAAGATTTACTCTTGCGGAACGGCTTCCACCCGAATTTATGAATTAATAGAACATACATTAAAAATTATATATTATGCCAATTGCTGACACAATCTCGTCAATCGTTGCCCATAGGCAAGGTGAAATCGCTCCTAGGTACAACACCTATTGGGGCGAGGTTAAAGACGTAATAGCATTTTCACAAAAACTCAAATCGTTAATTAACGGTAAAAATTGGTGTGTACTACTCGAAAAATTCCCGGAATTTAATGAAGTATGGACGTCTGCTGATGAAAACGGAAAAAGTATTGAAAACAAAGTCAAATCTTTTATTGAGTTCGTTTCCAACAACGTAGGAATAAAAAATGGAGATAATTATGGACCAAAAGGTTATTTTGAAGCAATAGCGAACAAGATTTCAAAGAATGAGGTAGAGGTTTGTATTACAGGTCCTGTAAGCACAGGCAAGAGTGTATTCCTTCGTGCGTTGACCGGAGCTCCTGAAACTGTTATTCCATCAGGTAAGGGAAAGACTACAGCAGCAAGAACCATTTTTTGTAACTCGGCACAGAAGTGTGCTGTTGTAAATTTCCTAACAACTAAGGAATTCGAGACAATTATCAACGAATATGTTGTTCAACTTAATAAGGAACTAAAAAAACGAAAGAAAGAGGAGTTTCCAATGTGGGACTCAGTATCTAAGTCCTTAACAGACTATTGCAAAGTCATTAAAGCCCATAGTTCGTATAAATCTCAAAATTTCAGCAAATCGACAATTGCAGGGGTTGACACTACCGTTACCGCAGATTTATATTTTGATACGTTTACACTTTATATCGATAACTATGGACATTATACATCTTACTTAGATCGAGAACCGAAACATATTAATTCAAAAGATATAGAAGAAGGCAAGTTGGTCCCTTATGTCAGTTATAAGATGAGTGAAAACTATCAAGGAGACCCATATTGCCGTGCTCTAGCTGTACGGGAAGCTGTTGTTAATTGGCCCCTAAAAACTGTGAACGGTGAAGATCTTGGTTCTATAAGACTTGTTGACACTATGGGTATTGGTGAAGCAAAGTTCTGCGTAGAAGAGGACTTGTTAAAAACGGTCCGTGAACATGCTGATCTTGCTGTTGCATTATGCCGTATTTTGTCTGACAATGACAATGCAGACAACGCTAACAACTCTTGTTTCATCAAAGTTCTCTCTAAAATACGAGATAGAAAGATGGAGGACTGGGTATATTATCTTTGTAATAAAGAAGACGAAGGTAATATTACAGATGAAACTGTTGAAGCTTTCAAATTACAAATTTGGAAGGAAATGCAAAACAATGCAGATTACTTCACGTTGAATGATGAGTATTGGAAATCAATAAGATTTATTCAGGACGGCAAGGAAAACTCAAATGCGATTGTTGACTATTTCGTTAATATTGTGCTTGGTAAACTCGAGGAAAATATTTCTGCTGTTGATAAATTTTTCTTGGATAAGTTAAAAGATGAATACGAATCATGTATAAAGAAAAAGAATCAGATTATTAAAGATTTGAAGTCGTGCCTCAATGTTCTGCCAGCTTTCTCTTGTCTTGATAAGACGAAGAAGATAGACGAGCGAGTTGACTCAATCTTCGTGGATTTAAGTACTGAACTAACAAAGTTGAGAGCTGATTTATTTATTAAGGATGCAACTCTTCGCCAACAGATTATTAATTCCGTAAGGCCAATCTTAAAAGACCCAGAAATATTTAATGTATATGGCATCAATGATGTGAATTATGATGTCAAGGCTGCATTTACTAGTCTATTTAAGAATACCTTGTTAGCAATTAACGAATCAATCCTTGCTATTGATACTTTCGATATTGTTTGGACGGATATAAAGAAGGATGTAGTAAGTAAAACAGCAGAAAGAATGGGCAAGGATAAGTCCGAGGTTGAAAAATTGATTGGACAAGCAGAAAAATTCTTCGAAGATTATTTGAAGAAGTGCTGTCAGGCTATTCAGTCAAACATGAAGTTTGTTAAAACGAATCTTAATGTTGATGATCCTAATCACTCGTGTAACTATACTGGTCGTGAATTAGAATTCTTCATTCACACTCGTGAGCAGTTATATAAAGCTATTTGGGATAAAATGTCTCATGCTTCAGAACATGTTGGTATAAAAGAAAAGGATGTCAACGATGTCAAAGAATCATTGTGTAAAGTAGTGAAGACAAAAATGGAGAAGCATAAAATTGTGGAAGAAAAAGATGTGCCTCCAATTACTTGGATGCAAAATTTTGCTGACCAGATAAACTCTGATTATTTCAAAACAGCAATTCTAGAATTTCTGGATTCAATTGTTGATCTTCCTTCTATCGTTGATGATCAAACCGGTAAGGAACTTAGAAGGAAGTTGTTAAATGTATCTCTACGGTATTCAGATGAGACTACAGCAGCGAAGAGTATTTGGAATTCATTGTGTGTGCTGGATATTATTCTCCGAGATGATCTCTTGCATAAGTATGAGCAGACATTTAAGAAATATGATGTATATGTTAATCTTGTAACTCCACTTTTTGATAATGTATTCTGTACAAATCAGAATGATTATGGCAAGTCCAAGGCAGAACCATATAAGGAGTTCAGGGCATATGTAAAAACAATAGTAACTTCTAATTACGAGAAGGAAGACACCGCTAAGTGCGAAGATGCTGCAAGTCAATATAGAGCACTGTGTAAATAATGTAAATAATGTAAATAATTATGGCAAGTAACTGGGACGGTTGGGATGAAGAAGATCAACAGACGACTTCTGCATCATCAAATAATAATACAAGTTCTAATCATAACAGTAGTGGCAACCGTAATAACAATAGTCGTGTGAACGATGAACCACCACATAGAAATGATGATTTAGGTGAAGCACCGGAATTGCCTCCGATATTCTTTACCTATGACCCTATAACCAATAAACTTGAAGTCAGGGACAGAAGGGGAAACGTAAAGGCAGAATTTTCTGTAAAAACGGAACAGGGTGCAAGTGCATACGATCTGTGGGTTAAGGGTCGTGTTGATGGTTCTGATACATCGTATACCGCTTATATGAATGATATGAGAGGTAAAGATGGGAAGAACGGAAAAAATGCATTTGAAGAATGGCAGGATTCACGTGACCCCAATACTGACAGGTCATGGGAAGCTTATCTAAAGTTCTTTACTGGTGATAAGGGCGAGAGTGCATTTGAACTATGGAAGAAAGTTCATGGTGAATACTCTAACCCCACCATTGAAGATTTCTTTAATTATTTCAAAGGCAAGAATGGTAAAGATGCATACGAGGTATGGCAAGATATGGGATTCAAAGACAGAAGCCGTGAAGACTTTTTCAAATGGATTGCCAGTCTTGTAGAGACACAAACGGGTGAGGATGGTAAGATATTCTACCCGCATTTTGACGGTTATACTTTATATTTTACCGAAGATTTTGAGGGGAAGGGCATTCGTCTTACAGAGAAAGAAATCCGAGGTAAGGATGGACGTACCTTTGAACCAAAGTTTGAAGGAACAAAACTTCATTTTGAGGATGGTGAAGGAACGTCAACCATTCCGGTTGAATTGAGGGGCAAAGATGCTTTTGAACTATGGAAGGAGTATCATCATAAACCCGATGCCAAGTACGAGGAGTTTGAAGAATATTTTAAAGGACAGAATGTTCAGGCAACACATTCATATATGGATGTGACCAATTGGCAATGTCCAGTTCAAGAGATTAATACTGACCTTATCGTTAATTCATTTAATACTGCTAAAACGCCTGGTGCATTTATTGATGATTGTCAAAAAAAGATTAACGCTTTAAGAGATGAAGGAAATAAAATAGAATCTAGAAAAATACTATTTGGGTTGAAAGAAAAGAAGTACCATACTCATTGGGGTGGCTGGTTTAAGGAATTTACATGGTGGTGTGCAGGCGCAGATCGCAGCCTTTTAAGAATGTGTCCTGGAGACCATTCGAAATATACAGGTATAGGCACTGTGATTCTTTTTACCGCATTAATGGCTTGGTTCTCAAGCTTTATTGCCATACAATTGGTATTCACAAACCAGATTCATATACCATTTCAACAAAACACATGGTTTTACAGGGTATTTGATGGATCAATAGACATTCCATTGGCAGCCATATTGTTTGCTTCATTTTGGGGGGCAATGATTTTCTTTCTGGATAGGTTCATTACCAACACAATGTATAGTGATGGTGAGGTAACTATCAGTAAACAAGAATTCTTGAGCGGATTACCACGTATCCTCATTGCCATTTTTCTTGGTATTGTTATCTCTGCACCATTAGAGTTGAAAATCTTTGATAAAGAGATCCAATCTTATATAAGAAAAGATAACTTCTCAAGGATTGAGGATGCTGTCAAATTAAATCAAGAGTATAAAGATACATGCGAAGATTATACGAAATTGGAACAAAAGTGTGATGACGCATATAAGTATTGGCGAAATTTAAAGCCTAGTGAATACACGAAAAAAGATAAAATTATCGACGGGCAAGTAGAATCTGGAGAAAAAGTAGATCCTTCAGACTCAACAAAGAAAGAAAAAATCTACTTTAATAAATATCACAATGAAATAGTTGAAGACAAGGATGCTTATGAGAAAGCACGAGAGGAAGCAAAAAGTGTTTGTGATAATCTAGAACAAGAACTAGAAAGATATAAAAATGTTAAAGCCCAAACGTATGAAAATATAAAACAGAATATTTCAACTCAATATAATAAAGCTGATAATGCTGGATTATACGAGAGATTAGGTGCTATGCATGCATTAGCCATGCAAGGGTATTCTCCTATATTTGCTGAGGATACTTTAGCTGTTAATCGTGTATCATCAGTTTCCGTAAATCAATTAAGTATTGATGACACTGATTCTCCTTCAAAAGAGACCGTGAATTGGGATCTGATATTGAAGATTGCATTGTCATTAATATGCGCGGCACTATTCATCATTTTGAGTGTTAAAAAGGAAAGAAAAGCGAGAAAGGAGCGACCGGAAATAGGACTAAAAATTTCCATAGGTGTAATCTTGTCAATAATAGCAGGTTGCTTAATCGGATGGAATTATGAATTATTCCATTATTTGATTTACTATTTGACTACTCCAATAGGCCTTATTATGCTCCTTTTCATTCTTATTGACATCTCTCCTGTGCTTTATAAGATGATGCTTGCTGATGGTGTTTACGACAAGTATCTCCAACAAGAAAAGGCTTTGGTTCAGGAAAAGATTCGCTTGAACAATGCTCAAATGTTAAGAACAGTTGAAAAGGGCGAATTGAGGTCTGTGTCGCCTTTCATTATGGGTGATGTATATGAAGATTTGCTAAACTCGGCTTCAGATTCGAAAAATGAGGATGATATACCAGCAAGAAACAGGCATATTAATTGGTCAGAAGGTGATGCTGCCTATAATCTCGATAAGAGAATAGCAGATGACAATATGAAGGTCTTTAACGCTGTTCTTGATTTTAAGAAACGAGTTGTTCTTGCATCGTATGCTGCCTGGTACAGGGACATGAGAGATGCGATGATTGGCAAGAAGGATGATGACAAAGGCAATTTAATAAAACCCGAAATCATTCTGGAGGAAACACCTGATAGTAACCAAGGGGCAGATAACTAAGCATGATTGAGCCAAGAATCATTAAGGCTTTAATGGACCGTAAATGGACTCTCTTGTTCTGGGGAGTCTGTTTAGGTATTGTTATCTCGGCGTTGGTTTTGCCGAATGGATTACTCGACCAGTTTTCCAATCATATTAATGAAAACGCACTAGATTCAAAATCTTTTTTTGAGTTATTCTTATTCTATTCATTTTGGGCTATAACCTTTTCATTACTGGCCGTTTACATTATCTGGTGTATACATGAGCTAATCAGTCTTGTTAAAAAATTACTTCTGGATGCAAGGGAAAAGAACATCGGTAAAGAGCAAGATACTGCTTTTAAGCCCAAAATCGTAGATGTTTCCGCTTTGTCTAATGCCGATACGGAGTTTTTGTATTCCATAATTGATAGCGATGATAAACCAACACTGTTAGCGGTTGCCTTAGTCCTTAAAGACTTTGTAGAGGAACGGAATCAAACTATTTGTAATAATCAATTGAGCGCATATATACCAACGTATGATTATATTAGGGAAAATACAAGTTCTTCAATAACAGCGCTTGTTTCTGCGTTGGATATGATGAATGGTTTTAAAAATGACAAATATTATAACCCAGCCTTGATAAGGTCAATAATTAATTCGTCAAATGGCTAACGACAATTGTAGAGACAACTTGTTCTTGCGTTGTCCTAAACAGATTTCAGATAATCAGGCATCCTGCGGGTGCTTGATATCTGATTTTTTGCCATTAGTCGAAGAATACGATATTGACCTTATTGTTATTTTACATATATTGAAGAATACTACTGACGACATTCAAGTTGAATGGTGTCATTTCATTGATTTGTTAAAGAAACGCTGGCGTAGGTTTGTCATCTTTATATCGTTGAAATTCGACACTCAGAAAAAATGGAAAAAATGGGTTTATATTAAAACATTAGCATTTATGGAGTGGTGGTATTGCCATCGTCAGCATATTGTTACAATATTAGCTATTCTTGTTTTAGTGGCTATTCTTAGTTTGAACATACTGTTTTTAGCATTTATAGCACTTTTTGCCTTGGTAATTTATATTCCTTTGATGCAAGTAAAACAGGATGTTGAGAACTATTATGTCATCGAGACTTCTCATTTCCAAAAGCAATATGTCGACAAGAATGGTTCACACATCGGCTCTTCCCAGTCGGAGAAATGTGGTGCTGTCAAATGTTCTATTCTAAGGTCTCTGTTAGAGAATAATTTTCCGAAAGTAGAACGTTGTAACTTGCATTTATCAGAACGGACGGTCATTGATCAATTAATTGGACCATTAAGTGAGATGGATTACAATATTAAAGTTGTTGCGATTTTACTCCATAATAGACAGAAAAAGGAATATGAGATTTACGAGTAACGTTTATGATACAACAATTTAAAGAAAATCTGATTTCAGGTATTCAAACAGCACCTATATTGTTTATACCACATTATCATTTCACTTATGTTGACGAGGTGTTAGAATCCATTCTTGATGTAAATGAAAGGAAGGACTTTAATCTTGACATGAATTCAATTATTGAATTCGACCTTGCCCATGGCCCCATTGACTTCAAAACAAAAAACAGTCTCTCGGATTCGTTCAGTGAGGGCTTATCTGGATTCTTTAAAGAAATTATAACTCCAAAGCCGGCACCAAAAGATGAGACTGTAAAAGATAGAAGAATAATAAGAGAGCAACATCAACTCTTTCTTTTCAAAAACATTCACGGCGAATTAACAAATGCCAAATGTCAGTCATTACTTCAGACATTTGTTGAAAAATACGAAAAGCAGGAATTGGGCAACTTAAAAACCATCATAATAGTATCAAACAGCTTCATATCAGAACTTCCTAAAGAGATCTCAAAACTTTTCACAGTAATTCACATCCCGACGCCCGATCAAGATGACATTGAAAAGGAGTTAGGAATCTCTGACGACCTCCTCCCTGAAAATATCTGGAGTCGTAAAAGCAATTTTAAGGCAAATGGATATGTATTTGGTAGAAGTTTCTTTGCTGATGAGAAGACTTTTAAACGTAACCGTAAGCAATTGGTCAGCGCGTTGCATGGAATGCAGTTGTATGATATAAGGAAAGTTTTGACAACTATTCAAAAACTTGAAGACGAGATAAATCCAAGATACGAACATTCCCATTGTTCGTTGGCAGAACATATTCTTCGAGAAAAGCGTCAGCTTGTTAATAATTCAAGCTTGTTGGAAGTGATTGATTTGCAGCCTGATCAAAAAGATAGGATTGGTAATATCAATAACTTAAAGGGCTTTATCAACAAGCAGGCTCAAGTAATTGACAATATTACTTATTATCCACAAAAACTTCCAAAACCAAAGGGTGTGTTGTTAGTTGGCCCTCCGGGCTGTGGTAAGTCAGAGACAGTTAAATCCATAGCTGCCATCTTTGACAAAACGCTGCTACGACTGGATTTGGGTAAACTTATGGGCAAATTCGTGGGGGAAAGTGAACATAATTTGATTGAGGCAATTAGGACAGCGGAAGCAGCACAGCCATGTGTATTATGGATTGATGAAATTGAAAAAGCATTTGCAGGTTTTGGCAATAATGACCAAGGTAATGATATAACGGTAACCCGAATGGTAGGCTATTTCCTCACCTGGATGCAGGAAAGAAATAGTTTGGTTTATCTTGTAGCTACTGCGAACGATTTGTCATGTCTCCGGCCAGAATTATTGAGAAAGGGACGTTGGGACGAAATATTTTATCTTTCATATCCCGACAAAAAAGGAGCATGCGAAATATTTCAAAAATGCTTGAAGAAATATGGCTTATTTTTACTTGATGGTAAAGATGAAATTATTACATTATCTGGAGATGTGAAAGTTGAGCATAAATTAAATTCGCTTGGTGAAAAGTTGTCCGTGTCTAAGTTCAGTGGAGCAGAAATCGATAGTCTTATAGTTCAATCTTTCAATGAAGATTGGGATTTAACTGACAAAAAATCTGTTAAATTAGCGACCGTATTAAGGTTGGTGGATCAAGTTGCTATCAACAAGAAGAAATCCGAAGAGGATAGCTTACAACACAAAATTGACGAAATTGTTCTTGATTACAAGATTGCATCTGGACAGAAGAGCATACCCAAAGAGTCCGATATGAGAGAACTTTTGAAAGAAAAATATAAAACAAAAACGTCAGATCAGTTGATTTCAGAATATAAATCAAAAGGATATATATCAGCATCATGAAATATAGTGAGTTTACAAACATAGAATCCATTATTGCGTTGATAAAAAGTGATTGGGAGTCTTTCAAACAGGATCTGGTTAATCAAAAAATCAAGAGTTGGGTTTCTGAATATCAAGGAAGAGATGATATTTCTAAAGTTATTGATGAACAAATCCATGGCGATTGGGGAACATTATATCCATTTCTCTCAACTCTTCGGATTTTTGAAGAATTCAGAAAGATTAACAAGGATCAATCAGACAAGTTTCTCAAAGAGTTCAAAAAGGAATATTATTCGGAAATTGAAAATGAATATCGTATGTTCCAAGGGAGGAATAATCAAATTGATAATATGTTTGGCGCAAAAGGGGCTTCGTCAAAACCAATAGTTGGTTTTATTATAGCAGCGGATGATGATATAGAACCAAGTGTTTACATTTTGTATGAAGGAAAAAACACATTCGGGTCTGGAACCCATCCGGAGGATAGTACATTCCAACAGATTGTTACCAGAGAACGATTACTTAGGAATCGGCATTTCGTAATTGAAGTTTCGAGACAAAAGGAACCAACATTCAAAGTGGTGGATGGTGATTCTTTTAAATTCGAATCTAACAATAATTTTAGAGAAGGTGTCGTTGAGTATAGGTCTCACCTCATATTGGGTGGCCTTCATATTAGAATAATTGAAAATTTCAACTAGTTATGATCAGTGTCTTTATTAATAAAATCACAGAAGTGGTCCACATCTTTGATGGATTAGAAAATAGGAAGTCGTTTGAATATAAAGATCTCTCTTTTCTTAACGGCATATCTGAATTTCAACTCTTTTATATTTCAAATAATGAGATACAACCAGAAGCTTTCGCGGACAAGTGCAAAAGCGATTGGCTTGACAGATTTGAAAAGTCCATTAACGTAAATGGAGTATTATATCTTTGGTTTATGACTAACGACTTGTGCTTTGTTCCACTGAAGAATGTAGCAGAGGCCAAAGATAGTTATCAACAGAAACAAGACACTCACATATTTGTGGGTGGTAATCCAGATGAATCTGTTCAGCAGTATAATTATTTAGACTTCTATCGCTATCTCATACAATTGTATACAACAGAACGCGAAAAGAATGAAAGTTCAGAATTGAATCAAAGCTTAATGGAGATTAAAGACTCTCTTGGTAAGATAACCGACAAGGTTGATTCATTAATAGAATCCAGAAAAGAAGAAATCGAAGACAACGCTGAGATCTCAGCATTAAAAGAAGAATTGTCTAAATATCGTAACGATTTCTATTTTAAATCGGTTCAGAGACAAGGCCTTGATGCTATGATAGAAGTTTGGGAGAGCATGTACACTTTATTATATAATTCCCGCACAAAAGGTTCTGATGTGATTGAAACAATAGAATATAATATAAACCTGATTGAACGAGCTTTGCAGAAGACATTTAAAATCAGGTTTGATTCATCCGCTGAAGGCGACATGTATAATGAAGAAAAAATGATAGCATATCCTTCCGATTCAATTTTTACGAGTGATGAACAATTACGAGGGCGTATTGCAAAATCTTTGTCTCCCGCTGTTTATTGGACTCTCCCACGTGTCAATTCATCAGATATGGAATTTCTGTATAAGGAAGAATGTGTAATATTATACATGTAGTGTCATGAGTGTATTCGGTATTGATCTTGGTACTACATATTCATGTGTCGCGACCTGTGATTCAAGAGGGCATGTTGATATGCTTACTTTTGAAAAAGAGAGAACTCCAACAATTCCTTCTGTTGTGGGATTTCTTGATGATGGAACTCCTTATGTAGGGCAAAAGGCAAAAAATGGCTTGATGATAAATGCCGAAAAGGCAATCGATACCGTTAAAAGAGAAATGAATAGCGAATATTGTGAGAAAGAATTGATGATTAATGGAATTCAAAGAAAACTTTCTCCGATTGAGCCATCTTCATGTATATTACGTTATTTGTATTATCACGCAAATAAGACACTTATAGAAACATACAACGAAAAAGAGACGAATAAAGTTGTAGTAACAGTACCAGCAGCTTTCAATGATGCTCAAAGAGAAAAAACGAAACTTGCTGCAGAATTAGCCGGAATGGAGGTGCTGGGCCTTCTTCAGGAACCGACAGCAGCTGCAATTGCGTATAATATCAAACCAGAGGAAACGATATTAGTATTTGACTTGGGAGGCGGTACTTTAGATGTTAGTATCGTTAAATATGAAAAATCGAAGAGTAACTCATATAATGTATTAGGTACTCCAGCAGGAGACGTTCATCTCGGCGGTAAGGATTGGGATGAAGCACTTGTGCTTCATGCCTTGAGAAAAGCTAATGTTGATCCCGAAACGATTGATAGGCATGGTAGATATTGGGCTTTATTGATGCATGAAGCTGAGAATCGTAAAATTGAACTGACGGATAACATTGAAACACAATTTTCAATTACACTTCCTGAAGTTACTCAAATTGTACCTATTCGAAGATCTGAATTTGAAACTATAACAGCTTCATTAGTTAGAAGAGCTGTCAAAGTGGTTGAAAAAGCAATTTCCAATGCAAATAATGCAGTGATTGACAGATTCGTTCTCGTTGGTGGGTCATCTAGAATGCCAATGATAATCAAGACATTGGAAAAAGAGTTTTTAAGCAAAATTTCAAATCATCGTTTGTTAAAAGATTGGATATCTTTGGAAGATCCTGATTATGCTATAGCAAAAGGAGCTGCAAAATATGCAGCAATCGTCAACAACAAAGACAAGAATGATATTGAAGTTAATGATAAGACAACAAGGTCGTATGGGTTCAAAGCACTTCGACAATCAAAGGAGATTGTAATGAATATCATATATGCAGATGACAACTGTGTCGTGGATAATAGATCTTTCACACTGACAACTCGTAGAGATAATCAAGAAAAAATTGATATTGTCATTGTTGAGAATGATAGTATTGAGGATGAGACGGTATTTGACTGTGCCAATCCATTAATTATTAAGAGTCTTAAGTTACCTCCGAATACTCCACAGGGAACAGATGTTGATTTTATTGTAAGCCGTGACAAGAATGGGATCGTACATGTTGAAGTCGGATGCGGCTCTAATAGTATTTCATTTCAAACCAAAGAAATCGCAGAAGATTATATTATTAAACAAGTAAAAGAAACAATACAAAAAATGATTAACAAAGAAAACTAAACTATTATGGGATTCTTAAATTGGATTAAAGAGAAAATTGACCAAGGTACCACTCGGTTCAAGGAGGCCTTACATGAAATCAAGGAAAAGGCTCGTGATTTTTGTGATAGAGCGGCCACTCGTGTACAAATGTGGGAAGAAAAAGCGAAAGAGAAGTTCAATGAACTAAAGACAAAGGTTAAAGAAAAGTTTAGAGAAACAGAGGTGAGGATTAGATATCCGAACTATAGACCTACTAAACCGGATCAAGATGCCGCAAAGAGGTCAAAGACATTTCTTGATAATAAATTCAGCCGTGGAATTAAAGAGACTCTTAGAGATCAAAATTCAGAAGAAAGACTTGAGACAGTAAAAGAAGTTGTGCATAATGCTTCGCAAATTTTGGATGTTAAAGTCAATGACGTTGAGTATTACGTACCCCCTAAAGAGCGACGAAATGAATGTGGATACTTTGACCGAACAGACAATACGCTTCACTTGAATATGGAAATGATAACCAGTGACCATGTCGAACTTGTGCAAGAACAAATATATACTGTCTTTCATGAATTGATGCATGCAAGACAGTGGGCTGCCGTTACAGGTAAGAAAGACTATGGTTATCCACCTGAGACGCTTATGGAGTGGGCTAATAATTTTCAAAATTATATTTCTCCAGGAGAAGGAGATCGCGAATATCGTAGACAGCCACTTGAGAGAGATGCATTTGGCTTCGAAGCCATTATTAAAGGAAAGGTAACAGTCGAAGAATTATTAAAATATAATAAGTAACATTATGAAAAAGATTAAATACATTAAGTTGTTTGAGTATCTGAGAGATACCGAAGAATTGGAGGGCATGCAAATATTTAGAACCATTTTTAAGGTGCGGAATCTGCCCAATGAATTCCTTGCCGAGGTCGAAAAAATCATCGAAGGAAAAGAATGTAGTTTAGAGATTGACGGCATTTCATATGGAGAGTTAGTCGAAAAAGATGGCATGAAACCGATTCGTGCAATTCTTTTCCTGGATTGGCTGAGAACTGAGCCCGAAGCAGCATTAGCTTATATGGAAGAAAAAGCCTATATGCGTGCTCCAATACAACCCTTAAGCGAAGATGAAAAAGAGGAATTGGCGGAAGCAATAGAAAGACTGAAGAAGCAGGTAAAAGTTCAACCACAGCCGGAACTGGAAGTGGATATGTCAAAAAATGACATTGTTATTGAAGAATTAAAAGAAAAATGTCATACTGTTGAGGAGAAATCAAAAGTGTACGAGTCGTATGATAGATCTATTGTAGAAGAATCTGAGAGTATCTAATCTGTATAACAATAATAAATGAACGGAATATGTATCAAGTGAGTTGATTTGTACATATTTCCGTTCATGTTATTTGCACTATGTTGTAACATCCCAATTCCATATCTCAACAACCCACCTTGGGAATCGATTTGGAACGACAATGAGGATGTGGTGATAGACCAATCAAGCCACTCTAAGTAAATGTCATATTCCAGTTCGGAAAAAGGAAGTTTCGTTTTTATGATGGAGTTAGATAAGTGACTGCCGCCTCACAACAAAATTGTATGATTTTTTTTAAATTGATGTTATGAAAATAGAAATACGAAATGCACAGATTGGAGATGTTGAAATTGTCGCATGGACGGTTTTGACGGCTTTGGACATGGAGGCAGACAATATGGACAAGTTTATTAAATCATGTTCAGAAGATGATTCCATCTATTCGTGGAGAAATTCAATTGTAGCGGTGGCGGATGATAAGCCTGTGGGGTGCCTTGTCGCCTATGATGGCAGTCGTTATCGGGAACTGCGAGAGAAGTCGTGGCTGAATTTGTGGGATTCAATGGATCCCGAATGCTTGAAGACAACAGAGGCGGAAACTAAAGACGGGGAGTTTTACCTCGATTCAATGGCAATTCTTCCGGGATATCGTGGACTTAATATAGGCAAGATGCTGATTGAATTCGCCATAAACAAGGGGAAATGCCTTGGTTGTGAATATGCAACCTTGTTGGTGGATATCGACAAGCCGAGACTCGAAGCCTACTATCACTCTGCCGGATTCGAAAGGTTTGACGAAATGGAATATTTTGGTCGTAAATATAATAGGATGAGATATGGCATTATTTATTGAAATTTCGGGTCTCGTCGGATTACTGGCTTTTGTCTTTCTGTGGTTTCTTTTTCCTGTGGAAAGGAATAGATTGATGTACGGTGGTAAACCGTTTTGGGCAATAGTAATTATTTCAGTTTTTGTGGTCTTGGTTGTACTCACATTGTGCTTTATCGGTGATTTGGATAAAACAGCAAAAATTGTTGATTGGGGGAATCTGAATAATAGTGAAAATAATCACACGAATACAAATGATCGATGGTGGGCGGTAATCAGTCAGTTCGCTGATCCTGGCAACTTGCCTGCGGCATCTGATAAAAATGGTCGTATTATAGCAATCATCAGTGCTATATCTGGCATAATCTGTTTGTCGGGTCTTTTCGTTTCATCCATTGTCAACTATTTGACCAAACGTTCATACAAATGGAGAAAAGGTTTGATACGCTATAATAGATATGGATTAAGAAAATATGTTGTAATTATTGGATGTAATGAGCAAACTGCAAATATTGTCAAATTCTCGCTGAAGCGTGCTGGTGTGAAAAAAGTGTTGATCCAGACTCGTCAGGATGTGGAAAAAATGCGCATGAGACTCGACCTTGATTTGGATAAGAAAGAAGAGGAAAGACTCGTTTTCTATTATGCAGAACGTACATCACGAGAGGACATAGAAGCGCTGAATTTGGGAAAAGCCCGTGAAATATACATTTTGGGGGAGGACATAGATGCCGTTAACGAGGAAGACCATGATGTGTTTAACATCAGTTGTCTGGAAAACGTCTCTGAATATTTAAAGTCGAAAAAAGTCAAGGAAAAGAAGAAAGTACATGTGAATTTGGAGTATCAAAGCACATTTACAGCATTCAAGTCCACTAATATTTACAAGAGCCTTGATAAAAATGTGGAGTTTCTGCCTTTTAATATTCATGATATATGGGCGAAAAAGATACTTGTAGATAGTTTTGCAGTTGTCCCCGCCGGAAAAAAAGGTGAAGTAAGAGTGCAGAATTACATTCCTGTTGATTCATTTGATGGAATAGGCCCGAATGATGACAAAACCGTCCATCTCGTCATATTGGGCATGAACCAGATGGGTACGGCTCTTGGCGTCCAGACGGCTTTGCTCGCTCATTTTCCGAATTTCCATAGAGACGGAAACTTGAGGACTACAATTACTTTTATCGATGACCAGGCGAAAAAAGAAGGCGAATTTTTCAGGGGAAGATTTGCCACGATGTTCGAGTTGTGCCGGTTCAGGGAGATTGATGAAAAACACGACAGCTTTGAAGAAAAGGAATGGTTTGATCCTATGGAAGAGGGAAGATACAAACATTTGGGAGAGAACTTCATGGATGTTCAATGGGAGTTCATCCAGGGCAATGTCGCATCTGATAAGGTTCGCAAGTATCTTTCGGATGTTGCCGAGGACAAATCAAAAATAACGACTGTTGCCATTTGTTTTAATCATCCGCAACGTTCAGCCGCTGCGGCGTTGTATCTTCCGGAAATGGTTTACCGACGTGCATTGCAGGTTTTGGTTTACCAACAGAACAGCTTTGATTTGGCAAACAAAGTCGCTGTGGGAGAGAAGGTGTGGAAAAGGTACAATAAATTGCGGCCATTTGGCATGATTGAAGGTAGCTATACGGAAGATGCATTCGATAATTCAATGGCAAAAATCCTTCATTACCTTTATGCAAACAAAAAAATAGGAGCTGGAAGTCATGAAGAAGGCAAAGAGATTGTCTATGAGTATAAAAAGATGCTGGATATGTCGGAATACGAGAATGTTGATGCTGTTTTTGCTAAGAAAATAAATGGACTGTGGAATCAGCAAGGTATTGTCGATAAATTGTCCAATATAGATATGGTGGACAGCATTCCGGTGAAATTAAGATCATTGCGAATTTCTGTGGATGAAATTGAAAACTTTGAACAGAAACTTTGTGATGGCAAAAATTTGGAGTTGATGGCGAAGGCGGAGCATTCTCGGTGGGTTGCGGAAAGAGTTATAATGAATTTCCGCCCTTTGGATAATGTGGATGCAGAGTGGAAATTGTTTGCCGAAATGAATCTTGATGATAAAAAACGCCAGAAGGAGAAAAAATATAGGAAAGAGAAAAGCCGTGCACATCTGGATATTTGTTCAAACACAATGTTGAACAAGATGGATCCGGGAGTGCAATATAATGACATAAGTGTGATATGCCATATTCCACAATTGTTAAAATATAGGGAATGGATAAACATAATGAGACTGGCAGATAAGAAATCCAGAGATTCCATCATTGGAAAAACGCTTGAGGATTTCGTCATCTCAAAAGATAAGGGACGGAAAGAATTTGCCTTGAAACTCATAAAAGGTGATGACGGGTGTTATTGGATGATGGAGACGTGCGTCAGTCAAAAGCAGTGGATTTCTATTATGGGCAACAATCCTGCAAATAATGATGAAGGACCTGAAAGGAATACAAAGTACATTGGGGATGCTCTCCCGGCTATCAATGTCTCCAAGAATGACATCGAAGACTTTTTGAAGGTGCTGAGAAAAAGGACAGGATTGCATTTTGACCTTCCGACTTTTGCCGAATGGGAATTTGCTGCAAAAAACTCCTTTGATGAAATTATTAAAAGAAAAGACATCAAAGAAGTATTTCGCATCAACAAATTCAAAAAAAAGAACGCTAAAGGACCTTGGAAAATAACACGCAAGAAAAAAGAGCAAAACAACAGTCTTGGCATATACAATATGTTGGGAAATGTTTGGGAATGGACAAAGACAGAAGAGCCTAACAATCCGGGCTGTTATCGTTTTTGTGGAGGAAGCTGGCGCTTCCGTGAATTACACAGCGACATGAGAAAGAATTATTGGTATTCATTTTGGAAACCCATCTTGAAATCTGATGACATTGGATTCAGGCTTGTATGGAGATTTGATGTAAACGATCTCGGGGTTGACAAAACAAATGGAATTAAAGAATTGCTGAATAATGTTGCACGAGGCTCGGTTGAAAAGAAAAAAGGAAATCAAAAAGAAACTGTTGAAAGACTTATCAGAATGATTCCGATTGAAACCGGATACTTTGTCATGGGCACGGAAATGTGTCAAGAGGAAGGTTCCATGTACCCAGATAATTGGATTGACAAGCAGGCTGAACGGGAAGAAACACCTCATCATTTTGTGAAAATATCGAAGTTCCAAATTTCAGAAACTCCTGTAACACAAGATTTATGGAATGCTGTGATGGGAATAGAAGCCAAAGAAAACCCAAGTGACAATTTGGGAGACAAGAACCCTCAAACCAATGTCAGTTGGAAGAAAATAAAATATGAGTTCTTGCCAAAGCTAAAAGAAATTACGGGTAAAGACTATCGTCTTCCTACAGAGGCAGAATGGGAATATGTGGCCAAAGACGGCCATAAATCAGAGATTTGCATGTCTTTAAGAGAAAAATTTGAAAATCCACAGAAGACAGTTGAAGAAAAGAAAAACGCTGCTTATGAATATCTTGCAAGTGTTCCCCCATACCCTCTTTACAGTGGCACAAACATTCCTGGGGATTTGGATCTGCGCATTCGTTCTGCCACAACAAGTGTCAAAGACAGAAAACCTAATAAACTTGGAGTTTATGACATGTCTGGCAATATCTGGGAATGGTGTGAGGATTTCTACCAAATTGATTTCTACAATGACTGCATAAATGGCAAAGGCGACATCGCGGCACAAGGAAAAGGTGGTGAATATGCGACAAATGGATATATTACAGATCCTGTGTGTAAAGATAATTCATACGCTGCACATACGTTCAGAGGTGGAAGTTTCAGGTTTGATGCCAAGAGTTGCAGAAGCACAAGTGTGAATTTCTGGATTGATACAGATACAGATGACGATTTGGGATTCAGATTGGCTTTGTCAGAAAATTAAATTTTTAAAAATTATGTTTTGAAGAACCATGGGACTGTTAAAATTATTATTCAAAAACAAAAAAGAACGCGAACAGGACAAACATGTGGAAAAGGTCCTGAAACGAACAGATGATTTTATTGAACACACGGAACGAATGCTCGATGAATTTGAAGAAGACGATAAGCGTTGGAGAAGGAATTTGTAATAGTCGTCTTGTAAATTGAACTGTTGGCAATCAAAAAACACCCTCAAGGTCCTCGTCTGACCTTGGGGGCTTTTTTGTACGCCAATGATTTCGTTTTCTTGTGATAGATTTATGCCTTTTCTCCATTCTATATCATGGAAACAATATAAAGACAAGGAAACAATATAAAGATTATGTTTTAATGAATTAAAAATCAACAAATTAAATTATGTTTATCACAATCTGTGTCTTGGTTCTCACCTATATGATAATGGGCAAAGACGTAAAATCACTGCTTGGAAAATTGAAAAATGTCGATTGGAAAGAGAAAATCGTGGATGTCGGTGATGCAGTCAGGAAGTATGCCGTGAAAGCGGGACGTGTGGCGTGCCGGCCGGTACTTCAGTTCTATTATGTGCTGAAGTATGGTGAGACAACGGTTTTGGAGAAAGCACTCATCTATGCTACAATTTCATATACGGTACTTCCGTTCAGCATATTGCCGAAGTCGGTCTATGGCTTCGTAGGCTGTCTTGATGAAGGTCTGGCAATTGTTTTTGTGATGAAGAAAATCAGAGGCAAGATCACTCCTGAAATCAACGACATGGTTGATGCAGCCATATCCGAATGGTTCGGTGACTTGGAATTTGGAATGTAAATGACCGAAAATCAAGAGATTTATAAAAAAACAGTCAAAAATCATGGAAAACAAAGAAAACAAAAGGGTGACTGAAAGCTCCGGAAATGACAGTCCTGCGGTTTTCCGCGACTGAAGTTCGAGGTGCACTGGCTTTGCGGGGTTATGGACAAAAACACGGAGAAGGTTATAATCACGGCCATGTATGATGACGTCGGGATGGCGGCGGAAAAATCCTGATATGCTGCATCGGTGAATGCGGTGCTGCTTTGATGAGATACAGGAATTTCCCGATTGTGCCACGTCTCTGAAATTTTTCAGGGAAGACGGACGTTATGATGTCATCTGTTCCGGCTCGATGATGGGTATAAATTACGATGAGATTACTTCAAACAGCGTGGGTTATAAAAGCGATATTACGTTGTATTCGCTTGATTTTGAAGAATATCTGTGAGCGCTCTGTTATGCCGAAACTCAGGTGGATGACATGTATGGACATCTTGTGTCTCTCACTCCGTTTTCTTCTTCCGAAATGGACACGTTCGTCAGGATTTTCACGGATTATGTTGTCACCGGAGGGATGCCCGAAATCGTCAATGATTTTGTGAACCGTAAGGATTTCTCAAACGTTCTTGTGCTTCAAAAACAGCTTTGCATAGATTATGAACAGGACATCGTGAAATATGCAGTGGGGATGGAAAAGGCGAAAATCAGGAATGTGTATCGTAATATCCCGATATTCCTGTCTGGGGAAAATTTTCTGTATTTCAAATGATTCTGTTGGATTTTATTCGTTATCAACGAATAAAAATCAATGATTTTGTTTTGTAGTATCGAATAAAATGTTTACCTTTGCGCCAAAATAATAATGATATGGATAAAGAGCTTTTTAGAACAATAATATCTGAGAATCAAGAGATTATCGGTGAGATAGAATTGGTTGAACGACAAATCTCACTTGAAGATAATGGAGTATTATGACAATTGCCTTTCCATTAAAATTATCGATAATGGCAATCCTGACGATAAAGGTATAATACGCAACTATCATCGAATTAAATAAAGATTAATATATCAAGCATGAAAACGAAATACGACATTTTCATCTCCTACCGCCGGGCGGGCGGTTTCGAGTCGGCAAATCTGATTGCCGAAAAGCTGAGAGGCATGGGCTACTCCGTGTTCTTCGATGTGGAATCATTGCGTTCCGGCAAGTTTAACGAACAGCTTTACCTTGTGATTGAACAGTGCAAGGACTTTGTCGTCGTTTTGCCGGAAAATGCATTGGACAGATGCTCAAATGAAGATGGCACGCCCAATGAGGAAGACTGGATTCGCAAGGAAGTCCTCTATGCCATGAGGCATCAGAAGAACATCGTTCCGGTGATGCTTTCCGGATTCGAATGGCCGGAAAAGATGTCGGCCGGACTTGAGTCACTTAAAGACTATCAGGCTATCACGGCCTCAAGCCACGAGACCTTCGACCTCGCAATGCTGCGCCTGTCGGGGTATCTCAACAGCAAGCCGCACAAGTTCAAGCTGCTTAAAACAATTGCCTGCGTTGTCGCCATCCTCGTCGCGCTTACTGCGGTAGCCTATTTTTCGTTGTTGCAGGTCGCCCGTCCCGTATGTACCTCCGTGGCTAATGAATTCACTATTTCCATGGGTTTGGTTCATGAATTGCGCTGCTATGAGGATAAGATAAAAACAGAGTGGGAGGGTTTCCGGAATAGTTACAACACCGCAATCACCCAAAGCCGTAAGGCGGATCTTGAAACCGACATGCTCAATCTCCTCGATCACAAGGAATCAGCAGGAGAGGTCATTCGCGGTCAGATTCGTCCGGCAATCAATCTCTCTGGCTGGCAAACTGTATTACTGGGATTGTATGGCTCACAGAAAGAAGATATTGAGGTGTTGCCCATGTTTGTAGAAAGTTATGTGGACGAGTTTGATACGCTTGTTAACATCGCAAGGCGAGTCGTCACGAAGCACGCCTACAGTCCTTACAATATGCAGAACGTCAACCAAAACTTTCAGTTTTACGAACATTCCGTAAATATGTTGTTTTATACCTATCTGCAAGAGATTACAAAGTTTCCTGAAGGATGCCGCAAATCGCACGATAAGCTAATCAACTCATGGAATCTTTTACCCACCGTATCCATGACACTTCAGCAAGAAGAATACGAAAGACTGTCACAAGTTGAACTCAGCAAAATGGAGGAACTGCTGAACAAGATGGAAAGCCTTAACACTATACGTGAAAACGAGACATACGATATGGCAAAACGTTTGGATACAATCGAAGCAATGGCAGATGCATTGGGGTTGATATGTGAATTACAAGATGCAGATCTTGAGAGGCAAAATATAACAGAAAACCAGCTGGCAAAGAAACGCGAAATCGCTGATCAAAAGAAAGCTGAAGTGGCCGAGGAAACAAGAAAACTTCAGCAAGTTTATGAAGAATTGAAAAGTATGTGCCAATTGAGTTCTTCTGACACCGAAGGCTATCAGTGGAAAAAGATAATCTGCATGGCAAACACGCTCTCTCAAAGTGTAGAAACCCAGAAGATGGCGCAACAGCAGGGTGTTGGAATCGGAGCTGTCATCAGACCTTTGGCGGTCTGTGCCGACCTATGCGCCATACTTGACGATTATGTCTCCTTGCATCCGAATTCCGAATCATACATCACCCCGTTGCGTCTCTATTACAAGATGGTCGCTGAGGGGAAACGCACCTTGGGTGGACAGTTGATATTTGCTTTCAAAGACGATGCGGAACATCCTCTGTATAAGGTTGGTGACATCGTCGTCAAACGCAATGATGTGACAATAACCGATTACGAATCGCTTTCGTCGGCAGTTACAAACGACAAGAAAGGAACAGTGGAATTTTTGAGGATGGAAGATTCCAAGCTTGTTCTTCACAAGGAGAATGTTCCCGAATCATCGGTTCTGGTGGGCTATCTGGAGGTTGGAGAATATTGAGATAATGAGTTTTGGCGACTACACTCTGCAACCTGTTGATGCCACGGACATAACTCTTTCCCAAGAACTCTATATTCTGGCGGAAGAGATTGCGGAAAACGCACACTAAGTTGGTCTCCGGTCAAATGAACGATGGTTCGCTATCTCTTCTTCCCGCAATACGGACAGAACATCGCCTCATCTTGTAGCTCGTGGCCGCATCCGGAACAGAACCCCTTGACTGCGGGTTCGGGAGATGCGTTCTTGCTGCTGCAAATTACCTCTTCGGCTATGGCAAGTGCCTTGTCGTCCAACTTTGATTGCTGGATAAGCCCCCATATCTGAGTGACCAAAACGGGCCATGCGACAAACAACATGATTAGCGATGGGATGACCTGCTGCCCGAAAATGCCAACGCTCGCGTCAAAGACAATGCCTCCATTCTGTGGCTTGAGCGAAATCTTCAATGCCGTGCGCATGCCGAGGACGGCTTTGAAAACGCCTCCTTTGGAAATTGACACGTCTGCGCCGCCGCCTATTAATGATTGGTTGTCAACGTTGTATTCTTCGGCTGAGAATGACGACTCAAGTCTTGCTGCTATGGCAGGAATTAATGACGGATCCCCGTTTAACAGTTTTCGTGTGTTGAATGTTCCCATATTATCTGATTTTGAAATTTGTTATAAAGATAGACGGAATGAGGTATAGCTCCGCCGTTTCTGTTTGGTGAAAATTTATGATTTATTTTAATTTATGTCCGCAATATTGGCAGAAATCCCAATTTGCACCCACTGATTTACGACAATTGGGACAACGCGCTTCCGAACCGGATGTCAGGAGTCCGGTCTTGAGACGACGATATTCTTCGGTCTTCTCCCATTTCAGAATCTCCCTGACGCGGACTGCCGCGAAAGGATGATTTTGTCCTGCGATGGCATAAACCTGAAGGGCCTTGTTCCAGCTGTTGCTGTTCCAAATCTCATCGTATTTCTCCGCCTGTGCCGCCCATTCTTCCAGATTCAACCTTTCTGTCAAATCTCTCGGCCCGGCTGATAATCTGGCCATCGTCCGGCTGACCACTTCCGGTGATGTGACAATTGCTCCCGCCCGGTCGCAGGAGAGCTCGCTCTTGCGCTGCCAGTATAGAAATCCGAGTTGGATGGGAATGGTCAGTTTCCCCAGGATGCCCAAGGAATCAATACCGGATAAAATATAGCGGGCTACGGAATGATACAGTACGTGGTGGCACAGGATGTGCCCGCATTCGTGGGCGATTACCGCATCCAACTCTTCGTCATTCATCATCGACAGAAGTCCGCTTGTGACAGTGATGAATATCTTCGTGTCGCCGAAAGTCCACGCATTGGGCATGGGGTCCATCACCAAATAAAACTCCGGCTCGGCGATTCCTAATTTTTTGCAAATGGGAGGCAGATGCTTGTAAACTTCAGGCAGTTGTGTCTTGGACAACCTGACGGATGAAGCCATGTTGATTCCGTACTGCAGTTTTTCCAGTCCCAAGGCAAGAATGCTTTTGATAAACGACGGGAATCCCGGAATACTTTCCAATTGCTTCAGTGCTGCGGCGTCTTCCGGATGTATGAATTCTGAAGGTGACATGTGAAATCTATTTTTATTTTCAAGCTGCAAAAATAAAATATTTACGCGTAGATTGTCCCTTGAAGAGAAATTTTTTTGATGTGTCAGCGATTTTTCTTGATGATTTTTGCAAGAACTAAAATGACATCTTGGCTGCTTCCGCGATTATGCGGAATGCGGCGTGAAGTTGGAGTGTAAATGATTGATTGTAAACATGATGCGGATGGTTTAAAAAAATCCGTACGAAGTGCCGGATATGAAGGAATTTTTCTAAATTTGCAGTTTGAAAAATGTGCCGCCGAGTGGGGCGGAATTTTCGCCAAGTCAGTTTAATGGTTTCGGCTGATGGGACGAATATAATTGGAGAATTTATATTAAGCTATAAACAATGAGCAATTATACATTAACTTACGACAAAAGCAAATCTCAAGAAATTTACATTGAGGATTGCAAATCGAACAAAAATCCTTATTTTAAGGATGAATACGAGAAAGCCAATGTTTTGATTAACGAAATCGTTAGATTTCAAAATGACGAAAAGAATAAAACTACCATCAAACAATATGGCTGCAACAATCGCATACTGTTTATAGGACAGCGTGGCTGTGGAAAGACATCCGTGATGAGATCTTTAGCTAAACATTTGTCTTCAGAAGAATATCAAACAACTGACTCAAAAGTCCCAAAGGTCAAGTTCTGTTGTCTTCCAATAGTGGATCCCAGCCATTTTAACAACAACGACAACATCTTGCTGACGGTAATCACCAACATGTTCTCTGAAGCAAAAATGAGGATGAGCGGAGCTGACACTTTCGGACGAGAAAATCTTCTGAGTCAATTTGAGAAAGTATTCAAATCGTTGAGTTCCATCAATTTGGAACTATCATCCCATACCTTGGAAACGTTGAACAGAAAAAGCGATGCCGAGGATTTAAGTGATAAAATAAAACAACTTGTCGATGAATATCTAAAATTAACGGGCTATGGCAAAGACAATTCAAAACTCGTTCTTCTGATTGACGACCTCGACATGTCAGTGTCGTATGCCCCTGATATGCTTGAGCAGTTGCGAAAATATTTGGAAATAGACAATCTTATCGTTTTGATTTCTGCCAATTTGGGACAATTGGCCAACGAAATGCGGGAGAAATACAGTTCTGCATTCAAGAACACGTTGAAAGACAGCAATCAGGCACTCTCCATCGATGTGGAAGACTTGGCCACAAAGTACCTGCTGAAGCTGTTCCCGACCTCAAGAAGAATAAACGTTGAAAGGCATGTCAGCCAATTGCTGGAAACAGACTTGAAAGTCGTAAATGCGAATGACACCTGCCCAAAAAACTCTGACGGATGCAGTGGCTCTTATAATCTTAATGCGAGAATTAACATTACTACTAAATGCTTTTGTGGAAAATGGGATGAATCAGAAGCTAAAGGCGATGATTCAAATGGTAATGATTCAAAAGGCGATTTCCAAAAAAAGATACTATCTTTGATATGGGAGAAAACCAGACTCCTTTTCATCCCTAAAGATCCGGATAACACATTGCATCCGATAATCCCGACCAACCTGCGTGACCTGGTGCAATTCCTGGATATGCTGACGGATTTGGAAGATGTTAAACCCAAGGATGGTAATTCAAAGGGTGGTAATCTATTTGAAGATTTAGAATCGTATAATAGCTGTGAAAAAAACCTGAAAAAATTCAAAAACTATGTGATGAATATCTGGATTCCCAATCATTTGTCGGTGGAGGAAGAACTGGTGTTCAAGAATATTCCAACGGATATCACGGAAATCAACAAGCACCTGATTAATTCCATTAATGTAATTGGAACCAGACACAAGAACCGATTGATGTCGCGCCAGGTGGATTTGAGCATGATCGAACGCAACGCCGAGAACATCAATATTGACCGTGACATTTACACAATGGTCAGTCCCAACGACCCCAAGTTTGTAAAAGCCAACAAGATTTCCGACATCTTCAACCAGCCGTCCAACTATTCATACGGTGACTTGCTGCTGATGATTGACAAGTATGAGACCTACTTCGAGTCGGGAGAAGACAGAAAGTTTACCGATGCCATAAAGATTTACTATTCCATATTGCTCTTTGAAACCATGTTTTTCAAGAGTAAAAATGTTGAGTACGAATTTAGTGATAGTACCGACAATAATGGTATCAAAAAGGAATATCCGATAATTCCTATCCAAAGACTTATCGGTGGAAATGTCTATTATCCCAACTATTTTGAAATCATCACGGATAAAAACTTCAATCAAAAAGGACCTTCTTTTGATGCAAAGCGTGCTTTTTACCATAAGGTGAAAGTGAACAATAATAATATAAATGGCAAAGATTATCCGTTATTTGCTGTTTTGTACTACGGTGACATACGCCCTGACAGGTATGAGAAGGAGCATATTTACGACACTACTTTTAGCAAGAATGCAGAGGTTGACGGTGCTAATTATGTCACTTTTGATATTCTTTCCATCCTTAACAATATGCTTAATCCATGTCATACTTTAAACAGGTTTGATGTTAATCTCGAAGATAGGAAAGAAATCATTGATGAGATTCGGAAGTGGGGATTTTATAACAAAATAGAAAATGGAGAATCTGGTGAAAAACAAGAGGAAATACACATTCCTAATGCGATACTTCCATTTTACTCAGTTGACATGATGCTTTCTTATTTGTCGAAATCCTACCAGACTTCCGAAGTTGTAAATACATCCAGTAAAGAAGAACAATCCCAGGATAAAAAAGCAAAGGTAGATCCTAAAGTTCTTAATGAGATGAGCAAAAAGATGTTTTCATTGAATGGCTTATCGAAGGAATTTTGTGGTATTTCTTTCTATATTGACAAGTGTTTGACTATTTTGGACAAGTTGACTTTTCCAAATAAAACTGGAAAAAAAACAAAAAAATCACACATTAATAATGGCAATTATTCTGATGCAAAAATTAATAATAATGATGTAACTAATCCAAATGATAACAACACTCTACTACAAGAGTATAACCATAACTTGGAAATCCTTGAAAAATTTAATGATTGTAAAAATACAATATTTAATGATGCTATATCAGATTTGAATAATAATGTGGATGATGAACATGCGAAAGAAGTATTAAAGAAAAATCTTCAAATTATTCAAGCATCGTATTATAAATACAAAAAAATAGCGGTCTCCATGGAATACAAAGATTGTCCTGATGACATCCAAGCAATCTATCGTAATTATGTAATTGCTTTAATTATGGAGAATTATGAAGGGAGCAAAAAGGATAGGAACAATCTTATTAAGGATTTACACAAGTTTACAACCGTATCTGAGATTTACAAGCATTTGGTTGAAACACTATGGGATAATGCAATCATGGAATTGCTAATACGTGCGGAAATACAGCAAGAGGTTCGAAAACCAGATTCCGTTGCGAAGTATTACAATCTCCTTTGGAACGAAACAGAAAAGATGCTGGATTATATTACTGTTAAAGATAAAGATAATAAGCCAGTTATAGATATTAATTCAATATACAAAGAGCTTTGCAATATGGCTGGACAAGCATTCATAAATGGATCATTCTCTCTTACTTAACCCAAAATGACAACGTCAAAAAATCCCGAATTATCCTTCTTGATAGAAGCCCTTCATTTCAGTCCTGATGAGGTGTTTGAGTATGTCCATGGACATCCTTGTTGGAGATTGAAAGAAGTCACCCACTATGTAGCCGAGAAGACCAAGGACAAAGTTGGCATCATGGATTTGCGGCATTTCTCTCCTGAAATTGTGGATTCGTGGAGATATTATGTGGTTGGTAACGATAAGATTCCAGCATCAGGAGACGAAGAAAAGTCAGTGTTCGATTTTGTTAGGGAAAGAAGCAAGGAATATTTGCTGGTGCAAAACGGAGAGCCATACTTCAGGATAGAGAAAATGGACGAATGGCAGCAGGTGTCGTTCCACTGCGGCGAAGATCTTTTCGTCGCAGCTTTGTTGGCCGACATGAAAATCAACGGGGATTATGAGCCACGCAATTTCCAGTGGAACTACATCCTGAAATCGGATTTCTCGCTGCTTAACAACATGATTGTCCAAAACAAAATCGTTGAAAACCACTACCATCTTGGTGGTTCGTCACCAATGGTGGATCTCTCGTGGATATATCTGATGAACCACCCATTTGGACAGGAAAAAAGATACGAGGCATTTTTAGAAAAACAGGAATCTCTTTACCTTGCTCCATCCAGTCTTAACGAGAACCACCAAAGCTCGCTACAGACAAGGGTTAAGATGGCTGCCTATATTAGGCTATGTCTGTTTCGACGTTGCGTCTTGCAGAAAGGACAAAACGAAGACAATTCCTATACGAAACCGACTGATAACGTGATTCGTGACATCTATGACATACTCCATTCCGCAGGGGTTTTGTTGGAAGATGAAATGACATCCACCATCGATGCTCTTCTTTATGACAGCGAATTTTCGGCATTCAGCGTTAAAGTGGATTATGCTATCAAAGGCATACCAATGTTGGCTGATGAGAAAAACTGCTATATCGCAGGAGAACGGTATTTCAATTATTGCTGTCTGAAGCATATTTTCACCCATCCAAAGGATGAATATTTTAGGGTGTTGTATTACTTATACTTGCTTGTCAAGCATCATTTCAACCTTTACTTTGTCCAATCCAACAATAAAACCGGTTTTCAGAATTTCAAAGATTACAACGATAGAAAAAAGGAATTGATTCGAGGCACTAAATATGAGGATATGGCGACCAACATGGCGATTCAAGGGGACATTTTGGAGAATCATCTTGAACAGCTTGAGGTGAGAATTACGCCAGACAAAAGTGCGAGGAAGTTTATCAAAGGTGTAATCGACACTGACAGCAAGGCTTTTTTCCGTTCATCAAGAATCAGCAGATACGATAGAATTACCCCAAGAGAGCCAGAAAATAGTCGTTTGAGGTACAGCGACGGCACTGACAAGTATTTCTACGTCCTTCACTTTATCAAAAATAAAGATGCCAATTGGTACACCGATGATAAGAAGTACGGCGAAGCTCCTATGTGCCGTGAGTTTGCCAAGCGGCGTGATTTTCGCATTCAGGCGGAAACCCTAAAGGATATGCGCGACCGCAATGAAGAGGTATGTAGAAGGATATTCGGAATTGACGCAGCAAGCAACGAGGTGAATTTCCGCCCCGAAAACTTCGGTCCCACATTTCGTTACCTTGCCTCTTCAAAAGCCAAGCAGGACGTTCCATGGATTCGCAAGATACCTGACCTGCGCAAGACTTACCACGCCGGAGAGGATTTCTACGAGGTGATTGATGGACTGCGAGCAATTGATGAGGCGGTGATGTACCTCGAATTATCACAAGGCGACCGAATTGGTCATGGTGTGGCTTTGGGCATTGATGTCGAAAAATGGTACCAACGTCATCCCGTCATTGCCCTGCCTTTGCAGAACAAAATTGACAATGTTGCCTGGATGTTGCATAAGATACGCGAATGGGGACTGAAGGTGTCAACTGCATATTACGAAAAACTCATGACAGAGTTTGAACGGATGTACGAACATCTGTATCAAGAAAATTGTCCAGGTTTGATGCCTTATATCAAGGCATGGGAACTACGTGGAGATTCACCCGAATGTTATTCGTGTCCAAAACCGGAAAACTCATATGCAAAACCAGCGACTGTGTGGGAGCGATACCGCATCAGGGATATCAAACAATATGAGGATTTCGTAACTATATCACATCGTCCAGAATCCAGACCGCCTGCTGCATACAGAATCTACCATAGATACCATTTCGATACTGAACTGAAACGGAGAGCTTCCATAATTGAAAAGCACGAGTTCAATCAGGACGAATATACGCTGGAACGCATAAGACTTGTAAAAGAGATACAGCTACATATGAGAACACATATCGCCAACAAAGGCATTGCTGTGGAAAGTTGCCCATCATCCAACTTCCTGATTAGCAACTTGGACGAATTCAAGGAAATTCCAACATTTGCCTTATTCCCCGTCAGAGAAGATGAAGCCGACCATGTGAGATTAAATGTGTGTGTCAATACAGATGATCAGGGCGTGTTCTACACCAACCTTGTCAAGGAATACACCATGTTGGCCGCCACGTTGCGCAAATGCAAAACGGAAGACAACAAGCGAAAGTATTCCGACAATGAAATTCTGAAATGGATTTTGTGTTTGGTGGAAAACAGTAAGCAATTGTGCTTCCGTTCAGGCGATGTCGAACACTACGGCATTCGAAGTGACAACAACCTGTTTGAAGACAATGTAAAAGAAAAGCCATTGGATGATAGGTGTGTGCTTCCGAGTAATTTGTGAATTCATTTGAATTGGGTGAGAGAAAATAAAGAAGAGTTATATGAACCGTGTGATTATACTTTTCGCATTTTGGCTTGCGCATTGACCGATAATCAGAAATTTTGATTTTGGCTTATTTTGAGACCAAAATAAATTAATTATCCTGACATACAATGATAAAGAGCAAATGATTGATATTGACGACAAAACTATAATTGTTATGCCTGTGTGGAAATGGATGCTGGAAAATAGTTTGTACTAATGTCAAAATAATTGCTATATTTGCAGGTTTTTAATTTGCGCTTTTATGACAATTTACACCCCAAACCCAATCAACACCGACGACGTAGAACTCAACGGCGTGCTTCTTGAACTGACAGAGAAACTTGCGGAGAACGTCCACGAAATGTGGGCGCTCGGACGTATCAACGACGGATGGCGCTACGGCGAGAAACGCGACGACGCGGCAAAGACACACCCGTGCCTCGTGCCTTACAGCCAACTGCCTGATTCAGAAAGGGAATACGACCGCAACACCGCGATGTCAACACTGAAACTCATTGTCAAACTCGGCTATAAAATTGAGAAATGATGAACATCCCATTGAAAAGAAATTTCGACAAGAGCATCTCGTCGTCGTGGTACAAACAGCTGATCTGCCTCGCCGTAATTTTGGCGTCTTTTTTCATTCTTTCCTTGATAATCGCGTTGGTGGCGTTCAGGGGACAAGGTGATGATATAAGTTACAAGATAAGTGATGTGCTCGAAGTGTATTTGGATCCGGGCAATTTCTGCACCAAAGTCAATCAGATGTATCTCCGCCAAGATGCAACGGGCGACAATTGCCTGCCGGACGATGGATTGGTTTATATCAATAATGAGAAAGTCAATGGGTGGCCTTATTGGGCTTTCCTGTTTACCGCCATGGCTGGAGCTGTCGCCTTCGCCGGCGTGCTGATTTCGATGTGCGGCAACTTCATACAGCAGCGCGTCGATAAGTTCAAGAAAGGTTATGTGAAGTATAAGTTTGAAAATCATGATGTTATCTTGGGCTATAATGACATGGTGGCGGCTTTGGTGAAGCAGATTGTCAACGACGGCATCGAAAGACGGAAAGAGAAAATCGTGCTGATGACATCTCACGACGTGGAGGCGGTGAGGGAACTGCTGTTCACTGACCTCGACAAGGCGGAACGTGGCAGACTCGTGCTTGTACACGGCAGCCGTGTCTCCGCCGAGGACTTGAAAAACATTCAAGTCTCAAAGGCGAAACGCATCTACCTCATCGGCGAGGACGATGATGTGGATCACGACACGTTGAACGTCAATAGTTTGGAGGTGATTGCAAAACAGATTCCTGATGAAGGGAAGATGCCATGCGTGACGTTTTTCCGCAACCGTTCGACATTCGCGCTTTTCCAGACGAGCGACATAATGGAAGAGGTGAAGCGGAAAATAGATTTCCATCCGTTCAGTTTCGATGAGACGTGGGCGCGGAAACTGTTCGTCAGCTGCGAAAGCAAAATCAATGGCATAAATTATCCGAGCCTCGACCGTGAAGGAATCGACAAGGATTCCGGCAAACATGTGCATCTCATCGTCATCGGGATGACCCAGATGGGAATAATGCTCGGGATGGAGGCGGCTCACGTCTGCCATTTTCCGAATTTTAGCACAAAAAGGAGAAGGACAAAGATCACTTTCATTGATGAAAATGCCGATATTGAAATGAAATTCTTGGTGAGCGCACGCGACAGGTTTTTCAAAAACTGCCGCTATGCCTATAAGAGGAAGAAACGTGTGATGTTTTCAAAACCGGAAAAAGATTTTCTTGATGTCGAATTTGAGTTTATCAAGGGAAATGTTGCTGAAGAATCGGTGAGGACTTACATAGAGGAATGTGCGAGAGACAACAATGAGATTCTGACGATTGCGTCGTGCATGAACGACACCGCAAAAAGTCTCGCCGCGGGCTTGTATCTTCCTGATATTGTTTATGATAAAGGATTGTCCGCCTTCGGAAATGACAATGACGAAAAGAACGAAGTCGTGGTGCTTGTGCGGCAGAACACCTCGGCGGAGCTGCTCAACATCATCAAAAAAGGAAATGCAAAATACCGGAAATATAGGAATGTGTATCCGTTCGGCATGTTGAACGACGGCTGCGAACTCGACGAAACCATGGACAGATGGGCCAAGCGCATGAATTATCTCTATTGCGTTTTCGATGATTTGGACGGAACGCCTTCGCTTTATCCCGACGACATCGTTGATGACAAATGGGATGGATGTTCGGTTTCCGACAAATGGTCGAACATCTACAATGTGATGACAATCCCGACGAAGCTGCGTAGTGTCGGGATTGATTACAAGTCGTTGACATTAAGGAATTTGACGGAGGATGAAATCGGACTTCTCGCGGAAGTGGAGCACAACCGCTGGAACGTCGAGAAGCTGCTGATGGGCTACAGGCCTGTGACTGAAGATGAAGCCGCGGAAATAGATGCCGACATTGCGAAGAAGAGCAAATTCAAGAACAACCTGAAGGCTCATTACGACATCCGTCCGTTTGATGATTTGAGGCCCGACGCGAGCGGCGAGAACGTCAACAGGTACGATTTCGGAATGACAAAAGGAATTATCGACATAATTAAAAATTGAGAAATATGGAAAACGAAACATTAACAGCAGACCAAAAGAAAAAACTCGCTGATTTGGATTATCAACTGTCTGAAGCGAAGAAAAACAAGGAGTTAAAAATGGTAAATTCGGATTTGGATTTTCAACTGTCCGAAGCGAAGAAAAACAAGGAGTTAAAAACAGTAAAATTGGATGATTCGGAAACACGTGATGTATATGAGAAATTCAGAAAGGAAAAAAACTGTGCATTATGCTGGAAAAAAGTCGGGTGCTATGTTTGCCAGCTTGCGTTGATTGGGATATTCATCGGCTTTTGTTGCCATGTTGTGCGGACATGTGTGCGTGTTCCCGATAAGTGGGATGCAGTCCTGATGTTCATTGTGTTAGCTCTTGCTGCGATGATTATTTTGGGGACAGTGGTGTTTAGGTGCATAAGTGCGATGTCGTCGAATTTGAAAGCCGACATTGATGCCAACAGAAAGCTGAATGAA
Source organism: Bacteroidales bacterium (assembly GCA_024400305.1). Taxonomy (GTDB): domain Bacteria; phylum Bacteroidota; class Bacteroidia; order Bacteroidales; family F082; genus Limimorpha. Next base: position 17,567 of record JAKSMX010000006.1, on the reverse strand, counting down.
AAGATAGACGAGAAGGTTATGGCGAAGATGGGGTGAGATGATGTCTTGCCCTGAAAATCAAACAAACAGTTAAGAATTTAAGATAATTTTTATGGAAATGAAGTACGATTACGATGTATTTATCAGTTATTCGAGCAAGGATCAGAAAGTGGCAGAGGGTATCTGCGGCTATCTTGAGCGTTACAGATTGAGGTGTTTCGTGGCTTACCGTGACATTCCAAAGGGCAAGGTGTGGGCCGCAGCCATCACAGACGGCATTGATGATTCAGCGATGATGGTTGTGGTGTTCTCACAAAATTTCAACAGTTCCAAACAAGTGGACCGTGAAATAGAACTTGCGGCGGAAGATAATAAGCCTATTTTGACTTACCGTATCACTGATGATCCTTTACAGGGTGCGAAAAAATACTACCTCAAGAACCTCAACTGGATAGATGCCTTCCCCAATCCTCAGGAGAATTTCGGGGAACTCTATGACAATGTTTGCAAACTTTTGGGTAAAACATCTTCAACAACGGTCGTTGCTCAACCGCTGCCAGAATCAAAACAAAAACCATCATCATTGAAAGCTTGCCAGAACAAATATTGCAAGAATTTCGGCAAGTATATTCTTCCGTCCGAGGCACGGTTCTGCCCTGAATGTGGCAATTCGCTTTCCGTGTTGCCGGAGGCTGAAGCCGAGCGGCAGCGTCAGATGGCGGCAGAGAACGAGCGGAAGGTTGGCGGCCACGAGTATGTTGACCTCGGTCTTCCGAGCGGCACGCTGTGGGCCACATGCAACGTCGGCGCGAACAGGCCAGAAGACTACGGCAACTACTACGCATGGGGCGAGACAAACACCAAGAATAATTACATTTGGAGCACCTACAAGTGGTGCCGTGGCAGCAAAGACAGCCAGACGAAGTACAATACGCAATCGAGTTTCGGCACTGTCGATAACAGGACGGTTTTGGAGATGAGCGATGACGCGGCGCACGTGAGCTGGGGTGCTGGCTGGCGTATGCCGACGAAAGAAGAATGGAAAGAACTGAATGACAAATGCACACGGACGTGGACAACACAGGGTGGGAAGAACGGCTACCGTGTGACAGGTCCTAACGGCAAAAGTATTTTCCTTCCGGCTGCCGGCCTCCGCAATGTCACGAGCCTCAACGATGCGGGTTCCTTCGGCTACTACTGGTCGAGTTCGCTCGATACGGGCTTTCCGTACTGCGCTTACTTCCAGTACTTAGTTTCGTTCTTTTTCTACATGAGCAAAGAATACATACGGTGCCTCGGTTTCACGGTGCGGCCAGTCTGCCCGCCACAGGATTAACCTTTGTCAGCCCGAGAGACGTGCAGACGGGCGGAGGATGCGTAAAAGTGGCAGCGGGGCGACGGCGCCCGCCCTCAGGCGGGCTACCAAGCCGTCGTCCGGCAGCCAAGCCGCAGCAGGAGAAAATTTTTTCGGCTGTAGAGACGGGGCATGCCCCGTCTGTACGGTTTTTCGCTGTTGTTAAGGGACGCAGCCGCACAGGGCGACGGAGCGAGCGGAAAACGCGGGGAAAAAATTGGGGGAGTCCGATGGGTAGAGACGGGGCATGCCCCGTCTGTGCGATGCGTCTGAACGAAGACGAATGAAGACGGGCTGCGGCCCGTCTGTACGATTTTTCGCTGTCGGCAAGGGACGCAGCCGCACAAGGCGACGGATTATGGAGGTGTCGTATCCCCAAAAACACATACGGAATCTTTGAAAATCAATGACCAACAAGAACAGATGAAATAATTGTCTGGAGACAGAAAACAACGAAGAGACGCAGTCGCCCGCATCTCTTCGTTCAGATTTTGATTCCGTAAATGATCAGCCAAGATAACTCTTGAGGATTTTGCTTCTGCTTGTGTGCTTCAGGCGGCGGATTGCCTTCTCTTTCACCTGACGCACGCGCTCGCGTGTGAGGTCGAATTTCTCGCCGATCTCTTCCAATGTCATCGGATGGCCGCCGTTGAGTCCGAAATAGAGGCGGACGACATCCTGCTCGCGCTGTGTCAGCGTGGAGATGGCGCGGTCGATCTCCTTGCGCAACGACTCGTATAGAAGCTCTGTCTCTGGTGTCACGACCTCGTCGCTCTTCAGGACGTCGTACATGTTGTTGTCTTCGTCCTGCACGAGAGGAGCATCCATCGAGACGTGCCGCCCTGCGTTTTTCATCGACTCCTTGACTTCGGCTTCGGTGAGGTCGAGTACTTCGGCTATCTCTTCGGCATTAGGCTCGCGTTCGAATTCCTGCTCCAGCTTTGCGTATGTCTTGTTGATTTTGTTGATCGAACCGATCTTGTTCAAAGGAAGACGGACGATACGTGATTGTTCTGCAAGAGCCTGGAGAATAGACTGACGGATCCACCACACCGCGTATGAGATGAATTTGAAACCTCTTGTCTCGTCAAAACGCTGTGCCGCCTTGATGAGTCCGAGGTTGCCTTCGTTGATGAGGTCGGGGAGGCTTAATCCCTGATTTTGGTACTGTTTTGAAACGGAAACGACGAAGCGAAGGTTCGCTTTCGTGAGTTTTTCCAATGCGGCCCTGTCGCCCTGACGGATTCTCTGCGCCAGTTCGACTTCCTCGTCTGCCGTGATCAATTCGACTTTACCAATCTCCTGAAGATATTTATCCAAAGAAGCGGTTTCCCTGTTGGTAACTTGTTTGGTAATCTTTAACTGCCTCATATTTGTTTAGTTAAATAGTTTTTTAGGTGATTGAGGGGTTTCGGATGATTGAGGTGGCAAGGAGTTTGAGGTAATCAGGTGTTTGAATGCCTTAAATTCCTTAAACTCCTCAATTTCCTTGAACTCCTTTGTTGACTACTCTTTCTTGTCGCGTCTCGGACCTTTGTGGTCGCCGCCCCTGCGTTCACCGCCTTTGCGTTCGCCGCGCGGTCTCTCAGGCTTCTCGACGTAACCTTCCGGTTTCGGGAGCAATGCCTTGCGTGACAGACGGAGCTTGTTGGTCTTCGGGTCGATCTCGATGAGTTTCACCTGGATCTTGTCGCCTTCCTTCAGCACGCCGTCCATTGACTCAAGACGTTTGTAGTCTATTTCCGAGATGTGGAGCAGACCGTCCTTGCCGGGAAGGATCTCCACGAAAGCGCCGAATGACATTATTGACTTCACGACACCGTCGTAAATCTCGCCAACTTCAGGCACCGCGACAATGGCTTTGACCTTCGCCTTGGCCGCTTCGAGGTCTTCCTTGTTGGTGGAGGCGATCTCGACTATGCCGCATTTCTCGTCTTCTGTGATGACGATGACGGTGTTGGTTGTCTTCTGGATTTCCTGAACGACTTTTCCGCCAGGTCCGATGACGGCGCCGATGAAGTCTTTAGGGATGATGATTTTCTCGATGCGAGGCACGAACTCCTTGTAGTCGGCACGCGGCTCCGTGATTGTCTTGGCCATTTCGCCGAGGATGTGAAGTCTGCCTTCCTTGGCCTGTGCGAGGGCTTCCGTGAGAACCTCGTATGAAAGGCCGTCAACCTTTATGTCCATCTGGCACGCTGTGATGCCGTCTTTCGTCCCCGTGACCTTGAAGTCCATGTCGCCGAGGTGGTCTTCATCACCTAATATGTCTGAAAGGACTGCGTATTTACCGGTCTCGTTGTCGGTGATGAGTCCCATCGCGATGCCTGCGACAGGTTTTCTCATCTTGACGCCTGCGTCCATCAGGGCGAGGGTGCCGCCGCAGACTGAAGCCATTGATGATGAGCCGTTCGACTCAAGGATGTCTGACACGACGCGTATTGTGTACGGGTTCTCGTCGCCGTCAGGGATCATGTTCTTCAAAGCTCTCTCGGCGAGGTTTCCGTGACCGATTTCACGGCGGCTGACTCCGCGGCTCGCCTTGCACTCGCCTGTGGCGAAGCTCGGGAAGTTGTAGTGGAGCATGAAGTTGTTGGTGCCTTCGACGACAGCTCCGTCGATGGTCTGCTCGTCGAGTTTGGTGCCGAGTGTCACTGTCACTAACGCCTGTGTCTCACCGCGCGTGAAGATGGCCGAGCCGTGGCATGACGGGAGGACGTCAACTTCCGTCCAGATAGGACGGATCTGGTTGAGCATGCGTCCGTCGAGACGTTTGCGTTCGATGAGGATGGCGTCGCGCACAGCCTTGCGCTCTATGTCGTGGAAATAACGTTTCGCTATCGGGGCTTTCTCCGTGAGTTCCTCCTCTGTATATTTTGTAAGGTAATTGTCGAGGATTGCCGCGAATGCGTCTTCGCGTTCGTGTTTGTTTGCGTTGCCGGTCAGGGCGAAGTCATAGCATGGCTTGTAGAGCTGTGCCGTCATTTCTGCGCGCATCTCCTCGTCGTTGACCTCGTGGCAGTATTCGCGTTTCGTGTTGGCTTTCTCAACTCTCGCGGCGAGGTCGAGCTGTGCCTGGCACTGGCCTTTGATCGCCTCGTGAGCTGCCTTCAAGGCTCCGATCATCTGTTCTTCTGAAACCTCCTTCGACTCGCCTTCGACCATGCAGATGTCCTTCATCGTGGCGCCCACCATGAGTTCGAGGTCGGCGTTGTCGAGTTGGTCCTGACGCGGGTTGATGACGTATTCGCCGTTGATCATCGCCACGCGGACTTCCGAGATAGGTCCGTGGAACGGTATGTCCGACACGCTGATGGCCGCTGATGCCGCCAACGCCGCGTATGCGTCAGGAAGTACGTTCTTCTCACCGGAGAGAAGTGTTATCTGAACCTGAATCTCCGCATGGAAATCGTCAGGGAACAACGGACGGATGGCGCGGTCAACGAGACGTGAGATCAGAATCTCATAGTCTGATGGCTTGCCTTCACGTTTGAAGAAGCCTCCCGGGAATTTTCCGGTGGCTGCGTATTTTTCTTTGTAATCTACTGAAAGCGGCAGGAAATCTGCGTCGTCTTTCACGTCTTTTGCTGCTACGACTGTCGCTAAAAGCATGGTGTTGCCACATCTGACAACAGCAGCACCGTCGGCCTGTTTGGCCAAACGGCCAGTCTCAATGGTAATGATGTCATTACCAACCTGCAAGGTCTGTTTGATTCCTTCTGGACCCATAATAACTTTTTTTGTGATTAATTAAAAAACCGCTGTATAGGAATATAGATATAACAATGCAAAAAAAGGCAATCGTACGTTGCCTTTTTTTGCAATCGCATTGAAGTCCAATGCTTTTATTTTCTGATACCTAATTCCTTGATGATTGCACGGTATCTTTCGATATCGTTTTTCTTCAGATAGGCGAGGAGTTTTCTTCTCTTACCTACGAGAGCGACCAAAGAACGCATTGTGGTGACGTCCTTCTTGCTCTGTTTCATGTGCTCTGTCAAATTCTTGATTCTGAATGTGAACAATGCAATTTGTCCTTCTGCTGAACCGGTATCCTGTGCGTTTTTACCGTAAGCTGTGAAAATCTCTTGTTTCTTTTCTGCAGTTAAATACATATCTTTTATCTTTCTTTTCTTTTCGGAGCGCAAAAATAATACTTTTTATTCAATCAATCGCATTTTTTTTCAGAATTATTTTTATCAAAAATAACGTCTTGATTATCAATTTGTTGTGAGATGTTTTCTTCGTCTGAAACAGTGTCATCGGCCTCTTTTTTCATTTTTTTTGGCGAAAAGAACAACATAAATCTCAACGTTTTCTGTGTGATTTTTGATTTTTCAACGGCTGGAATCAGCAGACATGTGGCGATGATGCTGAAGAAAATCACCGAATACACAATGTTTTTGACCATATCGGCGCCGGGGACGTCAATCATGGTGAGCATGGTGGCGAGGACGGCGGCTGCCAAACCCTTGGAGACGAAACACGACATGTACATCGTCTCCAATTCCGTATATTCGTTTCCTTTTTTCATTATCGAATATCTTACGGATAATGCCCTGAGAATGAACAATATGAAAACAACCACAATTCCAATTAAAAGTGACCTCCAGTCGGAAATCTTCATTGAGATTCCGATGTAGATGAACACGAATGTCCTCAGCAGGAACGCGATCTCTGAAAACAGCATTCTCTCGTTGTTGTTCAATGTGTTAGGTTTTTCCTTGAAGATCTTCTTGAACATTGAGTTGTAAATGGAATCGATGTTGGCGAGTGTGATGCCGAACGTCAGGGCGGCGATCTCACCGGAGAAGCCGAGCAGCGAGTTGATGCCGTAGATGATGAAGACGAACGCCGGTGTCGTGAAAGTGGAGTTTTTCACAGTCCTGATCCGGCGCAGTGCTGTCGCCCAGAACACCGCTCCGATGAAACCGATTATTCCGGCAAGCGTGAACGATGAAATGACGTTCCCGACAACCTCGCCGAGTGAAAAGTCATTGTCTTGTATCGCGTTGAGCAGCGCTATGGAGATGATGAAACAAATCACGGTGCTGAATGATGTCTCCAAAACCATCGTGGTCTTGCAGTTGTTGCTGATTCTCAATTGTTTGGTCAATGGTATGACAATAGCTTCGGCGGCGCCGCCCAAGACTGCCCCCATGAAAAACGACGTCACCCACGGAAGCCCAAGACAATAATGGCCGAGAATCCCCAATACGACCATTATGCTGAAATAGCTTATCAACGTCAGCGAGATCATCCCTTTGAACGATTCTCGTATGATCTTGAGGCTCAATTCCGAACCGCTTTCGAAAAGAATGATGACAAGGGTGATTGTCGAGAAGACATCGCCTGTTGTGCCGAATGCGTCCGGTGTGACAATTTTGAAAATGGGACCGAGAAGAACACCTATTATTAATAAAAGGAGCAAGTCAGGCACCCTGCGGCGGCTGAAAAGCTCGGTGAATACGTGCGCCGCAAAAACCATGCCGCCTAACATTACGACTGTCAATGCTGTTGAATCCATGTTCTAAAATTTTTTGCAAAAATATTAAAAAATAAATTTTGTCGTAAAAAATAAATTACTAATTTTGAAGCGTTTTTTAAGTATAACCTAAAAATATAAATGTATAACCTAAAAATATAAATGTATAACCTAAAAATATAAATGTATAACCTAAAAATATAAATAATGATGAATAGGAAATTTTACAACATTATGATGACGGTTGTAACCGTCGTTTTGGTGTGTGCGTCATTTTCTTGCAAGAGAAACAATGTCAAGAGAATCAAAACTGACAACAAATTTGCGATACAGCTGCTTGCTGACGACACAATCACGGTCTATGACGCTCTGGGAATCATGGATTCGGCGTGGAGAACTGCTGTGTTCATCGATGAAGATGACGTGCTGCATTACATGTATGAGGCTGATACGGCGAAGAATGTCATTTCAGGTGAGGAGCTTTTGAACAAAATCGATGATATTGAAATCGATGTATCGAGCGATATTGAAATTCCTGATGTGACCGTCCCTAATGAGTTGTATGAGATACGCGAACTCATTGCGGGCGGAGGTGGAGTGCCGCCGGCGCCGTTTTCGTACGAATTTAAATTAGATACCACGCTGCTGATTTCTGATTTCCCGGGACTGCCGTTCGCAATTGAGAATTTTACAATAGCAAAAGTCATGATGAAAACTGGTTCAATCGGCTTCGTCGTTGACGTTGACGGATTGGACGAGAGCCTGGTGCAATTCCAAATCACGCTCATGTCGCAGAATATTATAGACAGTGACGGGCCTTTCTCGTTTACCGTCAGTAATCACGGAAACGTCTTGAAGGATCTGACTGAGTGCGCAATCACTCCCGTCAACGATACTGTAGGGCTGCAGGCGAGCGTCAGAATTATGATGCCGTCAATCGTGATTAACGAAAATACTGCTTTAAGCCAGCTTGATGCAATAATCTATGCGGTTGAGAACATTGGCGGAATCTGCAATGTGAATCTGCGCGGCGACATCTCTGACCAAAGTTTGAAGTCGGTCGAGGGGCGGGTCAATGTGCCTTCGGTAAGATTCGGCGGAGTCGCCGAGGATCTCAGCTTCGATATTGATAACCTGACAGGCGACCTGGAAGTCAACAAGCCGCACTTAATCATTAAATATCTGAACAATTTCGGGTTTGGCGCCAATGCAAAGTTCGATACGATGTGTCTGCACACAAAAGAAGGAACCGATATGAGCATCATGAAAACCGAAAGCATCAGTTTTGATGTGGAAAAGACATCTTCTTACAATGATTTGGATGTCACTGGCGAATTGATTGATTATATTGATGTTTTCAAGGAATACGAGAGGTTCACGTATTCCGGCGAGGTGGGGATCAGCAATCAGGATGCAATTGGTGTATATGAATACTCCCACATCGATGTGGCAACTTTCATGAGTATCAAACTCGGAATGAAAGTCAACGAGTTGATGTACTGCGACACTGTGGACATGGATATGGGAGATGATGTGACAATCCAGAATTATCTCGATGAAATTGACTTCAAATTCAACCTGACCAACGGACTGCCGGTTGAACTTGAGTTTCAGGCTTATCTGATGGAAAACGGCGTGGTGACAGACTCGCTTTTTGATGAGACCAACAACAAAATTCCGTCGAGTTTCGGCGGGGATCCGGTGAGCAAGACAAGTATCGTCGTTGCGACTGAGGAACGACTTGACAATGTCCTTAATGCCGATAAATTGATATACAAGATAAGATTGACGACAACGGGGTGCGAAGTTGTTTTCAGGTCGAAAGACATGATTGTAGTGGGTGTCAGCATTTTGACCAAAACCAACGAAATTGATCTTGATAACGTATTATAATTGAACAGCCATGAAAAAGATATACAGAATATTAGCGATTAGTATGTTGATCGTCATTTCGATGACATCAAAGGCGCAGAATGACGGTGTTACGTTTTCGCTTCTGCCGCAAATGCCGTATCAGAATTTCTTCAATCCAGGCATAAGGGTGCCGTATAAAGGAGTTGTCGGATTTGGCATATCGAATGTCAGCGTCGCGGCATATAATTCGGGTTTGAAATATGACAACATCTACAGTACCGACGAGAACGGAGACATGTACATCGACGGAGTGAAGTTCGTTGACGGACTCAAGGAGCAGGGCAACTGCCTGAACTCGACGTTTTCCATGGATCTGCTTAATGCGGGTTTCCGCGTCAAGAAGCTCTTCTTCAACATTGACTGGAGAATCAGGATGGATGAGGAACTCCTTTATTCAAAGGATTTTGTGGGGTTCTTCTTCCGCGGCAACGGCAACTATCTCGGAGCCGACAATCCCATAGATTTCAATGTCGGGATGAGTCTGACCGCCTTTTCCGAGATCGGAGTTGGCGTGCAGTACGACATAAATGACCGTCTCACCGTAGGTGTCCGTCCGAAAGTCCTCTTCGGTGTCCTGAACGCTTCCGCGAATAACGAACGGACGAAGATTTACACTGATTCGTACGACTACTCAATGACGGCCGACGTGAGCCTCGACATACATGCGGCGTCGATTTTTAAGACGAATCTGTATCGCATCTCCGATGTCTTTAATCTGGCCAATGTGTTCGATTTCGCTTCAAATTCGTTGTCGGATTTGATAGATATTAAGGAAAACGTCGGTTTCGGCATCGACTTCGGCGCCTCATACGTGATCAATAGACATTTCGGCGTCGCCGCCGGTGTCAGGGACCTCGGCTTCATCAAATGGAGAAATTCAAAGACCAAGGCGAAGAATGTCGATAACACTGTGTTGAACGATGGCATCGTGGATGATATAGAAGATGTCTTTGAATTCAAGCTTGACTACAACACCATGCTTGATGAAGTCGTGAAGAACGTGTGGGGCAACGACTCGTTGGCTGATGGCGATGATTATGTTACAAACCTCAACTCGAATGTCAACCTTCAGGGCTATTATGAGCTGAACCCGATGTTGCGTATTACACTTTTCGGTCAGGTGAAGTTCGCGAAAAATGATAAATGGCCCGCATTGACGCTGGCATACAGCGGCTCGTTTGTAAAACACATAAATCTCACTGCAAGTTACACTATTTCAAAATATTCCGGAACTGCGTTGGGCGCCGGCATCGCATTCCAATTCGGCCCATTCAACATCTATGCTGTTACCGACAATATCATGCTGCTTTCAAAAATCGGCAAGTCAACGGTTGAGATGGCAACGACGTACAATTCCGCGAACGTGAGATGCGGCGTTGTGTTCACTGTTGGAAAATAGATGGTGGGTTAAAAGAGCGGAGAGTGAAAATGAGAGAGGCTGACGTTCATGCGCCAGCCTCTTTTAACTTTATGAACTTTATGACTTTCTGCTGTTTATGCTTTGTAGAAAGGGAGTTTTGTAACTTCAGCGGGGATGAGTTTCTCTCTCACCTTGATGTAAATCACGCTGCCTGCCTTTGAGAACTCTTTCTTCACATAGCCCATGCCGATGGCTTTTTTCACCGACGGAGCCATTGTGCCCGAAGTCACCTCGCCGATGTGGTTGCCTTCGGCGTCGCAGATTTCGTATTCGTGACGTGCGATGCCTTTGCCTGTGATGATGAACGGGACGAGCTTGCGTGTGACGCCTTCAGCCTTCTGCTGCGCGAGACGTTCACGGTCGATGAAGTCGTTGCCGTCAACGAACTTGGTGATCCAGCCGAGACCAGCCTCGATGGGTGATGTGGTGTCGCAGATGTCGTTTCCGTAGAGGCAGAAACCCATTTCGAGGCGGAGAGTGTCGCGTGCGCCGAGACCGATTGGCTTGATGCCGAACTCCTTGCCGGCTTCGAGAACCTGCTTGTAGATGTTCACCGCTTCGGCGTTCGGGATGTAGATCTCGCAGCCGCCTGCGCCAGTGTAACCTGTCGTCGAGAAGATGATGTTCTTCACGCCTGCAAATTCAAGGATCTTGAATGTGTAGTATTCCATGTCTTCAACGGTTGTCGCCGTGAGCTTCTGCATGGCTTTGAGTGCGAGAGGGCCCTGCACCGCGAGCTGTGACCACTGGCTGCTCTCGTTGATGAACTCAACGCCGAGTTCCATGCCCATCTCCTTCGCCACCGCCGACATCCATGCCCAGTCCTTGTCGATGTTCGCCGCGTTCGGGACCATGAAGTATTCGTCTTCAGCCACGCGATAGACCAGCATGTCGTCAACGATGCCGCCCTTGCCGTTCGGCAGACATGTGTATTGTACCTTGCCGTCAACCAATGCCGCCACGTCGTTTGTGGTGCAGCGCTGTACCAATGCGAAGGCCTTCGGGCCTTTTGCGCGGAACTCGCCCATGTGCGACACGTCGAAGACACCGACGCCCTTGCGGACTGTCTCGTGTTCAACGTTCACGCCTTCAAACTGAACCGGCATGTCGAAACCTGCGAACGGCACCATCTTGGCACCCATCTCATAGTGCATTGCATTCAATGCAGTCTTCTTCAATTCTGTGTTTTCCATTGTATTATAATTTGTTAAGTTCCTGATTTTGAAAAACTGACTTATCGGGTGCAAAAATAGTAAAAAATGATATATCTTTGCACGAAATTTAATTTTAATGAAAACTTTATAAATGTTTGATTACTAATTGTAAAATGTTTGTTGCATTAAATGATGTCTGACGAAATTTTGATGATATGAAGAAAAATGACAAAATCGTTTCCTTTTTTGTGGGGATTTTATTGGCCGCCGGATGCGTGGCTTTCGACATGTTGCAGGGAACAACAGTTTTTGCTGTCAGGTATTTGATCGTTGCCGTCGGCTTGCTGTTGTTTTTCGGGATGAAATTGTTCTCTACGAGGCCAGTGGTCGTTCCGAAATCAAAAGTGTTTTATGTGTATTTTGCTTCTATAGTCGCAATCGGATTGTCGGTGTTTTCCGCCGTGAACTTAGGTGAATCACTGTTCGTCTATTCGAAATATGTCTTGATTTACATGCTCGTGATTTTGTTTTACAATCTTTTCAATCACGATGAAAAAGCTGCACGAAAGACGCTGCATGTCGGATGCGTCGTGATATTGGTGGTTTATCTGTCGGTGTCGTGCATGCAGCTGTTTCATGTCGAAGATTTCAGCTTCGACAGTTTGTACAAGGTCACAGGGTTGAACGGTCACAAGACGTTCCTGACGATAATGTTGTTCGTGCTGTCTTCGTTTGCGTTGGCATACGTTGCCGAAGCGAAAAGGAAATCATGCAAGTTGCTGTCAGTGATATTGTTTGTCGTGTCGTTTGCGCTTGTCGTCATCCTGAAATCAAGGGCGGTGATGCTGTCGTATGTTTCGGCAGCGTTGTTTTTCGTCATCATGTTTTCTGTGAGGAAGAAAAACGTTTCGTTTTCAAGAAAATTCAAAATGTGGACAACGGCGGCTGTCTTTGTTCTGGTTTTCTTGTTTTTCACAGTCGGAATGCGGCTTTTAGTGAAGGTCGATGTGCCAAAAACGGCGAATGAAACCACTGTTGAATACGAATATTATTCAACGTCGTCGCTTGTGGAGCGTTTCACCGTTTGGGGCAAGACGTATGAAATGATTGATGACCACCCTTTCAACGGCTGCGGCGTCGGCAACTGGCAGGTGATGTTTCCAAATTACGGACAGTCTGAACTTTATCGGGTCAATTATTGGAATATCAATTTCACAAGACCTCACAACGAATTTTTAGGTCTGCTGGCAGAATGCGGCCACGTGACTTTCTTCGTCATAGTGCTTTTCGTCATCTCATTGATAATGAAGTCGTTTTTCGCGATATGCAAAATAAGCGACCGGCGTGATTTCGTTTATGGAGCTGTCATCTTGAGCGCGTTTGTTGGCTGTTGCGTCAATTCGTTTTTCAGTTTTCCGAGCGACAAGACCGAATATTTCATTTGGAAGGCGGCGATGTATGCCGTTCTTTTTACATATATTACGAAGAATGAAAACGGATACAATAGCTTGAAACTGAATACTTTATGGAAATGCGTGCCAGTCGCCGTGCTGGTCTTCGTTGTGTTTGTCGGCTTCTTCAGATATAAGGGCGAACGTCATTCCGCGGAGGCAGCCGCTGCGATGATAAACAACGACTGGAGCACGGCCCTGCAATGCAATGAAAAAGCCGTTTCTGTCTTTTATACCATTGATAATAAAGGATTTCCAGTGAACTGGTACATCGGGAAGGCGAAGGAGCAACTCGGACTTTCCGGTTCGTTGGCTGATTACAGAAAGGCGTATGATGACATGCCGTTCTGCAAGCAAAATCTCAATGACCTCGGTGCCGCCGAATATGCCTGCGGAAACAGGGATGTGGCGGTGAAGCATTTCGGAAAAGCCATGCAAATCAGCTCGGGTTTCGTGTATCCGTATTTTAATTTGGCGTATATTTATCTGAAAGACAATGAGTTGGATAAAGCCGCCGATGTGATTTCCGCAATTGGCATGAATGAAAATGTGAGGGATGTTTTGATTAAAGATGCAAGATTCTTTGAAAATGAAAATATTGAAAATACAGTTGAAAGAATTGAGAATGAATACTATACGACCATGAAGCTGCGCCGGACTTTGATTCATCTTCAGGGCGAATAAAATGTTTGTTTTTTTATGAAAATGTTTGATTTTTTTGATATGAGAATTTTAAAAAGATTTATAATATTATTGATTATCATGCTGTTGGGCGTTCAAAAGATGAATGCCGCATACATCCTCGTGCCGATGGACGAGACGCAGACCAATCACCTGAAGGCCTACGGCGTGGCTTACTGGATTCTTGAACGCGAGGTGGAGATCAGCTGGCTGCTGAATTACAAGGGCGGCAGCTACCTCATCCCGTACCATGACATGTTCGAGCGCGAATGCAAGCTGCGCAACGTCTCGTATCAGGTCATCGCCGACGTGCAGGCGGAGTCGATACTCGCCGAAATCGCCGACCCCGGCGTGAACATGGACGAGATGAAACTCCAGAAAGTGCCGCGTCTCGCAGTCTATGCCCCGAAGAACATCCTACCGTGGGACGACGCCGTCACCTTGGTCTTGACTTACGCCGAAATCCCTTACGACATCATCTATGATGACGAGGTACTCGACGGCGTGCTGCCTTCATACGACTGGCTTCACATGCACCACGAGGACTTCACAGGGCAATACGGGAAGTTCTGGGTGCGCTACCGCAATTACCCTTGGTACAAGGAGGACGTTCAGAAGCAGGAGGAGACGGCACGGAGACACGGTTTCAGCAAGGTGTCGCAGCTGAAGCTCGCCGTGGCGAAGAAGATACGCGACTTCGTGGCGGGCGGCGGCTACCTCTTCGCGATGTGCTCCGCACCCGACAGCTACGACATCGCCCTCGCCGCCGATGGCCTCGACATCTGCGACGTGATGTTCGACGGCGACGCCATACGCCCCGGCGACCCGCAACGCCTCAATTATGATAACTGCTTCGCTTTCACCGATTTCACCGTCTCGACGAACCCGCAGGAATACGAGGTGTCGAACATCGACGTCACCGAGACGCGCCCGAAATCGGTGAGTGAAGGCAACGACTTCTTCCTTCTCTTCGATTTCTCCGCGAAGTGGGACCCCGTGCCGACAATGCTCACGCAATGCCACGAGAAACTGATAAAAGGCTTCATGGGACAGACGACGGCATTTGACAAACGTTTTGTCAAGCCGACTGTCGTCGTGCTTGGCGACAATGCGGCGTTGGGGGAGGACCGTTATATCCACGGCGACTACGGCAACGGCTTCTGGACTTTCTTCGGCGGCCACGACCCGGAAGACTACCGTCATCTCGTCGGCGACCAACCGACGGACTTGGAGATGCACCCGAACTCGCCCGGCTACAGGCTTATCCTTAACAATGTCCTTTTCCCGGCGGCGAAGAAGAAACAGCAGAAAACCTGATTTTCAGTGTTGAGAGTGGAGAGTTGAGAGTGGAGAGTTGAGAGTGGAGTTTTTAGATGACTCCACTCTCAACTCTTAAAACTCCAAACCATAAAAAAATCCTCAAATGGCGGAATGAATTCTGTGAAAAATCTTTAAATGAAGGAAAATTTTTTATTAATTTTGTGTTTATTTAATTAAAAATCAGTATCTTTGCAGCGTTTTTGATTAGTTAAAATGATTGACAATATTTTGTATAAAAAACGTGTCGCTGACAGCCTCGTTGAAAATCAACTTGAAGTGGCTGGAGTTGTTGTTGTGGAAGGTGCGAAATGGTGCGGAAAGACCACTACGGCTGGGCATCATGCCAACAGCGTCCTTTTTAGCTGATCTGCTGAGCAACGAGGAACTCAAACTCAACGAAGACACAATCAGTTTGTATCTTAATGCGTTGCGTAAAAATTTCGTCATAGAAGACATGTCGGCGTGGAATCCGAACCTGCGCTCGAAAGCCGCAATCCGCACCACCGACACACGCTATTTCGTTGACCCGAGTGTGGCGACAGCCGCGCTTGGCATCGGTCCTGCAGACTTGATGAAAGACATAAAGACACTTGGTCTGTTTTTTGAGACGATGGCGGTGCGTGACCTCCGTGTCTATATGGATGCCCTTGACGGAAAGGTATATCATTATCGCGATAGCAACGGACTTGAATGCGACTCTGTCCTGCATCTGCGCAACGGACATTACGGTTTGGTTGAGATAAAACTTGGTGGCGAGAGTCTGATCGGCGAAGGCGCAGCCACTCTCAACAAGCTTGAAAGCAAAATCGACACGGAAAAGATGTATCCGCCTTCATTCAAGATGGTTCTGACTGGCGTGGGCAATTATGCGTACCGCCGTTCTGAAGACGGTGTCTGGGTCGTGCCAATAGGAATCCTGAAGCCATGATTTCAGAAATGAAATCCGCCACATTTATGACGCACACTATTTTTTAACAAAAATCTTTTTTGTAATCAATAATTTTGTATTTTTGCGCCCTAAATTTGTTTGATAAAATCATAATACAATACTATGGGTAGAGCTTTTGAATACCGCAAGGCGGCTAAATTGAAAAGATGGGGTCACATGTCGAAGGTGTTCCCGAAACTTGGAAAAATCATAACAATGGCAGCGAAAGAAGGCGGTCCGGATCCTGACATGAACCCGAAACTCCGTCAGGCCATCCTCAACGCCAAGGCCGAAAACATGCCGAAGGACAACATCGACGCCGCTATCAAACGCGCGACGGATAAGAACACGGCCGACATGGTCGAGATCGTCTATGAAGGCAAAGGCCCTCACGGCGTCCTCTGCGTCGTGGAATGCGCGACAGACAACACCACACGCACCGTCGCCAACGTGCGTTCATACTTCAACAAGAACGGCGGCGAACTCCTCAAGACAGGACAGCTCGAATTCATGTTCTCGCGCAAAGCTGTGTTTCAGATCGAATTCCCTGAAGGAATGAGCAAGGACGACCTCGAACTCGAACTTATTGACGCTGGTCTTGAAGAAATCGAAGAGACTGAAGACGGTGTCTTCGCATACGCCGACTGGACAGCCTACGGCACGATGCAGAAGGCTCTCGAAGCCAACAAGGTCAACATCATCAAGGCAAATCTCCAGCGTTTCGCCAATACTCCTGTCGCATTCGACGAAGAAGCAACGGAAAGCATCATGAACTTCCTCGACAAAGTTGAAGACGACGACGATGTCCAGGCGGTTTACACCAACATGGAATAAGAAACGGGATGTTCCCTTGACGCATAAAACATCGGAAATGACAGAATGATTTTCTGCCGTTTCCGATGTTTCTTTATTAGTTTTGTTTTTATCTTGCGACAAGGCCGCCGTCGCACAGATAGTGTCCGCCGGTGCAGAAACTGGCTTTTTCAGATGCAAGGAAATAGATGAGTTCGGCCACTTCCTCCGGCTCGCCCGCCGAACCTCTGGCGTAAAGGTTGTTTTCCTGATCCCAGTATTCCTCAATATTCTTGTTCTCGACGCGGGCGAAGTCCTTGAAGAGGTCGTTCACGAGGTCGGTCTTGATGGTTCCCGCACAAACTGCGTTCACGCGGATGCCCTTGGGACCGAGATCAACGGCGAGGCTTCGTGTTATCTGCCCGATTGCGCCTTTGGTGAGACCGTATGCGAAACTGTTCGGCTTCCCGACAAACCATTGGTCGCTGTCGTTCAAGACCACAGAACCGCCGCCGCCATTGACAATGTATGGCACTACTGCGCGTAATGTGTGAAATGTCCCGTAAATGTTGGTTTTTACAATCAGGTCGAATTCTTCTATGTCGATGTCTAACATCGTGTTGCAACGATGGATGCCGGCATTGCACACCAAACTGTTGATCGCCCCGAAACGCTCGTGAACCTGCTTCGCCGCCTGTTCCATCTCTTCTAACGACTTCGTGTCGGCCTGAATGAAGATAACTCGTTCTTTTTCAGGTAGTTCTGCAATCAGTTCCTCTGCTTTTGCCTTGTTGATGTCAGTGAAAGCCACATTGTAGCCTTCGTTATAAAATTTCTTGACTGTGGCACGCCCGATTCCTTTCGAGCCGCCGGTAATGAATACTGTCTTGCTCATGATTTAAATTTTTTGCAAAAATAAAAAAATTCCAAATATCTTTATCTGATTTTCGCAGGTGTGTTAAAAATATAACATATTGTGTTTTGATAATTTGCACTTTGTTTCGTCTTGTTTTTATGATAAACGAAATTATTGCTATCTTTCCTCTAAAAAAGGTATTCTTAATCCTGCCAAGCATCACATAATCAATG
>JAKSMX010000059.1 GCA_024400305.1 Bacteroidales bacterium | reverse complement strand
TGTTCATTGAGATTTTAAATTTTATTTTGAACAGTTACTTATGAGATAATGCGTTAAAATGACGCAATAGGTCAAGAAAATGATGTTTATGCGTCATTTTTGCGCTAAAATATTTTGTTATGTCATTTTGACGCACTAACTTTGCATCCAGAAAAACTAAAAATAGAATAAATGATGTCTGAAATGTATTCATACAAGTACCCCCATCCAGCGGTGACGACCGACTGCGTAATCTTCGGATTCGATGGAAGTACAATCAACATCCTGCTCGTGGAACGTGGCATAGAACCTTACCGTGGATCGTGGGCGCTGCCTGGCGGTTTCCTGAAGATGGACGAGACCGTCGAGGAAGGTGCGCTGCGAGAACTGCGTGAGGAGACCGGCGTAAGCAAGGTCTTTCTGGAACAGTTTCATGTGTTCAGCGATGTAAAGCGTGATCCGCGCGAACGTGTCTTGACCGTAGCCTTCCTTGCCCTGGTGAGAAAGAGCGACTATCACGTCATTGCCGGCGACGATGCTGCCAATGCCCAATGGTTTGAGTGGGACGAACTGCCACCTCTTGCCTTCGACCATTCCGACATCATCAAGCTGGCGAAGAAGAGTCTTCAGCAGAAGCTCCGCATCCAGCCCATTGCCTTCAAGCTGCTGAACAATGTGTTCAGGATGAGCGAGTTGCAACGAATCTATGAGATTATCCACGAGACAACCTACGACCGTCGCAACTTCGCCCGGAAGATGGTGGCATCGGGATTTGTCAACGAGGAGGCTGCTGACAATGCGATGAGTTTCTCGGCAGCGGAAAAGCCTACACGAGGCAGGGCGGCAACGCTGTTCTCGTTTGACGAGGAGAAGTTCGAAAAGACACTATCGTCGCAGGAATGGCGAAAATTCCCGTTTGATTTCTAAGGGCTAAAACTTTCCCACCTTTAATACAAATGTAACGAATTGAAAGTCAGTTCATTTCGGAACGAAAAACAAAAACATCAAAAACCGCATGAAAGAGAAGAAGGCTTTGGCAAGCCTTTGATGATGTAGCTGCCCAAATTATCTTGTGAGCAAGCTCCCATATAATTTGAACACCTACATCATCACTCTATCGGGCTTTCTTCTCTTTCATTCAAAAAACAAAAAAAACATTTTGCAACCGGATTGGAAACGATGCCTAATAGCGCATCGTTAACAGCAACAATGATTATCCCCGTTTTTCAGTCCCTAACGGCACCATGGGGTGTCGTCTCCACAAATGTTTGTTTTTTAGCGAAGCGTTGTTTTTTGTTTTTATAAGGAAAACCTTTATGGTGCTGGATTGATTATGGATTGGGCGTTGAAAGCTCGCTTTCATAAGAACAATTCATAAGCAAAGCAGCAGTGGCTCAAAGAGACACTTCCTTATAAAAACGGTTTTTGCTGTTTTTGTCAAAAGGATGGGAAACTTCTGTAAGTAATTATTACCAATTCTAAAAAACAACAAAAACTATGGAAACAAAGAAAAACCAGATTTACAACCTCATCATTCTCGATGAAAGCGGCTCTATGAGCTGCGTGACTAACCAGACAATCTCAGGATGCAACGAAACACTCAACACAATCCGTTCTGCACAGAAGAAGTATGCTGACACTCAGGAGCATTTCGTAAGCATCTATGCTTTCCAGAGCGACGGTCGTCCTTCACGCTATATCTTCAAGAATGTGCCTGTAGGCGAGGTAAGGAACATCACCGACAAGGACTATGAGCCTTGGGGCTGCACTCCGCTTAACGATGCTGTGGGCATGACACTTGCTGACCTGAAGGCTACGACGAAGTCCAAGGAGAACGCTATCGGCAGCGTGACAATCATCACTGACGGCTATGAGAACGCGTCTAAGGAATACACCATCGATAAGGTAGCGAAGATGATTTCGCAACTGAAGGAGCTCGGCTGGTCGTTCAACTTCATTGGCGCAAACATCGATGTCATCCGCACCGCGTCAGCATACAACATCGACAACACCCTTGAGTTCCAGCAGGACGAGGAAGGCACTCGCCAGATGTTCCACAAGGAGAGA
>JAKSMX010000058.1 GCA_024400305.1 Bacteroidales bacterium | reverse complement strand
CAGACGATACGGATGCGCAAGGCGTTTGAGGAGGGTGTGCTGACCTTTGAGTTGGTGTCCGAAATTATGGCGGAAGAAAAGCCAAACCAGAAACAGACCTTCAAAATACCGTCTGAAAAGGTAAAAGAGATCACCCGTCGGGACTTCACGCCGAAAGACTTTGAAAGTTTTTGGGTGGATGCGCTTGTTTTCTATCAGAAGCATCTCGACAGAGTAAAAGCAAACAGGGAGGCAAGATAATGAGCGACGAAAAGAAACAAAGCGACCGCTTTATCATCGGGCTCGGCGGCGGGCACAGACAGTACCAAATCAATGGCGTTAATTATGTGGTGGACGGCAGGTTTGCCGAGCCGAAGAAGAACGGCGAGGACAAAACGCTTGCCGACAAGGTCGAAGACTTTGTGACGAGCGATTTCGCAGATTTGACACCCGATGAGGAAGAACCTAAAATAAAGCCGAAACCCGTGCGTTCGACTGCCGGAAGGGAGCGATAATTTTTAATATGCAGTCGAAAAAGCAAAAACAGTTAACCGGAATCACCGCTTTGTACTGCCGTCTGTCGCGAGACGACAAAACAGACAAAGAGAGCAATTCCATCACCAACCAGCGCAAGCTATTGCAAAGCTACGCCAAATCACACGGACTTTCCAACACAAAGGTCTATGTGGACGACGGTTTCACCGGCACGAATTTCAACCGTCCCGGCTTCCAGGAGATGCTCGACGACATCGAGATGGGCTATGTGACGACGGTCGTCGTCAAAGACCTGTCCCGTCTCGGCCGTGAGTATCTGCAATCGGGATATTATCAGGAGGTCTATTTCCCCGAGCACGGCATCCGCTTCATCGCCGTCAACGACGGTGTGGACACCACGACGGGCATCGACGAAAGCACCGAGCTTGTCCCGTTCCGCAATGTCATGAACGAGTTTTACGCCCGTGACATCAGCCGCAAGGTGCGGTCGGCGCACAACACCAGAGGGAAAGCGGGCGAACCGCTTTCCCAACCGCCCTACGGTTATATGAAAGACCCGCAGAACAAGAAACGGTGGATCGTCGATCCCGATGCCGCTTTGGTCGTGAAAGAGATTTTTCGGCTTTATCTCAACGGCAAAGGCGAAGACACCATCGCCCGTATTCTCGAAGACGAGGGACACCTCAACTGTACGGCATACTGGGCTGAAAAGGGAATCAATCGAGGCGGCAAAAAGTCTCAGCCGAATAAGTACAAGTGGAAATCCAGCACCATTCACAACATCCTCGTGCGGCAGGAATACTGCGGCGATGTGGTCAATTTCAAAACGCATTCCAAGTCGTTCAAAAACCACCGCCGCATCGACAATCCGAAAGAGGACTGGCTGATTTTCGAGAATGTCCACGAGCCGATCATCGACCGCGAATCCTACAAAAAGGTGCAGAAGATGCTCGGCAACACCAAGCACCGCGCACCCAAAGAGGAGAACGGTCCGAAAAGCATTTTCTGCGACCTGCTCTACTGCGGCGACTGCCACAAAAAACTGTGGTATCACACCAACACGGTCAACAAGGACATTCACTATTTCAGTTGCTCCAACTACGCAAAGGACTATCGCGGCACCTGCCCGACACGGCATTATATCCGTGCCGATGCGGTGCAAACGGTGGTCGAAATGGAACTGCGGCGGCTGGCATTATATCTTGCAAATGACGAAGACCACTTTGCGGAACTTTTGGCGAGAAAATCGGGCGAGGAAACCGATGCCGAAAAGAAAAGCGCCACCGCCGAGCTGACCAAGTCGGAGATGCGCATTGAAATGTTGCCGAAGCTGCTCAAAAAGCTCTATGAGGACAACCTCAGTGGAAAGACGACGGATGACGACTACAACATTCTTTCCCGCGAGTATGCGGAGGAACGGGAGCAACTCAAAAAGAAGATCCTCCGTCTGCGCAGCCGCCTCCGTGAAATGGACAACAGCGAAAGCGAACGGGAGGAATTCATCCGTGCCATCCGCAAATTCATCCAGATGAAAACGCTGACGAAACCGCTTCTTAATGAGCTGATCGACCACATTGATGTGTACGAAACCGAAGGCAGCGGCAA
>JAKSMX010000057.1 GCA_024400305.1 Bacteroidales bacterium | reverse complement strand
AGGTTCTCAAATTGAAGGAGATGGGCGTGCTCGAAAAGTCCACGGCGCAGTATGTTGCGAACACGTCCAACGAATTGCGTGCGTTCCTGCAGCCCGACTTCAAAGTCCCTAACATCGGACCTGACGGATCCGGAACTGGCTCTGGATCGGGATGTGGGACATCGTCCTCTCCAATCGTGGATGTCTTGCCGAACGACGGGGATGTGACTTCTGACGAGATCGACGCCGTGGCCGGCGTGAGATACAACGTTCCTGCTTCAACAATCTCGCAGCTTGTCGACGGAATCACCGTCAACCTTCCGATGCCTTCGGAAGGTCAGAGCTGGAATTCCTTGAAGGTCATCGATTTCAAATTCGACGGATCTGAAATGACGCCTGAATCGATCCCCGTGATCTTCAAGCCGGACGGATCCGTGAATTCGATCTCTGACGATTGCGGAGTGATAGGCGGAGGGAAGACTGTTTTTTCGACGGCTGTGTTCAATGGAACGAACTGGGATGTATTTTGGACGCAGGGCGAACTCAAGACGAATCCTTTTTGATCAGGACTTTGTGCAATATTGAAATCTTGAATTCAACAGGTGGGTTTTATGGCAGACTACTACAAGATGAAAGACGGTCGACTCGAAAAGGTCGTCGGGCTTGTTTCAACGGAAGTTGGAATGAAAAACGCGAAGTTCCTGACGAAAGCGGAGGCGGCTTCTATCGGTGCGTTCCCAAAGGCTGAAAACCGAGCGGAGACACGTCCTGGATTCATTCCTCGCGCGTCCGGGTTTGAACTTGAAGACGGCGAATGGCGGACCATTTTCTCATACGTTGAGATTCGTCGCACGATAGGAGATTTCAACGCCGCGCTGGAGAACCATCTGAGGATGGAACGGATCAAGAGGGGATATGACACGCGCGAACCGTCTCAGTACGTCAATTCGACGGTTGAAAGATGGCGTCAGGACGCCGAGGACTGGATTGCGCACGTGGACGAGGTCATGCTTTACGGTCTCCAGGCGATCAACGCCTACAAGAAGAGCGGAGAGGCTCCGGATCTTGGAGAATTCAGAAAGAACCTGCCAAAGATAGAATGGACTTTCGCGGAAGAGCAGGACCTCTGACATGTAAAGGGACGGATCTATGGCTGTATACAGAATCGGAACGAAGGACGTCACTCCGAACGACGTAAACGTACTGTCTCAAAAACAGTGCGGATCATTCGTTCAAACGCTTCGCGCGTTTTCGGGAATTCAGTTGAATACACCATCTGTTCAGGGAGTTCCATATCTCGAGAGCGTGAACGGAGACGTCGTGTTTCCAGTCGAAGGCTTCTATCGTGGCCCGAACCATGTGTACAGATATGGGCTTGACGTCTATTTTCGCAAAGACACGTCTCGAGTTTGGAACGCCATGATGGGGTGCTATAGTCCTTCTCCGACAGACCATAATAGATGGTATGTCGGGAAGGATGGTAACACCGGAAGAACATTCCAATTTGCCGTGTTAAACAAGTACGACTCTTATACTACTTTTAACGATTTCGCTTCGATCACGACTGAGGGCAAACATGGCTACGTGACATGGGATGCCGACGTCATGAACGGAACGGCCACGCTTTCTGCTGGAGAATATTCTTTTTCATGGAACGATCTCAATCCAAATGCAGCCGTTGAAAACACGCTGAGGGGCGGCCTGCTTGGGACTTTCGACTATTCATATGTAGGAGATACGAATCCCGTATGCAACAGTTTCGTACCGTCTGGGTCGAGAATCTACCATTTCTACATGGAAGTCGACGGCGTTCGAGTGCATGACATGCGGCCGATGCCCGGAGGGTATCTGCACGACTCGATCACGGGCGAGGACATATACCCAGACAACGGCGCACAGGTTGAATATGGAATCCAGACCCCGCCAGCCGGCAAGCGTGTCGGAAACTACGTTCTGTTCGTTATGGACGCACCATGGTCTCCGGACGAACGCAATGACGGCAATTCAGACTCGTCGTGGATTGACGGCGGAAGGACGGTCGTCTGGCAGTTTGGCGAGATCCAGGCAAGAAAGAGCGACGGAACTGTCACATACCCGTTCAAAGGATGCACTGCCGAGTGTTCCGTGACAGGGATATATGGCGAGACTAGCGTGAACGTGCCTCAAAACCAAGACCCAGCCAAGGCGTTCGACGGAAGGCTTGAAACGAAGTTTTGCACATTCCCGTATCCAGACGATGTCAATTACTATGTTGGTAGTCGTTCGGACGAATATTGCTTGATGACGAGACTTTCGTCTCCTGACGGCATTTACTTCGATAATGTCCGTGATTTTGCATTGTTCACGGGAGACGATTGCCATGTCGGAAGGACCGCGAAGAGAACGCGCGTGTATGTTTCCGACGATGGTGTATCATGGGCGCTTATCGGCGACAGCGGCGTTATAGACTATACGACCATGGCCGACACTCCTCAGACTCTGACATATGTCGTGAATGTATCAAATCCATTTCCGTCAGAACTTCCGTTTTCTCTTCCGAATGTTTGGTATGGAGCTAGAGTGGTTTCAATCGGCGGCGGGTCTGGCGGATCGAATTCCGTATACAGATATGACATAGACTGGGACTCTTATGAACCGATCAATACAGGAGAGGTTTGCGGAACATACGAGGGAGATCCGTCGTCTGAAGTTACGGTTACTCTTTCGGACGAGTATGGCGGCGGTACGATCACAATGTTCAGAGACCAAGAATATGGCTACTGGGATGTGTACTACGATGGAGACGGATATGCGTTCGAGTGGGGCTCTGGAATATTCGAGATGTACAACTACTCTTTAGGGTATAGTTTCTATTTTGGATTTGGAGATTGACACGTCTCTCCATTCTCCTATCTGCAATATTTTAGAAAAGGCCTGTTGATTATGCCGTCCAAGCACGGTATAATCTGCGTGTGATTTGTGCGACGGGTGTCGCAAGGATCGATAAGCAAACATAAGAGAGAAAACGACATGAAGATCAAAGTAGAACGGGCCGTCTTCCAGGACGCGCTCAAGCAGGTGCAGAGCGTCGTACCATCAAAGACAGTGCTCCCAATCGTTGCAAATGTGAAGATAGAGGCGTCCGAGGACGGCAGCATCGTCCTGACGGCGACCCAGATCGACCTGACGTACGTCGCCAGCGTCCACGGAGAAGTCTCGAAACCCGGATCGACTACGATTCCGGCCAAGCTCCTTCTTTCGGCCGTCCAGAAG
>JAKSMX010000056.1 GCA_024400305.1 Bacteroidales bacterium | reverse complement strand
AATGAAAAAATATGTGATTATATTTTTCTTTTCCTTTATTCTGTTACAGCTGTCAGCACAAAGTTGGGAATACGACATCCGTTGTGCCGGGGTAGGAGTTCAGGGGACATACCTGGTGGAAGTTTCGGGTTACGGGAAGACCGTTGAAAAGGCCATCAGTGAAATAAAGAAGGCAGCCGTACACGGTGTCCTTTTCAGGGGCATTTCGGGAGAATGCAAGCAAAAACCCATCATCAACGACCCGGGTGCGGAGAGTTCAAAGGCCGACTTCTTCAACAAGTTTTTTTCGGACAACGGCGACTACGCGAAATATGTGACCGCGGTTGACAACACCCACTATACACCGAGCAAGGTGGGAAAAAGGTACAAAGTGACGATGCTGTTTTCCGTAAAAAAAGACATGCTGCGCAAAGATATGGAAACGGCGGGAATCATCAAGTCGCTGGATTCGGGTTTTTAATGACGATTTATTTAATAAAAGTGATATGAAAAGGTTATTTTTACTGTTGTTAATAAGTTTGACAATAAGCTATTCAAACGCCCAAGACACAAAGGGGGACTACCACACTCCGGAAATTGAATGTCTCGGCGTCGAGGAAGATGGTTCGCAAACTTTGAGGTCCTGGGGAGTTGGTCGCAACAAGCAGGACGCAATTGAGCAGGCCAAGAAAAACGCCGTTAAGGCCGTGCTGTTCAAGGGGATTCAGAAAGGGAACGGAGAATGCAACGTCCGCCCGCTCATATATGAGGTGAACGCCCAGGAAAGGTATCAATACTATTTCAACATATTCTTCAAGGACGACGGGGAATATTTGAAATACGTGTCCATGGAGGATACGCGCCCACTCACGGCCAAGAAGAAAAAAAATGACGCGGGTGTCCGTTTCGGCATCACGGTACGCGTGCTACGTGCCGAATTATTGCAAAGACTAATTGAGGATAAAATCGTAAAACCGTAACCATTATGAAAAAAATAGTTTTGTTATTCTTAGTAAACATTCTGTGCGCGGGATTCGTCTGCGCACAAGACGTGATATACCTCAACAATGGCAATGTTGTCAAGGGAAAGGTGATTAACGACAAGGATGGGATTACCATCCAAATGCCCTCGGGGGAGACGCTCAGCTATAAAAAAACGGAAGTTCGCGACATTCAGATTGGCAAGACCCAGGTAAGCGTGCCGGAGGCACCCCAAAGACCAAAATACGTTGACTATTCCAACAACGACAAAGGATGGTGGTGTGCGGCAGAGTCCTGGGCGACCGGGTCATTTTACCGCGCTTCAAGAAACCTGTGGGGAATATCGCTGAACTTCATCAACGGGTACCGCTTTTCTGAATACCTGAAAGTCGGCGTGGGCGTGGGCGTTCGCGGCTATTTTACAAACGACGAACTTTTTAGAAAAGAAATCCTGGAAAAGAGGCAGAAACGCGCCATGATTTGCGCTCCTATTTTCGTTGACGCGAGAGGGAACTTCATGACCCAACAAACCAGGATGTGCGTCCCATTCTGGAACGCAAGCGTCGGTTACGCCATCCTTGACCAATTTTTCTACACGGCCGGCCTGGGCATCCGCGTGGGACAAAAGAGAAACGATTTCGTCTTCAGCATCAACTATCAGGGACAATTGCTTCCATACGACAACACCTACGTGAACGGAATCAGTTTCAGGATCGGGTACGAATTCTAATCATCATTGGCAAAACACGTAAATACCACATTATGAAAAAAACATCATTAGTTATTTTGTTGATAACGACTTTGTCCGCCTTCTGCTTCGGACAGGCAAAAAAGCCCACCATCATGGTTATGCCCAGCGACGTGTGGTGCAACACGAACGGGTATACGACAAGTTATGACAACCAGGGTTCAACGCAAAAGATACCCGACTATAAAAATGCCTTGCAGAGCGACCCGGACCTGCTGCTTGTCATCTCGAAGATAAACACCCTGATGGCGGAGAGGGGATTCCCGTTGAAGGATCTGGAATCCACGCTCAAGTCAATAGAACAAAGAATGGCGGAGGACAACATGACCACCAGCAAGACCTCCGGGGCCGAACTGGCGGAATCCCCACTGGACCGCATAAGAAGGACCGCCAAGGCAGATATAATCATGCAGATGACGTGGACGGTCAATACAACGGGACCAAAAAAGACAATAACCTTTAACTTGCAGGGCATAGATTCGTACACGAACAAGCAGATCGCGGGAGCTCAAGGCACCGGCCAGCCCTCCTTCACCGCGGAAATCCCTGTCCTGCTGGAGGAAGCCGTCATAAATCATATCGATGCCTTTTGCTCCCAACTCCAATCCTATTTTGAGGAGCTGCAAAACATAGGCCGCGAGGTGTCGGTGGATATCCGGGTATTCGATACCGGCGAAATGGATCTTGAGACGGAATTCGATGGCGTCGAGCTATCAGAGATCATTGACGACTGGATGGCTCAAAACACCGTGGAACACAGATTCAACAAGTCTGACGCGAGCGAGAATTTCATCCAATTCGAACAAGTGAGGATACCCCTCTATAAAATGAACGGGGCAGCCATGGACACGGAAGCGTTTGTCCGCGAATTACGCAATTTCCTGCGCAAAAATTATGAAATCCAATCCAAAGTAATGACGAGAGGATTGGGAAGAGCTATTTTAGTAATCGGTGAAAAATAAAATTCTATGAAAAAGTTAGCATTATTAATATTGTCAGCCGCGATGCTGTTGCCATGGAGCAAGGTTTTCGCACAGACAGACTTTTCCTCTGGAGAGTCCCGTATCCCCTTATCCGTGGTTATACCCGAACAAGTGAACAAACTGTCGCCCGGATCGGAAAGCTACCTCACGAACAAGCTGAAACAGGCGGCCGCAGCG
Source organism: Bacteroidales bacterium (assembly GCA_024400305.1). Taxonomy (GTDB): domain Bacteria; phylum Bacteroidota; class Bacteroidia; order Bacteroidales; family F082; genus Limimorpha. Next base: position 776 of record JAKSMX010000056.1, on the reverse strand, counting down.
AACGGATTGTCCGTGAACGAAGGTCTTTCTCGTTTTTTCATCACGGCGGTAATCACGCCGCTCACAAAGGACGTGGTTCCCGGACCGCCCCAGCAAATTTCCCAGAACCTGGAAATAACGCTCTACATTGCCGACGGCTTCGACCAAAAGGTGTTTGCCACCACAAACGTTACCGCCAAAGGGGTGGGAACCAACGACACCAAGGCATACATTGATGCCGTCAAGCACATCAATGTCAAGTCGAAGGAGCTGAAGGAATTTACGGAAGAGGGCAAAAAGAAAATCATTGCCTACTACGAGGCGCAATGCGACAACATCATCAAAAAAGCCAACAGCCTGGCCACGCAAAAAGAGTATGAAGCCGCCATCTACGAGCTGACCGCCATTCCGGATGTTTGCAGCTGCTACGACAAGGCCTTGGCCGCCACCGCCACCATATACCAGCAATACATTGACCACCTGTGCGACATAAATCTGGCAAAGGCCAAAATGGCATGGGCAGCCGACCAAAACAGCTTTGGGGCAAGCACCGCCGGCGAATACCTCGCCTATGTTTACCCCGACGCGAAATGCTATGGGGAAGCCATGGACTTATATAGGGAAATAAAGGGAAAGGTGTTGGACGACTGGAAATTTGAAATGAAAATTTACCAAGACGGCGTGGACCTGGAAAAGGAACGCATCAAGGCATGGCGCGCCATCGGCGTGGCATTCGGCAACCACCAACAACCGGTCACCACGTACGTAAATTGGTTATTCCGTTAAAAAACAAATAT
>JAKSMX010000055.1 GCA_024400305.1 Bacteroidales bacterium | reverse complement strand
AGAAGGATGTCAACTTCGTTCTGGTTTGAGTCGCGATAGAAGAAGACGCCGTTTTCCAAGCCTTGGTTGAAGCGGTGTTTCAAAATCTCGAGCACGATGAAATTCTCAAATATGCAGCCTCTCATCTTGTCGCGTGAGAGTTGCTTCGGGCTTTCGATGTCGAGAAGGTAGCACGCCAGTCCAGTGTCGTTGAAATACAGTTTCGGTGACTTCACGACGCGTTTCGTGACATTTTCGAAATACGGCGGAAGCAGCGTGATGAGATACGATGCCTGCAAGACCGAGAGCCAGCGTGTGACGGTCTTCGAGTCAACGCCTATCTCGTTGGCGACTTCCGATGCGTTGAACAACGAGCCCACCCTTGCGGCGCACAGCTTCATAAATCTCATAAACTGAAGCTGGTCCTGGATTTTCAACAGGTCGCGGACATCTTTCTCCAAATATGTCTTAACGTATGAAGGGTAGAACAGCCTCGCTGTGTTTTTCTGTGCGCACACCGCCGGATATAATCCGTTGAACAGCAACTCATCAAGCGGCTTGCCCTGCTGTTCAGCTCTTGTCTCATCGTATGTCATCGGCATCAACTCGAACACCCCGGCCCGGCCAGGCAACGACTCCGAAAGGCCTCTCAAAAGCTCGAGATTTGAACTTCCCGTGATGCAGAATCTCCTGTCGGGATGTTCATCCACGATACCTTGCATGTAATCGAGCAGTGCCGGAACTTTCTGAATCTCATCAATGAACATCATCTTGCCCTTGTCATTGTTAAGAAACGCTATCGGGTCGTTTTGGGCGAACTCTCTGACATTCAAATCTTTCATACTGTATGCGACAGCGTCGGGGAAAAGATGTCTGAGCAATGTGCTTTTGCCCGACTGCCTTGGTCCGGTTACTGAAATCACCGGGAAATATTGTGACGCTTCGGTCACGACACTTTCAATTTTCCTGTTGATATATGAAATCATATCTGATATATTTTATGTAATTTCGGAATCACGTGCCAAAATTACATAAAATATCAATGCCATTTACAGAAAAAGATGATTTTTTTCCATCAATTATTCCTTCACCCACTTCCCGCTCTCGGTCTCGGCCTCGCTCCCATCCTTGATCACTGTATTTTCAACAAATTGCACAACATAAAATTTGAGTCGCACAACAAAAAAAACGCCGGTACGCCGCAAAATTTAGACTTTTTTTGCAATTTCCCAGCGTATCGGCGTGAAAGGCGGTTTCACTACTTTTTCACAATCTTCTCCTCGAACACCTTTCCGTCGTCGAGCGTGACCTTCATCACGTACAGCCCATGCGCAGCTTATTTCATTAACATACTCTTTGACAGAATCGACATCAAATATAATCCGCAAGATTTGATTCCAAAGTCTCGTCAATGTATCTTGAGTCAATTGAGATTATTGATCTGATTTTTTTGTTGGATGTTTTGATAATCATCGGATTTGCCATGTCAAAACATACATCGTTCAGGATTCCCAAGGTGTCAAAGCACACGTCACAGTTTATTTTCTTAACAAAAGCATCATTTTTGTTAAAGTCAATGACGGTCATGTCATAACTTGGTTTTTCGGTGACATTTTTCTCAAGCCAAAGCCACGTTTCCTGGATGCAACCGTAACATGAAAACTCCGGGATGACGACAAAACAATGTTCTCCGTTTGGGATTTCCATGTCGTACCGCCTCAAAACGTTGTTGAAACTGTCTGTCTCTTTTGAATAACGCCCGCATCCCGCAAGCAGCAAGACAGATACGATGGCTGCGATTATCTTTTTTGAATTTCTCATAGTCAGAATTTAAAAAGTGTCAGTGTCAGACGTTTATCATTTTTTGAATTTTTCAATATGTAAACACCTTCCTTGCCAGGCAAAACCAATCTCGAATCATATTCGTCATTTTTAAAACAATATTCTTTTTTCACCGTGAAAGACGAATCCATGACAATTATTGACCACGTCTGGTCGTGGTCTTCAGCATATCTGCCGTTGTTTCCGACTTTCCTGAAATGTTCAGCAACTCGGTAGTAATCATTGGTATAGCTGTCATAAATCAAATCGGAGTATTTGGGCTGTGACAAGATGTAATTCCTGCAATATCCCATGTCGAAGGCTTTTGTGTCGTCCATCGGGGCGAATCCGTCAATATACTTGCTCTTACACAGGAAAGATTCTTTTTTGATCCCGTTTTCGTAAAAATAGATGCTGTCATCGCGGGCAAATGACATAATGCAGCAATTGTTATCCAAAGGGCAGATCACAGGAAACCAATCATAAAAATTGCCGTTGTTCTTTTTGTAGGATTCAGGAAATTCACCAAAGACATTAACGCCGCCGTCATTCAAATCGACACTGCAAACCGGACTGACGCTTTCATAGTACATTGCGCGTTCATCAGCATACGCAACGTTGTGTTCTATTGATGAATTTCCAACAAACACTTGATTTCCAATGCCTTTTAAACCAATTGCCGGATTCATTGCCGCAACTGCCGGATCCAGGTCAATCTCGTCATACGCAAGACCTTTGCGATTTAATAATTGCAATGAATTTGTTTCGTCTGTCAACGGGAAATATACAATTGTATCTTCGTTTTTTAAAAACATGAAATATCCGTACAATTCATCGCCGAAATCAATCATTTCATTGTCAATGACTCCCGTCGAATCGAATTTCACGATGTTGATAATTGAAAGATTGAGCCGTGACTGCAGCACCAAGACGTTTTCATCGCATTCAATCGCATTCGGCACGGCAATGAATGCTTGATTTTCATTCAGATGGATGTCTTTGACTTTTTCTGGCTCCTCAAATCGGCTTGTGCATGACATAAGGAATAATAAAACGGAAAAAAGCGACATTTTTTTCATATTACATGATTTACAGCGTGATAACGACAAAACATGACCATTATTGCATACGGTCTTATTCTGATTTAATCCTAAATACGCATCGCACGTTCTGAAAATTCAAATCATACGAATTTATTTCATTGTCGGAACTTATTGGCAACCCAATGTAAAAATCAACAGAATCGGTATTATTATAAAAATGGTGTAAATGTATATCACCATTTTTTATGCTGTCAAGAACATTTGGCATCAAATCCATTTCTGGAAATATTAATTTATATGATTCATCACAAAAAAAATCAGATATGTTGCCACGTTCATAACATCTTTGAAACAGTCTTCCTGTATTACAAAATTCGTTTGTTCTCTCTGCAACAACTACTACAGTAGGTAAACAGTTCCCTTTTGGAAATGCGCAAAACATCATTGCTGGTATTGTAACAAGTCCATATTCAGTCCAGCATAATTGAGCTGGGAGATTATAAAATGTTCTCATTCTTTCTCTACTTGGTGAGGTCCTGCTTATATCAGTATATGTCGGTCCGTATCCATCATATTTTGTAATGGTTGAAGAATCTTCATAGCTTAAGATTTTATCTGTTTTCCTGCATGCCTCGAATGTAACCACGATGGCTGTCACCATCAACAATGCCACTGCAGATGTGGCGAGTTTTAAATAATTCTTCATTTTATTAATTTTTAAATTAACTTTTTCCGCACATGTTCATTTTTTCCGTTGTCCCGGCCTCCGCCCCGCCGTGCGTCGCGGGTCTTCCGCCGCCGTCTTGGTTTTTTCTTTTCACCGCCTCCCGCATCGACGATGGACAATGCCATGCGGAAGGCTGAATATGATGAATTTCAGTTGCGAATACATAAATCCCGGCGACACTCTCGTCATTTTGGACGAGATACAATATCACCCCGTTGCGCTGACAAGGCTGAAGGCCCTGACCGAAGACTGTGTCAAAAAACTCAACATTCAAACACCAAGACTCCGCAACCACCATCTTTCAGTCATTTTGACTAAAAAAAGTGATATGTATCACCATCTTTCAGTCATTCTCACCGAAAAAAGTGATGCGTATCACCATCTTGCGGTCATTTTGACTAAAAAAAGTGATATGTATCACCATCTTTCAGTCATTCTCACCGAAAAAAGCGATACGTAACACCATCTTTCAGTCATTCTCACTAAAAAAAGCGATACGTAACACCATCTTGCGGTCATTTTCACTAAAAAAAG
>JAKSMX010000054.1 GCA_024400305.1 Bacteroidales bacterium | reverse complement strand
GAAAATGACTGAAAGATGGTGATACGCATCACTTTTTTTAGTGAAAATGACTGAATGATGGTGATACGCATCACTTTTTTCGGTCATAATGACTGAATGATGGTGATACGCATCACTTTTTTCGGTCATAATGACTGAAAAGTTTTTAGTTTTTAGTCTTTAGTCGTTAGTCTTCAGTGTTTAGGGTCAACGGACTAATGGCTAATGGCTAACGACTAACGACTAAATTTTGCCGGTTTTCTCGCATATATGAAAAAATGCAGTATCTTTGCAGTCGCTAAAAACGTGTATTTACACGGAATCAACGAATACAATATATTTTTGCGATGCAGATAAAAAGAGAAAAATACCTTCAGGAACTCATCAATGCATGCGGAAATCGCATGATTAAGGTGATTACCGGAATGCGCCGATGTGGAAAATCGTATTTGCTGTTCACCATCTTTCATGACTATCTTGTGGGAAACGGGATTCCGGAAGACCATATCATTATGGTCGATTTGGAAAACCGTCGGAATATGGCATTGCGAGATCCGGATGTGCTGCTAAATCACATATTTGATAGAATTGTAGATAAGGAGCATTATTATGTATTATTGGACGAGGTACAGTTGGTGAGTGAGTTTGAAGATGTACTGAACAGTTTTCTTAAAGAGGATAATGTTGATGTGTTTGTTACGGGAAGTAACGCAAAATTCCTGAGCAAAGATGTGATTACCGAATTTCGTGGTCGAGGCGATGAAATCCGTATTCACCCACTTTCGTTCCGCGAGTTTGCAGAGCATAGGCAATCTTATTCTGACGCCATGTTGCGTGAATATATGTTGTATGGCGGCCTCCCACAAGTGGTATTGGAAAACGACCCTGCACGCAAAGTCGCATACCTGAAACAACAATTCACACACACCTACTTGCGTGACATCAAAGATAGGTATAATATTCAAAACGATAGCGACTTGTTGGAACTTATAACCATAATATCATCCTGTATTGGGTCTCTTACCAATCCCCCAAAAATAGCCAATACCTTCAAGACTGTCAAGCAAAGTAAGATCTCCGCAGATACTATTCGCCAATATCTGGAGTATATGGAAGACGCATTCATGATCGAAAGATCTATCCGCTATGATATTAAAGGGCGTAAATATATTGATTCGCCTTATAAATACTACTTTGAAGACTTGGGATTACGGAACGTTCGTGTAGGATTCCGTCAAACCGAATTGCCGCACATAATGGAAAACCTGCTGTACAATGAACTCCGAGAGGCGGGGTTTACTGTTGATGTCGGACAAGTATATAGCGAGCATAAGAATGCTGACGGCAAACGCCAGCGCAGTATATTAGAGGTGGATTTCGTGTGCAACCGAGGGTATAATCGAGTATATGTTCAATCAGCGTTTGCAATGGATACCGATGAAAAACGTAATCAGGAATTTGCTTCGTTGCGCAAATTGAACGATGGTTTCCGTAAACTCGTTGTCGTTTATGGACTACAGCCGACCTATATGAATGATGACGGATTGTTTATCGTCAACTTAGTGGATTTCCTTATGAATCCGGCAAAATTTATTGGATGAATATCTTAAAGAATTATAACAAATATGCACAAACTCCTTTTATCAATCACCGCCCTCACGCCCACCATCGGCGCGTGGTTCTTTTCGTAAAGACTAAAGACAAAAAAAAAATCAAAGACAAGGTTTCAGCTATCATCATTTTTTCTAATTTTGCCGGCGATTTAATATCTGATTAATACCCATGAATATGTTCGACATTTGTGCAGAGTCATCTCGCTGCCTGCTTTGCCACAACGCACCATGCGATGTGTTTTGCAAACATCATCTCCAACCCGCCCGCGCCATCCGCGCCATCCGTTTCGACAACAAAACGAATGCCTCTAAATGGCTTTCGGATGCCTGCGTCAACTGCGACGCGCCTTGCGAAAAACACTGCATCCATTCCGATAAACCAATACGAATCAATGAGATAGCAAAAACCGTAATATCAAAATATTCAAATCTGCCTGACATTGACAACGTTGATTTATCGGTTGACTTTTGCGGTGTCCGTTGCGAAAACCCGTTCTTCCTCGCCTCGTCAGCGATATGCACGAACTACGAAATGGTAGCCCGCGCGTTCGATCAAGGTTGGGGCGGCGTTGTCTTTAAAACCATCGGACTCGATGAAATTCATGAGGTCTCACCACGTTTTGACGCCGTTAGAAACCACTCAGGACAACCTTTCTTCGGATTCCGCAATATGGAACAAGTAAGCGAACTCTCAGCCGATGAGAATTTCGACATCTTGAGACGGCTCAAACAGGATTATCCTTCAAAGACTATTGTGGCGAGCATCATGGGACAGACTGACAATGAATGGATTACACTTGCAAAAAGAGCCGAGCAGAGTGGCGCCGACATCATCGAGCTGAACTTCTCTTGTCCGCAGATGAAAAAATCGGGAATGGGTTCCGATGTCGGGCAAAACGTGCGACTCGTCAAGAAACTCACCGAAGCCGTAAAACAAAACGTCGGCAGGCCCGTCATCGCGAAGATGACACCCAATATCACCGACATCTGCAAGCCGGCTTTAGCTTCATATTCGGGCGGTGCCGATGGCATTGCAGCCATAAACACCATAAAATCAGTCACTTTGTCAGAATCGGCACTCGTCAGCGGGAAACGGACGATTAGCGGTTATTCCGGGAAAGCTGTCAAACCGATAGCCCTGCGCTTCATCCTCGACATCGCGAACGACCCAAAAACAAGAAGAGCCGGCAAGGATTTGCAGATAAGCGGAATCGGCGGAATCGAGACGTGGCGTGACGCATTGGACTTCATCCAGCTCGGCTGCAGAAACGTTCAGGTCTGCACAGCCGTGATGCAGTACGGTTACCGCATCATCGACGACCTGGTTCTCGGAATGAAGACTTATATGAGTCAGAAAGGCGTAAAAGACATTTCCGAGTTGGTTGGGAGTGAGTTGCCGAGTTTCGGCAAACCGGGCGACCTTGACAGAAGCACGAAGGTTTTTCCACGATGGGACCGCGAAGTCTGCGTCGGATGCGGACGCTGTTATTTAGCTTGTTCCGACGCCGGCCATCAGGCGATAGTCTTTGACGAGAAACGCACCCCGAGACTCATCGGGGCCAACTGCGTGGGCTGTCATCTGTGCCGCTTGGTATGCCCAACAGGAGCCATTCTGACAAGCAATCGAATGTAAACTTCTATCTCCTGGTAATAAAGATGCGCCGTTTTAACAGTTACAGCGACTATTTCAAGCTTGTTTTCGGCGGGCGTGTGCAGAAGATCAGCATCGACATCGTGATAGAACGCTTCGCCGGCGAGGTGCCGCCGCGTTTCCTCGTCTCGAAGCCGTGGGAGAGCCTGCGTTACGACCACGTGCTCGCGATGATAGAAAGACGCATGGCGGAACGCGGCACATGGCAGGGACGGAAATCAGGTAATCAGGTGGACAGGTGATTAGGTATTCAGTATTTAAAAACTCGTGCAACTCGTGTTAAAAACTTGTGCAACTCGTGTTATAAAATTACGTATCTTTGCCGCCAATTTTACAGATAATAAATAAATAATGAAGAAAACATTTCTCATTCTCGCAGCCCTGCTATGCAGCTGCTTCGCGCTGAAGGCGCAAGATTTCACTTACAATGACCTGAACTACCGCGTTACAGGCACCAACCCGCCCACCGTTGAGCTGACGGGACACACCGAGGGCTTCACCGCCCATGACCTTGTCATTCCTGCTTCCGTAACCAACGGAAGCACAACCTACTCCGTGACAAGCATTGGAAATGATGCTTTTAAGAGATGTACAAGCTTAACCGGCTCGCTCACCATACCGAATTCCGTGACAAACATTGGAGAAGGGGCTTTTGAACGCTGTTCAGGCTTCACTGGCTCGCTCACCATCGGCAATTCCGTGACAAGTATTGGAAAGAGGGCTTTTTATCTATGTTCAGGCTTAACCGGCTCGCTCACCATACCGGATTCCGTAACAAGCATTGGAGATGAGGCTTTTTACGACTGTACACGCTTCACCGGCTCGCTCACCATACCGAATTCCGTGAAAAGCATTGGAAACCAGGCATTTGTTTATTGCAATTTCACTGGCTCGCTCACCATTCCCAATTCCGTGACAAGCATTGGAGCACAGGCTTTTTACGGCTGTACAGGCTTCACCGGCTCGCTCACCATACCGAATTCCGTAACAAGCATTGGAAATCAGGCTTTTAAACACTGTTCGGGCTTCACCTCGCTCAGCATCCCCAATTCCGTGACAAGCATTGGAGCACAGGCTTTTTACGGCTGTACACGCTTCACCGGCTCGCTCACCATACCGAATTCCGTGAAAAGCATTGGATATGGTGCTTTTTATCAATGTTCAGGCTTCACCGGCTCGCTCACCATTCCCAATTCCGTGACGCACATCGATGACGAGGCTTTTCGTGAATGTTCAGGCTTCAACGGCTCGCTCACCATTCCCAATTCCGTGACAAGCATTGGAAATAAGGCTTTTTATCAATGTTCAGGCTTCACTGGCTCGCTCACCATACCGAATTCCGTAACAAGCATTGGAAATGAGGCTTTTTATC
>JAKSMX010000053.1 GCA_024400305.1 Bacteroidales bacterium | reverse complement strand
CCGCCGAAAACAAGAGTTTAAAGATTTTGTCCATGAATATTGTGTGTTTTATTTTATTCAAGATTTAACATGAATTTCGGGCTGCAAAGGTACGGTTTTTTCCCCACATACTTACAAAAATCAATAAAATACTTCCGTTAGTCTTTAGTCTTTAGACTTTTAGACCATAATTAATTTGCTTGACAGCAGAATTCTTTCCAATTGTCCGGCATAATAGTAAGGCAAGCTATACAGAGTATATTCTTTCCCGTTATCTAACAGCACTATAATGCCACCCAAAATTCAGACCAGAACCCAAAGTGATTATCTTTGCACAAAATTCAAAAGAGATGAACGAAACGAAGAAAGTCAGCCGCCGCAAGTACACGGCGGCTGACTTTCTTTGTGTCACTCAATGCATTGCTGAAAACTAATGTGTTGTAAATCATTTTCATTCGTTTTCAGCTTTTATCGGACAGCAATAATAAAAAATATTCCGTGAATAATGTCCCGTTTCCAAAAAACAAAGTATTTCTGCATCTTATTTCAGTTATATGGAAAACACTGGTCAGGTAGTTATACATTTAGAAGGAAAATATGGGGAAGAACCTTTGACTCCAAGAAATTACGATATATCACTGATGCGTGATGTCTTGGACTATGCTTCCGCGTTGTTAGACATTGACAGGAAAAAAGACCGTCCAGTCGTAACCCTTCACACAGAAAGTGGTTCCGTGAAAAATGTTTTTACCGTCAGTTTGCAAAAAGCAGCTGAACTTGCATCAATACTTACACTGATGCTCGGAAATCCGCATCCTCTTGATGCTCTTGAACCTAAAACCGCCATTGCATTTGAAAATTTTCAAAAATTTGCAGTACAAAACAATTTTAATATTAACATATTGTCATCACAAGCGCAAGATTCCGTTCTTCACATAACTCCACACACCAACTTCCAACGCACTGAAAATCTGTGGGTTGATGCAGAAGTATATTACTATGGGACTATCACTGATGCTGGAGGCAAAAACAAATCAAACATTCACTTGGACACAAAGGATGGTACAATCAAAATTGATGCAGACAAAGAATATCTGTCGAATATTAAAGGAAATCCATTGTACAGAAAATTTGGCGTGGTGGCAATTGCAAAGCAAAATATCAAAACAGGCGTTATCGACAATTCATCGTTGATATTAAAAGAAATGATGGAGTTTGAACCCAAATTCGATATGCAATACCTTAATGAAAAAATCAACGCATCTACTCCGATTTGGACAGGTGCTGACGTAGATGCTTTTTTGGATGAAATTAGAGGAGGACAGTTATAAAACGAATGTACGATATCTTGAAAGAGCAAAATCAACTTTCATTTGAATTTACAGATATTCACACCTCCCACAACGAGAGATTCGGCATACTGGATATACAATGATTCCCAAATCCAATCTTCACTTCTTCAACGACAAAGAAACTATCCTTGATGTCTTTTATCCGGTCAAAAAGTACTTGAAAATATTAACTTATACCAAAATACTTCAAAGTACTAAAATAAGTCCGTCTCAGGGAGGTGATCTGCATCATCAGCGCCATCAAGAACAAGAGTTACCATCTCGGATTCGGCAGCGGAGACATCAAGCTCAGCAATGTTGCCTACGCCAATGCGAACCGGGATTACAGGATATTCGAGGAGTTTGCCTACTATATGATCAATCTTGCGCAGAGCAAGAGGCTTGACAGGGAGTTCATCCTGCACGGAAAGTTCTATGCGTTCGACTCCACCACCATTGACCTCTGCCTGAGTTTGTTCCAGTGATAGCCATCGTTGAGCACGAATGCGAACTCAAGAGGACGACCTTCAATGTCCTGAGAGTTGTCAGCAGGGTGCTGACGGACAAGACCCCGATAAGGGACCTGTTCAATGGAACCGAGAAGTTGCCTGACGTATGTGACCAACCTGTTCAACTGGAGTTTGCGTTTAAATATTAATCGTTCAAAAATTTTCTTTGGACACTATTGGTTTAATTTAAGCAATTTCTTCATTCTGTCTTTTTTTAATCATTGAACAATTCATTTATTTCGGAATTCCGATGGATAAATTACATCTTTTTTTATCACACACACAAATTCTTTTCGTTTGCAAATTTTTGCAATTTTGAGGATAACAACTTGACAACCATATTGTTATATGTGTTTAAAAGCACCACAGGATGCAGTGCTTCCATGAGATGGCAGGTGGTTAGGAGTTTGAGTAATTTGGACATAAACTTTACAAACTTTTGAACTTTATAAACTTTTTACTATTTTTGCAACTTCAAACATTTTAACAAATAAGTTCAACAATAACCGCACAGCGGTTGCATAAGTAACACAATTACTATGAAGAAGTTTTTTTTGACATTAATCGCATCCGTCATGTTCATCGGCAACGTGCGCGCCGAAGGCATGTGGATACCGCTTCTCCTCCAGAAAAACGAGAGGGAGATGCAGGAGATGGGCATGAGAATCAGTGCCGATGACATCTATTCAATGAACCACAGCTCGATGAAAGACGCTGTCGTGCTGTTCGGCGGCGGCTGCACCGGCGAGATTGTCAGCGACCAAGGACTGCTGCTGACAAACCACCACTGCGGCTACGGCTGGATACAACGCCACTCGACCGTCGAACACGACTACCTCACCGACGGCTTCTGGGCCATGACACAACAGGAGGAACTCGCCTGCCCGGGCCTCACCGCCACAATGATGAAAGAGATGCGCGACGTCACCGAGAAAATACTCTATAACGTGACACCCGGCATGACCGATGCGCAACGCGACAGCACCGTCAACGCCAACGTCAAACGCCTCACAGAACTGCTTCAGAAAGAAACGGAATACGAGGTGACGATAGAGCCGTTCTACGAAGGAAACCAGTTCTTCGCAATCTATAATGAAGTTTTCAAGGACATCCGCATGGTCGGCGCGCCTCCGTCAAACATCGGCAAGTTCGGCGGCGACACCGACAACTGGGTATGGCCGCGTCACACCGGCGACTTCTCGGTATTCAGGATTTACGTCTCCCCGGAAGGGAAACCTGCCGAATACAACGAGAACAACGTCCCTTACAATCCTGACTATCATTTCACAATCTCATTGAAAGGCGCAAATGAAAACGACTTCACCTTCGTCTTCGGCTATCCGGCCCACACGACGGAATACCTCCCTTCGGTGGCCGTCAACCAGGAAGCCAACGTCATCTACCCCGTCATCGTTGACCTCCGCGGACAGATTCTCGACATCTACAACAAATATCAGGAGAAAGACCCGAAGGTGCGCATCCAATATGCCAGCAAGCACGCCGGTCTCGGCAACGGCTGGAAGAAATGGATGGGCGTCACCGAAGGCATCCGCAGCTTCCACGGCGTCGAGAAGAAACAGGCCTTCGAGGAGTCGTTCATGGATTGGTGCAGACTGAGCCGCAGTCACGCCCCTTACATCGACCTGCTCAGGCAATTCAATCTGGTCTATGGCGATTTCGAGAAATACCGCATGGCTTACACCTACTTCACCGAAGCCGGACTCTCGATAGAACTCATCGAGTTTGCCGCCAACTTCAGGGAGCTTGCAAAAGTTACGAAAGACACTCCTAAAGAAGATATTGAAGAGATTATCAATGAATTACGCTATTCATCAAAGTCGTTCTTCAAAGATTACCACCAGCCCATCGACGAGGAAGTGGCTGTGGCGATGTTCACGGCTTACCGCAACGCACAGCCTGCCGATTTCCGCCCGGCACTGCTGAATGACATCGATTCGAAATACAAAGGCGATGTCAAGGCATACGTGGATTATCTTTTTGAAAAGACGATGTTCGTCAATGAAGAAAAAGTGAACAGTCTTCTTGACAATTTCAAAGTTTCAGATACAAAGAAAATCGCGAATGACCCGGCCGTTCTCGCCTTCGAGAACATGCTCTCGTTCTACAGGGAAAATGTCAGGGAGAACTACGTCGCCTGCAACAGGAAGATCAAGTCGCTGCGCCGTGTCTATATGGAAGGGCAGATGAAGATGATACCTGAGGTGTTCCCGGAGAGGAACATGTATCCTGACGCAAACTTCACGTTGAGAGTGACTTACGGCAAGGTCGGCGGCTTCAAGCCGAAAGACGGCGTCAACTACAAACACTTCACCACCCTTGACGGCATCATGCAGAAGGAGAACCCAGACATCTACGACTACGTCGTGACCGACAGGCTGCGCGAGCTTTATGAGGCGAAGGACTACGGCCGTTACGCCGATGCCGACGGCACGATGCACGTCGCCTTCATCGCGGGCAACCACACGACAGGCGGCAACAGTGGCTCGCCGATACTCAACGCCGACGGTCACCTGCTCGGCCTCAACTTCGACCGCACGTGGGAAGGCACGATGAGCGACCTCATCTACGACCCGTCGATATGCAAGAACATCAGCGTTGACATCCGCTACGTGTTGTTCCTCATCGACAAATACGCGGGCTGCACACGGCTCATTGATGAAATGACAATCGCGGATTGATGAAAGATGAAAATCATGGACAAACCAGTGCCTGTAAGGCACTATATTAATAACCGGGTACATGGAGGCGCAGCCGACATGTGCCCGGCGAACAAAAGAGGCGCAGCCGACATGTGCCC
>JAKSMX010000052.1 GCA_024400305.1 Bacteroidales bacterium | reverse complement strand
ATGGATGCTCTTTCACCAACATCATTTCCAAAGCCCAAACCGCACCAAGCCTGGCTTCAATAATCCCAGATGCCTCAAACAAGGTTTACATTCCGATAAACACAACGAATTTATACGAAAGCGCTTGGAGCGGACACAACTACATTTTCATTGAATACAACCATGAAGATTACCACTTCAACGGCACGGGCAGCAACGCATGGAATGTTGCAAGCAACTGGACGGAAAACGAAGTGCCAGCCCAAAACAGTCCTATTGTGTTCATCAACGCCGACTGTCAAGTAGATGTTAATGCCGAAGTTGGAGCAGTAACCGTTGCCGCAGGTAAGACGTTCTCCATCGCCGAAGACAAAACTCTGACGGCAGACCTCATCACCCTTGAAGACGGTGCGCAACTGATAGACAACGGAAGCGTGAATTGCAGCGATTACACGGTGAAAAAGGAAATCGCCGCCAACGGCAGGGCAAGCGACGTGAACTGGTTTACGATAAGCTCGCCGCTCACGGCCAGCACCGCGCTCACAAATGTCAAAGGCCTCATCCCGACAACAGTCACGGCGACCGACTACGACCTCTACCGCCTCGACGAGAAAAACGGCATCTGGGTGAACTCAAAAGTCAATGACAATTCAAACGTCATCGCGAACCCCGACTTCAAGACAATAGACAAAGGCGTCGGATACATATACCATATAGAAAACGGCACGACACTTGAATTCAATGGCAAAATCAATGTCGGAGACGTTGAATGCAACCTCACAATCGGTGCGGCGCACGGCTTCAACCTCATCGGCAACCCGTTCACACAGAACATCAAGCTGACAGACGTCAGAAAAGGAAGTGCCGACTTTGCGGACGGCTTCTATGTTCTCTCCAACGAGAACACATGGGGGACAAGACTCACAGACGGCGAAATCAAACCACTCCAGGGTTTCCTCGTGCAGGCTACCGTGGCCGGCGGTGTCACCATCAGCAAGCCGGGTTCGGGGAGCAAGGTCGAGCGTTCAGACAAAAAGAACGACAACATCGAAATCGTAGTGTCAAACGACAACTATAAAGACAACGCTTTCGCGGTGCTCGGCGAAGGCACCGGCCTCAACAAGGTCAGCCACCGCAACGCCGAAGCCCCGATGCTCTACATCCCGCAGGACGGCGAGGACTTCGCAATCGCGTTCATGAACGAGGGCGTGAGAGTGTTCCCGCTCAACTTCAAGGCCATGACGACAGGCAGATACGACATCAGCGTCAAAGCCACCGACGACATCAACCATCTGATTCTCATCGACAACATGACAGGCGAAGAGACCAACATGCTGCTTGAAGACTGCTATTCGTTCGTCGGCTCACCCGCCGACAGCGAGAGCCGTTTCACGGTGAAGCTCGGCAACGACGATGACGATGACGAGCAGTTCGTGTATCAGTACGGCGATGAGCTTGTCATCGACGGCGAAGGCACGCTCCAGGTGTTCGACGTACTCGGAAGAGTCGTCATCAGCGAAGAAATCCACGGACAGAAAGTCGATGTCAGCAAGCTCACCACCGGCGCATACATCGTGAGAATGACTGGAAATGAAGTGAAGACGCAGAAGATTATTGTAAGGGCAATTCTAAATAAAACTCTTTGATAATCAAATAAACATTTGTATTTTTGCCAAAAATTTGAATGGATAATGAATACATACAAAATAACGTTTGTAACGTCGTTTTCATTTTGCATTTCGTTCAACGGACTTCGCAAAATCCAGAAGAGCGGCGTGGAGTGAGTAAAAAATAGAAGTCCCCTTAAATATTTATTTTATGAACAAATTAAAATTGTTTGCTTTTGCGTTAGCTGTATCGGCTATGGCGTTTACATCGTGCAAAAAAGACGACCCCCAAAGAACCCACTTCATCTGAAACAGTGTATATCTTAGGTACTTACAACACAGAATCATTCCTGATGACCAACAATGAGATACAATATTTCCAAGGGCCAGACGGAAAGGCATTTGGTGCCATTGATATGGCTGTGTGCGATAATGGTGATGTCTATGTCGTTGGAGAATTGAGGAGTCCTTTGCTTTATGGCGAGCCTCCGCAGTCTATATTGTTCAAAAATAATGTGGAATGCAGCGAATACTCGTTTGATGCTTCGGTGTTCTGCGGCATAGCATTCAAGGAAAATGGTGATATGGTCCTCGCCGGACTTCAGTGGGGCCAACCTGTAGTGTGGGATGGCACAAACGTCCAGTATTTGCCTGTCGAATCAGAAGACATTATAAATGTGTGGATTATTTCATCCATTGAATATGCTGACGGGAACGAATTCATTGTTGGCACATGTATTGATACCGCCAATATATGCACTCCCGTAGTATGGATGAATCGCCAACTTGTTGAAGTGGGACATATAGACAATGCCTCAACAATTGCCTTCGCCGGAACATTTACCTCCGGCGCGAATTTCAAATTGGCTGGTGCATACGTGAATGCAGATGATAATATTAATGCTTGCGAATACGATAGCCGGCAACATGGTTTCTCACAGATACCTTACCAATGGTCCGGGTCAAACGAAAGCATGGTTTACGGCGAGGTGAATTCTTCAAAATGGAATGATGACTCCGGCAGTATCTATTCTTTGGTGACCGAGTGTTATGCACATGGTCATATTAACCCCATCACAGGAGAAATCGGTGTTGTCGATACCATCAGAGGAGGCTTCTATATATTGAAGGATGGTCAAGTGATGCCTCAATCGATATACAAATATCCGAAGGAGAACACGCTCGCTTCAATCATTGACATGACGATGAACTCGAAAGGTCAGATAATAACGGTTGGTACCCTTTTCGATGTTGAGTACCAAGGCGTAAGACCTGCTTATTGGGTGGATGGCGAGTGCCACATTATCAATCCTGACCGTCCCTACGATGATGGCGTGGCTTCGAAAGTCATCATTAAAAATTGAGATAATGGACATTTCGAATAATAAGTCAGGAATTTAAAATTATAATGAAACGACTTACATTACTGCTCGCAATATTTTTTTGCTTCTGCCGCCTGAATGCGCAGGATAGCATCACCGGACGTTATGCGCGTTTCCTGATTCCTACGGAGAAATATGTCGCGTACCGCACCGCCGTCACGCCTAAAATAGACGGTGTCATCACCGAAAAGGAATGGAAGAACGCGCCGTGGACCAACCTCTTCACCGACATCTCCGGCGACGGACACCCGGCACCGCGGTTCGAGACCCGCGCCAAAATACTCTGGGACGACGATTACCTCTACGTCGCGGCGCAGATGGAAGAGCCTGATGTCTGGGCTTACATCAAGGAACGCGACGAGATAATCTATTACGACAACGACTTCGAGATCTTCCTCGACCCCGACAACGACGGCAAGAACTATTTCGAGATGGAGTTCAACGCCATCGCCACCATCTTCGACCTCTTCATCGAACACCCTTACCGCTCGCCGGAAAGCAGTTTCATAACCATCGGCTGGAACGCCAACGGCCTGAAAGTCGCCACGCATATCGACGGCACGCTCAACGACAACCGTGACCGCGACCGCGGATGGACAATTGAAGTCGCCATCCCGCGAAAGTCGGTAAACGACGGTATCACGAATATACTTCAGGCGGGCAACATCATCTCCGTGGGATTCTCGCGCGTGGAATGGCAGACCGACAAACTCGCTGACGGCGGCTATTCCGTGAGGAAAAACAAGAAAGGCGGGAATCTCCCCGAAGACAACTGGACGTGGGGCGCGACAGGCCGCGTGGCCATGCACATGCCCGAAAGATGGGGCAAGGTCTATCTCTCAACGAAAAAATCCGGCGATGTCTTCCCCGCTCTCCCTGATGAAGACCTGATGAGAATACTCTGGGCGATGTTCTACCGCGAAGAAGAGGAGTTTGCGCATAACCACCACTATATCAACGACATACCGCTGACTGCCAAGGAACGGCTCATGACAGCCGGAGCCGACATCAGGATTGAGACAACCACCAATACATACGAAATTATTGCAACAAAATCCGATGGCGAGATGATAACGCTCAACCAAAATGGCATCGTTGTGCGTCACAAGAATACGTTGCCCGCAATAAAGGCCTACGGATGGTACGGCTGGGACGAAAACAAAGTGTCGGAAGACAGTCTTTTCAACCTGTTCCTTGAATGGAAAAAACACGGTCTTTATGGCGTGTGCGTCAACAACGGCTTTGACTATGAGCGCATTACACGATGCGCTGCCATAGCGTTCAATGCGGGTTTGGAATACCACGCATGGGCGCCGTCCATCATCCACGGCGGCATGGACTCGACATGTTACACTGTCAACAGGCTCGGCAAGTCGGCGTTCACGCCTGAGGAGCGTGCCTACGTCGGGTATTACCAGACCCTCGACCCGCACAACCCCGAGGTGGTCCGTTTCCTCACCGACGCCTACCTGAAGATGGCGGCGATACGGTACGTCGATTACATCCAGCTTGACTATATCCGCTACGCCGACGTCATCCTTGCCGAAGGGCTGTGGGCGAAATACGACCACAAGATTCACCACCGGTGGCGTGACGAAGACGGCAACGTCCGTGAATATCCCGGCGCCGACTACTGTTACTGCGACACCTGCTGCGCCGATTTCCTAAACAAAACCGGAATCGACATCCGCAAGGAGATCGCCTCCGGCGTTGACCCCGCCTCCATACCCGAATGGGCGCAGTTCCGCTGCGACATTCTCACCGACCTCGTCAACACCATCTGCGACTCGCTTCACGCACAGGGCTGCAAGGTGAGCACCGATGTGTTTCCCGGTCCTGAAGGCTACGCCGAGCCGATGGTGCGGCAGCAGTGGAAAAAATGGAACGTCGATATGTTTTTCCCGATGAACTACAACGACTTCTATCTTGAAGATGCCGAGTGGGTCGGCGAGATAACGCGGCAGGAGGCCGCAGGCACGCTGAAGCCTGTCGTCAGCGGACTTTTCATCTGCCACGACTGGAGGAACAAGGACAAAATCACCGACCCGGAAGGCTCGGGGCTTACGCCGTCGGAGCTTCAGGAGGCCATCGAAGGCTCTATGTCGTCGGGTGCCGCCGCGATTTGCCTCTTCACCCCCGACAGAATGACACCTGAACACTGGGAGGTTTTCGAGAAAGTTGTTAAAGGTGGCATCGGGAAATGAAATGTTTCCCATTGATTAGATTAAGGTCTGTCAATTAAGATGAGTATAATTTTAATAAAGAAATCCGTATTTCAGACCCCATACATCCAAAGTTTTTGTTAGCTCCTCTATAT
>JAKSMX010000051.1 GCA_024400305.1 Bacteroidales bacterium | reverse complement strand
CTGCCCAGACCGCTGCCGGAGGCCGAATGCGAATTGGAAAGCGTCGGATTGGCATTTTTGTCCCAACACACGCCGCGTTCGATAACAGCGATGCCGCAGTCGCCCGTCACTTCGCCGCTGCATTCTGCTGATGTCGCGGTTAAATCACTAACGTCGCCTGTGACAACCGTCGGCAAGCCGTCTTTCGTGGTGAAACTTAAATCTTCGCCATAATAAGTTCCTGCAGAATTGGTGGCGTATGCCCGAACATAATAGGTTACATTTTCCTCCAAATCTGTCAATGTCACGGAGAAGTCCCCCAAACCGCTGCCGGAGGCCTTGTGCGAATTGGAAAGCGTCGGATTGGCATCTTTGTCCCAACACACGCCGCGTTCATCACAATCTGCATCAACAGAAGCACTAACCACGGCACTTACAGCCGTTATTTCAGTAACTTTTTCCGTTTTTACATTCACAATTTCTTCACTCGATGTTTCAGAGTCTTTCTTGCACGATGCCGCCATAAGAACTATAAGGCATACAATCGACAATTTTGTTATTATCGTTTTCATGATGGATTTTGATTTTTTTGATTAATTTACTATTTGGTTATTTTTTTGAATTTTTTGACGAATTCTAATAATTCACTTTAAGACCTTACAGGCAGAATAAAACACGCTAATCCACCTGATCAGGTCGCACCTAATGTCGGCAGCCTCCAAAATCGAAGGACGATTCCGACACATTTCGAGCGCAAAAATACAACTTTATTATTTAATAAAAACTGATTTTTTGAATTATTCAAAAATTTTTGCAAACATTTGAGTTTTGGTTACTATCCTGCTTGGATTTTTGTCTGACGGACTTCGCGAAATTCAGAGGGACGGCGTGTGTAAATAAAAATAAAAATCCCATATTGGAATTAAAAAAAATCGAGTATCTTTGCAACTTGAAATTGGATGCGAGGCGGCTAAAACAGGCTCTCCGCCAAACATCTACAAATAACAGAATTTTCAGAGCCTGCCTGTAATCAATTGAAATAGAAAAGAAAACAGAGATATAAATAAAGACATAATATAACAAAGCGTTTTTGCTTTTCAAGTATTGCTGAAATCTGGACAATTTCAACTACACTACACGAGGAAGCAGAAATGCTCACGGTAATATCCGTGGGCTTTCTTGTTTGTAGTGTAGGTAGTCCAGAACCTCAGCAATAGACAGAAGTTCACGGATTTTTATTTGTGTTTCATTTGAAAGGCGAAGCGCGAAACCCGCCGAGCCGTATGAGTACCAAATTCTTCAACAATATCGAGTCAACGCTGATGGACAAGTTCCACGGCATTGCCTCCGCGATGGCCAACTTCGACATCTTCCACGCCGTGGTTGGCTATTTCCGTTCCAGCGGCTACTTCAAACTGCTTCAGGAACTGTCTTCCACACAGGAAATCAAAATCCTTGTCGGTATCAATATCGACAATATGTTTCATCAGGCACAGTCCGCTGGCAAGATGTTCTTCGGCGACCGTGACAAATCGCTGGAACAATACTGCGAGGACTTTCTGCGTGATGTGCGGCAGTCGGACTATAGCAGCGAGGTGGACAAGGGCATCCGTCAGTTTTGTGACGATATTGCCAGCGGTCGTTTGCAGCTGCGCATCCATCCTACCAAGGACCTCCACGCCAAATTTTACCTCTGCCTGCCTCGGCAACACAACGAGCACAGCGACGGCTGGATCATCATGGGCAGCAGCAACCTCTCCGAGCAGGGTCTCGGCACCACTGAGCCGCCCCGCTACGAACTCAATGTGGCGATGAAGGACTACGACGACGTGGCTTACTGCGAAAGCGAGTTTCAAAAGTTGTGGGACAACGCCATCCCTGTCTGTTTTTCTGATGTGGAGCAGATGATTGGTAAGACTCATCTTGCCCCTGCGGAGCAGCAGCCCACGCCATACGAACTCTATATGCGTATGCTCATCGATCATTTTGGAACTCAGGTGGAAGACGATTTTGTGCCAGTGTTGCCCGACGGTTACGACAACCTCACCTATCAGCGCGATGCCGTGGTGCAAGGCTATGACATAATGATGCGCCACAACGGCTGTTTCATCGCCGATGTGGTAGGTCTTGGCAAAACCGTGGTGGCAGCCATGATTGCCCAGTGCTTTATCGCCGCCAACGGTGACAACACACGCATTCTGGTCATATTTCCGCCTTCGGTGCAGAGCAACTGGGTGGAGACCTTCGACGACTTCCGCATCAAGAACAAGTTCAGCCGTTTTATCACCAACGGCAGTCTGGAGAAGGTTATCAATAGCGACGGATATGACGAAAAAGAATACTATGACCTTGTCATTGTCGATGAGGCGCACAACTTCCGCCGCGACAGCACCTGCAACTATGACCTCCTGCAACGCATCACCAAGTCGCCACGTCTCAACAAAGGCAACATCAAAGGGGGCAAGAAAGTGCTTCTGCTCTCGGCGACACCGCTCAACAACACCCCCGAGGACATCAAGAACCAGCTGCTGCTCTTTCAGGACACCGCACGTCCGACGCTGGACGGCGTGACCAACATCGCCGATACATTTGCTCCTTGGATCAAAGAGTTCAAAGGTCTGATGTCGCAACGAAGGGAACTGACCCCGGAATCATTGACTTCACGTATTGACGCCATCAACCAGGAACTGCGTCACACGGTGTTGGAGAAGGTGATGGTACGCCGCACCCGCAGCAACATCCAGCACGACCCGCGCTATGCCAATGAGATACAGTTCCCCGATTTGCTCGACCCCGAAGACCGCACCTATCAGATGCCGCCCGAAGTATTGTTGCTTTTTGTGGATACTTACAAGAAGTTGATAGACACTCCAACATCCAACCTCAAGGAGGACAATCCGGAAATGTTCGACGGCAGCGGTCTCCGCTATGCCCGCTATCGTGCTGTGGAATACTGTCCGAAATACCATGTCCCATCAGGTCAAAAGGCTTCGCAGTTGGCAGAGGCTTTAGCAGGCATCTACCGCACCCACATGGTGAAGCGGTTGGAGAGCAGCTTCGACGCTTTCAAACGTTCTCTGCACACCCTGCTTGACGCCACCAACGGAATGATTAAGATGTTTGAGGAGAACATGGTGATTATCGCCCCTGACCTCAATGTGAAGAAACTGCAGGCGGATGGCCTGGAACTTGATGCCATTTTGGAACTTGCCATGGCCAAGGGCTTTGATCCGGACGAGATCACCTTCCGGGCAGACGACTTCAAACCGGAGTTCCTGCCGATGTTGGAATATGACGCCGACCTCCTGAAAGGTCTTTGTAAACGCTGGGATGCCGTGGATGCCGACCCCAAGCTGGACCTTTTTGTCGAGATGCTGCAAGGCGAGTTGTTCGATCCAAAGCGGAACCCGAGCGGAAAACTCGTGGTATTCAGCGAGAGTGTGGATACTGTCAATTATCTCGCCGAGCGTTTGCGTAAACGGCTGCACCGTGACGACATCCTCTCTGTCTGCGCCCGCGACCGCAACCGCAAGCGCGAGGACATCGGCGCCAACTTCGATGCCAACTACAAGAAAGAGCATCGCAACGACTACAACATCATCGTCACCAGCGACGTTTTGGCCGAGGGTATCAACCTGCACCGCGCCAACGTCATTGTCAACTACGACAGCCCGTGGAACGCCACGCGCCTGATGCAGCGCATAGGCCGTGTGAACCGTATCGGCTCCACCGCAAGAGCCATCTGCAACTATATGTTCTACCCTTCCGACCCGGGCGATGCCATCATCAGCCTTAAGAAGAACTCGCTCATCAAGTTGCAGAGTTTCCATTCCGCCCTCGGCGAGGACACCCGCATTTACTCGCACGACGAGATTGTGCAGGAATTCCGCCTCTACAACAGCGACGTGCGCGACGACACCGACCGTAGCCTCGAATTGTTGCGCGAGGTCCGCAGTCTCCACAGTAACAACCCTGTTCTCTACCGTCGCATCAAGCAACTGCCACCTAAAAGCCGTTGTGCGAGAGATTCACATAATATTGGATGCGAAGTCCAAAACACGACCATCGCCTACCTCGCCTCTTCACAGAAAAAGGCCTTCTACCTTGTCGGTGATCACATCCGCGAGCTATCTTTCCTTGAGGCTGTCGATATTTTCCGTGCCGACCCATCAGAGAAAGCCATTCCTTTCGGCGATGCCGAGAGCCGTCATTACGAGCAGGTGCGCAACGCCATGACAAAGTACAATGCCGACCAGCAGCATGAGTACCGTGAGGAACGCCCCAAGATTGGCGGACGCGACAACGACGCCAAGAAAGCCGCCGCCTTCCTGCGCGAGATACGCCCGATGCTGGCAAACGACGACGAGGCCCGTGCCATTCTCGACCGGCTGAAGCAACTGGTGGAGCGCGGCACCTACAACCAGTTGGCCGATGCGTTGAACCGCATGGCTCGCCAGCATAAGAAAACACCCTTCACCGTCATCAACATAGTGGAACAGTTGGAGGCACTCGAGAACCGATATGGAGTTGTCACCGCACCTGCGCGTCCCTCAGTCGCTGCCACAGCCGATATTATCCTTTCCGAAACATTTATCTGATATGAATACCGAGAACATAAAACACATCTTTCAGTCACAGTTTGACTATCGTATTTACTGCAACGAAATAGTCCGCAACATTTTCGGATGCAGCGATATTAATGCACGTCCCGAGCTGCTCGACACCTCCGCAGAAGGCGACCGAAGCCACTATATAGGCCGGATGTCCGACGCGGAAGGCCGTGAGTTGGGTTTCTTCTACACCCGTGTGGCAGAGGGCGGCGATGTCCGCCGCAAGCGTGTAGGACTGCGTAAACTGATAGCCCCGTACGTGAAGTATGATGTCGATGCCGCCATCGCCGTCTTTGATGATGGACGGCACTGGCGTCTGTCGTATATCTGCGACATGAAGGAAGGAGCCACGTCAGCCAAGCGCTTCTCGTATGTGCTGGGCGACCAGCAGGGACAGTATAACACCCCTGTCCATCGTTTGCTGGATTTAGGAAAGCTGGTATCGCATCTGTGTTTGAAGAACATCTTTGACGCCTTTTCGGTCGAAACACTCAGCGATGAGTTCTTCGATGAGTATCACCGTCACTATGACCGCATCGTGGCTGAGTTGGGACGACAGGGCAACACAGGCGCACGCTATCACGACTATGTGAAGAAGATGATGGGACGCATAGTCTTCCTGCACTTCTTACAAAAGAAAGGCTGGCTGAACGGCAATCCGTATTTTCTCAGTGAACTCTTTTTTAAACAGTCATTCAATCGGAAGTCCGACTTTTTGGAGCAGGTTCTCGAACCTCTCTTCTTCGGCATCTTCAACACCGAGGCGAAGAAGCGAAAAGCCTTGTTTGCCCAGCGTGGGTGGGATATAAGCCTGTTGGACGAATGGGAGACGTTGCCCTACTTGAATGGAGGCCTCTTCGAGGAGGACGAAGTAGATAAGTTGAATATCAAGTTGCCGGCATCGCTCTTCGAAGACCTGTTCAACTTCCTCGCCTCCTACAATTTCACGGTGGACGAAAACGACCCCGACGATGCAGAGATTGGTATCGATCCCGAGATGTTGGGCAAGATTTTCGAGAGCCTGCTGGAGGACAACAAAGCCAAAGGTGCTTTCTACACCCCCAAGGAGATTGTGCATTATATGTGCAAAGAGAGTCTGATTGCCTACCTGTCGTCCATAGTGGATGGCGAATTGGCTGATGCCGTGAGACAATTTGTGGAGCATCACGAGTTGCCCGAAGTATTGAAGCCTTGCCGTGAGGCTATCGACACCGCCTTGCGCGAAGTCAAGATCTGCGACCCGGCCATCGGCAGCGGAGCCTTCCCCATGGGACTGCTCAACGAGCTGTGGCGTTGTCGTGAGGCGATAGAAGGGGACAGCATGGAACGCGTGGAGTTGAAGAAAGAGATTATCGAGAACAACGTCTATGGTGTGGATATAGAGAAAGGTGCCATCGACATCGCCCGCCTCCGCTTCTGGCTCAGCATAGTGGTGGATGCCGAGAAGCCCGAACCGCTCCCCAACTTCGACTACAAGTTCATGCAGGGCAACAGTTTGATAGAAAGTTATAAAGGGATAGATCTGAGCCGGATCTCCAACCGACTGCGTGGAGGACAGAGCAAATCCCCACAGTTGCTGTTGGGCTTGGACAGCGACCTGAGCCGCAAGAACCTGCAGCGGCTGCTGCGCGACTATTTCTCCGTCACCGACCACAGGCAGAAAGCAAGTATGCGGCAAGCCGTCAACGATGAGGTCAAGCGTCTGATTGAAGATTTTATTGGCGGCACAGCCTCCGATTTAGCCAAGCTCGACCCTTCCGCAAACCAAGACTTCTTCCTCTGGCACACCTGGTTCAAGGACATTTTTGATAAAGGTGGATTTGATATTGTGATTGGGAATCCGCCGTATGGAGCAAAAGTTTCAGAACAAGAAAAGAATCACTACAAAAGGTGTTACTATAGTGCTTCATGTCATTCAGAGAATAAATTAAAAGGTTCAACTGATACATTTGTAATATTTATTGGTCTATAGGTCAATTTGCAGGATACAGCATCTCTCAACCCCTTGTAAATACAG
>JAKSMX010000050.1 GCA_024400305.1 Bacteroidales bacterium | reverse complement strand
GCGTTTTTGAAAAGCATCCGAAGAACAGCGGCCTCGCCTTCGAGACGGCGCGGGCGCACTACTACAAGGCGGTGGGCGCGACCGAGAAGGACGACATCGTGGCGGCGTGCTCCGACTACCTCAAGGCCGCCGACATCATGGAAGAGGCGTTCCCGGAGATTGCGAAGGCGGCGGAGAAAGGAATGATTGGTGATTATAATTACGAAAGAACAAGATTTATCTGTCTGATTTATAACAGAATAGGTGATTTGATGCTGAGCGAATCGTTCTGTGAGCCGGCTGTCGAAAATTTCAAAAAATCACTGTCCTATGCACGTCTGACCGGCAATGCGAAAACAGAAGCAAACCTCCTTAAGCACATTGGGAATGCGTATTACCTCGCCGAAGAGCCTGACAGTGCGATGTCGTATTACAAAAAAACGCTCGTTACCGGAAGCGGATTCAAAAACATCTGCGAGGAAGTTATAGCCACGATTGCGTCCTTGTACAACGACGACGGCAAGGCTGATTCCGCAAAAATGCTGTTGAGGGGCAACATGTCATCAAGAAACGGCAATGTGATAATTAAAAACTCTTTGGTCATGGGCGATATTTTTTATGATGAATGTGAATACGACTCCGCAGCATATTATTACTCAATTTGTTTTGAGAACGGCAATGAGCAGACCAAGATGTCGTCCGCCCAAAGACTGAGTTCAATATACGACAAGAAAGGTGAAGCAGACCGCGCAGCTTTTTACAGCCGGTATGCGACAGAGAATGCCATAAAGGAGATAAACCGCGGCGCAAAGGCCAAGGAAATTGTCGTATTCTACGACAGTTACAAGGAGAAAAAGCAGAGGATGGAGACGATCCGCTTGACCGTCCTGTATTCGGTCGTCGCGCTGATAATCGCCGGCGTGGTTTTCGCGGTAAGGAGCATCATGCACCGCAGGCAGAAGGTGCGGCTCTCGGCCGAGATAGCGACGAGCAGGATGCTCATCGACGATGTCAACTGGCGGCTCTCGGTCACGAGCGGCAGACTCGAAAGCGCACGACGGAAGTTAAGCGAGCAGCAGGACACCATCAGGACGAAAGACAGGGAAATAGAGACCATGCGCCGATCGGCAGCCAGTCCGAAGACCGAAGAACGCCTGCGTTCCTTCCGCGCATCCGATATATGCGCCACCATAATGTCGCGCATCAATGAACTTGACGCAAAAGGAATCAAACTCACCGAACTCGAGCCGCTCACAAGCAGCGAACTTTCGGAGCTGCGCCGCACCGCCGACAACTGCCTCAACAAGTTCACTGGCAGGATGATGAAAAAGTTCCCGCAGCTGAACAGCGACGACATAACATACATCTGCCTCTACATGCTCGACATATCCGACAACGCCATAGCAGGTCTCATGGACAAAAACGCAAACACAGTGTGGTACAGGGCTAAAAAACTGCGCTCAATTTTGGATATATCCCCCAAGGAAAGCATCAGCAATACGCTCTATTCGTTTGTTTAACATGCTGTCATTCAAGTTGTTGACTGATTTTATTGAATAATTTTGAATGATTAATTTGAGACAAGCTAAAAAAATCGACATAATTTTGCGACAAATTTCAAACAGATAACATTATGGTAAGAAAAACAACTTTAATCATTCTGGCGGTGCTTTTAGGCACAGCTGTGTTGGCCAAGCCAACAAACTCTGACGTTACCGCAGAACCTGTACGAATCATGTCAATTATATCCAATGATTCGAATAACAAGTCTTCAGAACCTATCTCCGCCTCCATCGACGGCCATGCGCTAACCATTTACGTCAACGAGAACGTGGGCATAGCGCACATCGTCGTCACCAACTCGAACGGCGTCTATATCGACCGCGACAACATCCTTCACACGCCCGACATGGCGACGCTGCTCATCGATGACGAGGGCTTCTACACGGTGACGATAACATCCTGACGAATCCTGTTCGCAACGCATGACGAAATGGGCAAATTCAAAGACCGGGAGTGAATTTGTTTTTATATAATACATTGAATATTAACAAATTACCCCCCCCCGAAAAAATCAAAAAAATATCATAAAATTGTTGGAAGTAAGAATATAAAATGTAACTTTGCCGCGTCGTTTTCATTTTGCATTTCGTTCAACGGACTTCGCGAAATCCAGAAGGGCGGCGTGGAAAAAGTAAAAATAGAAGTCCCCTAAAAAATGTCAAGAAAATGATTGCCATGAAGAAATTTATGTATTTTATGCTTGCCGTGTCGCTGTATGGCTTCGCGGCAGGCCAAAACATCGGGCCGCACCAATTCAGTGCCAAGACCGAGATGAAGTTCTCGGCGCAAGCCGGAAAATTAGCCGAAGACAACCGCTTCCTGTGCTTCACCTTCAACAAGGAGGCCAGACAGGACGGCAAATATCTGTGGGACAAGACGTATGACGTGTTCATCGACTACGGCGATCACAACCTTGTCTTGATATGCGACCACGAGTTCGACGACTACTATCTTGTCACCAACGACTCCGTGATGAACATTGACAGGGAAAGGAGAAACCTCAACATCTTCAGGAAGAAATCAAAATCCAGAGCCTTTTTCGATGTCGGGGCGGAGAACTATGTGAACAAGATCAGAGGCGTTGATTATTTCCTCAGGCCTCTGAAAAAACACTGCGGGATGAAAAAGTCCGATTTACTCGTGGAAAGCAAAGATACTATCATCAACGGCACGAGTTTCACCGTATATACCGGGCATTCCGGAATGGTGCATCTATACAACAAGGAAACCGGCAGGAACGACATCCCATACGACATCGTTTCAGTGGCCTACGTGAACAACGAGACGAACTGCCTCGACAGCGTGTATTACACCAACATCACCGACAACGAATTCAAGAACGAGACGATCATCAAGGTGCTCGGCGTCAGCAATGACGACAAGTACCGGCTGATAGATTCCGTCTTCGACTTCACCGGCAGGTCGTATGCCGGTTACTCCCTACACGACAACCTGAACCCTCCGTCCAATATCTCTGCCACATCGAACAAGGAACTGACCGATGCTACCCTCGATTTCCCGCTGGTCAGTCTGGATGGCGACACCACGACGATAAGGGAGGAGGACGGCTGGCTCTTCCTCGACTTCTGGTTTCTCGGATGCGCCCCGTGCGTGGAGAGTTTCCAGAAGATCAGGCGCGAGCAGGACTCGCTCGGTTACAGGGTCCTCGAGCATGAAGACATCAAGATGATGCTGGTAAATGAGATCAGCGACAATGCCGAACTCATCAGGGAAAGGATGGAGAAGTACGGCATCAACGACATAATCTACACGGCCAAGGAGTTCCGAAAGGTCTATCAAGCCACGCCGTGCCCGTACATCATCCTGATTTCACCCGACAAGCAGAAAGTCTTCGAGGCCGCGGGAGAAGTCGGCGACTGCTACGACAAGCTTCTCAAGGCCAAGAAGGAGTATGAAATGAACATCAAAAAATGACGGACATGAAAAAACTGCTTAAATTAAACATTGTATTTTTACTGTTATCTTTGGTGATTTCATGCAAATCTCAAGATACAGACAAAACAACCGGGTTAAGAGCCAAGTCTGAATTCAAAAGTCAAGCGAAAAGACTGGCGAGTGATCACGAATGGGTAAGTTTCAAATACAGATTTATCCACGATTACGACAACAAAATTGTGGAAGATTTAATTGTCAGCATATCAATAAAATATGACGAATCTAATTCTCTCGTGTTTATCGGTGTCGGAAATGACAAATATTACCTTCTGACAAATGACACATACAAAAATCTGGATCACGTGAAACGTAACATATTGGACATCAGAAAAAACAAAGCTGACAAAGATGATCTCTACAAGAACATCGGACGTTACGGTTCGGTCTCAAATATTATGTACCATATTTCATATTACCTCAAACAGATCGATTTCGCCTATGTGTGGCCTGTCAGGTTGTCCATATCTGAATGTGAATCTGTCAGCATTGGTGATGTGCCGCACAACAGATATGTCGCCAGACAATTCGGCGAGGTCATAGAATGTTTTGTTGACAAAAAAACGAACACGCTTGACAGTGTGTGCTCGGTTTTTAAGTATGACGGCCATACAATCAACAAATACTACAAGATGTATGATTTTGATTTCGGGAACAAACAGCAATATATCGACTCTGTTTTCGATTTCGGCAATCAGAAATACAGCCATTACGCGAAATATGATGAGTTCACAATGCCTGTCATGTCGATGCAGACCGATGACGCAGGTGACATCCTTGATTTTCCGCTGGTCAACCTTGACGGCGACACTGTCACTTTACGTGAACAGGAAGGCTGGGTTCTGCTCAACTTCTGGACGATAAACTGCGGGCCGTGCCTCGCGAACCTCCAGAATTACAAACATGAGCAGGATTCACTGGGATATCGCATCCTTGAAAACGAAGGCATCAGGATTTTGGCCGTTGAACACAGGTCAGACAACATGGAACTCATCGGCAAAGTCGCTGACCGCACAAACTGCCGCGACATAATGTATTCCGCCAAAAACATCAGCACCAAGATCAGCATACCGTATCTCGGTTACTATTATCTGATTGATCCCTCAAAAAAAATCATCTGGAAAGATGGTAGTCTTGGAGATTATTCAAATCTTCTGAAGGCCAAGAAAGAACATGAAATGAACATCAAAAAATGACGGACATAAAAAAATTTTCTTAATGATAATCGCGGTGCTTTCAGCATCCGCAATCAATATAAATGTAAGGTGATCATGCTAATTCATAACAAGGCATCTGAAGGCATATCCCGTCTGTCTTCCGTCTTGAAAACGAAATTTTAGGGTTTTACGAACCGCTTTTTAGGGTTTTAGGTATTGACAAAATTTCATTGACGAAGTATTTTTGCAACGTAATTCAAATTAACGTTTAACAATTAAAAATTTAAAAAAATGAAAAAGATTTTATTCATCACACTCGCCATCGTCATTTCGATGGCCGCAAACGCGCAGAATCAGGTATGGGACGGCACTGCCGAGCCCTGGACGCACGGCAGCGGCACGGAGGAAGACCCGTACCTCATCGAGACACCGCAGAACCTCGCCTACCTTGCCGTAATGGTGAACGGCGAACCTGGAGTGGCATTGAATCACATGTTTCCTGACACATGCTTCCTGCTCACCGCCGACATCGACCTCGGCGGCCAAAACGGCCTGGTCTGGAATCCTATAGGAACTTGCACACATTATTCGAACAGCGTAGGTTTCTCAGGGCACTTCGACGGAGGCGGGCATGCAATCTCCAACATGACAGTCACAAATGAAACGTCTTATTACTATAATTATTACGGCCTGTTCGGCTACGCCAAAGAGGGCAGCATAAAGAATGTGGTTTTAGACCTAACTTGCTCAATACAATTAAAAGATTGTTATGAGTATTGGGGCATTTTTGTTGGCGGCGTTGTCGGGTACGGCACACAGATTTCCGTGATCAACTGCCACAGCGACGCAACGATTGAAGCCACGGAGACGTTTGCGGAAATGGATCAATGCTCCGTCGGTGGTGTCTGCGGAATCCTGTGGGAATCATCCGCTGCGCAATGCTCCTTCGGCGGATATATAGATTGTGACGCTGGCAGCAGATACGCCAACGTGACACTTGGCGGAATCACCGGCGGAGTGCGTGGCTGCGAGGTGACAGGCTGCCACAACGACGGATGGATTGTAAACAAGACGAAGACCCATATCGCGGGTAATTGGGGAGGCTTTGTGGCGGGTGGAATCGCGGGGACCGCCATCGGGGATCTGAGCGTCATCTCGCACTGCGGCAACAACGGCCGCGTGGAGGTGGAGGTCAATCCTGAAGTGTATTTTGAAGAAGGCCCAGCGTACAGCGGCGGCATTCTCGGCTATGCATGGGGGAGAACGAACAGCACGCTTCCGGTAGTGGAGGTCGAGGTGAGAAACTGCTACAACGTGGCTGACCTGAGCGTCAATCCCGTGGACGACGCTTATATTCACACCGCAGCGGGCGGCATCGTCGGCGGTGTGGATACATACGCCAGAGCGGACGTGAGCAACTGCTACCACGTCGGCGGCCTCACCGCAGAACACACCGGCGGGATCCTTGTGCCGGCGGGCGACAGCGCCAGCGTCACGAACTCCTACTTCATCGACGGCTGCTGCTGCGACAACGGCTTCGGCGAGCCGCAGACGGAGGGGTTCATGAAGTCGGCGGAGTTCGTCAGCCTGCTCAACGCCGGCGGAGAGGTGTTCGCAATGGACACCGACAACGTCAACGGAGGCTTCCCCGTCTTCGCCGACGGCGGACATTTCAACGTGATTGAGAATCAGATTGACGGCGGCGGTGTCTCAGCCTATCCCAACCCCGCCGCAGGCAGCATAAGCGTCGTGGTCAACTCCGGCGCGGAAATCGGGAGCGTAAGCCTCTTCGACATCTCCGGCCGCCTCGTTAAAGTTCAGCAGTCCGGCTTCGGGAGCATCGACATCAGCGGCCTCGCGACGGGAATGTACGTGATGAAGGTCACGCTCGACGACGGAAAGGTGTTCGAGGAGAAAATCGTGAAGAAATAGTGAAACCGCCTTTCACGCCGATACGCCGCGGAAATTGCAAAAAAAATCTAAATTTCGCGGCGTACCGGCGTTTTATTTGTTGTGCGACTCAGATTCAATGTTGTGCAATTTATTGGAGATAAAGTGATTAACGACGGGGGCGCATCAGCGGTTTTGTTAAGTTCAACGTTCTGGTCACAATCCCTTTATTATCTGTTTGAAGTCGCGTCCGTCGTTGATTTTGCCCCTGCTTCTCTTTTCATAGATGCGTTTCTCGTTTTCGAGCTCCTTGCGGTAGGTCTCGAAGACGTTGGTGATGTCCTCCTTGCTCGTGTCACGGTAAAAAATCGAGAGGCATCTGATTGCGAAGTCAGCCGACTTCTCGTAGTCGCCCGTCGTCCTGTAAAGCCTCGCCAACGTCCTGTAGATGTTCCTTTGATACCGATATTTTGGCTGCAAAGATATATGTTTTTTCGCAAATATCGCGATTTTTTTGGAGACATTTTTTGTGGTGCGAAATATTATTGTCTTGATTTTCAATAACCTGAAAAGAAAAATTGGCGACAATTAGGGGGTTGACGCTCCGGGATGTGAAAAGCGTCTTGGCTTTTGCATATTTTTGCCGTCGGAAATATCCAGACAACATTCATACGTTAAACCTAAACATTAAGACAATGAACAACGACAGATTGACATTAGCTCTGCGTAACACAGAGATGGCCGATGCGACAAAGGTCTTCATCGCCGAGACAAAGAAACACGAGAACGACGCCGCCGTCACGGGGCTTGTGAACCAGATCGAGGAACTCTGCGAGACCCTCATCGATGTGAACAGCATCATCCTGTTCGACCATCAGGTGAAAGAGAACACCACCCAGCTCAACGCCGGCTTCACCGCCATCAGGGAACTGATTGACGGCTTCGCCAAATCACCGAAGCAGGAGTTGAGAGCCGCCGCCGCCAAAGCCAAGACAGTCACCGACTCACACAAGAACTTCCTGCGGCTCAGCAGATCGGAGAAGACCGCCGACGCGCTCGCACTGATACAGGACTTCTCCGTCGATGAGATGAAAGAAACGGTCACAGTCATACCCACGTTGGCGGAGTGCCTCGAAGATTTCAGGAACTCGGCCGAGTCGCTGAGCCAGAAACGTTTAGACGAGATGACCGAAAAGAACAGGTCGAAAAGCGTCAAGCCGTCGGTGACAGCGAGGCAGATCGCCGACATCATCAACAACAAAATCATGGTGCTCGTCGCCGCCAACGCCATCACCGACCCCGGCAGATACCAGGCCGAACTGGACGCACTGAAAGGAATCATCGGGCAGTACAACGCAATCGCACGCAGCCGTTGGCCCAAGAAAAGAAGTAATTAGAAAAAAACCGATTGCAATCGTCCGTTTCTGTAAAAAACTCGGAAAAAACCGATTGCAATCGTCATTTTCTGTAAAAAACTCAAAAAAAATCGATTGCAATCGTCATTTTCTGTAAAAAACTCGGAAAAAACCGATTGCAATCGTCATTTTCTGTAAAAAACTCGGAAAAAACCGATTGCAATCGTCATTTTCTGTAAAAAAC
>JAKSMX010000005.1 GCA_024400305.1 Bacteroidales bacterium | reverse complement strand
AATCCTTTGAAAAGCTCCTTCTCGCCTTTGAAATAGCTTTCAAGCGTTGATATTAACAATGATTTTCCGAACCTGCGCGGACGGCACAGGAAACAAATATGTTTCTGCGCGAGGTCGTAAACAAGGGCGGTCTTATCGACATATACCATCCCGTTTTCGATGATGGTGCTGAACGTCTGGGTTCCGATGGGGTACTTCATAACTGTGATGTTTTTTCGGCTGCAAAGATAACAAAAGTACGGCAGACAGCGATGCTTCAGCGAGGATTTTTTTAATGTGATGCTGCGCAATGTGAATCGCTTCGCGGATGGGCGGGCTGCGGTTACAGATGCTCGTTTTATGAAATTCGTGCGACGATTTTGCGAAATTTGAAACGGTTTGAAAAATTTTTAAAAAAATTGTCAGATTTTGAAGTCTCACACCCTCTATTGATAAAACGTTTTTATATGGAAGAACTTCATATCGGTGAGAAAATACGCGAGAAACTTGATGAGCGGGGGTGCTGCATCAAGTGGTTTTCTGGCAAGTTAGGGTGTTGCCGCGACAACGTCTATAAGATATTCCAAAGGAAGTACATCGACACTGGTTTGCTGTTGAAAATATCGATGTTGCTTGATTATGATTTCTTTGCGGAATATTCGGCGCTGCTGAATAAGAAAAATAAATCTGGCGGGCAGGATAATCGTGTGACCTGATGTGCATGCTGCGATGGAAAAATTCATACGATCGTTGTCTGAAAAAATTTTTTTTCTTGATTTGGAAAAAATATTAATTTTGCAAGTCATTGTTTAATTGTTTTATGACTGCAAAATATCTTAAAATTATTCTTGTAACAGTTTGTCTGTTAAATGTTTGCACCCTGTCTGCCCAGGTGCGGCAGGTCGGCGTGGTAGTTGAGATTAATTCAAATGGCAAGACTGTCTCCGGCGCGAGCATCGAGGCCGTCTCGTCGGATGACGTGCAGCCAGCCGTCAGCGGCAATGACGGGGTCTTCATCCTGAATTTCGCCAAGAAGAAGAAAGGCGACGTGGTGTATAACCTCCGTG
This sequence comes from Bacteroidales bacterium, assembly GCA_024400305.1. Taxonomy (GTDB): domain Bacteria; phylum Bacteroidota; class Bacteroidia; order Bacteroidales; family F082; genus Limimorpha. The sequence goes on along the minus strand of JAKSMX010000005.1, from coordinate 120,569 downwards.
TTTACAAGTCGGGCTACGAGGTGGTGAACACCAGACAGATCAATGACGGAGTGGTTCTCACCGATCGCGACACGCTGAAGATTGTGCTTGCGCCGCCTGCGAAACTTGCCGAGGCGCGCGCGAACTACTACGAGATCTTCGACAACTACCAGGTCGGCGTCTATAAGAGACAGGTCGAGAGCCTGAAGGCGCAGCTCGCGGGCAAGGAGATAACACTCTCCGAATACGAGGAGCGTGTCAGGGTAGCGGAGAATGACCTGAAAAACGCCAACTCGAAAATCGCGGACTATGCCGACAGGTTCTCGAGGATTAACAAAGACGACATGGACTCGGTGAGCCGTCACGCATTCGACGCTCTCGACAACGGCGACATCGAAGGCGCGTTGAAGGTCTATTCCGACTTCAACTCCCTCGAACGACTGTCGCTCAAGATCGACCAGCGCAACGAGGCCAACGCCTCCATCAGTGAGCTGATTCCCGGGATGTATGAGGAGATAGAGCTGCGTATGCTCGTCGGCGGCAAGGAGAACCGGCGGATCGTCGGACAGATGTACGATAAGATCGTCGAGTCGGACACGACAAACGCCATTTACATCCACGACGCGGTGAGGTTCTTCGACGAAGAGATCGACATCGACAAGGTCATCAGCTACGGCAGGATGGCCGAACGGAACAGCGACCACCAGTTCGCCCTGGTCTCCATCTTCATGTATCTCGGCAGAGCTTATATGGAAGCCAAGGATTTTGACAAGAGCAGGCTGTATTTTGAGAAGTCGATGGCTATCATCGACGCCGAAAAGAAGAAAGGCATGGACGAGAAGTTCTACCTGCACAAGATTAACTACCCTTTGCACGCGCTCGGCATGATGTACTATAACGCCTGCGAATACAAGGATGCGGAGCAGACATTCAGAAAGGCCATCGAGGTCAGGAGACGTCTCTCGGAGATCGACTCCGCCTACGACGACGAATACGCCAACTCGCTCTCGGCACTCTCCGTGATCCTGTGCGACCAGCTGAAGTACGACGAGGCGATGGCGGCCATCGATGAGGCGATAACGGTCTTGAGACGCACGTACCAGAACGACCCGAAGGAGTTCGCGACGCTGTTCGCCCATTTCCACACGCTGAAGGGCAATATCTGCATGGAGATGGATGATTTCGCCATGGCGAAGGAAGTCTATGCCGAAGCATTGTCTATCTATGAGGACACCGATCTGCCCAAAGGCGAATACAGGCTGTATATGTATGCCAATAGGCAATTCGCCAAAGCCGAGTGGCTCCTTAAAGAATACGACGAGGCGGCGGTGGTGTGCGAACGCGTGGTCAGATTCTACACCGACAACAACGACAAAGGTGTGCTCGACGTGGACCTTGAACTCGCCGAAGTGCTTTACGGCAACGTGCTCTACAGAAAAAAAGACTATGAATCGTCGATAATCCATTTTGAGACGGCTAAGGACATAATGGAGAAATCGTGCGGGAAGGTGATGAAGCTGAGGAAGGACCTGCCGAATTGCTACGCTTGCATCGGCATGACATATCTCGCGATGAATGACAAGGAAAAAGCGGAGAACGCCTACCTCAACGCCTACGCGAAGGCGAAGGAACTGTACGATGAAGACCACGACGGACATCACGAGCTCTTTGAGAAGGTGTGCGTCGAAATGTCGAAGTTCTATAGGAGGATAGGAAAGAAAAGGACGGCGAAGAAGTACGAGATGATAGGCGAGAAAGTCAAAAGGCTGAGAACTGAAAGTTGAGACGTGTGTTGAAATAAAGTTGCAGAGCTGAAAGGTGAGAAGGAAAAGGCTTAAATATTTCAGGTCGCTGTCCGACAGGGAATTGCTTGAGGCTGTCATGAACAATGACGAAGACGCCATCGAGTACCTTCTGTTTTACCGCTGCGACAAGCTTTTCTCATTCATCATCAGGCGCACGTTCTCGTCTAATGTCAAAAAAGAGGAACTGATAACTGAATTTTATTTATTTTTGCACAGAAATGGCTGGGAGAAATTGAGGAAGTTCAATTTCTTGTCAAGTCTTGATACTTGGCTGTCAACTGTCTTGGTGAGATTTTTTGATGAGAAGAAGAAAAGTGTCGCCACGACTGACGACAAGGCGGTTTTGCTTGACGAGAATATTGTTGAGTTTGAGGATGGCAATGCGCATCTGCTGCGTTTTGAGCTTCTCGACGCAATCAACAGTATCGAAAACGCGAGATTTAAATACGTCCTTTTGTCGGAATGGAAAGGCATGAAATCTGACGAAATCGCGAGATCCATGGGAGTCAGCATCGAAAATGTCTATACTATTTCGAAGAGGGCGAAGGTTGAGTTGAAGAAATTAATTGACGGAAGATATGTCAGAAAGAATGGATAAGTTACCGGAAGAGCTGCTTGCCCGCTATCTTGACGGAATGGCCGACGAGGATGAAAAAGGCCTCGTCAAGACATATTTCGCGTCAAATGAAAAGGCATTGGAGGAGGCTGTCGAGGCGAGCCGCGCGATAGCGTTCCAGAAGATTGCGGCGGAGCGGTTCTCTGAAATGGCATACGACATCGTTGTCCGCCGCCTCGTCATGGACGGCATCATCGACGGCAAGGCGAAACGCAAGAGACGGCTGGCTTACCTGAGTGCGCTGTTCGCGACGGCGTCGCTCGTTTTCGTCATCTGCTGGAATGTCTTCAAGCCATTGGATGTCAAGGTGAATGTGACGGAAGACCCCGGATTTGCCATCCCGTCGCTTCCGTTTGAAAAAGGCAATGTCACATATAGTATCAACGGAAATGAACCTGTCAGGGTGCCGGTGAGCAGGGAAGACATGACTGTCCTGATAGAAAACATTTCTTTCGGCGACAAGTACAAGATGATGCACATCGTTCTCGAATCGTCTGGCTATCAGACCGTTGACACGACGCTGGAGATAAGGAAATCACTGACGCTGCCGTTGCGCCGCGACAACAGCCTCGGCGTCATCTTCGGCAACGTCATCGACGAACAGGGAACCCCCGTGGCCGGGGCGACTGTAATCGTGCAGGACATCAAGGCGCAGACTGACGAAACTGGCAGCTTCCGTATTGACATACCGATGGCGAAGCAGATGGAGAGCCAAAGGATGAATATTTATAAGGACGGCTTCGAGCTTTGGACCGGAACATATCGTCCGTCAAACACTTGCGGATGGAATGTCGTGTTGAGATGTGAAAAATAAATTGCGGTTTTCGAGATATTTAAAATATTTTGAAGTATCTGGTTCATTATAAAAAAAATTGTATCTTTGCAATTTGAAAAAAATGAATTTATCAACTCAAAAAATAAAAATATCATGCAAAACACTAAAGACATTGACTGGGGTTCACTCCCGTTCGGTTATTTGAAAACCAACTACAACGTCCGCTGCTATTACCGTAATGGTGAGTGGGGCGAACTTGAAATCTGCTCTGAAGAGACAATCAACATCCACATGGCTGCCACATGCCTGCACTATGGTCAGGAGGCTTTCGAGGGCTTGAAGGCTCACCGCGGCGTTGACGGCAAGGTCCGCATTTTCCGCATGGAAGAGAATGCAAAACGTCTCGAGACATCATGCGACGGCATCTGCATGCCACGTTTCCCGATGGAGAAATTCAAAGAAGCCATGATCAAGTGCGTCCAGGTCAACAAGGAGTTCGTCCCGACATACGAGAGCGGCGCTTCGTTGTACCTCCGTCCGTTGCTCATCGGCACAGGCGCCCGCGTCGGCGTGAAACCGGCTGATGAATATCTGTTCGTCGTGTTCGCCACACCTGTGGGCCCGTACTTCAAGGGCGGTTTCATGGCAAACCCATACGTCATCACACGCAAGTACGACCGTTCGGCACCTCTCGGAACAGGTATCTACAAGGTCGGCGGCAACTACGCGGCATCATTGCGCGCCCACATGGAAGCCTGCCACGGCGGTCAGTACGCATGCGAGTTCTATCTCGACGCGAAGGAAAAGAAATACATCGACGAAGCCGGCGCAGCCAACTTCTTCGCCATCAAAGACAATACATACATCACTCCGAAATCAACATCAATTCTTCCTTCAATCACCAACAAGAGCCTGATGCAGCTCGCAGAAAGCCTCGGCATGAAGGTCGAACGCCGTCCAATCGCTGAAGAGGAACTCGCCACATTCGAGGAAGCCGGCGCATGCGGAACGGCAGCAGTCATCAGCCCTATCTCACGCATTGATGACCCTGACACAGGCAAGTCATACCAGTTCGGTGACGGCAAGCCGGGTCCGTGGAGCCAGAAGCTTTACAACAAGCTCCGCGGCATCCAGACAGGCGCAGAGAAAGACGAGTTCGGCTGGAACACAGAAGTTGAACTTTAGTAAGTGGAAAGTGGAAAGAGGAGAGCGAAAAAACGGTCTTCTCTTTCTTCTGATAAATGAGAAAATCTCAAAAAGTCATAATCATTAACAAATAATCAAAGAAAAAATGAAAAAATTTACATTTCTCGTATTAGGACTTGTAGCCGGCTTCATGGCAAGCGCACAGATGTTCGTATCGACGGAGCCTGCAAACAGGAACGTCGTCATTGAAGAGTTCACGGGCCGTAACTGCGGCTATTGCCCTGACGGACACCTTATTGCAAACCAGATTTGCGCCAATAATCCTGACAGGGTATGGGCGGTCAACATTCACGCTGGTGGCTATGCTCCGACAAGTTATCCGAACTTCAACACTACGGACGGCAACACCATCCACGGCGGATTCTCCATCAGTGGTTATCCGACGGGTGTCGTCAACCGTTCGACATCATCCGGCCAGAGCCGCAGCGCATGGAACGGCCTCACTTCACAGCATCTGGCACAGGCTTCAGAGCTTAACGTCGGCGGACAGGTCGTCATTGACCCGGAGACGCGCGAAGCCAGCATCACAGTTGAGGTCTATTACACCGGAAACAGCACAGAGTCAACGAACTATCTCACTGTCTATATGCTTCAGGACAGCATCTGGGGTTCACAGAGCGGTGGCTCTTCAAACCCGTCGCAGTGGGTCGGCGGTCAGTACTGCCACATGCATATCCTCCGCGACGTGATCGGCGAGAGCGCATGGGGCGACCCGATCACCCCTACGACAGCTGGCACACTCATCACAAAGGAATATACATACGCTATTCCTGAGATGATCGGCTCACCGAATGGTGTCGAAGTTGATATTGAAAACGTCCACTTCCTCGCTTTCGTCTGCGCAAGAACGACGAACACCCCTGCACGCAATATCCTTTCGGCCAACATGCTTGAGAAATCGGAGGGTTCAAACGAGCCTATCTATCCTGTCATTAAGAGCGTCAGCCAGCGTGCCGTGGCGGTCTGCAGCCAGGTCAAGACATTCGATTTCGGCTTGCAGAACGGCGGAACAGAAAACCTCACATCAATCCAGTATAAAGTCGAAGTCGGCAACGCTGTCGAAGAGTATGAATGGAACGGTGTGCTCGAACCGAGACAGAAGGAAGATGTCTCTTTTGACATGGAGATTCCATTCGGAACGCACGCCGGCAAGCTCACAATCGTGAAGGCCAACGGTCAGGATTATCCTTACGAGGTGAATTTCACAGCAGTCTGCGATGAATGGACGGAGACGGAGCCGGTTGATGGTGCAACAACAACAATGAAGATTTACATCAATCAGGACCAGTTCGGCGAACAGACCACATGGGATGTCGTCAACTCACTCGGTGAAGTCATCGCGGAAGGCGGCCCGTACGCACACCTCATCGCATCGGGTTCAACACAGCTTCATGTCGAGACAATCGAAGATGTCCCTACAGGTGCTGATTACCTGTTCAACATCTACGACAGCAACGACAACGGTATCTGCTGCACATACGGTGAAGGCTGGTACAAGATCAAAGTCAATGATGTGTATATCCTCGGTCAGGATCAGGACAACGGCGGTTTCGGCGCACATGGTTCAGAACTCATCAGGATTAACAAAGGTCAGGATTTGATCGGCGAGAACGGACTGGACGGCATGAAAGTCTATCCTAACCCGGCTAACAACACAATCTTCGTTGAAGGTGAAAACATCAAGGCGGTTGAAATTTACAACTCTCTCGGTCAGATGGTCGCCAACGTCGAAGGTTCTGTCAAAACAGTTGTAAACGTCGCTTCGTTCGACAATGGCGTTTATTTCGTCAAGGTCGTTGCCAACGACGGTGCTGTGAAGACGCAGAAAGTCACTATCGCAAGATAGTTTAGAGATTATAGATAAGAGATTAGAGAGGCTGGCGCTCCTTGTGATGCGTCAGCCTTTTTGTTTGTCCATACGAGAGGAGGTGAAAGAACTTTGTGATTACAATGCGGCAATTTCATCTTCTGACAGTCCGGTCGCCTGTGTGATTTGCGACATCGGTAGTCCCATTTTTTTCATGCTTGCGGCGACCTTATGGATTCCCTCTTTTATACCTTCTTTTATACCTTCACTCCTGCCTTCATTTTTGGCAAAACTCATGACCTCGTTGTTCGTGCGGATGGTGTCCATGTTCTTGTCGTATGACCGTAGGTCATCGGGGGTCAGGTGAGCTATTTCTGAAATCATGCCCACCTTCTTGAATACAGGCTGTTTTTGTGTGAAAGGCAATTGCCCCTTGAAATTCTGCATGTTAGCCAAGATGTACAGCCAGTATTCAATCATTGTCTTTGGGTAATCTTCTGACTTGTCTTTGAAATCGGGAATCTCTAATGTAAAAGCCTTTAGTTTGTCAGAAAACAACTCGCCTGTCTCGCTGACGGTCATCTGAATTGTCCTCAAGTAACGAGGTTTGAACCCTTTCATGTGAAAATTCAGGAAAAAAACGCCGTAAATCGGTTTCAGGCTATAGTCCCAATCCTTGTCACTATGTCCTTTCTGGTTTGAAAACGAACGTGACAGATAATAAAGGATTCTCTCGCTGAAATGTTCCTGTCCGCGGTTTTGCATCTCAACGATAAATTCGCCTCCGTCTTCGGTCATGCAGCGCAGGTCGTATATGACACCTCTAAATGTCTCATTGTCAGGACCTAACTCTTTGTCAAGGAAAATTAGATCCTTTATCGGAGAACTTGGCTGGAGCAGGTCGGTGAGAAACGCCTTCATCACTTCCTTGTCACCGAAGATTCTCTTGAAACCAAAGTCTGTAAGCGGATTGATGTAACGTGTTCCACTGTAGTCGAATAATGTAGTCATAACTTTTTGTCTTTGATACCGGCTGCAAAGATATAAATCTTTTGTGACTTGGAGCTGTTTTTTGAAATTTTTTTTCAAACGTCTAAAACTCCTTCCACACATCTAAATATGATGGAGTTATCTTCTTCAAACCTTCAGAATCCTTGAAACCGCCTTCTTGTGCGAAATCTATCCTGAACATCGGATATTGTACCTAATTCTTTTCTAACTTATCAATTCCAAACCACTTGAAAAGTTCCCTCCCCCTCTGAAATGTCATTCCAATGTTGAAATTAACAATGATTTGAAAAATTTTTGAAAAATTTTGTCAGATTTCGAAGTCTCACTCCCTCTATTGTTAAAACACTTTTATATGGAAGAGATTCACATTGGTGAGAAAATACGTGAGAAACTTGACGAGCAGGGGCACTGTGTCAAGTGGTTTTCTGACAAGTTGGGATTTTGTCGCGACAACGTCTATAAGATTTTCCATAGGAAATATATCGATACCGACTTGTTGTTAAAAATATCGCAATTGCTTGATTATGACTTTTTTGCGGAATATTCGGCACTGCTGAATGAAAAAAGCAAATCAGGTGAGCAGGATAATTGTGTGACTTGATGTGCATGCTGCGATGAAAAAAATTCATACGATCGTTGTCTGAAAAGTTTTTTCCCTGATTCGGAAAAATTATTAATTTTGCAGCTCATTGTTTATTTGTTTTATGACAGCAAAATATCTTAAAATTATTCTTGTAACAGTTTGTCTGTTAAATGTTTGCACCCTGTCTGCCCAGGTGCGGCAGGTCGGCGTGGTAGTTGAGATTAATTCAAATGGCAAGACTGTCTCCGGCGCGAGCATCGAGGCCGTCTCGTCGGATGACGTGCAGCCAGCCGTCAGCGGCAATGACGGGGTCTTCATCCTGAATTTCGCCAAGAAGAAGAAAGGCGACGTGGTGTATAACCTCCGTGTTTACAAGTCGGGCTACGAAGTGGTGAACAACCAACTGATTAGGGATGGCATCGTCCTGACCGAAAAAGACACATTGAAGATTGTCGTAGCGCCGCCTGCGAAACTTGCGGAGGCGCGCGCCAGCTATTACGAGATATTCGACAACTATCAGGTGGGCGTTTACAAGAAACAGATTGAGGAGTTGAAGTCGCAGCTCGCAAAAAACGAGATTCCGCTTGCGGAATACGAGCAAAGAGCCGTGAAAGCTGAAGAAGACCTGAAAAACGCCAATTCGAAGATTGCGGAATATGCCGACAAGTTCTCGAGGATTAACAAAGACGACATGGACTCGGTGGGCCGCCGCGCTTTCGCCGCCCTTGACAACGGCGACATCGAAGGCGCATTGAATGTGTATGTGAACTACAATTCTTTTGAACGACTATCAAATAAGATTTTGCAGAGAAATGAGGTCAACGCTTCAATAAAAGCACTGATTCCAGGGATGCTTGACGAAATCAACATCAGGACTGTCGTGGGCGGACCGGAAAACAGACGAATCATTGGACAGATGTACGAAAAAATAGTAGAAGCCGACTCGACCAACAACTATGTTCTCGCACAGACGGTCAGGTTCTTCTCCGATGAGGTCAATATCGAAAAAGTGATGAAGTACGGGATGATCGCCGAAAGAAATTGCAGTTCAAAGATTCACATGTCATACATATATTTGAATATGGGTCGTATGGTCATCCGCATCAAGGATCTTGACAGAGCCCGCAGTTTTTTTGAAAAGGCGATAAAATCAGCCGAAGACGGACTCGGCAACGAGGTGAGCGACTCGTATTTCTATGTGCTTATAAACTATCCGATTCATGAACTCGGCACCATGTATTATGAGAATTGTGAGTATGAGAAGGCGGAGAAAGTCGTAAAAAAATCTGTCGAGATAAGGAGGAAACTTTATGAGGCTGATGATAAATTCAGCGGTGAATACGCCAACTCGCTGTCGAGCCTGAGCATCATCCTGTCTGACCAAGGGAAAAACGACTCCGCCATGGCATGTATCGACAAGGCCATCGAGATAGAAACACGCATCATGCCGCAGGATCCGAAGAAATATGCCCCGAGAATCGCGGATTTCAAAACGAAAAAAGGCAACATCTACATGGAACTTAAGAATTATCAGGAAGCCAAAACCGCGTTTGTTGATGCGCTCAAGGTCATGGATGCACACGAGTTCGTCAATTACGAATTGGATGTGTATCTGTATGCGCTTTACCGGCTCGCAAAGGCGGAGGTGTTTCTCAGAGAGGATGATGAGGCTTCCGCGACATACGAGAAACTTCTGGATTTGTGCGTGAAATACGGCGGCGACAACGGATGTTATGAGGAGATTTACGCTTCGGCGAACGAGACGTACGGCGATGTGTTCTTCAGCAGGAAAGATTACACCGGGGCTTTCGAACATTACAACAAAGGCATGGAAATCTATGAGAAATCGGCCGACAGGTTGAGAATTTACAAATTTCATCTCATTAACTGTTACGTCCGCATGGGAAAGGCCTGTTTCGCCCTCGGTGACACGGAAAAAGGTGAACAATATACTCTGAAAGCATATAATATCGCAAAGACTTTTTATGATGAAAACAATGAGATATATCGTGGAACATACAAAACGACATGTGCCCATGTCGCGAATTTTTACAAGAAGATAGGGAAGAAGCGGATGGCGAAGAAGTATGAAGGGAAGGGGAGGTTAGGTGAATAGGTTGTTAGGTGATTGGGTGAAAACTTGTGTGACTTGTGATAATGCTTGTGAAACTTGTGTTAAAAAACTACTTGTTAGTTGAGGCGGAAAAGGCTTAAATATTTGATTTATAGATCGAATACTTTCAAAACATTTACACACGAAAAAAGCGCAAAGCAAACATCTTGTCCGCTTTGCGCTCTTTTAACTTTATACTTTATAACTTTTTACTACAAAACGGCAGCCATCTGTTCCTGCAGTTTCCTTGCTTCTTCGGCGGCTCTTTCGGCGAAGTCCTCGCTGTTGGAGGCGTAAATTATGCCGCGTGACGAGTTGACGATGAGGCCGCAGTCTTTGTTGAGGCCGAACTTCGCGACAGCCTGAAGGTCGCCGCCTTGCGCCCCGACACCAGGGACGAGAAGGAAATGCTCCGGCAACAACTTGCGAATCTCGCCGAGTTCCTCTGGATGTGTCGCACCGACAACGTACATCATCTTGTCGCTGCCAGCCCATTCAGCCGACTTCGCCAAGACATTCTTATATAATTCCTTGCCTTTGATGTTGAGGTATTGGAAATCCTTCGAGCCTTTGTTTGATGTCAGGGCAAGAAGAATCACCCATTTGTCGTTGAAGCCGAGGAACGGCTCGACGGAATCGACGCCCATGTAAGGAGCCACTGTGATGGCGTCGGCTTTCAATGTCTCGAAGAAAGCGCGTGCGTAGTTGGCGGATGTGTTGCCGATGTCGCCGCGTTTTGCGTCGGCGATGACGAACATCTCCGGGTAATTCGTCTTGATGTAATTGATTGTCTTTTCGAGACTTGCCCAGCCTCTCGCGCCATACACCTCGTAAAATGCCGTGTTCGGCTTGAAGGCGATGGCGTATTTAGCTGTAGCGTCGATGATGGCCTTGTTGAAGGCGAAGACAGGGTCTTCCTCATTGAGAAGATGTTGCGGTATTTTCTTGATGTCTGTGTCGAGACCGACGCAAAGGAACGATCTCTTGGCGTGGATTTGATTTATGATTTGCTGTTTATTCATGTTGTTACGGATATGGAACCGCTATGCGGTTCATTGTTACTATTCATTTCCACATGTAAAATCCATGTGCTACGGATGTGGAACCGCTATGCGGTTCTCTTTTTTAATCTCTATTCCATGCTCTCCTTCAACCTCTCGGCGTTTTCGGCCATCTGGAGGTTCTCGATGAATGATGTCAGGTCGCCGTCCATGACGGAGGTGAGGTTATAGACAGTGAAGCCGATGCGGTGGTCGGTGACGCGCCCCTGCGGATAGTTGTACGTGCGTATCTTCGCCGAGCGGTCGCCGGTTGAGACCATGGTCTTGCGTTTCGAGCATACCTCTTCCATATACTTGTTGTATTCCTGCTCGTAGATGCGTGTTCTGAGGATTTTCATGGCCTTGGCCATGTTCTTGGCCTGTGAACGCTCGTCGATGCAGCTCACCACCACGCCTGTCGGAATGTGGGTGAGACGGACTGCGCTGTATGTGGTGTTGACGCATTGCCCGCCAGGACCTGACGCGGCACAATACACCTCTTTCTTGATGTCTTTGTCGAGCAGTTCGACATCGAACTCTTCGGCTTCTGGAAGCACGACCACTGATGCGGCTGATGTGTGGATGCGTCCTTGTGTCTCGGTCTTCGGCACGCGCTGCACGCGGTGTACTCCCGACTCGAATTTCAGGATTCCGTATGCGCCGTCGCCGATGACGTTGAACACTATTTCCTTGAAGCCTCCGGCAGTGCCTTCGTTGGCATCGACGGTCTCGACCTTCCAGTTTCTCGTCTCGCAGAACTTGATATACATCCTGTAGAGGTCGCCGGCAAAGATGGCAGCCTCGTCGCCGCCTGTGCCGGCACGGATCTCCATCACGGCGTTCTTGCCGTCGGTCGGGTCTTGGGGGATGAGCATCAGGCGGATGTCTTCTTCGAGCTTCGCCGACTTCTCGGTGGCCTTGTCGAGTTCCTCCTGCGCCATCTCGCGCATGTCCTCGTCTTTCTCTGTCTTCAGAATGTCTTTCGCCTCGTCGATGTTCGCGAGGTAGTTCTTGTATTGGTTGAACGCATCCACCACAGGCTCAAGGTCTTTGTAATCTTTGTTGACCTTGACGTAACGTTTCATGTCGTTCATCAAATTAGGGTCGTTGAGCTGCTCGCGCAAGGCCTCCCAACGTTCTTTTATCTCTTCTAACTTGTCAATTATTTCCATTAGTATTCAAATATTCCGTGTTTACTCTTGATGGTGAGGCGTTTCCTGTCGGACGCCTCGACGTGTCCTATTATCTGTGCGTTGATGTTGAATGAGTTGGCAATCTCTATCATCTCTTCCGCTGATCTCTCGTCGGTGTAAATCTCAAGACGCGAACCCATGTTGAAGACCTTGTACATCTCCTGCCAGTCGGTGCCTGACGACTCTTGTATCATCTGGAACAATGGCGGTATCTCAATCATGTTGTCTTTGATAATATGAAGATTGTCAATGAAATGCGTCACTTTTGTCTGTGCGCCGCCGCTGCAATGGATGATGCCGTTGATGTGTCCGCGGAGGTTTTCGAGAATCGGAACCATCATCGGCAGGTAGGTGCGGGTGGGGGCGAGGATGAGTTTCCCGACATCGACACCTTCAACCGATGTGGCTTCCGTGAGCGTGTGGTTGCCGGAATAAATCAGGTCTTCCGGGATCGAATGGTCGTAGCTCTCGGTGTATTTCTCGGCGAGATAATGTCCGAGCACGTCGTGACGCGCTGATGTCAGTCCGTTGCTGCCCATGCCTCCGTTGTATCTGTCTTCGTATGTGGCCTGTCCGTATGATGCGAAACCGACGATGACATCGCCGGGAGTGATATGGTTCTCAATGACTTCGGAGCGTTTCATCCTCGTGGTGACGGTGCTGTCAACGATGATGGTTCTCACCAAGTCGCCCACATCAGCGGTCTCGCCGCCGGTGAGATAAATGCCGACTCCAAGTGAACGCAGTTTTGCGAGGAACTCCTCGGTCCCGTTGATGACGGCGGAGATGACCTCGCCGGGGATGAGGTTCTTGTTGCGCCCTATGGTCGAGGAAAGCAGCATCTTGTCGGTGGCGCCGATGCACATCAAGTCGTCGGTGTTCATGACGACGGCGTCCTGTGCGATGCCTGCCCATACCGAGAGGTCACCGGTTTCTTTCCAATAAAGATATGCGAGCGACGACTTCGTTCCGGCACCGTCGGCATGCATGATGTTGCAATATTCATCATCGCCGCCGAGTATGTCGGGGATGATTTTGCAGAAAGCATTGGGATACAACCCTTTATCGAGATTTTTTATTGCATTGTGGATGTCTTCTTTCTCCGCCGAGACACCACGAAGGCTATAACGTTTTTCTATCATGTCAGATGTTTAGGTGTTTGAGGTGTTTAGGTGTTTGAGGTGCTTGAATACCTGATTACCTCAAACTTCTAAATACCTAATTACTTGAAAATGAGTTTCTTTTCGTTTGTGTTAAACTCGAAGCTGCCGAATTTCTTCAGGTCTTTTGATCCGATGACCCAGTCTTCAACTTGATTGTTATATACGGTGACTTCAATGTTTTCAACTTTCCTGTCGGCGATGTACATCTCCTTGATTTTGAACACTGCACGATTCATGACGGCACCGGCGGTGATTATCCTTTCGATGTTGTCGCCGATGAAATCGTTTTTCGAGATGTGGCCGTCTTTGAGCAGCTGCATCACTTTTTTCTGCGAAACGCTGAAATCGCTGTCTTTGTCGTAACAGACAGTCTCAGTGTATGCGTTGATAATCGACTTGAATTTGAAAAGTCCGGTTTTCTCATCCTGTGTGAATGCAACTTTGTTGTCGTTAGGATTCATGCTGATGGCGACATTTTGATCATCGCTTATGGCATTTCTTGGTATGTAATCTTTACTGATGACTCTAAATTCCGTCCTTCTGTTCAGCTGATGGGCGTATTCTTGCAATTCCTTGGTGTTCAGCGAAACAATGAAGTCTTCAGTCAGGACGGTGCCGGCTTTGAATGTATAATCGTTGAACGTGAAGTCTTTGTTGAGCGTTCTTGGCTTGCGTTCACCGTATCCTTTTGCGGTGAGGCGCAGCGGGTCGATGCCTCTTATTACAAGATAATCGCACACCGACTGCGCGCGTTTCTGTGAAAGGATGTCATTGCGTGCGTCGGTGTCGCGGAAGTCGGTGTGTGAGCCAAGCTCCACGGTGATGTTAGGATTCAGCTGGAGAAGTTCGACGAGGCCTTGCAGTGAGTCCTCAAATTGAGGCTGCAAATCCCATTTCCCGAGTTCGTACTGAATCTCCGGAAGCACCACGGCCTCGTCAGGAATCATCATCAGCTCATATTCTTTCTGGAAATCGTGGCTGAACTCAAGCCCGATGGTGCTGATGGTGTCGGTAGTTGTGAAATAGTTCGGCTTGTCGATGGTGAGGACGTAAACGTTCCCGAGGGCGAGCTGGCTGCTCGTGAATTGGAAACCGCCGTTCTCACTTGAGAGTGTGGTGGCCGACGAGCCGTCGGAGCCTGATATTTTCACGTTTGCGCCGGTGACGAACTGAAGTGTGTTCGGGTCTTTGACGGTGCCGTTGACGGTGAACAGAACCGGTGGCTCGATGAAATAATAGATGTCGTCATCGAGGCCGTTGCGGCTGTCGCGGTTCGAGATGAAGAAACCGCGTTCTTCTGTCGGGTGGAATGTTATCCCGTAGTCGTTGCCGATGGAATTTATTGGATACCTGAGGTTTACGGGTTCTCCCCAGTTGCCTGCTGTGTCGATGGTCGTCACGAAGATGTCGAGCCCGCCCATGCCGCCGTGTCCGTCGGAGGCGAAATACAAGGTGCTGTCGTTGCGCAGGAACGGGAACATCTCGTCGCCTTGCGTGTTGATGACGTCACCGAGGTTGAACGGGCGTCCGAATGTCCCGTCATCGCCTTTCATCGCCATCCAGATGTCCTTGCCGCCGAAGCCGCCTTTGCGGTTGGCCGCGAAATAGATGACCGACTCGTCCTGCGACAATGTTGGATGTCCGATGACGTCGAGGGAGTCGATGCTCGCGATTTTCACGATGTCCGGCTCGCCGAAAGCACCGCCGGCGTGTGACGACTTCACAATCTCACAGCCCGACTGCCGTTTCTTTGCGTTGCCGCAGCGTGTGAAATAAACCGTCGAGAACGACTTGTTGAAGAACGGCACGCCTTCGCTTCCCTGTGAGTTGAGGCCGCCTTCCTCGTCGGTGAGCGTTGGCTTGTCCCATACACCTTGCCTGTCCTGGCGCGACGTGTAAAAGTCGGCGAACTTCTGCCCTGTGATGGCGTCTTTCTCGTTGTGGACTCCGCCGTCGCGGGTGGAGCTGAAGATCACTTCGTTATATTGGTTGTTGGTCCAAGCGATTCCGAAGTCTGACGCTTTGGAATTCAATACCTTAAGTCTTGTTACTTCGTATTTTGAAGGAAATTCCATCCATTCCTGGATGTGTTCTATGTCGGCGGCTGCGAGTTCTGCTCGCGGGTCGTCAGGGACGGCTTGTCTGTACATCTCGTAAAACTCAAGCGCCTCATTGTATTTCTCGTTACGTTTCAGCATGTCGGCGTAATGCAGATACACCTCAGGCTTCTCAAGCGGGAAATCGGTCTTCACCACTCTCTTGTATTGTGCCGCCGCCTGACGCGGGTTGTCGGTGAGGCGGTAGCATTCGCCGAGTTGGAAGGTGATACGGATGCGTTCCTGTTCGTATTTCTTGCTGCCGGTTTTCTTATAGGCCTTTTTATAACGTTCGATGGCGTTGAAATACTGCCCGCGTTCAAATAGTATGTCGGCGTTCTTTGCAGGGCTTTTGCGTTGTGCCTCAATCTGTTGTGATGAACCGAAAAGTATCAGTGCCAATATGAGCAATAGTTTCTTTGACATAAATTTTCCTTTTGTTGAGTCTAACGAAAATAATCTTGCAAAATTACATTTTTTTTTGATATAAATCATAAAAAAGATTGGAGACGTGAGAGGAAAGTTAAGAGAGGAGAGGAGAATAAAAAAGAGACGGAGTCGCAATGTACCCCGTCTCCATTCAATTTAATGTATTAACAATTATTTTCTCTTGCGGTTGTCTTCTTCAAGCAACTTGGCATCCTGCTCTTTGCCTTTGAAAAGGATGTAGGCGAACGGTGATGCGATGAAGAGTGATGAGAATGTACCGGCGATGATACCGACGAGCAATGCGAACACGAATCCGCGGATTGTCTCGCCGCCGAAAATGAAGATTGCGAGCAACACGACCAATGTTGTGCCTGACGTGTTGATTGAACGCATCAACGTGCTGTTGACACCGTTGTTGATTCTCTCGTACCATGTTCTCTTCGGATAGAGGGCGACGTTCTCACGGATACGGTCGAAGATAACCACGGTGTTGTTGATTGAGTAACCGATGATTGTCAGCACCGCCGCGATGAACGACTGGTCAACCTCCATTGAGAATGGCATGACGCTGTAAAGCAGTGAATACAGACCGATTACGATGATTGTATCGTGTGCCAATGCGATGATTGACGACACACCGTACTGCCATCTTCTGAAACGGATTGCGATATAGACGAAGATGACCACCAATGAGAAAATGACTGCCCAGACGGCCTTGCGTGTCACGTCGTCAGCGATGGTGCCGCCGACTTTCTGTGAACTCATGATGCCGATTGAGACGTCGTCTGACGAGAACTGCTGGTATGTCACGTTGCTTGTGTAGAATCCCTTCAATGCCTCGAAGAACATCTCCTGAATCTGTGCGTCAACTTCGGGGTCATCGTTGTCAACCATGTACTTGGTCGTGACCTTCACCTGGTTGGCTGGGCCGAATGTCTTCACGAGTGGTGTCTCGTTGGCTGCCTGGAAGATGTCGATGGCTGTGAGAGCCTCACGTACCTCATTGTCGTTGACTTCCTTGTCGAAACGGATGACGTAGTTACGTCCGCCCTTGAAGTCGATGCCGAGGTTGAGTTTCAATGTGCAGAGTGAGATTGCGCTCACGAGAATCATTGCGCCGCCGATTATGAAGGCTGTCTTGCGGAACTTGATGAAGTCGAAGTTTGCGTGCTTCATGAAGTCGCGTGTCATGTCGGTCGAGAACTTGATGTCCTTGCCTTTTGCGAGCCATCCTTCAAGGATGAGACGTGTGATGAAGATTGAAGTGAACAATGATGTGCAGATACCGATCATCAATGTCGTTGCGAAACCTTGGACAGGGCCTGTTCCGAACTCGAAGAGGATGAGACCTGTGAGGAATGTGGTGATCTGACCGTCGAGGATGGCTGAATAAGCTGCCTTGAAACCGTCGGCTACTGCGAGACGCAAGCCTTTGCCTGATGCGACCTCCTCTTTGATACGCTCGAAGATGATGACGTTCGAGTCAACGGCCATACCCAATGTCAACACTATACCTGCGATGCCAGGGAGCGTGAGCACTGTGCCGAATGACGCGATGACACCGAAGAAGAACACGATGTTCACGAGCAACGCGATGTCGGCTGCGACACCTGCCTTGCTGTAGAAGAACAGCATGTAAAGAAGAACGAGGCAGAATGCGATGATGAATGACCAGAAACCTGATGTGATGGCTTCCTGACCGAGTGAAGGACCGACGACGTTCTCTTCGAGGATTCTCGCCGGAGCCGGCAACTTGCCGGCTTTCAGGATGTTAGCCAAGTCCTGAGCCTCTTCAACTGTCATGTCACCGCCAGAGATCTGTGAGCGACCGCCGGGGATCTCATCGTTGACGACAGGATATGAATATACGTAGTTGTCAAGGACGATGGCGACCTGACGACCGATATTGTCACCTGTCAGGCGTTTCCATGCCTTCGCACCTTCTGAGTTCATCTGGATTGTGACTTCGACGCGGCCGTTAGGATCGTAGTCCTGACGTGCCTCGGTGATGACTTCGCCGCCGAGTGAGCATTTGTTGTCGCGGTTGGCCTTGAGTGCGACGAGGTCGATGTATTCAGCGCCGCTTTCTGTCGTGGTCGGCTTCACACACCATGCGAAACGCATGTTACGCGGGAATATCGTGCTGACTTTCTTGAGCATTCTGTTGACGTTTGCTGTGTCTTTCACGAGAGCTGAACCGACGCGTGCTGTCTGTGCCGGAGCCATCATGCCGTTGGCATTCGTGTAATATGACGGCTGAAGGACTGCGTAAAGCGGGTTGTTCTTCTGGAATGATTCGAGAGCGTCGGTCTGTGCCTTCTTCAGTGAGTCTTCAGCTGACATCTGGTTGAGGAGTGCGAGGTCTTCGCCTTCTTCTTCAACTGTATCTGTCTCTTCGGCGGCATCCGTTGTCATCGCCTTCTCGATCTCGGCGAGACGTGCGTTGGCTTCTTCAAAATGCTGGTAGATCTCATTGAAGTTGTATGTCTCCCAGAACTCGAGCTGGGCCGTTCCCTGAAGGAGTTTGCGGACACGCTTCGGATCCTTGATGCCCGGAAGCTCGACCAAGATACGGCCTGAACCTTCAAGCTTCTGGATGTTCGGCTGTGCGACACCGAAACGGTCGATACGTGTTCTCAAAATCTGATATGAACGGTCGATTGCGCCGCTTGTCTCTTCCTTGATGACCTTTAGGACTTCTTCGTTCGTCGAGTTGACGGTGATGCCTTTGTCTTTGAACTCATAAAGGAAAATTGAAGCAAGGCGGGCGTTGGGGTCGAGTTTCTGGTAAGCCTCGCCGAAAAGGTCAACGAAGTCCTTCTGGCTGTTGAGGTGCTGTGCCTTCGCCTCTTCCATCGCTTTTCTGAATGTCTCGTCTTTTGTCTGTGCGTTGCCTGAAAGAGCGTAGATGATGTCTGGTACCGACACTTCCATCATAACGTTCATGCCACCTTTAAGGTCAAGGCCGAGGTTGAGCTCCTGCTCCTTGCACTTGCGGTAGTCCTGCCACATGTAAACTTTAACTGTGCCTACTGAATCGAGATAGTAAGTCTCTCTCGCCGTCTGGATTGAATCCAACAATTCTTCGTAAGCTTTCTGATCTCCGTTAGCCATCTTTGTGGCTAATGTGAGTGATTCCTGACCTTTGGCGTATTTCTCGGCTTTGCTTTCGATGTGCTTTGTCACGAACGTGAATGACAACTGGTACACCGTAAAGATCGCCAATAATAATGCCAAAAGCTTAATGACTCCTTTGTTTTGCATTGTAATTGAATTTGATTATTAAACTGTTTATTTGTTAATTTCTGATTATAATTTTTTAGCGTGCAAAAATACGACATTTTTACATTGCCACCAAATATTTTTTCATAAAAATAAATGCGCATTCCAATGAAAACAAATGCCGTATTTATCCACGGATATGGAATCGCTACGCGATTATCTACGGATATGGAATCGCTACGCGATTCTCTTTGCTCTTCTCTCTCATCTAATATCTCAACCATTTCAGAAGCTCCTTCCAACTGATTTTCTTTCCGTACATCAAGATGCCCGTGCGGTATATCTTGGCGGCAAACCATGTGAAAAGAATGAATGTCAATGCTAAAATCGCCAACGACAGTCCAATCTGCCAATATGGCACCCCGTATGGAATCCTTAACATCATCGCAATCGGTGATGTGAACGGAATCATCGAAAGCCAGATGCTCAGACTGCTGTTCGGCGCATTCGCTATCGTTGTCGCAAATATTATTGATAAAATCAACGGCGCGGAAATAGGCAGCGTGAACTGCTGTGAGTCGGTCTCGTTGTCGCAGGCCGAACCCGTCGCTGCGAACATCGACGCATAAAGAAGGTACCCGCCGATGAAATAAAACAGGAACGACCACAGAATCACGCTGAAATTAATGGAATTGACGACATCCATTATCTCTTTTGTCATACCGTTGTCTTGCGCAATCTGCTGGACATCAGTGATTTGCTCCGACATGACAGTTCCGTTAGACAACAAATCCGGCGTTCCTGTGGCCACCGTCGCAACTGTGTAGATTCCCAGGGAAAGCACTACCCAGAGTACAAACTGCGTCAGCCCGACCAAGGCGATGCCGATGATCTTGCCCATCATCAGTTCAAAGGGCTTCACGGAGCAGATTAGCACCTCGATGATTCTGTTCGTCTTTTCCTCAATGACACCTCGCATCACCTGACCGCCGAAAAGGAATATCGCGAAATATATTATGACTGCAAGTAGAAGTCCGAGCATCATCTCCAATTCGCCGAAACTCTTCTTCTCTATTTCCTCGCCGTTCACCTCGTCCATGCGCACCGTCTGCAACGTTATCGCTGTTGACATCGCCGACCTGACGATGTCTGGGTCAATGCCGAAAGCTAAAAGTTTCTGATGTTCAATGACTTGCTTCATCGATGACTTGATATGGCTCGTCAAGGTCATCGGCATCGGGATCTTGCTGTATATCTCGGCGTTGGTCGGAATGTTGAGCTCGGTTGCCGGAATGTAAAGCACGCCGTCATAAATTCCTTCTTTCACAAGGTTTTTCACATCGTTGAAGTCCTGGTCAAGATAGAGGAAACTGTTGGCGTCGGTGTCTTCAAACTTCCCTTTGAACATCCCCGACTCGTCGCAGACCGCAATGACTTTCTTCTCCTCGAATTTCTCGGAGTTGACCATCAGGATTGAAGGCAGAAGCATCAATGCGGCAAACAGGATGGGGGTGAGGAACGTTATGATGAGAAATGATTTTTTCTTGACGCGTGTCAGATATTCTCTCTTAATAATTATTCCGATTTTCATGACAGGGGATTTTTAGGAGTTTGACGAATTGGGTGTGACCAAGTTGATGAAGATGTCATTCATCGAAGGCAGTATCTCGTTGTATGAAATCAAATCGCCTTCATTTAAAATATTCTTAATCAGTGCGTTGGAGTTTTCTGACTGAACGGTGATGCGGATGTTTCCGTCCCTGTCATTGTCCATGGAAAGGATGGTGTGTCCTTCAGGAATGTTGATTCCTTCTTTGAAAGGTCTGATGACCATCTCGTATTTATGTGTCTTGTACTGCTGCTTTATCTCGTTGACACCGCCCTCAAGGATTTTCACACCTTTATTAATAAGCATGATGTTGTCGCAAAGTTCCTCGACGGATGCCATGTTGTGGGTGGAGAACAGAATCGTCGCTCCATCTTCGCGAAGTTGCAGAATCTCTTTTTTCAAAAGATTTACGTTCACGGGGTCGAAGCCGGAGAACGGCTCGTCGAAAATGAGGAGCTTCGGCTCGTGTATCACTGTGACGATGAACTGCACTTTCTGCTGCATGCCTTTGCTGAGTTCCTCCACTTTCTTGTCCCACCATCCGGTGATGCCGAACTTCACGAACCAGTGGCGGAGCCGTTTGTCGGCGGTGTTTTTGTCGAGGCCTTTCAGCTGCGCGAGATAAATCGCCTGTTCGCCGACTTTCATCTTTTTGTAAAGGCCGCGTTCTTCCGGAAGGTATCCGATTATAGCCACGTCGCCGGGCGACAGCGGCCTGCCGTTGAGGAGAAGCTGCCCCGTGTCGGGCATCGTTATCTGGTTTATTATCCTGATGAGTGTCGTCTTTCCGGCTCCGTTCGGGCCGAGCAAGCCGTAAATGCTCTGCTTCGGCACGGAGATGGAGATGTCGTCCAAAACTTTTTTGCTGCCGTACGACTTGTTTACGTTCTTGATTTCTAAGTAGTTCATACTAAAATTTGTCTTCGGACCAGCCGCGTCCAATGTTCCAGTGTTCGTAAGTCTGTTAAGTTTACTTTCTCAACCCACCTCAAATTTCTCAAACTCCTGCTTAACTGAAGAAGTCTCTGATTTTATCGAATGCGCTCTTGTCGTTCGCTCCCGGCTTCGGCTTGAAGTTGTCGCTGTTGAGAAGCGTCTTCATCATCTGTTCTTCGTCTTTGGAGAGTCTCTTTGGTGTCCAGACGTTCACATTAACGACGAGTTCGCCTTTGCCGTAACTGTTGATTTCCGGAAGTCCTTTGCCCCGGAGTCGGATGATGTCGCCGCTTTGTGTTCCGGCCGGGATCTTGATGTTGACGGTTCCGCCGACGCATGGGACATCGACGTTGCAGCCGAGTGCCGCCTGCGGGACGCTGACGAATAGATTGTAAATCAGGTTGTTGCCGTCGCGTTCGAGTCTTTCGTCTTTTATCTCTTCGATGAGGATGAGAAGGTCGCCCGGAACGCCGTTGTGTGCGCCGGCGTTGCCTTTGCCTCTCACGGAAAGCTGCATCCCTTCAGCCACGCCCGCCGGGATGTCGAGTTCAATGATCTCCTCGCCCTTGACGATGCCTTCGCCGTTGCAGCAGGTGCATTTCTTTTTTATGATGTGGCCTTCTCCTTTGCATGTCGGGCAGACCGAGACGGTCTGCATCTGGCCGAAGAACGACTGTCTTGAAGTCACGACCTGGCCTCTGCCGTGGCATGTAGGGCATGTCTCCGTCTTTCCGTCCTCGGAGCCGCTGCCGCCGCATTTTGAGCAAGGCACGTACTTGTTGACCTTGACTTTTTTCTTGACGCCGGTGCTGACTTCGTCGAGAGTGAGTTTGACTTTAAGACGGAGGTTTGAGCCGCGATAGGCCGAACGCTGTCCGCCGCCGCCGAAACCGCTGAAGCCGCTGAATCCGCCGCCGAAGCTGTTGTTCAACAGGTCGTTCAGGATGTCGCCGAACTGACCGAAGATGTCGCTCATCGACGCTCCGCTGAAGTCCTGGCCTTGCGCGCCGGCGAAACCGAAACGGTCGTAGCGCGCGCGTTTGTTCTCGTCACTCAACACGCTGTAGGCCTCCGCCGCCTCCTTGAACTTTTCCTCGGCTTCCTTGTCGCCGGGATTTCGGTCAGGGTGGTATTGCAAGGCTTTCTTCCTGTATGCTTTCTTGATTTCATCGGCTGTGGCGTTCTTCTCAACCTCCAGCACCTCGTAATAATCTCTCTTTTCCATTTTGCAAAGCTTTGTAGCTTGATTTGTTAGCATCCGACAACCACGCGAGCGTAGCGTATCACCTTGCCGTTAAGTTTGTACCCTTTCTGAATGACATCCATCACCTTGCCTTTCAGACTCTCTTCCGGAGCCGGAATCTGCGTCAGGGCTTCATGCTCGTCGGTGTTGAATTCCGCACCGTTGGCGTTGATCTCTTCGAGGCCTTTCTGCTCCAAAGCCTTTTTTAACTTGTTGTAAATCAACAAAGCACCTTCGTAGTTGCTTTTGTCTTCACTCTTCTCCATGGTCGGAAGCGCGCGCTCGAAGTCGTCGAGGATGGGCAGCATCGTGGAAATCGTGCTTTCTGAAGCCGTCTTTATCAGTTCGATTTTTTCGTTGGCGGTGCGCTTGCGGTAGTTGTCGTATTCTGAATATAGACGTATATATTTGTCATTCAATTCATTGTATTTGTCCTGAAGTTCTGCCAACGGGTCTTTCTCTTCTTTTACTTCCTCCGCCTTCTTGGATTCCTCATTTTCCTTGGACTCTTTAGGCTCTTCGGTGTCCTTGATCTCCTCAAAATCCTTAAACTCCTTTTTAACTTCTTTATTCTCAACGTCTTGAGAATCTTTCTTGTTCTTTTTCTTGTCTCCCATAGTATATATTTTTTAATTATTTACATAAATGACGCAAGCCACAAGCAAAAATATTGCCATAATGTCCGAAGTGACAATTTGTCATTGTTTCTTGATGATTTTTTTGTTTGTTTCGCCTTTTTTGGTTGAAACTTTGACGATGTAAACGCCTGGATTGAAACTTTCAGTGCTTATTGTTACATTGCTTGCGGAATAATATTTTTTTTCAAGGACAATCTGACCGCTGATGTTGAAAATGCTTACTTCAACAATGTCATTTTCATTGATAACAAATTGATTGTCAAATGGATTTGGATGAATCTTGATTGACGGGGTTGAATTTTCGTCTGTTGCCATTGGAATGTACAAGTCAGAGATCTCCTTTACTGAAACGTTGTTCCCATAACGGGCGGTTACTTCTGCAATATAATATGTATCTGCTTCAGAATCAAATGTATAGGATGTTTCGCTTGAGTTGTTCAAAAATTTTTCTCCGTTGATGTGCAAATCATAGCCGTCAGGACTGCCGCTGTTTGGTGATTCCCATGATACTGTAATCGTACCGTCTTGGTTGTCGGTCATTTGGATGTTCCTCGCCGGATTGATGCCGGTCACGTTTTCATATAGGAAGTGGCTGTTGATAATCTCTTTTGTGTCTCTTTTATGAATCCAGGCTGCGACTTCGAGGTCGTCGAGTTCCTCGACGAATGTCCCCGACATGTCATGTGAGAATTCAAAGTGTTTGGTTTCCATCGGATTCAATGTTAGGTCGGTGCCGTTTGCATCCGGAAGCATTTTCATCATGACATGGTGAAATTCCTCGCGGACGTTTTCGGTTGTCGTCTTTTCGTTGACTGAAACCATCAGCTTGCAGCCGTCCATGTTGAAATGCGATGTCACGTCAATCACTATGTTTATCACGCTGCCACTCATTGTAAATGAGCCTTTTATGTCTGCGAAAGCGCATGATGCGTACAGTGAATCGAAGTTTTCTTGTGAAACATCAATAAAATAAATGTCTTTGCTGTCGAAAAACAGGTTGGGGATGCCTGTGACATTGTAATAATCCCTCATGGCCTGGCCGTCTTCCGTGTAATACGGATCGCCGGGACCTGGCCAGTTCATCTCGTATTTCACGTATGCGAATTTGCCCGGGTTGCTTGCGGTCAAGGTCGCCATTACAGCATCCGCGTTGGGGCAGTGCGGGCAGGTGCAGCTTGAGAAATGCTCAATCATCACGGTTCTTGGGGTGCTGCCGTAGCCGACGAAGACGTTTTTATCCAAGTGGTTGTTCGTCTGGTCATCGTCGGGGACACCGTTCACTTTCGTGATTTCAACATGACAGGTGTTCGCGTCTGGATTGAGATTTTTCTTTTTTGAGAATGTGAGTGTCTGAGATTCAAGAGATTCCAGATGTGTCTGGAAGGTTTCAGTGACAATTTCTTCGTCATCGAAATGATATTGTGCCTCGATGGAGTTGATGACATCGTGTCCTGAATTGGTCAGGGTGAATGAAATCTCATTGCCACGCATCGGGAGTTTGTCAAGGACATTGATTTCGTTGAGACTTGCATCGTTGTTTTTCAATGCGATGATTCTTATGTCGTCAAAATATAGGTTGTAGAAAAACTCCGAGTTCCCGGTATAATATATTGCGACAAGCACGTTGCCGTTGTTCATGTCGGGTGTTGAGAGCAGCTCGTCAACGGTGTAAACCCCGTTTGAGGAGAAGCCTTCCTGCCATGCTTGATGCCAGGTGACGCCGCCGTCTTTGGAGGTGGCGACGCCTAACTTATGAGTGCCGAGGTAGTTTTCGAAATGGAATTTGAACTGTACGATGATGCTGTTGACGCCGTTGAGGTTCATCGCTGGTGCTGCAAGACGTGTCGTGCCGTTGAATGTGGGTGTGTCGTGCCGGAGGTTCACCTCGTTTTCCGTGCCGCCTGCGTTTGACGTGTTGGAAATGCACCAGTTGCCGGTGCCTTCTCCGAATGTTGTCCAGCCTTCCGGCATCGAAGCGCCGTCAAAATGCTCGTCGATTATGACGGCGCCGTCTTGGGCGAACATCGCTGTATTAATTAATAAGGTGAGGATTATTGCGAGAAGTTTTTTCACGTTTGATGTCGTATGATTTTTTCTGTATTGTTAGATTCTTTCAATGTCGGCGCCGAGTTTGCGCAGTCTCGTGTCGATGTCCTGGTAGCCGCGGTCTATCTGGTCGATGTTGTCGATTATAGAAGTCCCGCTGGCGGATAGTGCCGCGATGAGCAGCGCGACGCCGGCTCTGATGTCGGGCGATGCCATCCGCAGTCCTTTGAGTTGGTGGCTTCTGTCGAGGCCGATGACGTTGGCGCGGTGCGGGTCGCAGAGAATCACCTGCGCGCCCATGTCGATGAGCTTGTCGACGAAGAAAAGGCGGCTCTCGAACATTTTCTGGTGGATGAGCACTGTTCCTTTCGCCTGTGTCGCCACTACGAGCACTATGCTGATCAGGTCGGGGGTGAAGCCCGGCCACGGTGCGTCGGCGATGGTGAGGATGCTCCCGTCCAGGAAGGTCTCGACCTCGTAATGCTGTTGCGCCGGGATGTGGATGTCGTCGCCGATGAACTCCATTTTGATTCCGAGTTTCCTGAAGGTGGCCGGAATGATGCCGAGGTCTTGTATCCCTGCTTCCTTGATGGTGATGTCGGAGCCTGTCATGGCGGCGAGGCCGATGAAAGAGCCGACTTCGATCATGTCGGCGAGCAGGCGGTGTGTGGTGCCGTGAAGCTTCTCCACGCCGGTGATGCGGAGGAGGTTGGATCCCACGCCGTCGATTTTCGCGCCCATGGAGATGAGCATCCTGCAAAGCTGCACGAGATACGGCTCACATGCGGCGTTGAAGATCGTTGTGGTGCCTCTCGCCATCACCGCAGCCATCACGATGTTGGCGGTGCCAGTCACCGACGCCTCATCGAGGAGCATGTATGTGCCTTTCAGTCCGTCTTTAGGTGCGATGAGGTGGTAGCAGTATTCCATGTCTGTCGTCTCCATCGTGGCGCCGAGGTTCTGCAATCCGATGAGATGTGTGTCGAGACGGCGGCGTCCTATCTTGTCGCCGCCAGGACGCGGCATGTAACCGTTGCCGAATCTGGCTAAAAGCGGGCCGAGAATCATCACGCTGCCGCGCAGCCGTGTGGCGCGCTCGTGGAAGTCCTCGGTGTCGAAATATTCATGGTTTATGTCTTTGGCCTGCAACGTCACCTCGCTCTTGCTTGTGCGTTTCACATCGACACCCATGCCCTTCATCAGCTCGATGAGGTTGTTGATGTCGAGGATGTCCGGCAAATTCGTGATTGTCACAGGCTCGTCGGTGAGAAGCGCGGCGCAAAGCACCTGCATCGCCTCGTTTTTCGCACCCTGCGGCACGATGATGCCATTGAGTTTGCTCCCGCCTTTGATTCTGAATGAAGACATGATTCTTTTTTTTTAAAATTTTTAATTAATCTCTCAACTCTCAACACCCCACACTTTCAGTCAGTTTTTCTTGATGGGTCTGTTCGGGTTGCCGCTCTTGGCTGATACTTGATTCTTCTTCTTGCCGCCTTTTTTCTTCTGCTGTTGCTGCTGTTGGGGGACCTTGCCGAGAATCTCGTTGGTTGGAGTCAGCTTCGTGTCGATAGGGAGCGTTATCTCGCCGTCGGAGATCTTGTAGAGGTCATCGAGAATCAGCAGGTCGTTGACGGTGTCACGGTTCCAGTTCAGGTAGTCGCGTTTCATCTGGTTGGCGATGTTCACCAAGATTGCCTTTTTCTTCGGGCCGTCCTCCATCTCCTTGACTTTCTTCACGATGTCATAGATGTATTGTCCGTAATGTCCGTAGCGGATGCTGTTCTTCTGATACCCGATGTGGTCGGGTCTCTTCTTCTGCATCTCTGGTGTCGGCTTCGGGTACGGGCCGTCAACGTCAAGTTCATAGTTGGCTATGATGTGAAGATGGTCCCATAGTTTGTGGTTGTAGTCATTAGACTCCTTGACCTGCGGGTTCATCTGCGCCATCACGTTGACTACGAAATAGGCGGCCTCGGTGCGCTGGCGGCGGTTCTCTATCTCCATCAGGTGACGTATCATCATCTGGATGTTGCGTCCGTATTCTGATATCACGATTTGCTCGCGTCCTGTGTTGTAATCCATAATATGTGTTGTTGTATAGTTTATCCTTTGTAAATGTTCAGTTTTGCGAATTTAAGCATGAGAAGTTTCGTCCCGCAGGTGTCGAACGCGACGGAGGCCTTTTTGTTCGGGCCGGTGCCTTCGACCTTCACCACGGTGCCCTGCCCGAACTTCTGGTGAAGCACGCGTTGCCCGACATTGATTGCTTCCGGGTCCGCGGGTGCGAAATCGGCGTCTGATGCTTGCGGCGCGGCTGAAGTCTTCGGCGTCTCCGGAACCCTCGGCTTTTCTGAATGACCGTAGGCGTTTCGTCTGTCATCTCCCGTTTCACGTCTTCCGTAAGATTCCGACCAGGATCCGCGATTCGTTCCGAACGGGTTGTATCTGCGTTCTTCTTTTATCGTCGTCCCTCTGAATGATGCTTTTTTCGTCTTCTCGATCAAATCCGGATTTATCTCCTCGATGAAACGCGACGGCTCGCTGAGCGAGAGGTTGCCCCAGCGGTAGCGGCTCTCGGCGTAGCTGAGGATGAGCTTCGTCTCGGCCCGCGTGATGGCGACGTAAAACAACCTGCGTTCCTCCTCCAGATCTTCGCGCGTGCTGAGCGACTGTATGCCGGGGAAGAGGTTCTCTTCAAGGCCGACGATATAAACGTAGGGGAACTCCAGGCCTTTCGCGCTGTGGATCGTCATAAGCGTCACGAGGTCGGCGTTCTCGTCTTCTTTCTTGTCCTGGTCGGTGAGCAATGCCACGTCCTCCATGAACTTCGGAAGGCTCACCGTCATCTGCTCGCCGGTGACTTCATCGACCTGTTTGTCGGAGAACTCCATGATGGCGTTGAGAAGCTCCTCCACGTTCTGCACTCTCGTCTCGGCTTCGGGCGTGTCTTCGTCTTTCAAGACTTTGAGAAGCCCTATCGTGCTGGTGATGTGTTTCGCAAGCTCGAAGGCGGTCATCTTTTCGATCTGGGTCTGGAAACTCTGAATCATCGTGGTGAACTCACGCAGCTTCGTGAGCGTCCCCATGTTGAAATCCCTGTTCATCTCGTCGAGGGATACCATGATGTCCCACACCGTCTTGTTCTGTTGCTGCGCCAGCACCTGCAGTTTCTGCTTCGTCGTCTCGCCGATTCCCCTGACCGGGTAGTTGATGATTCGCATCAGGGCCTGCTCGTCGTATGGGTTGATGGTGACGCGGCAGTAGGCGAGGAGGTCTTTCACCTCCTTGCGGTCGTAGAACGAAAGCCCGCCATATATTTTATAAGGTATGTCCTGTTTGCGCAGGGCCTCTTCGATGGAACGCGACTGTGCGTTGGTGCGGTAGAGTATCACGAAGTCGCGGTTGTTGAGCTGGCGCGACATCTTGAAGCCGAAGATGGAGTTGGCGACCAGGGTGCCTTCCTCGTTGTCGGAGCTGGCGCGCATCAGGGTGATGAGCTCGCCCTCTTCCTTGTCGGACCACACGTTTTTCTTGATCTGGTCCTTGTTGTTGGCGATGACGCTGTTCGCCGCGTTGACGATTGTCTTCGTCGAGCGGTAGTTCTGCTCGAGGCGAATCAGCTTGTGGCTCGGATAATCGACCTTGAAATTCAGGATGTTCTGTATGTTGGCGCCGCGGAAACCGTAGATGCTCTGCGCGTCGTCGCCGACCACGCAGATGTTTTCGCGCATCGCTGCGATTCTTTTGATAATAAGGTATTGCGCGTAGTTGGTGTCCTGGTACTCGTCAACGAGGATGTATTCGAAATGCCTCTGGTATTTGAAGAGTATCTCCGGGAAGTCACGGAGCAGCACGTTTGTGTTGAAAAGGATGTCGTCGAAGTCCATCGCGTTGGCGCGTTTCAGGCGAGCGTTGTAGAGCTTGAAGATCTCGCCGGTCAGCGGTTTCTGCGCGCGGCGATCCTGCTCCTGGATGTCGGCGTTGTCGCAGTAGTCTTCGGCGGTGTAAAGCGCCGACTTCGCCATCGAGATGCGGTGAAGCACGTATTTCGTGGGGTATGCCTTGCTGTCGAGCTGCATCTCTTTCAGAATGTTGTTCACCAGCGACTTCGAGTCGTCGGTGTCGTATATTGTGAAGTCGGGTGTGTAGCCGAGGTTTGCCGCTTCGATGCGCAGTATGCGCGCGAATATGGAGTGGAACGTCCCCATCCACACGTTGCGCGCCGCACCCGGCTCGACGAGCTGCATGATGCGCTCCTTCATCTCCTTCGCGGCCTTGTTGGTGAACGTCAACGCCATGATGGAGAACGGGTTGATGCCCTGCTGTATCATGTAGGCGATGCGGTGGGTGAGGGCGCGGGTCTTGCCGGAACCTGCGCCGGCTATGACCATCACCGGGCCTTCAATCGTCGTCACGGCCTCGCGCTGAGGCCCGTTCAGTTTCTCAAGAATGTCTGACACGTTTCAAAAATTTTCAGGCGGCAAAGATAATAAAAAATCATCTTGCAACGAGTATTTTTTTTCATATCTGTGTCATGTTTCATACAAGTCTTTGTGGCGTATATATAATAAGGTGTGAAAAACGCTTTTTTTTCGTTTGGACAAGCGTCTGAAACATAATCAATCTTGATGTCATTTCTGATGAAAATGTTGAATTATGTCGGGCTATTTTCTCGTTTCAGGCTTTTTTTGTTTAAAAAAAAGAGTGTTGAAATTCTTGTAAAAGCCAGTATTATGACGCGAAATAAAATATTTTTAAAAAATTTCATAAAAAAGTTTTTTGTATTAAAAAATGTTGTAATTTTGCACTCCGAAAAAGGTAGTAAATGTTGCCTCATTTACAAATAGTAAGGGACCTGATAAGTTAAACGTTAAAGGTTTCTTCATCGCGAAATGTTCTGAATAAATTCTTCGCGGTGTGTTTAGAGAAAGGCGATGAAGAAAGTCGCGAAGAAGTCTTGAACCAAGACTTATCAATCCTTGCTATGTGTGATTTCGAGTCACCAGTTACCATTCGTTTTCATAAAAAATTGAGTAAAGGTCACTGACCTTGAAGAGTTTAATAATTAAAAATTAAAAATTTAAACGCAATTAAAGAATGCCAACAATTCAGCAGTTAGTCCGCAAGGGACGTCAGAAATTGGAAGACAAGAGTAAATCTCCTGCCTTGGATTCTTGCCCGCAGCGCCGCGGCGTGTGTGTTCGTGTTTATACCACAACACCTAAGAAGCCTAACTCGGCCATGCGTAAGGTCGCGAGGGTTCGTCTGACAAACCAAAAAGAAGTCAACGCCTACATTCCGGGCGAAGGTCACAATCTTCAGGAGCACTCGATCGTCATGATCAGGGGAGGCCGTGTCAAGGATCTTCCGGGTGTGCGTTATCACATCATCCGCGGCACATTGGACACAGCAGGTGTCGAAGGTCGCCGTCAGCGCAGGTCAAAGTATGGTGCGAAACGTCCGAAAAAGGGTGCAGCACCGGCAAAAGGTAAGAAGTAGAACTTAGTAAAACGATTAGGAAATGAGAAAAGCTAAACCAAAGAAAAGAATCATCCTTCCGGATCCGAAGTACGGTGATGTCAATGTCACAAAGTTCGTGAACAACATCATGCTCGAAGGAAAGAAGAACCTTGCTTACGAAATTTTCTACCAGGCAATGGAAATCGTTCAGACTAAGTTGAACGAGGACCCGCTTGAGGTTTGGAAAAAAGCATTGGCAAACGTCACCCCGCAGGTCGAGGTCAGAAGCCGTCGTATCGGTGGTGCGACATTCCAGATTCCATCGGAAATCCGCCCTTCACGCAAGCAGAGCATGGGCATGAAGAACCTTATCGGTTACGCACGCAAGCGCCACGAGAGATCAATGGGCGAGAAACTTGCAGGTGAGATCATGCAGGCTTATAAGGAAGAAGGCGCAGCTTTCAAGAAGAAGGAAGAAATCCACAGAATGGCCGATGCCAACAAGGCATTCTCACACTTCAGATTCTAACAGAAACGTAAATGATATTTCAAGAAGATGGCAAACGATACAAATAATATGGCAATCCTCGGTCGCACCCGCAACATCGGCATAATGGCACACATTGATGCCGGCAAGACGACTACGACCGAGCGTATCCTTTATTATACAGGTCGTAACCATCGTATCGGCGAGGTTCATGACGGTGCTGCGACGATGGACTGGATGGTCCAGGAACAGGAACGCGGCATCACCATCACATCAGCAGCCACGACGGTGTATTGGAATCACGACGATAACCAATTCAAGATTAACATAATAGACACCCCCGGCCACGTTGACTTCACGGTCGAAGTGGAGAGATCGCTCAGGGTTCTCGACGGCGCAATAGCAATCTTCTGCGCTGTCGGCGGTGTCGAGCCACAGTCTGAAACCGTTTGGCGCCAAGCCGACAGATACAATGTGCCGCGCATCTGCTTCGTCAACAAAATGGACCGCAGCGGCGCGGACTTCTACAAAGTTTTAGAGCAGATCAAAGACAAACTCGATGCGAAACCGGTACCAGTGCAAATCCCGATAGGGGAGGAGGACGGTTTCATCGGCGTCATAGACCTTATCAAGAACAAAGCTCTCGTATGGGGTGAAGACGAACTCGGCACCCAATTCGACGAAGTCGAAATCCCTGCGGAACTGGCTGAACTCGCAGCAGAATACCGCCTCAGACTCTTAGAAGGCGCTGCTGAAGACAACGAAGCTCTCTTTGAAAAATTCATGGTCGATCCAGACTCCATCACAGAGGATGAACTTATCGCGGAAATCAGAAAGGCAACATTAGAACTGCGTATATGCCCTGTGATGTGCGGAGCTTCATTTAAAAACAAAGGAGTACAACCGCTCCTCGACGGTGTAGTCCGCTACCTTCCAAGCCCTCTTGATATAGAAGACGTCAAGGGCATCAACCCTAAGACTGAAAAAGAAGAGAATCGCAAGGCTGACCCGAAAGAGCCTTTCTGCGCACTCGCGTTCAAGATCGCGACAGACCCGTATGTCGGCAAACTCGCATTCTTCCGCGTCTATTCAGGAACACTCGAAGCAGGTCAGACAGTCCTCAATGTCTCCACAGGCAAACGCGAACGCATCAACAAGATCGTTCAGATGAACGCAAACAAGCAGACCCCGCTCGACAAGATCGAGGCCGGCGACATCGCCGCGGCAGTAGGCTTCAGAGAGATCAGGACCGGCGACACCCTCGCATTTGAGAAGAATCCTATCATCCTCGAAAACATCAAGTTCCCGGAACCGGTGGTGCAGGTCGCCGTCGAGCCTAAGACACAGGCCGACATGGAGAAACTCACCATCGCATTGGCAAAGCTTTCGGAAGAAGACCCGACATTCAAGGTGTCAACAGACGAGAACTCCGGTCAGACAATCATTTCCGGCATGGGTGAGCTTCATCTCGACATCATCGTTGACCGTCTCAAGAGAGAGTTCGGCGTCGAAATCAACGAGGGTCAGCCGCAGGTGGCATATAAAGAGTCATTTACGAAGACTGTCCGCTACCGTGAGACATACAAGAAACAGAACGGTGGCAAGGGCAAGTTCGCAGACATCGAATTTGAAATCGGACCTGCCGATGACGGCATGTCTGGGTTGCAGTTCGTCAACGACATCAAAGGCGCGAGCATTCCGAAGGAGTTCATCGCACCTGTTGAAAAAGGGTTCCGCAGTTCAATGTCGAACGGCGTCTTGGCAAGTTTCCCGATGGATTCCGTCAAGGTACGCCTCATTGACGGCAGCTCGCATCCTGTTGACAGTGACGACCTTTCGTTTGAAAGTGCGGCACGCATCGGCTTCAGGGAGGCGGGCGCACTCGCCGGATCCGTCGTGATGGAACCTGTGATGAAAGTTGAGGTTCATGTTCCGGCCGACTATCTCGGAGAGGTGACAGGCGACCTTAACAGACGCAGGGCGGTACTGCACAATGTGGATATCGACCACGGGCTTCAGGTCGTCAAGGCCGACGCCCCTCTGGCAGAGATGTTCGGATACATCACAACGCTTCGCACCTTGACGCAAGGCAGAGGCACGTTCAACATGGAGTTCAGCCATTACGCTGAAGTACCGGCGGCGCTGGCCGATGTTGTCATCAAGAAAGCGAAGGGAATATATTTCTTCTTTTAAGAGAAGACAGGAAAGTAAGAATAAAAAGGTAAGACAAAAAATAAAATTAACGACAAATTCTTATGAGCCAAAGAATTAGAATTAAACTCAAGTCGCACGACCACAACTTGGTTGACAAGTCAGCCGAGAAGATCGTGAAAACCATCAAAATGACTGGTGCAGTCGTCAGCGGTCCTATCCCGCTCCCGACCGACAAGAAGATCTACACGGTTTTGCGCTCCACATTCGTTCACAAGAAATCGCGTGAGCAGTTCGAGTTGTGTTACCACAAGAGATTGTTGGACATCTACAACGCGACTTCCCAGCAGATTGACGCTTTGATGAAATTGGAGATGCCTAACGGCGTGGATGTAGAAATTAAATTATTGTAAAACTATCTAGTAATTAAAAGCTTAAAGTATTAGCAATGTCAGGAATACTAGGAAAAAAGATTGGGATGACCAGCATTTATGACGCCAACGGCAAGAACGTGCCGGTGACAGTCATTGAAGCAGGTCCATGTGTAGTAACCCAAGTTAAAACAAAAGAGAAAGACGGTTACGATGCTATCCAATTGGCGTTTGACGAGAAGAAGGTGAAGAACACACCTCTGGCTATGCAGAAACATTTCGAGAAAGCCGGCACGACGCCTAAGAAATTGGTTAGGGAATTTACTCGTTTCGAGGAAGGACACAGAAAGAGCCTCGGAGAGACACTCACCGTCGATGTATTCATGGAAGGCGAATTTGTTGACGTCAGCGGCATCAGCAAAGGTAAGGGCTTCCAGGGTGTCGTGAAACGCCATCATTTCAATGGCGTCGGACAGTCAACTCACGGTCAGCACAACCGTTTGAGAAAACCAGGTTCAATCGGAGCTTGCGCTTATCCTTCGAGAGTGTTCAAAGGCCTCCGCATGGGCGGCCAGATGGGCAACCGCAAGGTTAAAGCCATTAACCTCCAAATTATGAAAATCGTTCCGGAGAAGAATTTGTTAGTTGTTAAAGGTTCAGTACCGGGAGCAAAGAACGGCTATTTAAAAATTGAGAGATGGAGTTAGAAGTTTTAAAGATTACCGGTGAAACAACGGGACGCAAGGTTCAGTTGAATGACAATGTGTTCGGCATCGAGCCAAACGACCATTGCATGTACCTCGACACCAAGCTCATCATGGCGAACAAACGCCAGGGCACGCACAAGTCAAAGGAACGCAGCGAAATCGCTGGCAGCACACGCAAACTTATCCGTCAGAAAGGCACTGGCGGCGCACGTCGTGGTGACATCAACTCGCCACTTCTCAGAGGCGGTGCACGCGTATTCGGTCCTAAACCACGCGATTACGGTTTCAAGTTGAACAAGAAAGTCAGACTCCTGGCCCGTCGTTCAGCTCTGTCAACAAAGATGGCGGCAAATGAGATCGTGATTCTCGAAGACTTCACATTCGACACAATCAAGACGAAGAAGATGGTTGAAGTCTTGAACAACCTTAAAGTGAACGGCAAGAAGAACATGTTCCTGTTCCCGGAAACAGACATGAACGTTGTTCTGTCAGCAAGGAACATCGAACGTACGACAGTGGCCCTTGCCCGTAACATCAACACTTATGATATTCTGAACGCCAAGAACATTTTCATCTTGGAGAGCGCAGTCAAACCTATTGAAGACATTCTTGGATAAACCGTTAAAAATTAGAAGAGATGATTATCATAAAGAAACCTATTATTACGGAAAAGATGACCGCAATCAGCGAGAAGCTGAACAAGTACGGATTCATCGTTGACGTCCGCGCAAACAAGTTGCAGATCAAGGCAGCTGTCGAGGAACTCTACAATGTGAATGTGACAGCAGTCAACACAATGAGATATGATGGAAAAGTCAAGTCACGCTATACGAAAGGCGGCGTTGTCGCCGGACAGAGAGACGCTTACAAGAAGGCAATCGTGACATTGGCGAAAGGTGAAACAATTGACTTTTTTAGCAACATTTAAAGATGGCTTTAAAGAAATATAAACCGACAACTCCAGGTCAGCGCTTCAAAGTTATCAGCGCATTTGACGAGATTACGACCAACAAGCCGGAGAGATCGCTGCTCGCCCCGAAGAAGAGCACCGGCGGCCGTAACAACACTGGTAAAATGACTGTTCGCAACATAGGTGGCGGACACAAACAGAAATACAGAATTATCGACTTCAAGCGCGATAAGGACGGCATCGAAGGTACAGTAAGAACTATCGAATACGATCCGAACCGCACAGCGCGCATCGCGTTGGTGTTCTACGCCGACGGCGAGAAGCGTTACATCATCGCACCTCAGGGCTTGAAAGTCGGACAAAAAGTGATGTCGGGCAAGGATGCCACGCCGAACATCGGTAACACATTGTTCTTGAGCGATGTTCCGTTCGGTACAATCATCCACAACATCGAGCTCCGTCCGGGTCAGGGTGCCAAGATGGCACGCAGCGCAGGCGCATACGCTCAGCTGATGTCACGTGATGGCAAGTACGCCATCCTTAAGATGCCTTCAGGTGAGACACGTCTCGTCCTTCAGGCTTGCAGGGCTACAATCGGCACGGTGTCGAACGCTGACCACAACCTCGAGAAGTCAGGCAAAGCGGGCCGCAGCCGCTGGTTGGGCCGTCGTCCACGCGTCCGTGGCGTCGTCATGAACCCAGTCGATCACCCGATGGGTGGTGGTGAAGGCCGTGCGTCAGGTGGCCATCCGAGAAGCCGCAAGGGCTTGCCGGCAAAGGGCTACAAGACACGTCACCCAAAGAACGCATCGAACAAGTATATCATTGAGAGACGCAAGAAGTAATAACCAAGTAAAATAAGAAAATTATGAGTCGTTCACTTAAAAAAGGACCATATATCCATTATAAACTCGAACAGAGAGTTCTGGATAATGTAGCAACAGGAAAGAAGACCGTGATCAAGACTTGGTCAAGAGCTTCAATGATTTCTCCTGATTTCGTTGGACAAACAATAGCTGTTCACAACGGTAATAAATTCATCCCGGTTTATGTCACAGAAAACATGGTCGGTCACAAGCTCGGCGAATTCGCCCCGACACGTACATTCAGAGGCCACTCCGGAAATAGAAAAGATGTTAAATAATAAGTAAGATGGGAGCAAGAAAACATAACGCAGCAGAAGCAAGAAAGGCAGCAAAGAAGCAGGTCGCGATGGCAAGACTCAGCGACGTTCCAACTTCACCGTTCAAGATGCGCCTTGTTGCTGACATGATCAGAGGAATGAAAGTGGAACTTGCACTTCATGCCTTATTATACTCACCAAAGGCGGCAGCCAAACCGGTGTACAAGTTACTCCGCTCGGCAATCGCCAACTGGGAAGCCAAGAATGAAGGTAAACGTCTTGAAGACGCCAACCTGTACGTAAAAGAGATATTTGTCGATGAGGGCCGTACGCTCAAACGTATCCAGCCTGCACCGCAGGGCCGCGCTCACCGCATCCGCAAACGCTCTAACCACGTGACTATCATAGTCGATAGCAGAATCGCAGATATGAAAGCCGCAGAAGCTAATGTTGAAGAATAAAAAAAGATTAAAATGGGACAGAAAACTCATCCAATAGGTCTAAGACTTGGAGTCATCAAAGGTTGGGACTCAAACTGGTACTGTGGCAAGGATACAGCCAAGAACATCGGTGAAGACGATAAGATCCGCAAGTATCTTAACGCACGTCTCGGTGGCAAGGCCGGCATCTCGAAAATCGGAATCGAACGCTCGATAAAGCTCGTTACCGTGACAATCTTCACAGCCCGTCCGGGTGTTATCATCGGCAAGGGCGGCACGGAAGTTGAAAAACTCAAAGAAGAAGTGAAGAAGCTCATCGGCAAAGACATCCAGATCAACATCAGCGAAATCAAACGCCCTGAACTTGACGCGTTCATCGTGGCAAGCTCAATCGCGAAGCAGATTGAAGGTCGTGTGGCATACCGCCGCGCCATGAAGAAGGCCGTTCAGGATACAATGAGAATTGGTGCCGAGGGCATCAAGGTCATCGCGTCAGGCCGTATCGGCGGTGCGGAAATCGCACGTTCAGAATCAATCAAGGAAGGTCGTATCCCGTTGCACACACTCCGCGCCGACATCGACTACTCACTCGTTGAAGCACATACTTCATACGGTCGTATCGGTATCAAGGTGTGGATCTGCAAAGGCGAGATCTACGGTCGTCCGGAATTAGTGCCAACGTCAAGCCAGCCGGCTAATCAGAAAAAGCAGGGCGGCCAGGACAGAAAGCCGAACGGCGGTGCACCACGTCGCAACAAACGTCCAAGCAACAATAAGTAAAGACATGCGAGCATGTCTGCAAAATTAAATAAGGTAATATAAAATCAAATAACGATGTTACAACCTAAAAGATCAAGATACAGAAGGCCCCAGAAAGGCAAGATGAAAGGAAACGCGTTCCGCGGCCATGAACTCGCCTTCGGTTCTTTTGGAATTAAAACGATGGAGGAATGTCTGATTACAGCCCGCCAGATTGAGGCTGCCCGTCAAGCTGTCACACGTCACATGAAACGTGAAGGACAGATCTGGATCAGGATATTCCCTGACAAACCTATCACCAAGAAGCCTCTCGAGGTTCGTATGGGTAAAGGTAAAGGAGATGTCGAGTACTTCGTGGCTCGCGTCACCCCAGGTCACATGCTTTTCGAAGCTGAAGGCGTGCCGTTGGCAGTTGCCAAAGAGGCTCTCCGTTTAGCCGCTCAAAAGCTCCCTGTAACAACAAAGTTCGTGGTTAGAAGAGATTATGTCGAATAAAAACAGTTGGCACTATGAAGAAAGAATCGATCAATGAATTAAGTACTGCTGATCTGATGGAACGCGTTGAGACACTGCGCCTCGAATACGTGAAGATGAAAATGCAACATGCAGTTTCCCCATTGGATAATCCGAATAAGCTCGGAGCAACCCGCAAACAGATCGCACGTATCCTGACAGAGCTCACAAAGCGTCAGAATGCAGAAAAGAACGTTAAATAACAAACGACGAAAGGAATAAACATGGAAGAAAGAAATCTTAGAAAAGAGAGAATTGGTGTTGTTGCCAGCAATAAGATGGACAAGACGATCGTCGTTGTGATTGAACGTCGCACAAAACACCCGATTTACGGTAAATTCGTTAAGAAATCAACACGTTTCTTCGCTCACGACGAGAACAATGAATGCAACATCGGCGACACCGTGCGCATCATGGAGACCCGTCCGCTCAGCAGCAAGAAACGTTGGAGACTCGTTGAAATAATAGAAAGGGCCAAGTAATGTTACAACAAGAATCAAGACTTGCAGTAGCCGACAACAGCGGTGCAAAGGAAGTACTCTGCATCAGAGTATTAGGCGGAACCAAAAAACGTTATGCCCGTATCGGCGACGTCATCGTGGTTT
Organism: Bacteroidales bacterium; assembly: GCA_024400305.1. Taxonomy (GTDB): domain Bacteria; phylum Bacteroidota; class Bacteroidia; order Bacteroidales; family F082; genus Limimorpha. The sequence goes on along the minus strand of JAKSMX010000005.1, from coordinate 81,530 downwards.
CAGTTAAGGACGCTCTCCCAAGCGGTAACGCGAAGAAGGGCACGGTATTCAAAGCAGTCGTCGTCCGCACAAAGAAGGAGACACGCCGCGCCGACGGATCATACATCCGCTTCGACGACAACGCATGCGTCCTCCTCAACGGACAGGGCGAAATGGTAGGAACTCGTATCTTCGGACCGGTTGCGAGAGAATTACGTGAGAAACAGTACATGAAAATCGTATCTCTTGCTCCTGAGGTACTTTAATATGAAAGGGAAAAGTTATGAGTAGCAAAATGTTCTTAAAGAAAGGTGACAGCGTGGTCATCATATCAGGAACCCAGAAGGGTAAGAGAGGCACGGTTCTCAGCGTGAATCCTGAAAAGCAGCGTGCCATCGTTGACGGCGTCAACCTCGTGTCAAAACACACGAAGCCGAGCACCGAGAACCCTAAAGGCGGTATCATCAAGAAGGAAGCTTCCATTCATGTCAGCAATATCATGGTCTGCGACAAGAATGGCGTAGCCGGTCGCATCGGCCGTAAAAAAGATGAAAATGGCAAATCAATCCGTTATTCAAAAAAATCAGGGGAGGTTATTAAGTAATGAACTATCAACCCAAACTCAGAGAACAGTATAAGAGCGAAATCGTGCCTGCATTGATGAAGGAATTCCAGTACAAGACTGTGATGCAGGTTCCACGGCTTTTGAAAATTTCGCTCAATCAGGGCATCGGCGCAGCTCTCGCCGACAAGAAACTGATTGACTATGGTGTAGAGGAAATGACAGCTATCACCGGACAGAAAGCCGTCCCGACAATCTCAAGACACGACGTGTCAAACTTCAAACTCCGTCGTGGCAACCCGATCGGCGTGCGCGTGACGTTGCGCGGTGACAGAATGTACGAATTTCTCGAACGCTTAGTCGCTGTCGCCCTCCCGCGTGTTCGTGACTTCAGAGGTATCAACGACAAAGGTTTCGACGGCCGCGGCAACTACAGCTTCGGCATCACCGAGCAGATCATCTTCCCGGAGATCGACATGGACAAGGTCAACAAGATCAACGGCATGGATATCACCTTCGTCACATCAGCGAACACCGACAAGGAAGCAATGGCCTTGTTGAAGCAGTTTGGTCTTCCATTTAAAAACCAGAAAAAATAGTAAGATATGGCAAAAGAATCAATGAAAGCGCGTGAGCGCAAAAGAATGGCGATGGTGGAGAAATACGCTGAAAAACGCGCTGCTCTCAAGGAAGCTGGCGACTACATCGGCCTCCAGAAACTTCCGAGAAACGCATCTCCGATCCGTGTGCACAATCGTTGTCAACTTACAGGACGTCCAAAAGGTTATATGCGTCAGTTCGGCATCTCACGTATCAACTTCCGTGAAATGGCCCTCAAAGGTTTGATCCCAGGTGTTAAGAAAGCAAGTTGGTAATATTAAGTAAGAAAGGATTAAAACTATGATTACAGACCCTATAGCAGATTTTTTGACACGCGTTCGTAATGCCGTCAATGCTAAACATAGAATCGTGGAAGTCCCGGCTTCAAACACAAAGAAAGCCATCACAAAGATCCTCTTTGAAAAAGGCTATATCCTCAACTACAAATTCGTGGAAGAAGGACCTCAGGGTACAATTAAGATCGCTCTTAAATACCACCCTGTGACAAAACAGTCAGCAATCGTGACAATCGACCGCGTTTCACGCCCAGGTCTCCGTCAGTACGCTGACGCGGAAAACCTCCCAAGAGTGATGAACGGTCTCGGCATCGCGATCATCTCAACTTCAAGAGGCATCATGACTGATAAGGAAGCTCGTCAACTCCATATCGGAGGCGAAGTGTTATGCTATGTATCATAAAGACAGGAGGAAACAGCTATGGCATTATCAAGAATAGGTAAATTACCAATCGCAATCCCGGCAGGCGTCGAGGTTACATTGAATGGAAACGTTCTCACAGTCAAGGGAAAGCTCGGCACACTCAGCCAGGACTTCCGCGGCGACGTCAACGTTAAGATAGAAGACGGCCACATCATCGTTGAACCGGCAAACGTCGAGAAGGCGTCAGCAAAGCACGGCCTCTACCGCGCATTGTTCTTCAACATGGTGAAGGGTGTCTCGGAAGGCTTTGAACTCGTCATGGAGTTCGTCGGCGTCGGTTACAAGGCCGAAGCCAAGGCCAACGGCAAACAGCTTGAGCTCGGTCTCGGTTTCTCACACAACATGGTTATGGCATTCTCGGAGGAAATCACCTGCGAGACCATCAACGAAAGAGGTAAGAACCCGATTTTGAAGCTCCGTTCGTACGACAAGCAATTGCTCGGTCAGGTAGCGGCAAAGATCCGCTCATACAGACGTCCTGAACCTTACAAGGGCAAGGGTATCAAGTTCGAGGGTGAAGTCATCCGCCGCAAGGCTGGCAAGGCAGCAGGTAAATAATGTTTAATTCTAAAACGCAAGAAAGATGAATAAGAAGATCGAAAGAAGATTAAACATCAAGAGACGTATCCGTAAGGTCATCAGCGGCACGGCGGCACGTCCGAGAATGTCTGTCTTTAGAAGCAATAAGTCGATTTATGTTCAGCTCATCGACGATGAGGCGGGCAGGACGCTTTTGGCGGCCAGCTCACGCGAGAACGGAATCGATGAAGAAAAGATTACAAAGATCGAGAAGGCTAACAAGGTCGGCAACCTCATCGCCGAGAAGGCAAAGGCAGCCGGCATTGAAACAGTGGTGTTCGATCGTAACGGTTATTTGTATCATGGTAGAGTGAAGTCTCTCGCAGAAGGCGCTCGTAATGGTGGATTAAAATTCTAAAGCTATGGCAGAAGTCAACGTAAAAAAAGTGAAAAGCTCGGAAATCGAACTTAAAGAACGTATGGTTCACGTAAGCCGCGTGACAAAGGTCACCAAGGGCGGTCGTGCCTTCACATTCGCAGCTATCGTCGTCGTCGGCAACGAGAATGGCGTGGTTGGTTACGGTCTTGGCAAAGCCAAGGAAGTACAGGCCGCCATCCAGAAAGGCGCTGAAGATGCAAAGAAGAACCTCATCAAGGTTCCGGTCATCAACGGTACGCTCCCTCACGAACAGTATGGCAAGTACTGTGGAGCTAACGTTTACATCCAGCCGGCAACACCTGGTACCGGCGTCATCGCAGGCGGCGCAATGCGTGCCGTCCTCGAAAGCGTCGGCGTGAAGAACGTTCTCGCAAAGTCTAAAGGTTCATCAAACCCTCACTCGGTCGTCAAGGCTACATTCGACGCGTTGTCAAAGATGCGCGATGCACGCACTGTCGCACAGATGAGAGGCGTGGATATTGATGTGGTGTTTAACGGATAATCTAAATGTAACTATGAAAAAAGTAAGAATCACCCAGATTAGAAGTGGCATCGGCAGACCACAGGATCAGAAAGACACTCTGAAGTGCTTGAAAATAAGAAGAATGCACCAGTCAGTCGAGGTTGACATGGAAAATCCGTCAATGGCTGGCATGGTCAGGAAGATCGAGCATCTTCTCAAAATCGAAGAAATCTAATTGTTAAACTAAGAAATTTTGAACTATTATGGATCTTAGTAATCTTAAACCGGCAAAAGGTTCCGTGAGGGAACGCAAGAGAATCGGTCGCGGACAGGGTTCTGGCTACGGCGGGACATCAACACGCGGTCACAAGGGTGCCGGCCAGCGCTCAGGAAACAAACACAAGATTGGTTTCGAGGGCGGCCAGATGCCTCTCCAGCGTCTCGTCCCTAAGTTCGGATTCAAGAACATCAACCGTGTCAGCTACCGCGCTGTCAACATTGAGTCAATCCAGGACTTGGCCAACAACGGATTAACAACAATCACACCTGAGGAACTGATGAAGAGCGGTCTCGCAGGTAAAAATGAATTAGTTAAAATTCTCGGAAACGGTGAATTGACAACAGCAGTCACAGTGAAGGCTCACGCATTCTCGAAGAGCGCGGAGGAAGCCATCGCAAAGGCTGGTGGTACTATTGAGAAAATCTAATCAACTTAAACTAAAGAGATATGAAGGAGTTATTAATCGTTATTTTGGTCTGTGTCGTTGTCGCAGGTTTACTGTGGATGAACAAGAGACTCAGAGAAAACATCCAAAATATCTTTAAGATCGAGGAGCTTCGCAAACGCATCCTTTACACGCTGTTGATCATCTTGATCTACCGTTTCGGATCGTATGTCGTCCTCCCCGGTGTTGACCCGAACGCACTGTCCGCTTTGAAGAATCAAAGCAGCTCTGGTCTCCTTGGTTTGTTGAATATGTTCTCAGGTGGTGCGTTTGCTAATGCTTCGGTGTTTGCCCTCGGTATCATGCCGTACATCACCGCAAGCATTATCATCCAGTTGCTCGGCATGGCAATCCCTTACTTCCAGCGTTTGCAGAAGGAAGGCGAGAGCGGCCGTCGCAAGATCAACCAAATCACTCGTTACCTCACGGTGCTCATCGTGGCAGTCCAGGCTCCAGGTTACATCGCCAACCTCCGCGTCCAGATGCCAGCTGAAGCAATCTATCCATTCACAGGCGCAGCCCCTACATTGTTCTTCTGGATATCATCAGTGATTATCCTCATCGCAGGAACATTGTTCATCATGTGGCTCGGCGAACGCATTACAGACAAAGGTATCGGCAACGGCATATCACTCATCATCATGATTGGTATCATCGCTCGTCTTCCTTTCGCGCTGTTTGCTGAAATCGCCTCACGCTTCACTGAAGGCACAGGCGGCCCGATCTTCTTCTTGCTGGAAATCGTATTCCTCGTACTCGTCATCATCATGACAATAATGCTCGTCCAAGGCACACGCAAGATACCGGTACAGTATGCAAAGCGCGTCGTCGGCAACAAGCAGTACGGCGGAGTCCGCCAGTATATCCCGTTAAAAGTCAATGCAGCAGGTGTCATGCCAATCATCTTCGCCCAGGCCATCCTCTTTGTGCCAATCACAATCATCGGATTCTCACAGGCTGAAAACCTCGGCGGATTCTGGAGGGCAATGACAAACATGAACGGCTTCTGGTACAACCTCGTGTTCTTCATCTTCATCGTCGCTTTCACATACTTCTACACAGCTGTGACCATCAACCCGGCACAGATGGCGGAAGACATCAAGAAGAACGGCGGTTTCATTCCGGGCGTGAAGCCTGGCAAGAAGACACAGGAGTACTTCGACACTGTCATGTCAAGAATCACACTCCCCGGAGCACTCTTCATCGGTGTGGTCGCTATCATGCCTGCTATCGTCTCCACTCTCGGTGTCAACCATCAGTTCAGCCAGTTCTATGGCGGCACTTCACTGCTGATTCTCGTCGGTGTGGTTTTGGACACATTGCAACAAATTGAAAGCCATCTCCTTATGCGCCATTATGACGGTCTTACCAAGTCAGGTCGTATCAAGGGACGTATGGGTAGAATGTAATTTCCATAAGGTCTATGATTCATTTCAGAACAGATAACGAAATCGAATTGCTGAGACAAGCCGCTTTGCTCGTGGGCAAGACCCTCGGCGAAGTGGGGAAGCATGTGCGTCCGGGAGTCCGAACCATCGATCTCGACAGACTCGCAGAAGAGTTCATCAGAGACAATGGTGCAACGCCAGCCTTCAAGGGCTACGAGGGATTTCCCGGAAGCCTGTGCATCTCGGTCAACGAGCAGGTGGTTCACGGCATCCCCGGAAACTACGAGCTTCGTGACGGAGACATCGTTTCGATAGACTGTGGCACGGTGCTCAATGGCTACGTCGGTGATTCGGCCTACACATTCTGCTGCGGTGAAGTTGCGGAAGAGACACGCCTCCTTCTCCAGAGAACGAAGGAGTCTCTCTACAAAGGCATCGAGGCGGCGGTGGTCGGAAACCGAGTCGGAGACATCGGGTATGCGGTACAGACCTATACTCAAGCATTCGGTTACGGAGTTGTCAGGGAACTCGTCGGACACGGCGTCGGACGCAAGATGCACGAAGACCCGCAGGTGCCTAACTACGGAAGACGCGGCACAGGCCCCAAGCTGGTCGAAGGCATGGTACTCGCAATAGAACCGATGATAACCCTCGGCAAAAAGGAAATCGTACAAGAACGTGACGGATGGACAATCACCACGCGTGACAGAAAACCCGCCGCTCACTTCGAACACGATATCGCGGTGCGCAAAGGCAAAGCCGAGATATTATCAAGTTTTGAATGGGCAGAGGCAGTGGAAAATAACAAATAAAAAGAAATTATATGCCAAAACAGTCATCAATAGAACAGGACGGTACAGTCGTTGAATCATTGGGTAACGCAATGTTCAGAGTGGAACTTGAAAACGGGATCCAGATCATTGCGCACATCTCCGGAAAAATGAGGATGCACTATATCAAGATCCTCCCGGGTGATAAAGTGAAAGTTGAAATGTCACCTTACGATCTGACAAAAGGACGTATAAGTTTCAGATATAAATAGAAAAATGTGAAGACAAAATTAAATAAAAGATAAAATGAAAGTCAGAGCATCAATAAAGAAGAGATCAGCCGATTGCATCATTGTGCGTCGCAAAGGTAAATTGTATGTAATTAACAAAAAGAACCCGAAAGAAAATCAACGTCAGGGTTAATTAAAAAAAAGGAAATTATGGCTAGAATTGCTGGTGTAGATATCCCGAACAATAAGCAGGGTCAGATTTCATTGACCTACATTTACGGTATCGGCCGTTCAGCAGCAAAGGCTATCCTCAAGGAAGCCAATGTTGAATTTGAGAAGAAAGTCCAGGACTGGACAGACGATGAGCAGAACGCAATCCGTAACATCATCGCCGAACAGTACAAGACGGAAGGTGAACTCCGCAGCGAGATCCAGATCAACATCAAACGTTTGATGGATATCGGTTGCTACAGAGGAATCCGCCACCGTTCAGGCCTGCCACTCCGTGGCCAGAGCACAAAGAACAACGCACGTACCCGCAAGGGCCGCAAGAAGACCGTTGCAAATAAAAAGAAGGCCACTAAGTAAGTGTTGAGTGTTGAGAGTTAAGAGTGGAGTCGGGCGACTTCAAACTTCACTCTCCACACTTCAATCTCTTGCAAAGGGGTCGGATCATATCAAATACCATTAAAAAAGTTTAATTAAAAAAATGGCAAAAAACACAAAAACAGTTAAGAAACGTGTTGTAAAGATTGAAGCACAGGGCAAAGCCTTCATCAAAGCTTCCTTCAATAACATCATCATTTCATTAACAAACAATGAAGGACAGGTCATATCATGGGCATCAGCCGGAAAGATGGGCTTCAAGGGTTCGAAGAAGAACACCCCTTACGCAGCCCAGATGGCAGCAGAAGAATGCACAAAGACAGCATACGACCTGGGATTACGCAAAGTTAAAGTATTCGTCAAGGGACCAGGCGCAGGCCGTGAGTCAGCCATCCGTGCAATCCACTCAACAGGTGTCGAAGTAACAGAAATCGTCGATGTCACACCGTTGCCGCACAACGGATGCCGCCCGCCAAAGCGCAGAAGAGTGTAATTTTTTGTTTAACAATTTAAAAAGAAAAAGTTATGGCAAGATATACAGGTCCTAAAACAAAAATCGCTCGTAAGTTCGGTGAACCAATCTACGGTTCAGACAAGTATTACGAAAAAAGAAATTTCCCTCCGGGACAACATGGTGCCGCAAAGAAACGCAAGAAAGTTTCTGAATACGGCATGCAGTTGAATGAAAAACAGAAGGCAAAATACACATACGGCATCCTCGAGCGCCAGTTCAGAAAGACTTACGCCTTGGCTTCGACAAAGCAGGGTGTCACAGGTGAGATTTTGCTCCAGCTCATCGAATCACGTCTCGACAACGTCGTCTATCGTCTCGGCATCGCCCCGACACGTGACGCAGCACGTCAGCTCGTGAGCCACCGCCACATCACAGTCAACGGCAGAGTCCTCAACATCCCATCGGCAATGTTGAAACCGGGCGACATCGTGGCAGTACGCGAAAGATCAAAGAGTTTGGAAGTCATCACAAATTCAGTGGAAGGCCGCTCATGTGGTTTTTCATGGTTAGAATGGGATTCAGCAAGCCTCACAGGAAAGTTCATGAGCTATCCTAACCGCGAGGACATTCCTGAAACCATCAATGAACAACTGATTGTTGAGTTGTATTCTAAATAATCGAATATAAACTGATATTATGGCAATATTAGCATTTCAAAGACCTGACAAGGTCGTCATGGTAGAATCGACAGACCGTCACGGTGTCTTCGAGTTCCGCCCGCTGGAACCAGGCTACGGCATGACAATCGGCAACGCCTTGAGAAGAGTGCTCCTCTCATCGCTCGAAGGCTTCGCAATAACTTCGATACGCATTGAAGGCGTTGAACACGAAATGGCGCCGATACCTGGCGTCATCGAGGACCTCACCGACATAGTGCTCAAATTCAAACAGGTTCGCTTCAAACAGCAGATTCCGGGCGAGACATACGAGAAAGCCACCGTCGTCATAGGCGACCAGGAAGAGTTCGTCGCCGGTGACATCAACAAGTTCCTCTCGGTGTTCCAAGTGCTGAACCCGGAACTCGTCATCTGCCACATGGACAAGTCGGTGAAAATCACCATCGACATCACCATCAACAAGGGCAGAGGTTATGTCAACGCCGAAGAGAACAAAGTCCTCAGCGCACCGATGAACACAATCGCAATCGATTCTATCCATACACCTATCAGAAACGTCAGCTTCAAGGTCGAGAACTACCGTGTCGAACAAAAGACCGACTACGAAAAGCTCCTCCTTGACATCGAGACTGATGGCTCAATAAATCCGAAGGATGCCATGACGGAAGCTGCGAAAATCCTCATCTACCACTTCATGCTGTTCTCTGACGAACGCATCACCCTGATGGATGAACAGAAGACCGTCTCCGAGGACTTTGACGAAGGCTCGTTGCACATCCGTCAACTCCTCAAGACAAAGCTTGTCGATATGGATCTTTCAGTTCGCGCACTCAACTGCCTCAAGGCAGCCGAAGTCGAAACAATCGGTGAACTCGTCGCCCTTAACAAAGCCGACCTGCTCAAGTTCCGTAACTTCGGTAAGAAGTCACTCACCGAACTTGAAGAATTGGTCAAAGGCAAAGGACTCGAATTTGGAATGAATATCAGCAAATATAAATTAGATAAGGAATAATAGAGATGAGACACAATAAGAAAATCAATCATTTAGGAAGAAAAGCAGCTCACCGCAACTCAATGCTCTCAAACATGGCATCATCATTGATCCTTGAGAAACGCATCGTCACAACAGTCGCTAAAGCCAAGGCTTTGCGCAAATACGTCGAGCCGATGATCACACGTTCCAAAGACGACTCAACAAATTCACGCCGTGTCGTGTTCGCTGACTTGCAGAACAAATATGCAGTCACCGAACTCTTCCGCGAAATCAGCCAGAAGGTCGCTAACCGCCCGGGCGGTTACACCCGTATCATCAAACTCGGCCTCCGCGCAGGTGACAGCGCAGAAATGTGCATGATGGAACTTGTTGACTACAACGAGGTCTATACAAACGCCAAAGCAGCTGCAAAGACAACCAAGACAACACGTCGTGGCGGTAAGAAAAAAGCAGCAGCTCCTGCAGAAGAAGCTCCGAAAGCTGAATAAGGAATAAGGTCTTAAGACTGAATTCAATATAGAGCTGGCGCAAGATGTCTTGCGCCAGCTCTTTATTAACCCAAACCCAAACCGCTGGTGCGGACGGACTTGCGGGCTGCCCGCAGGGCAGTACCTCGGTAACCGGGTACGCGGCATGCGTGTCTGGCAGAAAAAATAAAAAAACGGGGTAATAGACAATAATTAGGGTGAAATCTTCGGAAGCCATAGAATATACAGGCGATTTGAGCGTTCAAAAGTCATGAACAAAAAAAGTGTAAATTTTGTGGCAGCCGATAACAACCAAAAACGGGCGCAGTCAAGGCCGTCAGCTATACAAATGCCATGCCTGCGGACGTCAGTTTCTTGGGCGCAAAGACACTTTCTCCCCGGTGGCGAATGTGGTCATGGACACCACATATTTAGGGCGGAAATTCGGCGTGATGGTCTTCAAGAACACGCTCGACGGAGCGGTCCTGCTGATCAGGTATGTCAAGACGGAGACGGTCACCTTATACCTGACCAAGAAGCCGAAGCTCCCGACCGCCATCGCGTTGAGGGCGTTGTCGTTACGACTTGTCGGAAGCACGAGGGCGGGCTTCGCAAAAGAACTGGCTGAGGAACCACAACGGGCTTTCGGAGGAGCGGAAGAAAAAGCTGATCGACGGGTTTTTTAAGGCACGAAGCATCCGGCAAACAGAAAGGGCGAACTGCCAAGATTCGCTCTTGCCTTTACGTCTGCCGTATTGCGCCTGCCTATCCCTCGCAAGGTTGCTCCCCAGCAGAGCCATGCTCCGTTTCGGCTGACGGGGACAAATTAATAACGGACGTGATGCAATATCAGGAAAATAAACATCCTAATTTTTGTCCATTAGCGCATAACATCTCTGAAAAAACCTAATTTTTGTCCATTACACCAAAAAATCTGTGCGAACGAAAAAAATTCCGTCCACACAACCTTTTTTTTTAAAATGTAGAGCCGCCACATTGTGACGGCTCTACGTATTAATCAATAAGGTGTACCCTATTATTTGTATTCAGCCAAAATCTCTTTGACCTTGTCCGGTGTCAGACGGCCATAGACCTTGTCGCCGACCATCATGACAGGTGCGAGACCGCAGGCGCCGACGCAGCGGAGGACGTTCAACGAGAAGTTGCCGTCTTCAGTAGTGCCGCCGACCTCGATCTTGAGCTGGCGTTTCAGTTCGTCGAGAACCTTTTCAGCGCCACGGACATAGCAAGCCGTGCCGAGACATACTGAAATCGGGTTCTTACCTTTCGGAACCATTGTGAAGAATGAGTAGAACGACACGATGCCATACACCCTTGATACCGGGATGTGGAGTTCCTCGGCGATGACCTGCTGGACTTCAGCCGAAAGATAGCCGTATTCACCCTGTACTTTGTGAAGCACGTTGATGACCTCACCACCGTCATTACGGAACGATTTGCAAACGTCTTTGATGAAGTTTATCTTTGATTCTGATAATTTAATTGTTGCCATATTTATATCCTTTCTATTTATTTACAACATTATTCACCACAAGCCTCAACGTGTTGTGATCTGTCAAAGTAATGTGTGTGGAGCTGTTCGTGGCTGAGGTGGCCGCATGGTTCACCGTAGTACTCCTTGTAAATCGCGATGATGTCAGGGTTCTCGTGTGACTTGCGGATCGGTTTGCCGGCATCCTCACGGTATGTGGCTTCCATACGTTTGCGGATGATGTCGCTGTTGCCATGGTGGTAAGGTTGACCTGCGCCGCCGATGCAGCCGCCAGGGCAAGCCATGACCTCGATGAAGTGGAATCCGCGCGGGTTGCCGTTGCGGACTTCTTCCATCAACTTACGTGCGTTGGCAAGGCCGTAGCAAACGCCGACATGAACCGGGAGACCGTTGAAGTCAACGGTGGCTTCCTTCGTGCCTTCGAGGCCGCGGACGACTTCGAGGTCGATGTTGGCGAGAGGTTTGCCTGTATAGATTTCGTAAGCTGTACGGACAGCTGCTTCCATGACACCGCCTGTCGCGCCGAAGATGACTGCAGCACCTGTTGACTGACCGAGCGGGCTGTCGAAGTCGGCCTCTTCGAGGTTGTTGAGGTCAATGTTATACTGTTTGATCATGTGAGCCAGCTCGCGTGTTGTCAATGAGAAATCGACATCAGGATTGCCGTTCACCTTGAACTCGTCGCGTGCGCATTCGCTCTTCTTTGCCAAGCAAGGCATGATGGAGACGACGACCATGTCTTCTCTCTTCACGCCGATCTTCTGTGCGAAGAAGTTCTTTGCGACAGCACCGAACATCTGTTGTGGTGACTTGGCTGTTGACGGGTAGTCGAGCATATCCGGGAAGTTCTTCTCGTAGAAGCTCACCCAGCCCGGGCAGCATGATGTGAACAGCGGCAGAGTTGCCTTTTCGCCGTTCAGAACCTTCTTCACGCGGCCGAGAAGTTCTGTGCCTTCCTCCATGATGGTGAGGTCAGCGCTCCAGTCGGTATCGAACACGTAGTCGAAGCCGAGCTGACGGAGAGCGGCTGCCATCTTGCCTGTGACGATTGTGCCAGGTTCCATGCCGAACTCTTCGCCGAGGGCGACGCGGACTGCCGGAGCTGTCTGCACGACGACGGTCTTGGTCGGGTCGTTGATGGCGTTCATCACGTCGGAGATGTTGTCAACCAATGTCAAGGCGCCGACAGGGCAAACCTGGACGCACTGTCCGCAGTTGACGCAGCTTGAATCACCGAGGTTCATCTCGAATGCAGGGGCGACGACGGCATTGAAGCCACGGTTGACGGCTGACAAAGCGCCGACGCTCTGGATATTGTTACACATTGTCTCGCAACGGCGGCACATGACGCATTTGTCAACGTCGCGCATGACCGACAAGGTCTGATCCTTACGGTATGTTGACTGTGCACCTTTGAACGGGATGTTGCGGATGCCGAGCTTCTGGGCCAAAGCCTGAAGTTCGCAGTCGCCGCTCTTCTCGCACTGCAAGCAATCGTTCGGGTGGTCGCTGAGGATGAGTTCGACAACGGTGCGGCGTGCGTTGATGACGCGCGGGCTGTGTGTCAAGACTTCCATGCCCTCGACGCAGTCTGTGGCACATGCCGGGGCGAGGTTACGACGTGGCTTGCCGTTGAAATCCTTTGTGATTTCGACAACGCAAACACGGCATCCACCTGGTTTGTTCTCAAATTTCATTCCTGCCAACTCGAAATAGCAGAGGGTAGGAATATGAATACCGGCCTGACGGGCAGCTTTCAAAATTGTTGTGCCTTCTTCGACCTGAATCTTTTTGTTATCTATTGTTACGTTAATCATATTATTATATCCTCCTCTATTTTATTTGATAGAAATGGCTTCAAATTTACAACCGCTTATGCAAGCGCCGCACTTGATGCACTTCGTTGTGTCGATAGCCATCGATGGCAACTTGTGACCTTCGGCGATGTAGTTTGTCTTTGAGATTGCTTCCGCCGGGCAGTTTTTCGCGCACTTGCCGCAGCCGATACATTTATCTTTGTCGATGACGTAGCTCATGAGTTTCTTGCAGACACCGGCGCGGCACTTCTTATCGACGACGTGCTCAACGTATTCATCCCAGAAGTTGTCGAGTGTTGACAGAACCGGGTTCGGTGATGTCTGGCCGAGACCGCACAATGCAGTGTCTTTGATGACTGCCGCGAGGTTGCGGAGTTCCTGGAGGTCGTCCATTGTTCCGTTGCCTTCGGTGATCTTGGTGAGGATTTCGAGCATTCTCTTGTTACCGATACGGCATGGTGAGCATTTGCCGCAGCTCTCTTCGCATGTGAATTCGAGGTAGAACTTCGCGATGGCGACCATGCATGATGTGTCGTCCATGACGACCATACCGCCAGAGCCCATCATTGAGCCGGCTGCCATCAAGCTGTCGTAATCGATAGCTGTGTCGAGGTGTTTCTCTGTCAAGCAGCCGCCTGAAGGACCGCCTGTCTGAACGGCTTTGAACTTACGTCCGCCCTTGATGCCGCCGCCGATTTCGAAGATGATGTCGCGGAGTGTTGTTCCCATAGGCACTTCGATAAGGCCGACGTTGTTGATCTGGCCTGCCAATGCGAACACCTTCGTGCCCTTTGACTTCTCCGAGCCGATTGTTGAGAACCATTCGGCACCCTTTGTGATGATGATCGGGATGTTGGCGAATGTCTCGACGTTATTGACGTTAGACGGTTTGCCCATGTAACCTGAAACGGCCGGGAATGGTGGTTTCAAAGTCGGTTCACCGCGTTTGCCTTCCATTGAGTGGATAAGAGCTGTCTCTTCACCGCAGACGAATGCGCCGGCACCGTAGCGGAGCTCGATATCGAAGTTGAATCCGCTTCCGAGGATGTCGTCACCGAGGAGGCCGATTTCGCGAGCCTGTGCGATAGCGACTTGGAGACGGTGGATTGCCAAAGGATATTCAGCACGGATATAGACGAGACCCTTTGATGCGCCGATGGCGTAGCCGCAGATAGCCATAGCCTCGATGATTGAGTTCGGGTCACCTTCCATGATGGAACGGTCCATGAACGCGCCCGGGTCGCCTTCGTCAGCGTTGCAGATGACGTATTTCTGGTCGGCCTTGTTCTTCGCACAGAGACCCCATTTCACGCCTGTCGGGAAACCCGCGCCGCCACGGCCGCGGAGACCTGACTTGGTGACCAAGTCGATCACATCCTGTGGTGTCATCTCTGACAACACTTTTGCGATAGCCTCATAACCACCGCGTGAGATGTATTCTTCAATGTTCTCCGGGTTGATGAAACCGCAGTTACGCAAAGCGATACGGAGCTGTTTCTTGTAGAAGCCCATGTGCTTTGAGTCGGAGACGTGCTGTTTGTTTTCAGGGTCGAGGTAAAGAAGGTCTGTGACCTTACGTCCCTTGATGATGTGTTCGTTGACAATCTTCTCGACGTCTTCAGGCTTCACCTGTGTGTAGAAAGTGTTGTCAGGAAGCATCTTCACGATAGGTCCCTTTTCGCAGAAGCCGAAGCAGCCGGTTCTGATGACCTGTACTTCGTCCTGCAAACCTTTTTCCTTCAAGATTCTTTCAAAGTTTGCAATAATCTCATCACTTGCAGATGCCTTACAGCCGGTACCACCGCAGCAAAGCACGTGCGTTTTGATTTTTGTCATATAAAGTCCTCCAAATTAGAATGAATGATTAGATTTTCTCATAGTTCACCGGGATGATGCCCTCGACAAGCTCGTTGTTCATGACGTACTTCTCGAGAATCTCGTCGGCTTTCTTGTTGTCAACATGACCGAACACGATAGGATCCTTGCCCGGCACTTTGACTTCGATGGTCGGTTCTGCGTGGCAGTAGCCCATGCAGCCTGTCTGTGTGAAAACAACGCCCAACTTAAGCTGGTCTGCTTTCTCCATCATGTGTTCCATGACCTGTTTTGCGCCGGCGGCGATACCGCAGGTTGCCATAGCAACTTTCACCTGAACCATAGCGTCAGGGTTGTTGCTCTTTTCACGAAGGTCGAGATTTGACTGTAAATTCTCTCTCATGGCCTTCAGTTCTGCCAATGATTTTATTTTTGCCATATTTGTAAAATATTGTTAATGAATAAATTAAATAAAAAATTCCATTTTTCAAACATACGGCAAATATACAATTCTTTTTTAATAAACAAGAAAAAATTTACCGTAAAAAATTTACTCACTTTTGTTTCAAGAAAACGGAGAAATGTTGAATGGCTTCTCCGCTTTCATTCTTGGACTTTTAATAGTCCATCTTCTTTTTTATCTTAAAAGCGTATCTGAACAACGTCTCTGGCAACGAATCTGGGAAAGGCTCTTGATAAACAATGAAATGCATCTTCTTGTGACGGTAATACTGGTCAATCTTCCGTTGAACCTTCCTGAATTTGTTCTTGGTGGCCGAAGACTCCACCCAAGGGTTCATGACATAATGCATAACATAATGATAATCATTAGTTTTTATTATATTTTCAGCATCAAGGTCAAACCATTTGCACCCAAGTTGGGTTTTACAAATCTCCGAAAGGATGACGACCGCGTTGAAAAGCCCAGACTCCTTCCAGATATTTCCAAGATAATTCCAGTCGAGCCGCTCGTGATTTTCCTTCAGGAAAAGCGTCCAGTCAACAAGATTCCTCACAGGTATCCCCGACCACGGCAAATGGTTGAGCGTATGCATCATCACATATAACGCATTGATATTCAGGTTTGCAAAGAAAACATTCGGGATACGTTCGTCGGTAACAGGGTTCTCGTCGAAATGAGCCATCAGCTCCCTGCTGACGATTTTATTTGCAGCATTCAACTCATAGTTGAACATTCTGTGATTCTCAACAGCAACATCTTTGAAAAAGAAATGAGCATGTTTGGAGTCTTCCTCATCAATTCCAATCCCTTCATTTACAATCAGTTGGTTTACTTTGTCATAATCACCGAAACAATAAATGTCAATATCGCCGCATTCACGAAGTTCGGGACGAGGATAAAGCAAAGCGAGACCGTTGCCTTTCAGCAGCATCATTTTGATGCCATTATCACTTAATAAATCCGCAAAATCCTGAGTTACAGCAAGTTGCCTTTCATGTCTTTCTTTAATATGATCAGAATGGAACGCCCATTCCATTTTCAAATTGAAAGGCATGTTGTTGTCATGTGCGATTATCTCCTCAAAAATGACAGCCGACAGCCCTTGCTTTTTGGACATTTGAAAAATATCAATCCATTGTTTTGCAGTGAGTTGCAACGACACAATTGCATTATCAGTCCCAATTGCAGACCTGATTATTGAAAAAAAGACATTTTCAAGTTCAGTCATATTAAAAGCATCATTTTTCACCATCAACGCATTCATTTACAACATTTTTCCTCATCGAAAACTCACATCCGCAGTACAGCTGGTTATAAAAGCCGTATTCCTTTATTATTTGCAGTCTGCGTTCCTGAAGGCCGCCTTTTCTCCAGTTTTGCGCCCAGAAGACCACATCGTTGAAATGCGACACGGCGAAATTTCCGGCTTCCTCAATCTGCTCAAGACTTTTCCACCGGCTCGACGCCAATGTTGTTGCAATTACGGAAAAACCATTCTCATGAGCATATTTTGCGGTACGTAACAATCTGTATTTGAAACATTTAAGACATCTGCCGCCGCATTCAGGCTCGTTTTCGAGACCTGCCATCTCAACACGCCATTTTTCATGGTCGTAATCATCGTCAATTATCTGCAAACCGAGCGATTGCGCATAGCGTGTACACTCATTCTTCCTGATTTCATATTCCTCAAAAGGGAAAATGTTCGGATTACAATAATATATGTAAGGCGTGATGCCGTTTTTCATCAGGCACTCGATTATCGCCGACGAGCATGGTGCGCAACATGTGTGGAGCAACACTTTTGAAGCTCCGCCCGGCACTTTTATCTCAAATTCTTTTTTCATTACGTAAATTATTAATTATCAATGTTTAATTGTAATTTCAAAACTGCATCAAAAAAAACGCACATAAAGAATTTACATCAAAAACGAGACAAATCACGTTGCAAAAATAACACTTTTTCATGCGAAACGGGAAAATCGCAACAGTTATTTCAAAATAAATTTTTCTAAAAAAATTTGAAATGTTGTAAATAATTTCATATATTTGCAGCCCACTTTTAAGAACTTATAAATTGCAAACAAAATGAAAGTACAAGAATTAGTTGACAAATTAGGACTCAAAGTCCTTGCAGGCGAAAACGGCCTTGACCGCGAAATCGACGGATGTTACATCTCCGACCTGCTCAGCGACGTGATGGGCAACGCACAAGAAGGAAATATCTGGATCACTCTGCAGACTCATAAAAACGTAATGGCGGTGGCATCCTTAAAAGAGATGTCGTGCATCATCCTCGTCAAAGATCTCGGTGCCAACGAAGACACCATCAACCAATCAAACGAAGAAGGGCTGCCGATTTTGCAAACGTCAATGCCGACGTTCGAAATCGCTGGGTTGGTTTATAATCTGTTAAAAAATTAAGGAGGAAAGTCAAGAGGGAAATCAAGATTCACCTGAGATTTCAAAACTCACACTGATGGAAACAGAACTGAAGCAATATCGGGCTGACCTGCATATTCACACGGTGCTATCGCCGTGCGGTGACATCTACATGTCGCCGACCGCCATCGTGGAGCAGGCGAAAAAACTGCATCTCGACATGATTGCCATCTGCGACCACAACAGCACCCGTCAGGTGAAGGTGGCGCAGCAGATCGGCCGCGAGATGGGCGTGTTCGTCATCGGAGGCGTGGAGATAACCACACAGGAAGAGGCTCACGCCTTGGCCTACTTCGAGAACGACGAGCAGCTCGACAAGTTCCAGGAGTTCCTTGACGAGCATCTGCCGCACATCCCTTTGGATGAAGAGAAATTCGGCTACCAGCTCATCGTCGATAAAGACGAGGAGGTTGTCGGTGAAGAGGAATGGCTGCTGTGGTCGGCACTCGACTGCGACCTCGATACTCTTTACGACAAGGTGCATGAAATCGGCGGTCTCTTCGTGCCGGCGCACGTCAACAAGCCGGCATCGAGCTTGATGTCGCAGCTCGGTTTCATTCCGCCCGACATCAAGGCCGACGCGTTAGAGATCTCGAAGCATGTCAAGAAACCCGATTTTCTGAAGAAGTTCGCATATCTGAAGAAATTCATGTTCACGAAGAGCAGCGACGCTCATTTTCTGCACATCATCGGAGAGGTACACTGCGTGTTCCACATGTACGACCTCACTTTTGACGAGTTCCGCAGGACACTTCACGGCGAGGATGGCAGATATGTTGACGCAGAACCACAAGAAAAACTACAACTTTTATACGGATGAAAGAATTAGCATTACATGTATATGATCTGATGGAGAATTCCACCGCGGCCAACTCCACGCTTGTCGAGCTGACCATCAAGGACAGCCTGAAAGACAACGTATATGCCTTCACCATCAAGGACAACGGCAAAGGCATGTCGCCGGAGTTCCTCGCCAAAGTAACCGACCCGTGGACGACATCGAGGACGACGAGGAAAGTCGGGCTCGGATTGCCTTTGATCAAGATGAACACCGAGAACTGCGGCGGCGGCATGAAGATTGAGAGCGAGGTCGGCAAGGGCACCACGCTCAACTTCTGGTTCCAGCACGACAACATCGACCGCCCGCCGATGGGCGACCTCGCAGGCACCCTCGTGATGCTTTTCGCCGCCCACGAAGACATACACTTCATCTACCGGCACATCACCGACGATGACGAATTTGTGTTCGACACCGACGAGATCAAGGAAGCCCTTGACGGAATGTCAATGAACGACATCAACATCATGAAATACCTGAAGGAGATGATTCAGGAGAATCTGAAGGAGATTCATTATAACGAATAATCACAAATAACATCAACATTATACAAAATGAAACTATCTGAAATAGCCAAATTATTGAACGCCAGGGTGGTTTGCGGACAGGAACGTCTCAACGAGGAACAGGACATAGTGTTTGCCTCCGACCTCATGTCAGAGGTTCTGACATTGGACGACAACTTCCCGATAATCGTCACCGGGTTATGCACCATGCAGACAATCCGCACGTGTGAGATGGGCAATCTTGACATCGTGGTGTTCGTAAGGAAGAAAAAACCGACTCCGGAAATGATTGAACTCGCCGAAGACAACAACATGGTCCTTTTGGAATGCGACTACTCGATGTTCAAAGCGTGCGGCATACTCTGGGAAGCGGGTCTGAAATCCATTTATTAACTAAAATTACTGTTATGCATTTAGAATACACAATAATAGAAGGAGATTTCGTCAATGCCGGTTCGGCCTCAAGCTCGATAAAGAAGACGCTCAAGCAACTCAGTGTGAATCCTTCGATAGTGAAACGCGTCGTCGTCGCCCTTTACGAGGCCGAGGTCAACGCGATCGCCCACGCCTACGGTGGCAAGGTCACCGCCGACATCGACGCCGGCAAGATACTTCTCCGCGTCATCGACAAGGGTCCAGGCATCCCCGACATCGACTGGGCGATGCAGGAAGGCAACAGCACCGCCTCGCCGGAAGTCCGCGACATGGGCTTCGGCGCCGGCATGGGACTGCCGAACATCAAGAAAAACGTTGACCGCCTCAACGTGCAATCCACGGTTGGAGTCGGGACGACAGTTGAAATGGAAGTGAATTTAGCGTAGATTCCTTTGATTCAAAGATTCAAAGATTTAAAGATTTAAAAATTTGAGATTATGGCATTTTATCACGCTCTACAGATAAACGAAAACGTTTGCGAAGGCTGCTCGCATTGCATCAGGGTGTGCCCTACCGAGGCCATCCGCGTACACGGCGGGAAAGCATATATCGACGAAGCCCGCTGCCTCGACTGCGGCAACTGCTTCATCGCCTGCCCGCATAAAGCTATCTTCGTCAAGCAAGACGACTTCGAGGAGATTTTCAAATACCCGTGCCGCGTGGCTCTCATCCCCGCGGTGTTCCTCGGACAGTTCAAAGACGACATCAGCGTTTCACGTATATATGCCATACTCAACGAGATAGGGTTCCAACACGTCATCGAGACAGAGATAACGGTGCCCATCTACACTGAAGCGAAGAACAAATTAGAACGTGCCGACAACACCAAGCCGCTCATCTCGACATTCTGCCCGGCCATCGTGCGTCTCATACAGATAAAATTCCCCGGATTGGTGGAAAATCTCATCCCAATCAAGGCACCGCTCGACATCACCGCGATGTATATAAGGAGGAAACTCGAAAAAGACGGCTGGCGGCCGGAAGACATCGGCGTGTTTTACGTCACACCGTGCGCCGCGAAAATAGCAGCCGTGAAAAGCCCTGTCGGAGAAGAGAAATCTCCCGTTGACGGCGTCATCAACATGGACTCACTCTACAACCGCGTCTATAAGAAAATCAAGGAGCAAGGTCACGACTACAAGGAGGTGAAACTGCCTGTAGCACAGCTCAATTCCGACAGCATCCTGACTTCTTTGACAAACGGCGAGAGACGCCTATCGGTGTCGGAACATTCCCTGTCGATAGACGGCATGGACAACTCCATAGAGTTTTTAGAAAAGGTTGAAAGCGAAGAGATTGAAGGTGTCGAATTTCTCGAACTGCGCGCCTGTGACCAGAGTTGTCCTGGCGGGATTTTGACATACAACAACAGATTTCTGACTTGCGAAAGAATGTTCGCAAGGGCGCGTTACGTTGCGGGAAAAGAACGCCGCGGCGAGATGACACGCGCCAAAGAAGTGGAGGAGGAGCGCGACTTCCTGCTTGACAACATCGAAGTAGGCGAAATCGAAGCCCGTTCTATCAGCCTTGACAGCGACATCGCCAAGGCACTTGAAAAATTAGTCAAAATCAACAGGTTGAAGAAGATGCTCCCGCAGGTTGACTGCGGAATGTGCGGTGCGCCGAGCTGCGACGCGTTGGCGGAAGACATCATCTGCAACGGAGCCAAAGCCACAAGATGCGTGTTCATCCAACATCATCTTGAAAAACAGAACGCCATGGACCTTGACGAGTCATTGAAAATCATGGACGACATCTGGGGAGAAGACAAAATCAAAGTCAAACACAGAAAGAAAGAAGAAGAATCATGAGTTCATTTACAATAAGAAAAGCCGAAGAGAACGAGGCGGGTTTGGTGCTTGAGTTCATCAAGAAACTCGCCGTTTACGAAAAAATGATTGACGAGGTCGAAGCTGACGAAGCGACGATTTACGATTCGTTGTTTGTGAAAAAAGACGCCGAAGTCGTGTTCGGCTGCGAAGACGGCATACCTGTCGGATTCGCATTGTTCTTCCACAATTTCTCGACATTTGTCGGAAGAAAAGGCCTTTATCTTGAAGATTTATTCGTAATCCCTGAAAAAAGAGGCCTCGGTTACGGCAAGGCTCTCCTGCTCCACCTCGCGCATCTCGCGAAGAAACGCCACTGCGGCCGCATGGAATGGGTCTGCCTCGATTGGAACACACCTTCGATAAATTTCTACAAGTCGTTGGGAGCCAGATCGATGGACGAATGGACGATATACCGGCTTGATGAAAGCACCATTGACAAGTTATAAAGTTTGAAAGTTATAAAGTTGAGGTTTCAAAAGAAAAGCAAAAATATTTGTCAGCTTTTCTGAAATATTTCCTATTTTAGCAGATTGAATTTTAAAAAGTAATTTTAACACAAATAAAAAGATAACACAATGAGCATTAAAGGCTTACAACCACAGGAAGTGTTTGAAAACTTCTACAGTCTGACACAGATTCCACGTCCTTCAAAAAAAGAGGCGAAAGTTATTGCATTCATGAAGAAGTTCGGAGAAGACCTCGGACTTGAAACCATCGTCGATGAAATCGGCAACGTAATCATCAGAAAGCCGGCGACACCTGGTTACGAGAACCGCCGTGGTGTGATTCTTCAGGCTCACATCGACATGGTTCCGCAGAAAAACGCCGACTGCGCCCACGATTTCGAGAACGACCCCATCGAGACTTACGTTGACAACGGCTGGGTTCGTGCGAAAGGCACGACACTCGGTGCTGACAACGGCGTCGGTGCGGCGGCGGCAATGGGTGTCCTCGCATCAAAGACACTCGAACACGGCCCTATCGAAGCACTCTTCACCATCGACGAAGAGACCGGCATGACGGGAGCCAACGCTCTCAAGGCTGACGTTCTTCACGGTGACATCCTCCTCAACATGGACTCGGAAACAGAAGGCGAACTTTACGTCGGCTGCGCCGGCGGCATCGACACGACAGGAACTTTCTCCCCGAAAATGGAGAAAGTCGCCGACGGCATGAAAGCCTTCGAACTCGCAGTAAAAGGTCTTAAAGGCGGACATTCAGGAATGGACATCAACCTTGGAAGAGGCAACGCAAACAAGATCATGAACACCTTATTAATCATGGTGTCACAGAAATTTGACATCCGTCTTGCCACAATCAGCGGCGGCAGTCTGCGCAACGCTATCCCACGCGAATCGTTCGCGACAATCGTCGTCCCAGCCGAAAAAGCCGAAGATCTCAAAGCTTATATCACTGAATATGAAACAGTTGTAAAAGAACAGTTCAAAGAGACAGAACCCGATGCAATAGTCACAATCGCTGAAGCCGAAATGCCGGCGGAAGTCATCGACAACAAGACATTCAAGAATTTGATGACAGCCATCGCGAAATATCCAAACGGTGTCATCGGCATGTCGAAAGACTTTGAAGGCACTGTCGAGACATCATCGAACCTCGCCATCGTCAAGATGGAGAACGGCAAGATTGTCACCTGCTCATTGCAGAGAGGCCTTGTCGATGACCTCAAAGACAAACTCGCGAGCGAAATCCGCAACGTCTTGATTGACAACGGCGCACACGCAGAGTCATCAGGAGAATATCACGGTTGGCAACCGAACATCAACAGCCCCATCCTCGCCACGATGAAGAATGTGTACAAAGACAAGTTCGGCAAAGAACCGAAAGTCATGGTCGTACACGCCGGCCTCGAATGCGGCATCCTCGGTGCGAAATACCCGAACTGGGACATGATGTCATTCGGCCCGACCCTCGTGCACCCGCATTCACCAGACGAAGCACTTCTCATCGAAACGGTGCAACTTTTCTGGGATTTCCTGACAGAAACATTGAAAAATGTGCCTGAAAAATAGCAATCAGTTAAGAGAGCAGAGAACAGAGTTAAGAGAATTAAGTTGCAACATACTAATAAACAACATGTTGCAACTTAAATATTTTTTTCAAAGAAAATGTTTTTCGAATGAAAAAATTTACTAATTTTGCGCTCTGATTAAGAGAAAAAAATAAAAATAAACATAAGACAATGAAACGTACATTTCAACCATCGAACAGGAGACGCAAGAACAAACACGGTTTCAGAGAAAGAATGTCAACAGCTAATGGCCGCAAGGTTTTGAAAGCCCGCCGCGCCAAAGGCAGAAAAAAACTCACAGTATCTGACGAGTATTGATTCGGCGAAGCCGTACCTATAATTATTTAAGGTTAAAAAAAGGAGGCAATCGGTATTGCCTCTTTTTTTTAACTGCAAAGACAAAATCCGAATCATGAAAAACACGGCAAAGAAACTACTGATGACACTGTTGGCCATCGCCATCAGCAACATCGTCTTTGCCACCAACGACACCATAAAACTTGAAATCTCGCCATCGAAAAATCCAATCTGTTCAAATCTCATAACGGCGAACCAAGGAGAACCGAATGTCAGATATGTTTCAAAATACATAGCGATTCCAAAAAACGCCAATTTCGACATTTCGTTTCTCATCAAAGGAGAAAAAACGACTGACAACACTTACATAGAGCCGGCTCAAAGAATTGCGTCTGACTACGATTCAGCCGGCATTGAGGTCTCTGAAAACCCGATGATTTACTCAAAAGACGATTTTTTTCCCGCAGAAATCATCAAAACCGAAAGAATCTCCACGCGCGACGCAGACCTTTTGCTAATCAGCGTAGCGGCCGAGCAATACAATCCAGTGAAAAAACAGACCAAGACGTACAACGACATTGAGATTTGCATTTGCGTCAAGGACAAAACAGACGGAGATTTCACCATTGAAAAAGACAATCTGACGGAGATGCTGAAAGGCATCGTTGAGAATCCGGATTTCTTTGACAATGCAGAAACCATCGACATCTCAGACAGGCGTGACGGATGCAACTATCTGATTGTCATTGCAGATGAAGAATACAGGATTTGGGCTGACTCACTGAAGAATTTTCGCGAAGAGCAAGGCATAATAACAAAAATTATTACCATTGACGACATCGGTTACAACTGGCATGACACACTCAAGAAACGTTTCAAATACATTTGCGAAAACTGGCATCCGTCGCCGGAGGCCATACTCCTGATCGGCGATTACGACTTCGACCATCCGCGCGACGGAATCAGCACTTTTGTCGGGTTCGACCATCCTGAAGGCTCCGCATACGAACCATATTTCTCCGACAACATGCTCGTTGATTTCAACGGAGACGACATTTCAGACATCGTAATCGCCAGAATGCCGGCTTCCAACGCAGCCGAAGCCGCCCTGATGATAGCAAAGACCATCGACTACGAGCGTCATCCGAGTGACAACCCGTCATATTACAACAACCCGATAACGGCAATGGGCTACGACAAAAGCAGATGGTTCCAGCTTTGCACCGAGATTGTCGCCGGATACTGGGACCAGCACGGCAAACAATGCGTCCGTATCAACGCGATACACGAAGGTGTCCCTGACTCCATCTGGTCAACGGCGCAGAACACCGACAAGGTCTTGAACCAATTCGGCCCTGAAGGATTGGGATACATACCGTCCACGATGTCGCATCTCACCGACTGGAGCGGCGACAACACTCAAATCACAGAAGCCGTGGAGGCAGGCGGTTTCATGATTGTTCACCGCGACCACGGCACATACGAGACATGGGGGGAACCCTATTTTTCAACGAGTTGCATAAACACACTCAACAATGAAGACCTCGCTTTCGTCCTTTCGGCGAATTGCCAGACGGGGCATTTCGGCTACGGAGGCGGTTACAGCGACTGTTTTGCCGAACGGTTTTTGAAGACAAGCAACGGAGCCGTGGCAGCAATTGCGGCTTCCGAACTTTCATATTCATACGTCAACGACATATACGTCTGGGGGCTTTTCGATTATCTTTATCCGGATTTCATGCCCGATTACGGTTTCCAAAACATTGACTTTCAATATCCTGCGTTTGCAAATCTTTACGGGAAACTGTTTTTGAAAAAGTCATCGTTTCCGAACAACAGCAGTTACATTTCAATAACAAACCGGCTTTTCCATTATTTCGGCGATGCATATCTGCAATTGAATTCCGAATTTCCGGAAAATATCAGCATCAGTCATCCTGCATCAATTCCGTCAGGGCAAAGTCACATCACCATTGAAGCAGAAGACAACACATGCATAGCCTTATCCATTGACAGTCAATTGATTGCAAAAGGAAAACCGGAAAACGGCAAAGTGACATTGCATTTCATGCCACAATACGAAGGCACAAAAATAAAAGTTGTCGCAACCAAGCAGAACCATTTCAGACATGAAAGTTTTGTGACCGTCATCAGCAATATCGGAATTAATGAAAACCAAGAAAGAGCTTTTGAAATTTTCCCCAACCCTTGCAAGGAAAAGATTTCAATAAGCGGGATGGAAATCAGGAACGTTAAGATTTACAATATTTTAGGTGTCGAAGTTAAAAACATCGAATCCTCAAATTCCGACAAGCTCGAAATTGACATCAGCGATTTGAATGACGGCATTTATCTTGTTTTGATCAACAATCATATTCCAAGCAGGATTCAAAAGACGAAATAAAAAGCACCGTTGCAAGCAACGGCGCAAAAATGTGTATTACCTTAAAATAACCATTTAATTTCTTTCCTTGGTTCTTTCAAGCTTTGTGCTATCCTTCTTCCATTTGTTGATGTTGAACACCAAGTCGAAACGCAAAGTGTTTTCCAACGGATTCACGCCTGAATTTGAAGTGTTGTTGACCGGAACAAGGTATGAAATATCAAGCTCGAAGATGTTGTAACGGATGCCTGCGCCGAATGTGAGATAACGGCGGTTACCTTTTGTCTTGTCCTCGTGGAAGAAACCGGCACGTGCCGAGAACACCTTGTCATACCAATATTCAAGACCGATTCCGATTGTAAATTCCTTTAGTTCCTCCGAGAAACCATCAGGTGCATCGTAGAATGACTGGAAAATACCTGCCACCATTGATACATCGTTATCCTTACCTTTGTAAATCACAGGTTTGTTATCAACGCCGATAGAGTCTCTGCCATCAGCTGTCTTGTAATAAATTGGCGGCGTCGGGACAAGGAGCTTGTTAAGATCTATTGACACTGCCAACTCGTTATAATCATCAAGATGCATGTTCATTGTCGCGCCAAAGCGGAGATTTGTCGGGATGAAGTCTTTCTTCGTGTTCGCGTCGCTGTAAGCCATCTTGCTGCCGATGTTGGTGATTGCAACGCCCCAGTTGAAATCAGCGGCCATGTTTCTGAACCAGTTCACCGGTCTCTGGTAATATACACCGAGGTCGGCGGCGACAGAATAAGCTGGTTTTGAATAGTTCACGATGCCCTGTGTGAGGTCGGAATAGATGAAACGGGCGGCAATTGCGCCGGAGATGTAGTCACCGAGTTTTCTCGAATAGCAAGCGTCAATTGCAAATTCGTTAGGTGAATATGTTCCGAGCGAGTGGTTGTCTTCATCAGTGAAGTTGATGTCACCGAGACTGAAATAGCGCAGTGACATCGCGACTGTTGACATCGGGCTGACACGTTTTGCGACACCGAGATAAGCGATGTTCATGTCGGAAACCAGTTTTCTCAACCACGGGCTGTATGCCAAGCCGACGCTGAAATCATCTTCCAAGAAAGCGTATTTACCTGCATTCCAATACATTGAATAGACATCGGGAGATGTAGAGACACCAACATCACCCATACCTGCGGCGCGGGCGTCCGGCGCGATAATCATAAACGGAACTGCTGTGGAAATCACATTGCCCGTCTGCCCAATACGACCCTGCACTTCACCACTGTTACCACCTTGTGCACTGACAGCGAAACCTGCCATGACCAAGCAAAGAAGGACTAAAAAAGATTTAATTCTTGTCATATTTTAAACACTATTTATATTTTTCTTTCAAAAAACGCCGCAAAAATAAATAAATTTTCAATATATGCGGCATTATCTTTCACCAAACGACATATATTTTAAATTATTGTATGAATTTTATTTTTTATCGTGTTATTATCATCTTTTGATTTGTGGAATAGATGTCGCCGTCAATATCTTTCACAAAGACATTGTAAACATAGACTCCAGAGATGAGTCTGCGTCCGTTAAAATCGGTGCCATCCCACTCCACCTCGTTACAATCGTTTGTCAAGTTATTGTATTGCAATTCATTAACGAGCCTTCCCGAAATGTCATAAATTTTTATCGTCATGTCGAACGCCACGCCATGCTTGTCACATCTGAACGAGAAACTTGTCTTGTCGCTGAAAGGATTCGGTGTATTCACGACATTCGCCAACGACATGTAATCATTATTTCCATAAACGTTTATACTGACTGACTTTGTACTGTTGTTATCGTGTGTGTCCCATGCGCTGATGATGAATTCGTGAGTTCCCGATTTCAAATCCTTGAAATCGATTTCCAACGCCCCTTTTGTAAAATCGTCGATTGCGGTTTCAAATCTGCCATTGACATTTTCGATAACGCTTTGACCTTCAAAGACATGTGTCAGAGTGACATTCTTGCCAATCACACTGTTGTAATGATAGATGCCTTGCGGGTCGCTGATTGTTGCCGTAAGCGTGCCGTCACAATAGACAGGCTTTTCGTCAGGTACAGTTCCATTCCAAAGCAATTGAATATCAGGACCTTCATTATCTGTCACAACATCTGCGACTCCGTCTATCTTAATATTGCCGAAACTTCCGTTAGCATCAATCATCCGTACAGTGTCAACGGCATAAAGACTCAGGCGCGCCTTGCCTTTTTGCAGGTTCACATCTTTAGGAACTTTGTAAGTTATTGAAAACGTGCCGTTTTTAACCGAAGCCCTACCTTCGAACAAAACATCAACATGACACGTAAAAGTATGGACATTTCCATTAAAGCCGTAATTGTTCAAGGTTGAATATTGCGACTCGTTGTCGAACATCTTCACATTCACATAGCCATTGAACGTCGTGTCAACATTGCCATACACATCGGCCACATGTCCGCAGGCCGTAACCGTCCCCATCGCCCCGATGATGTGGTCTTTATTGACTTCGCGTCCGTCAATGGAAGTTATCTTTATGTCTTTCAACGGATAAGCGAGTTTCAGAGCCGGGTCGCCGAAGAACACGTAAGACACGTAATTCGACGTATTTGCCGAGTTGTCTCTTTTCGTTTCCATGATTATTTCCCCCATCGTCCTCGACCGCGGTCTGTCGGCCATGAAGGCGTTTCTATAAAGGTTTTTCATGATGGTGAGGTTTTCCTGTGCGTGCGTCGGGCGCGTGGACGTGTACAACGCTATCGCGCCGCCTTCATTCATCTTGAATAGTCTTTCGCCGGCCGAGACAAACGTCGGGTCATCGAATGCGCTGAACTCGCAAGTGCCCGTCGTCACAAACGGAAGCCTGTCATAATTGTCAAGATTTATTATGTTATCCGTCTTAAAAAGATTCGACTTGCTGAGGCCTTTCACGCCGCCGTGACCTAAATACGTCATCATCAATGCGCCTTGTGAGAACTTGTTCATAATCTCGGCTGTCGCTTCCGGCACGCAATACGAGCCGTCGGAATTCTGCTTGCGGACGTAGGCATCCGAATAGACCTTCGACACGTTTATCGAAGGCTGCATGGTATCAACGATTTTCTCGAGAGCGTCGCAGCCCTTCGAGTATGTTATCCTCTCGTTGTCAGCTATGAGAACCAAGTCGTTACGCCAGTTTTTCATTGACCTTGAAGCGTCGATGTAGCGACGGATCTTATCAACCGCCGTTTCAGCTTCAGCGGCATCAAGAACAGGGATCCTGCCCACACCGAGATCGACATTTCCAGCTATCTGTTCGCCTTCGTCATCGTCCATAAGTCCGTAATAATCATCGGAGACGTATGCGGCAAGTTGATAAACGACATTCTCCGCTTCGTATGGCGGCACGAAATTATTCGAATAACCGAGAACATTCTTGTAATCGCAGCTGCCTCTTCCGAGAAGAAGCACATATTTCAGACTCCCCGAACGTTTGTAAACCATTCTGATAAAGTTGCGGATGCCTGTAATATCAAGGCTTCCCGAAGAGAACTCATTGTAAATGTCATCGACGTATGCAATGTAAGTCACCATGTTGTCGGCATCTTCGTGAATGGCCTTTATCTCTTCCGCCTGTTTTTCAAAAATCCTGTCGGTGATAATCAGCATCTCGGCGTAATCCGCATCTGAATGTCCGTGAAGATTCTGATTATCAATTCTTTTGCATGATTTGACTTTTTGGAAATCATCACGACCCGCAAGGACATACGATTTCATTCCCTTACGCGCCTTGCAGTGAATCGTATTATTAATTAATGTATAATCGAGATTTTCAGGTGAGAGCGGGTCTGTCACGTCAAGGAAAAGCATGTCGTCTGATGAGTTTTCAATTTTAATAAGATTCACGTCTTCATGCCCGGAACTTTCAGTGACAGTGAAGTTGAGTTGTTCATTTTCGTAACGCAATCTGCGCCAGACATTTACGTCAATGAAATCGAGTCCGACCATTGTAGAGGCGTTTTCCGCAATCACTTCGACAGATGCGTCAACATTTTCGTTGTTGACTGAAAATTTCGCTTCTTTCAGCAATTCCCTGCCAAAATAATAATCCCCGACTTTATAAACGGCAATGTCGTCAATGACCGGCTCGCCATTAATCGCCAGTCGCACACTGAAATTTTCGTTCGACGATGCCCCGATGAAGCCGAATCGCACGAAGCCATCCATGCCGGTTATGGCATTTCCAAAAACAAACGGGAACGTCATCACTTTCTGGGTCTGTCCCGAAATCGTCTCGCCATACCATTTCCGCCCCATCTTGAGATGATTATCCATGTCAATTTCATGATATTGACGGTCGCAGAAAGTTGTCACTTCGTTGAAAACATCGCCTTCAGCCTGCTGTGCAACTTCGATTCTTTTCCCAAATTGTTGATTATCAATTTTTAAGAAATAATAAACGGTATCAGAATAATAATTTATTTGATGACAGAAATTTCCATCCTCATAATCCCACACCACAGGACTCTGCCCGTAAAAGACAATTTCGTCATCTTTGTCAAAAAAGCCGTCGTCCTCGCCTTTCACAAAGATTGCCATCTCCGTAAGGTCGTCATAATTTTCCTTTGAATTATCTTCCGGAAGCATACCTGAAACATTTCCGAAAAGACTGATTTTCTTCGGGTTAAGCGAAGTCGGATTGATTCCCCACGAAAGCAGGTCATCGTAAGTGATATGATAAACCGCGTCAGAAACGACACCTAATTTATATATAGTACCGTCAGCGAGAACCGAATTATCGGAGTATCTCTGTGCCGTTGCTATGTTGAAAGTAGCAATTAATACGCTGATTAACAATATTTTATGTAAGCAATATTTCATCTTGTAATAACGAGTTTTGAATATCCCGAAGCTTTTTCATTTTCGCTGTTGGATATTGTGACATTATAGACGTAAATCCCCGACGGCAGCGGGCTTCCGTTGTCGTTAGCACCGTTCCACACAATCGGTTCAATGCGCATTGAGTTTCCGTAGCGGTATTCCTCAATTGTCCTGACGAGTTGTCCGCTCACATTGAAAATCCTCACCAGCACTTTGATTTCGCCGCTTTGGTTGTGGTCGAACATGATACGCGTCTCATCCGACATCGGATTGGGGACATTGATGAGATTTTCGAGTGCGAAAGCATTGCTTTTCACGACTTTGAAATTCACCGTGACCGTTGTGGAGTTATTGAATATGTCCCAGACACGGAGGCGAAGACAATGTTCTCCCTCATTCAGATTGTAAAGCCGGTATGAAAGTTCGCCGAACTCATTGAGTTGCAACGGAGACTCGTAATAATTGTTCAGGTTGTAAGACTTGTTTGTCGCTCCCGACAGCACCGCCATGATATCGTGTCCGATGCCCGCACCTGTTGTGTTGATGCCGGCGAGGTCACGGATTTTCGCGACAATCAACGGATTTTCGTTTGTTATCCCGCCGTCAACGAAAAGTGTGTCGTCGATAAATGCATAAACTTCCGGCCCGACAGAATCGGGTTTCACCGTCTTGTCGTAGCCGCCGACAATGACATCAGCAAACAAACCATTTGCATCTGTCTGATAATCAGTGGCATACAAGCTAATCAGGCCATTTCCGTAATCATATCTTATATCTTTAGGCACAGTGAAACCGACCTTGAATGTTCCGTTTTCCACTTTAGTCTTACCATTGAAAATCATACTGTTGCGCACTTTAAAAGGTGCAGGTTGAAAACCATGGTCGCCTTTTGTGTAAATGGTGTTTTCCTTATCGTAGGCCGAGACATAGACGACACCGTTGAAATCGGTCATGACGCAGCCGAAATTGTCTCTCACCTCACCTTCCAACTCTATATAACTCAACGCTTTAAGAGTGTCAACAGGTTGTTCATTGACATCAGCTCCGTTGATTTTCGTAATGATGACGTTGTTTTTCGGATAGGCGATTCTCAACGCCGGGTCGCCGAACAGTGCATAAACCTTTGTGTTCTTTGAGTCGTCTTGTTTCGCATCTTTAAAAACATCGCCAATACATTGATATTCACCATTATACATTTTAAAGACGCTGCGGAAAAATCGTTTGACAAGTTTCATGCTCAATGAGCCGTTTGTCGTCCTTGCCGTTGTTATCATGTTTATCGCGCCGCCTTTAGGATTCAGGAACACGTATTCTCCGGCTGATGTCCTCGTATGGTCGTCGAAGCGGCTGAATTCGCACGTCGCGGTGAGGAACACCGGCAGCATCGGGATGTTCTGCCACGACTTGATGTCTTCGTTTGTCATGATTCTCTCTTCCGCGAGACCGACTTCACCGCCGTGACCGGTGTAGAAAAGCAGCATCGTCCCGTTTTCTATCCTGTTGGTTATCGCCTCGTTAGCCTCCGGGCAACGTTGTCCGCTCGCCGTGGCGATCTGGTTATACGCATCGAGATAGATTTTGTCAACGACCATGTCGCCGCCCCATCCTTCAATGGAGTCAGCAACGGACTCGGCATTTCTCAAAAAAGAGCCGCCGTCTTTTTCGTCATCGCAGGCTATCGTCACCACATTTCTCCATTTGTTCATTGATTTTTCGTTGCGAGCGATAAACTCCTCAATCTTATCAAGCACCGCAGTGGCCTGCTCATCCGTTGAGACCGGCATTCTTCCGATAGGAAGGTCAATAATCGAACCGTTTTCCATATCACCTTCATCAGGCCCGAAACACACGAAAAAGTCATCGGTGACAACGCAGCCAGTTATTGTGCACGAAGCGACGGACTCGTATGACGGAACAAAGCAGACGTCATCATTTTTGTAGGCGTATGAGGCGTCGCCGAAAAGCAGCACATATTTCAGTTTGTTGTCACCGTCACCCTTTTCGTAAAGCATCTTGATGAAATTACGGATGCCGGCGATGTCCAACGCGCCGCATGAGAACTCGTTGTAGATCTGTTGAGGCTCGACTATTTCTATTTTCAGGTCATCAAGACGGGAATGAATTTCTTTCAGGCGTTTTGCATGAGAAACGAATTTTGTATGTGCAATTATCAGATAATCAATATCTTTCATTGCATGAAGATTTTGATTTTCCACAATTTCAACGAATGTCGTCTTCTCGAATGAGTTCCCGTTGAAAGCAACGAACTCGTTGTTCATGTCGCCCTTCATGCAGAAAGAAAGCTTCGACGCGTTGAATGTCGCATCCATCTTCTTCGGTTCGACTGGATTTTTCACGTCCCAGACTTGAGTTGACGATGTCGCATTTGAAAGTTGAAATTCATATACCTTCGACACATCATCGCATTCAGGGTTGCGGAACGCAATCACATCGTCCGACATGCTGAGTTTCCGCCAAGCGTTCATCTCTATATAATCAAGCCAACCCACTGAAGATGAACCGCTTCTGCTGAAAGTGACAGTCAAGTCGAGATTGTCGGATTTCGGTTCGAATGATTTCACGTATGTCGAAGCGGTTTTTGCGTAAACATACTGCGTGCTGCCCATTGCGCTGAGCGGGATGTCGGCGACAATGTCTCCGCCGACGACATATTTGAATGATACGGGAGCCTGGTTTCTCGTTGCGATCTCCGAGCGCATCTTTGCCTTGCGTTCTTTCACAACATTTTTAAAATCAAAAGGATACGTTCTGGAAAGTGTGATGTCGAACTTGTCGAAATACCATGTCGCACCCATATTGTTGATGTTGACCTCGTCGATTTCGTGCAGCTGTCCGTCAAGGAACACGCCGACCGTTTCCGACATGCCGGATTGTTTCTGTTCAGTTTCAATACGTTTGCCGGGGACATTCCCTATCGTCATGAAAACATACGAATAATCTGAATACGGATTGTTCACGTGCTCATAGAAGCAGTTACCTTGGTCATAGTGCCACGTGACTGGACCGCGTGCATAAAAAATTATTCGGTCATTTTCATCAAAACGTCCGTCATTTTCGCCATCAATAATAATAGGTATCTCAATGAGGTCATCGTATTTTGTTTCCCTGTTGATCACCGGCAAAACACCGCCGCCGTTGTGAAACAGCCTTATGTTCCTCGGATTGACAGATGACACATCAACTCCCATTGCAACGAGCTCCTGATATGTGATGCTGTACATCCCTGTTTTTGCGACAGACATTTTGTACCAAATACCGGATGACAACACCGAATCAGACGCTATCACATTGTTAGTCAACATTATATTTATAAACAAAGAGGCGACAAGAGCCTTAAATATCCTTTTTTTCATATAAAAAAGTTAAGATTGCAAAGATACAAAATAATTTAAACTAAAACGAATACCATTAACAAATATTATATTACCTATGTGCAAAAAAAATTTTAAAAAAAAGTTGGCAGCATTCAATTTTTTGTTGTAAAATTGCAGCTTCAAATTCTTGTGAATTGTGTGGACGTTTTTTTCATTGCAAAAACACAATAAAGCAAGTATTTTCAAGTTATTAGGGAAAAAAATAAACACGAGAGTAATGCGTAAAAATTTCAGATTCATTGCAATTTCAGTGATTTTATGTGCAGGATTCCTTATGATTTCTTGCAAAAACTCGAATAAGGCATCAAAAACAACAGGTTGGTACTACAACGACCCGAACTATGGTAATTTCTCTGTGACCGAGGCTGCCGATGAGAGAATCGGACCCGGTCTCGTTCCAATTGAAGGAGGAGCTTTCACTATGGGAAACACCCAGGAGAATGTGTATTACACATGGGACAATTCGGCCAGAAATGTCACGGTATCATCGTTTTACATGGACGAGACGGAAGTGAGAAATATCGACTATCTTGAATACATCTACTGGTTGCAGAAAATCTATGGCACTGATTACCCGATGATTGTGAAAGAAGCATTGCCAGACACATTGGTGTGGCGCAGTTCTCTGTCATATAACGAACCTATGGTTGAGGTTTATCTGCGTCATCCTGCATACCACGAATATCCGGTTGTCGGCGTGTCATGGCTTCAGGCCAACGACTACGCCATGTGGCGTTCCGACCGCGTCAACGAACACATACTCATCAGCGAAGGTGTCTTAAGTTTCGACTCGGACCAGACCGCTGACTCACACTTCAGCACAGACGCTTATCTTGCAGGACAATACAGCGGCATTGTCAACAAAGGCATAAAGGATTACTCAGGGAAAAGCGAGACAGGATACCGCAACGCCAGAATGGAAGACGGCTTCCTGCTTCCGCAGTACAGACTTCCAACGGAAGCCGAGTGGGAATATGCAGCCCTCGCATTGATTGGCAACACGACGGAGGAACGCATCGTAGAACGCAGGGTTTATCCTTGGAACACCGACGGTCTCCGCTCCGACGAAAAGAATTATTACGGAACATTCACCGCCAACTACAAGAGAGGCAACGGTGACTACATGGGTATCGCAGGCGACCTGAACGACGGCGCAGCCTTCCCCGGCCCGGTCGCATCATACTGGCCGAATGACTACGGTCTTTACAACATGGCCGGCAACGTTTCAGAGTGGGTGCTGGACGTCTATCGTCCACTCTCATTTGAAGATGTGGCTGACCACAACCCTTACCGTGGCAATGTATTCCAAAATAAAGTCGTCGATTCAATCGGGAACATCACATATCAGGAAGCCACTCCAGAATCTGTCACCGCACGCAGAAACTATCGTAACAGCTACAATGTCAATTACAACGACGGTGATGCTCAGTCAACCATTCAAAACGATTGGGCGAGCGTCAACGGTGATCAGAAGAACTTCACCGACCAGATGTACGAATATGGAGTAACAACGTTAATCTCCGACAAATCACGCGTTTACAAGGGAGGTTCTTGGGCAGACGGTCCTTATTACCTAAGTCCTTCAACAAGACGTTTCCTTGAGGAAGATCAGGCTACAGCCACCATCGGTTTCAGATGCGCCATGAACAAGATCGGAAGCGCACTGACAAAAAGCAAAAAGTAACCAATTGATTCAAAGATAAATTAGCCGTCAGATTTGGCGGCTTTTTTTTTAGATTACCTGATTATGAATAACATCGAGAAAATATATGACCTTTACAAAAAGGCATATACCGTTACTACAGACAGCAGATGCATCACCAAAGACTGCGTTTTTGTGGCGCTCAAAGGCGAACATTTTGACGGGAACGATTTTGCATTGAAAGTCGCGGAAGAAGGTGTCGCCGCATGTGTCATTTCCGACAGGTTAAGTCTTCCCCAAAACGAAAGGCTCTTCATTGTTGAAGACAGCTTGAAAGCCCTTCAGGAACTCGCGAAAATGCACAGAGAACATCTCAACATTCCTGTCATCGGAATAACCGGCACGAATGGGAAAACGACAACGAAGGAACTCATTGCGGCTGTATTATCGAAAAAATACAACGTCATTTACACCCAAGGGAACTTCAACAATCACCTCGGTGTCCCGCTCACCTTGTTGAGAATCAAGCCGGAAACGGAAATGGCAGTCGTTGAAATGGGCGCGAACCATCCTGGCGAAATCAAGCAGCTCACCGAAATAGGGAATCCGACATACGGTATCATAACCAATATCGGGAGAGCGCATCTCGAAGGCTTCGGCGGCTTTGAAGGTGTCATAAAAACGAAAAACGAAATGTACCAGCATATTCACGAACACGACGGAATGCTGTTCGTGAACAAGGACAACCTGCTCCTCATGAATCTTGCCGCCGACATGAGAAAAATCACATACGGCAGCAACAACGATTCCGACATCATCGGAGCTATGGTATCGGCGGATCCGTTCCTGAAAGTAGCACACTGCTGGTATGAATTTGAAACGAAACTCGTCGGCGACTACAACTTTGAGAATGTGATGGCGGCAATAGCGGTCGGATGGGAATTCGGCATCAGCAACGACGACATTCATGATGCCATTTCAAACTACACCCCGACAAACAGCCGTTCACAAGTAATTGAAACACAAAGGAATCGTGTCATCCTTGACGCATACAACGCCAACCCGACAAGCATGGGACACGCAGTTAGAAACTTCCGCAACATCTGCAAGGAAGACAATCTGCTGATTCTCGGCGACATGCGTGAACTCGGCGACGAGTCACAAAAAGAACACGAAATCATTTTCAACCTCCTTGACGAACTTAATTTCAAGAATGTATTCCTCGTCGGAAACGAATTTAAAAAAGTTTGTACGAACAGCAACCTCCAAACTTTTGAAAATATTGACGAATTGATTCAATACATTGAAAATCATCCTGTTGAAGGAAAAGACATCCTTGTCAAAGGTTCAAACAGCATGAAGTTGGGAAAAGTAGTGGAAGTTATTTAGGAGTTTAAGGAATTCAGGTGGTTGGGAAAATGTATAACGTAATCGGGTTGATGTCGGGCAGTTCCCTTGATGGAATTGACTTGGTCGATGCCAATTTCTGGAACAACGGGAGATGGCATTTTGAAATTGTCGCAAAAGACAATTTTGAATACGACCATGTCTGGAAAAAACATCTGTCGGATGCGTTTTACATGTCGCCTGAAGACTTAAAAGACCTTGATATTCAATACGGAAAACTACTTGGAGAAGTAACGAGGTCGTTTATTGGAAAATTTGGTTTGAATCCAGAGATCGTGGCATCGCACGGACACACCATCTTCCATCGCCCGCAGGAACGTTACACTCTGCAAATCGGTGACGGTCAATCCATTGCTGACATTTGCGGGGTGAAGGTCATAAACGATTTCAGAACCGAAGACGTGCTGAAAGGCGGCCAAGGTGCTCCGTTGGTGCCGGTCGGCGACAAGTTCCTTTTCTCCGAATTTCCGATTTGCCTTAACATCGGCGGAATAGCCAACGTTTCATACGACATCAACGGTGAACGAATTGCATACGACATCTGCATTGCAAACCAGGCTCTCAACTTTCTCGCGAATCTCAAAAACATGGATTATGACGAAGACGGTCTGATGGCACGAAGCGGAACAGTTGACAATCAATTACTTGAAAAACTGAATTCACATTCTTATTATTTACAGACATTCCCGAAATCACTCGGAAGAGAGTTTTTTGAAGAAAACGTGAAACCGCTTTTTGAACAGAATCCAAGCAGTTGTTCTTTAGAAAATCTGATGGCGACCTTTGCCGAACACATCGCAGTTCAAATCGGGAAATCAATTGAAAAACAACCATTTGGAAAGACGTTAATAACAGGTGGCGGCGCAAAAAACAAATTCCTGATTGAAAGGATACAGGCCAACACAAAACACAAAGTTGTGATTCCAGACGACGACATAACCGATTACAAGGAGGCATTGGTTTTCGCGTTCCTCGGACTTCTGCGTAACCGCAACGAAATCAACGTGTTCAAGTCTGTTACAGGTGCGGAAAGTGATTCATGTTCAGGCAAAATTTTTCTTCCAAAATAATATTTTCAAATGTTGAAAGTTATGTAAAAAAATTGGTTTTATGAATATTTTGAGCATTTTATTACGAATCCCTGATTTAGAACAAGCTGTTGAGCCAACAGAAATCAGGATGTCACTTTGGGAACTCGCTGTCCAAGGCGGCTGGATCATGTTGATTTTAGCAATCTTCTCGTTGATAGCCGTTTATATTTTCATCGAAAGATTCGCAACCATCAGCAAGGCGGCGAAGAAAGACGATTTCTTCATGGATACGATTCGCAACTACATGATTGACGGCAAGTTAAACGAGGCGAAGATATTATGTCAGAGGTCTGGCACGCCACTTTCAAGAATGATTGAGAAAGGCATTTCAAGAATCGGCAAGCCGTTGAACGACATTCAGACGGCCGTTGAGAACGTCGGAAACCTTGAGGTGAGCAACCTTGAGAAAGGCGTCGCACTCCTCGCGATGATTTCAGGGGCAGGCCCGATGTTGGGATTCCTCGGCACCGTCATCGGCATGATTCGCGCGTTTTATGACATGTCAATGGCTGGAAACAACATCGACATCGAACTGTTATCGACCGGAATCTATCAGGCGATGGTCACGACGGTGGGCGGACTAATCGTCGGCATCATAGCTTTCATTTTCTACAATGTGCTTGTTGCCCAGATAGATAAGGTCGTCAACCTGCTTGAATCGAAGAGCATCGAGTTCATGGATGTTCTTAACGAACCTTCAAAATAAACGGTCATGGCACTTAAAAGACGAAACCAGAGAAGGGTGGATTTCAATTCCTCGTCGATGTCCGACCTGGTGTTCCTGCTCCTGATCTTCTTCATGCTGACTTCGACATTGGTTGCACCAAACGCCATCAAAATGCTGCTTCCGCAGAGCAACAGCCGCACCATGGCGAAGCAAACCGTGACCGTGTATATCGACGAGAACAACGTTTATCACATCGGGATGAAGAAAGGCAACGCGAAGCCCGTTGAAGAAAACATGCTTCAGTCGGAGATTGCCGTCGCACTCAACGGCACGGAAGAAGGCACCGTCGTGGTGCGCTCCGACAAGACTGTCGAGGTGCAATATGTTGTAAATGTGATAGATGCCGTCAACAATATAAATAACGAGACACATCAGAACCATAAAGTCCTGCTTGCCACATCGTCGAAGAAATAACATGACAAAAGAGGAAAAAAATAAGGCAACCGCATTATGCGTGACGATTTTAGTTCACGCTGTCGTCGTCGTGCTTCTCGTGCTGATGGCGTTCACCACTCCTCTTCCGCTTCCTGGCGAAGCAGGTGTCGAGGTGAATCTCGGTATGTACAATCAAGGAGCTGGCAACGTCCAGCCGACAAAACCTGCGAAGATTGAGGCGACACCTCCGCCTGCACCAAAACAGACAGTGAAAGACGATGTCGTCAGGCAGGACACCGAAGAAACACCCGCCATAGATGAACCGAAAAAAGTTGAAAAGCCGCAACAGACTGTAAACCAACGCGCTTTGTTCAAGCCGAAGACGACCGATGAGACTCCGAAATCGGAAGGCGTTACAGGACAGCCCGGTGACCAAGGCAATCCCGACGGGACATCGGACTCCAACAGCTACGAAGGCCAAGGCGGAAGCGGCGGCGGCACCTCCTATTCGCTCGGCGGACGCGGTGCGAAACATCTCCCGTCGCCGGGCAAGAACTTCAGCGAGGAAGGCCGCGTCGTCGTTGACATCTATGTTGACCGTGACGGGAACGTCAGGAAAGCCGAGATCGGCAAAGGAACGACAACTACTGACCACGTAATGCGCGAGATGGCGAAGAACGCAGCCTTGGCAGCGAAATTCTCGCCCGACACAAACGCGGCGGAATTACAAAAAGGAACGATAACATACAATTTTATTATAAGACAATGAACTACGCTGATACTACAAATTGGATGTTCAACCAACTTCCAATGTATCAATTGGTTGGAGCGACGGCTTATAAAGCCGACCTTCACAACACCATCGAGCTGCTTAATATATTAGACAACCCGCAAGACAAATTCAGGACAATACATGTCGCCGGCACCAACGGCAAGGGAACGACATCGCACACCTTGGCGTCAATCTTTCAGGAACACGGCTTCAAGACAGGACTCTACACCTCGCCGCATCTTCACGACTACCGCGAGCGCATACGCATCAACGGCAACATGATTCCGGAACAAAACGTGATCGACTTCGTGGCGGAACACAAGGAACAGATGGAGAAAATGCAACTCTCATTCTTCGAGATGGCTACAGGCATGGCCTTCGACTATTTCGCGAAAGAGAAAGTTGACATCGCCATCATCGAAGTCGGGATGGGCGGAAGACTCGACTGCACCAACGTCATCAGACCTGAAATCAGCATCATAACACAAATTTCGATGGACCATACGCATTTCCTCGGCGACACGCTCGAGAAAATCGCCGTCGAGAAAGCCGGAATCATCAAAGCCGGAACGCCAGTCGTGATAGGCGAGACACAACCTGAAATCGAACACGTTTTCAGAGGGAAAGCCAGAGAAGGCAACACGCCAATATTCTTCGCCGACCAGATTTTCGACTGTGACAAAGTTCACGTTGACTCGCTTGAATATCAGGAGTTTGACATCTGGAAAAACAGCGAGCTGTATATGGAGGCGGCGAAATATCCGCTTCTCGGCTATTACCAGAAGAAAAACCTGGCCACGATAATGTGCGCCATCGACCTCCTGAAAGACAAATACGACATCACAAAAGAAGAAATCGCCGACGGACTCGAAAACGTGGTCAGGAACACCAACCTGATGGGAAGATGGCAGGTGATGAGCAAATGCCCGCTCGTAATCGCCGACACCGGGCACAACATCGGGGGCGTGAAGGAAATTGTAACTCAGTTGAATGACATGAAATTCAACAAATTACATTTTGTTTTAGGCTGTGTCAATGACAAAGACATCGATGGCATTCTGGGTCTTCTGCCGCATTACGCCGAATATTATTTCTGCAAGGCCGACATACCAAGAGGCCTCGATGCCAACATCCTCGCCGAAAAGGCATTCAAGGCAGGACTGCGCGGAAACGTTTATGAATCAGTGCAAAACGCCT
Source organism: Bacteroidales bacterium (assembly GCA_024400305.1). Taxonomy (GTDB): domain Bacteria; phylum Bacteroidota; class Bacteroidia; order Bacteroidales; family F082; genus Limimorpha. The sequence goes on along the minus strand of JAKSMX010000005.1, from coordinate 40,103 downwards.
ACAAATCAGCATTGAACAACGCAAAATTTGACGACGTCGTTTTCATCGGGGGCAGCAATTTCACTGTCGCAGAGATTATTTAGGATTGACAAAATTAGAGTTTAAAAAATCAACCCTTTACATTGAAAAAAAAACTATCTTTGCAGCCTTATTTATGCAAAGACTTGTCTGGATATTCGCACTCGCACTCATGGCGCTTGCCGTCACAGGGTGTTCCGTCAGGAAATATGTACCTGAAGGCAATTCTTTGTTAATCAGCAACAAAGTCATCGTTGAACCGAGCCACAAAGAAATTGACATATTTGGAATTTACGGCAACATAAAACAGAAGCCCACAAACCAGCTGTTCGGCTGGATGCCGTTTGTGAAAGTTTATTACCAAACAGTTGATAAAAAAAGTAATTTGGGTCAGTGGATAAACGAGAATATCGGCAGGAAACCTGTATATTACAACGAAGCGGCAACAGCCGACTCAAGGAAGGAAATCGTCACATACCTTAACAACTGCGGCTTTTTCAAGTCGGAAGTAACTTCCACACATAAAATAAAAAACAAAAAAGCGACAGTTACGTATTATGTCACGCCGTCAGAACCGTACGTCATCAAGAATTTGAAATACGACATCAAAGACAGCACTCTTGCCACGCACATCAGCAGGATTGAGCGCACGCTTCCCGTCAAGGCCGGCGAAATCTACAACGCATACAAGATGGACGACGAGCGCGACATAATCGTCGAATATCTCAACAACCATGGATATTACACTTTCACCAAAGACTTCATAATCTTTGAGATAGACACAAATTTCAACCAAAGAAGAGCCGACGTGACAGTTTGCATAAGAGGTGAGAAATTCGACAGATATGTGATAGACAAGGTCTTTGTGCATCCAGATTACAAGTCTGGCAGCACATTGCCAAACGACACGACTGAATACACATTTTCGTATTCATACGGAAAAAGGAGAAGGGAGGTGACATTTGATTACGTGACCACCGGCGATCCGAACATGAAGTTCAGGACATTCAACCAGATGATTCAGATACATCCTGGTGATGTCTTCAACCAGAGGAGGGTCAGCCAGACATACCATTCCTTGCACAATCTCAAGATTTATTCACGTTCAAATATACGTTTCGATACGGTTCCTTCATCTGACAATGACACGGTACGTCATTTGAACTGTGACATTCAGTTGCACAAGGGCAAGTTGAACTCCTATAACCTGCAGTTGGAGGGGACCAATTCGGCCGGAAACTTCGGGGCGTTAGGAAGCATCACATACAAGAACAACAACATTTTCCACGGTTCTGAAGTATTGACAGTCAAGATAAAAGGCGGTTATCAGCTATTTTCCACTGACAAAGAGATTTCGAGTTCAGGCCATTTTCACGGCAACGAGTTCGGCGGTGAGGCGAGCATCACTTTCCCGCGCTTCCTAGGTCCGTTCAAGATGAGGAGTTTTGTTCTTGAATACCAGCCAAAGACATTGGTCACGTTCGGTTACGACAGCCGAAAACGACCGTTGTACAGACGACAGACCATGCAAGCCAGCTTCGGCTACAACTGGATGGCAAACAGAAGGCTGCAGCACATACTCACTCCCATCAACCTCAACAGCGTCAAGGTTGACCAAAGTGATTACTTCAAAAAGAAACTCGAAGAAGAACAGAACCAGCGTCTTAAAGACCAGTACACGAGCCACCTTATCTTCGGCCTCAATTACTCCATGATTTTCAGCAACCAAAATCCGAACTTTCAGAGGAACTTCTTCTATGTGAAGGCAGACATTGAGACTTCCGGCAATCTGCTGTCGCTGTTCAACAACACCAGTCTGACGACGGAATTCAACGATTACCATGAGATTTTCGGCATACGTTACGCGCAGTATGTGAAACTCGGCCTTGACGTGAGATATTTCTGTTATGTCAACAGCGGCAGCTTCGCTTTCAGGGTGATGGGAGGCTACGGCATTCCATACGGAAACTCATACGACATGCCTTTTGAAAAGAGTTACAACGCCGGCGGCGCCAACGGCATGAGAGGCTGGGCGTTCCGCGAACTCGGACCGGGCGGATACATCGCACCCGACGGCAACAAAACCGAACGCATAGGCAACATCCAGTTGGAATTCAACGCCGAATACCGTTTCCCGATATACAGTTTCCTCAACGGCGCGGTTTTCACCGACATCGGCAACATCTGGAATTCAAAGCCGATCGAGAGTTTCCCGGAAAGCGAGTTCGGATTTGACACGTTCTATAAACAACTTGCCATGGACATGGGGCTCGGCCTGCGCTTGGACTTCTCGTTTTTCCTGATAAGATTCGACTTCGCAATACCTTACAGAGACCCCGCCTACGATGAAAGCGAAAGATGGCGTTTCAGCCAATGGCAGTGGAAAGACGTGACGTTCAACTTCGGAATCGGATACCCTTTCTGAGGCGTAAAGTTCGTAAAATTATAAAGTTTGAATTTTTAAATCAGGATAATCAGGAAATGACGAGGGGTGAGCTTTTCAACAGATTGGTGGATTCTTTTGGCTTCGAGCCGACTGAAGGGCAGAAGACAGTGCTGTATCACCTCGCGGCATTCCTTCTTTCCGAAAAGCCCAATCCCACGTATCTTTTGCAAGGTTACGCCGGGACAGGGAAAACAACTCTTGTGACGACATTGGTGAAAGTGCTTCCCCTCATCGGGATGAGATACCAGCTGCTCGCCCCGACCGGACGCGCCGCCAAGGTGTTGAACAGTTACACCGGAAAGACCGCCTCCACAATCCACAGGAAAATATACCGCTTCATGGCATTTCCGAACGGCGGCTTCAAGATGGCGAGAGCCGAGAACAAATTCAAAAACACCGTCTTCATCGTCGATGAATGCTCGATGATTTCCGACGAGACATCCGGAAACGGACGTTCGCTCCTCGACGACTTGATAGAATTTGTGTTCGGCGGCGAAAACTGCCGGCTTCTTTTCATCGGCGACAAGGCACAGCTGCCGCCGGTAGGAATCGACATCAGTCCGGCAAACGACATCAACATACTGAAAAACAGCTTCAGCCTCACCGTCGCATCCTTCGAGATGACCGAGGTGATGCGTCAGGCTCTCGAATCCGGAATTTTGTACAACGCCACGGAACTCAGAAAACTCATTTCCGGCCAAAGCCCGAATTGGCTGATGCCTGATGAATTTGACGACGGCAAAGACCCGATGCTGCCCCTTTTCAGAACCAACGGTTTCAATGACGTAAATCGCATTGACCCACAGGACTTTGAAGAGTTGCTTCAGCAAAGTTTCAACGGGAACTCAGGCAACGAGGCTGTCGTGATATGCCGCAGCAACAGACGCGCCAACATGTTCAATCAGGCGATTCGCGCCCGTGTTTTGCAGGAGGACGGAGAAATTTCCACCGGCGACAAACTCATGGTGGTGAAAAACAATTACTTCTGGACCGACGAAAGCCAAAAGATCAGTTTTATCGCCAACGGCGACATGATTGAGCTGATGCGGATTAACAACACGGAGGAGATGTACGGATTCCATTTCGCCGATGTCGAGATACAACTCACTGACTATCAGGAAGAACCGAATCTTTCCGTCAAGATACTGTTGGAGACTTTGACGAGCGACGCCCCCGCCCTCACGCAGGAGGAATCGGAAAGGCTTTACCGTTCTGTCGAAGAGGATTACATGGACATCCCCGACCGGCGCGAACGTTACAAGGCCATGCGGCAGAATCCCTATTTCAACGCGCTTCAAGTGAAGTTCGGCTACGCCCTGACATGTCACAAGACACAGGGCGGACAATGGCCCGTCGTTTTCCTCGACGCACCGTTTGTTCCGGAAGGCGAGACGCTGCAAATCAGTGACTTACGCTGGTTCTACACCGCCGTGACACGTGCGCAGGAGAAACTGTATTTCGTAAATTTCAAGGAAGATTATTTCTTTTAGGAGTTTTAGGAGTTTTAGGAGTTTGAGGTGCTTATGAAAAATCCTAATCACCTCAAGCTCCTAATTACATTAATCTCCTAAAATTACTTCGTGAATTTATGGTTCTTTCCCGGGAAGTATGCCATGTCGCCGAGTTCTTCCTCAATGCGCATGAGTTGGTTGTACTTGCAGATACGGTCAGTACGTGAAGCGGAGCCGGTCTTGATTTCACCTGTGTTGAGTGCGACGGCGAGGTCGGCGATTGTCGTGTCTTCGGTCTCGCCTGAACGGTGGCTCATGACAGCTGTATATTGATTGCGGTATGCAAGGTTGACAGCTGAAATTGTCTCTGTGAGTGAACCGATCTGATTGACTTTCACGAGGATGGAGTTGGCGACGTTACGGTCGATACCCATTTTGAGACGTTCGACGTTTGTCACGAACAGGTCGTCACCGACGAGTTGAATCTTACTGCCCATAGTGTCTGTCATAAGTTTCCAACCGTCCCAATCGTCTTCTGCCATACCATCTTCGATAGAAATGATAGGATATTTCTTAACCCAGTTGTCCCAGAATTCAACCATCTGAGCCGGAGTGAGCTTCTCGCCTGTTGATTTATGGAGATGATAGACATTCTCTTCAGGAAGATAATATTCTGATGATGCAGCATCAAGAGCGATGAACACGTCTTCGCCCGGACGATACCCTGCCTTCTCTATTGCCTGGAGAATCACCTCGATGCCTTCGTCATTTGAGCGGAGGTTAGGTGCGAAACCGCCTTCATCACCGACGTTTGTCGAATAACCGGCGTTCTTAAGGACTTTCTGGAGATTGTGGAAGATCTCCGAACCCATCTGGATTGCATGATGGAATGATTTTGCGCCCACCGGCATGATCATGAACTCCTGGAAATCAACGCTGTTATCGGCGTGTGAGCCTCCGTTGAGGATATTCATCATCGGGATGGGAAGCGTATTTGCGCTGACACCGCCGATGTAGCGGTACAACGGCTGGTCGGTATAGATAGCCCCGGCTTTTGCGCAAGCCAATGACACTCCGAGGATTGCGTTGGCGCCGAAGTTGCCTTTGTTTTTTGTGCCGTCGAGTTCGATCATCTTTGCGTCGATGGCGTTCTGGTCTGTCACCTCGTAACCGATGATTGCTTTTGCGATTTCGTTGTTCACATGGTCAACAGCCTTGTAAACGCTCTTGCCCATGAATTTGGTCTTGTCACCGTCGCGGAGTTCCACTGCTTCGTGGACACCTGTCGATGCGCCTGACGGGACTGCTGCTCTGCCGAGGATGCCGTCTTCGGTGATGACATCCACTTCAACTGTTGGATTGCCGCGAGAATCAAGGATCTGGCGTGCATGAATGTTTCTGATTGCGCTCATTTTTCTTTTTCTTGTTTAGCTAAAAATTCAAGCCGCAAAGATACTACTTTTCAGCGCAAGTAAAGCATTTTGAGTAAAATATTTTTCAAGCATTCTCAACACTAAACAGCCTTCCACTCGACGATATTCTTCTTCTCTGAAGAGAAACTCACTCCGATTTTGAAAAGTTTCCTCGGATCGGCGGCGTATGGCTCGGCGTAGCCCTTGTCCTCGATCTGTTTCAACGCTTCCGCCGCGGTGCCGTCAAGCTTGAACTCGAAGATATAGACGTAGTCATTTGTCTCAATTATTATATCCGCCCTGCCTCTTGAATTTTCTTTTTCCGTCAGGATGGTGTAGCACGACAACAGATTGAATATCAGATATAACGTGTAATGGTAATGGCTCTCGTAGCTCCACGCGCGTTCCTGATAGTTGGCGTCGTAAGGGATGCCGCCGAAGAAGCCGGTCAACGCGTCGCGCATGTCGTCAAGGCGGCACTCTTCGAGCATGTCGTTGATGTCCAAGACAAGGTTCTTCGGGTCGTTCCTCTGTCCGCAGTAGTTGTTGGCGAGAAGCGTCACGAAGCCGTTTCTCACCTCGTTGTTCGGGAAGTCGAGTCTGTACTGCCTCCTTTTCTTGTTGTATTCCTTTATCGTGAGGTATCCGCTCTGGTAAATCATCGCCAATGGGTCCTCGACGTCGGCCTTGTAGTCCATGAAGTAGTCGCACTCGTATTCCCTGCCCAGCATCTCCTGCATGTTCGTCTTGTTGCGGTCAAGCAGCTTCACGAGGTACGTGGGTGTCCCCGACCTGAACCAGTAGTTCTTCAAATTCTTCTCCGACAGTGCGTTCAGCACGCTGTACGGGTTGAAGATGTCGAGCATCACCTTCTTTGGCGACCCGTCTTCCGACGACCCTTCGGAGAAGTGATAGCCGTCGTACTGTCTCTTCAGTTCGGCGTACATCTCTTCCTTGGTATATTCGAATTCGTCGGCCATCACCGCTATCTCCTTGTCGAAATATTCAACAAGCTCATCTTTTGTAATGCCGCACAGCGCATCGAACTTCGGGTTCATGCTGATGTCCTCCGGCTGGTTGAAGCCGCTGAAGACGCTGACCTGCGAGAACTTCGTGACACCCGTGAGAAGCACGAAACGCAGATGCTCGTCGGCGACCTTGAACGTGCCGTAGAACTCCTTTAGCACGTTGCGGTTCTCGGCTTCCATCGGCTCCATGAGAACATCGAGCAACGGCTTGTCGTATTCGTCAATGAGGACGACGCACTTCCGGCCCGTTTGTCGGTGGGCTTCGGCAAGAATATCGGAAAACCTCGACCCCGACTTGTCGATTTGTTTCTCTATTCCAAGCTGGTGCTCCCACTGCGTGAGGCGTTTGTCAATATCCCTTTTAAGGTCGCCTTCAACACCATAGCCGCCTTGTGCGAAATCCAAATGAAACACCGGATATTGCACCCACTCCTTCTCCAATTCATCAATTTTTAATCCTTTGAAAAGCTCCTTCTCGCCTTTGAAATAGCTTTCAAGCGTTGATATTAACAATGATTTTCCGAACCTGCGCGGACGGCACAGGAAACAAATATGTTTCTGCGCGAGGTCGTAAACAAGGGCGGTCTTATCGACATATACCATCCCGTTTTCGATGATGGTGCTGAACGTCTGGGTTCCGATGGGGTACTTCATAACTGTGATGTTTTTTCGGCTGCAAACTTACATAAAAATTTTGGATTTTTAGGCCGGTTAATAAAAAAATCAAGGCCGGTGTCTCAACATGGCTGATATTCACTATCTTAGCCGAAAATTTCAAATTCATGTATTATGGAAAGAGCTTGCGGCCTTGACGTGCACAAAGATAGTGTATTTTCCTGTATCATCAGCGAGAACGGAGAAATAATCAGTAAGAAATTCGGGGTGCTCACACCCGACCTTGAGGAGCTGCGCCGGCATCTGGTTGAGAACCATGTGGATGCGGCGGCGATGGAGAGCACGAGCATCTACTGGATGCCCGTGTGGGACGCCCTCGACGGGAGCGGCGTCGAGCTCAAGCTCGTCAACCCGTACTTCATCAGGCAGCTGCCTGGCAGGAAGAGCGACGTGAAAGACACCTTCGCGTTCAGGCGGAGCCTTGACCAAACACGTCCGCACAGCATTGATTATGTGATGCTTGGCAGGATTAAGAATACCTTTTTTAGAGAAAGATAATCACTTTAGGCTCTGGTCTGAATTTTGGGTAGCATATAAAATTCCACGACTTGTGAAAATATGACCAATAGGTCTGATTTTTTTGTGAAAAATTGTGAAAAAACAGTGAAATTATGATGAAAATCACGTTGTAGTGTCTCTGATTGGTCGTTTGGCGTTTTTTTGCATAAATCCATTTCCATAAAACTAAATTTTGTATCTTTGCGGCTCGCAATCGAAACTGTAAATTATGTATATGAAAAAGTTGTTTTTTGCAATGTTGTTTGCCGCAATGAGCATCGTCGGTCTTGCGCAAAGAATGGATTATGTTGATGTTACAAACCATCCTGACGGACGTTATTCGGATGAATCTGATGTGAAAATCACAGGTTGGGTGCTGAACGGCCAAAAGACCGGCACATGGATCGAATGCCATTCAAATTCTGAACTGCCACATTTCATCAGGCAGTATGTCAATGGAAAACTTGAAGGTGTGTGTATTGACATCGACAAGCAGGGTGTCATCACGAAACAGGCTGAATACAGTGGCGGCGAGCTTGACGGCGAGGTCGTCAGATGGCAGAGGGGCGGGATGCTACGCGACGTCGTCAGCTACAAGAACGGTCTGAAGGACGGGCCTTCGAAGATATGCTACGACAAGGGCACTGTCCAGGAGGAATCCAATTACAAGGAAGGCCAGCGTGACGGTGTCACGGTATGGTACGCCTACAACGACAAGGCACAGGGCCCGAAGGTGGCGATGTACACATACAAGAACGGACAGTTTGAAGGCGTGCAGGAGACGTATTACGACGACGGCACGGTCAAAACGAGAAAGATGTTTGAGGACAATGTGCAGCACGGGCTGTCTGTCGAATTCTACGAAGACGGCAGCGTGAAATCCGAGGCGAATTACAAAAAAGGCGAGATTTCGGGTAAGATAAAGGAATATGAAAAAGGTGTAAGGATGCCAAAATAGCGTTTTCGCATGGAAACAAACTGAAAGGTGGCCTCATTCGTAACGCCATCTTTTTACAAAATGTATAGTCAAAACTGAAAAATCATTTTACGGTAAAATGTCTGAAAACAACACAGAATCAAAGAATTTTGGAAAGGTCATAAAGATCGTCATTTCGGTGGTCATCTTCCTTTTCTTCTGGGTCGCTCCGTCGAGTCTGTACGGGCTTCCCGACATCTCAATCGTTGAGCAGCGTGTCATCGCCGTGTTCGCATTCGCTTTCGCGATGTGGGTGACGGAAGCCGTCCCGTCGTGGACGACATCGGTGCTTGTCATCGTCATCTTGCTTCTCACCTGTTCCACTGGAGCCATCAGCTTCCTGAAGGAAAGCGACGGTGTCCGTGAAACAGGCACGTTGATCGGTTACAAGGGGATCATGGCGGCATTCGCCGACCCGACGATCATGCTGTTCCTCGGCGGTTTCGTCATCGCTGCCATCGCCTCTAAGATGGGTGTTGACGTGCAGCTCGCGAAAGGCCTGCTGAAACTCTTCGGACGCCGCTCGGAGTTCGTGCTTCTCGGCTTCCTCCTCGTGACAGGTCTGTTCTCGATGTTCATCAGCAACACCGCCACCGCAGCCATGATGCTCACGTTCATGGCGCCGGTGCTCCGTCAGCTGCCTGTCGATGGCAAGGGTCGCATCGGTCTCGCCATGGCCATCCCCATCGGCGCGAACATCGGCGGCCTCGCCACACCTATAGGCACGCCGCCTAACGCCATCGCGCTCAAGTTCCTGAACGACGCCGAAGGCCTCGACATGGGCATCGGCTTCGGCGACTGGTTCCTCGTGATGTTCCCTTACACCATCGTGATGCTCCTCATCGCATGGGGGCTGCTTCTGCTTTTCTTCCCGTTCAAACAGAAAACCATCGAACTTCACATCGAAGGCGAGACGAAGAAAGGCTGGCAGCTTACTGTCACTTACATCACAATGGCTGTGACAATCCTGCTGTGGATGCTTGACAATGTGACCGGTCTCAACGCCAACATCGTGGCGATGATTCCTATTGCAATATATTGTATTACTGGCATCTTCACGAAAGAAGACCTCAAAGGCCTCAACTGGAGTGTGCTGTGGCTTGTGGCCGGCGGCTTCGCACTCGGCACCGCCTTGTATGAGACCGGGCTCGACAAACATCTTGTGGCAGCCATACCGTTTGCGTCGTGGTCGCCGCTCATTGTTGTCATCGGTGCCACACTCGTCTGCTGGATGGTGTCCAACGTCATCTCGCACACTGCCGCGGCCAATCTGCTCATCCCCGTCATGGTGACCCTCGCCACCGGAATGCGGCAGATGCTCGAGCCTCTCGGCGGTGCAGGAACGCTGCTGCTCTGTGTCACACTCGCGTCGTCGTTGGCTATGGTGCTGCCTATATCGACGCCACCGAACGCCATCGCATACAGCACCGGCATGATTCAAGTGAAGGACATGGAGAAAGTCGGCGTCATCATCGGCGTCATCGGTCTCGTCCTTGCTGTCGGAATGCTTGTCATCGTCGGTAAGGCAGGCTATTGGTCAATTCATTAACATTAAAATTCAAGAAAAATGGGAAACTGCAAAGGTCTTTCATCAATCACAAAAAAACTCATCATGGCGATCACCGGCGGCTGTCTGGTGTTTTTCCTGCTGTTCCACGGCTCGATGAACGTCGTGTCGATAATCTCGGAGAGTGGTTACAACTGGATTTGTGAGTTCCTCGGCGCCAACTGGTACGCCGTCGTCGGCACCATCGGCCTCGCCGCCATGGTCGCCATACACTTCATCTACGCCTTCATCCTTTCTTTACAGAACTATAAGGCACGCGGCAGTCAACGCTACGCAGTGGTAGAGAGACAGGAAGGTGTGTCGTGGGCGTCGAAGAACATGCTCGTCATTGGTCTCATCGTCATCATAGGCCTCGGCCTTCATCTCTATGACTTCTGGGCGAAGATGCAACTTTCTGAACTTCAGAGTGTTGCGCCATCCGACGGTCTTACATCTGTCGATGGTGTCGGACGCATCAAATTGGTGTTCGGCAACACGTATTTTAGCATTATGTATTTGTTGTGGCTCGCTTTCCTGTGGTTTCATCTCTCGCACGGCATCGCCTCTGTGATGCAGTCGATCGGCTGGAGCAACCACGTCTGGAAACACCGCATCGAATGGCTCGGCAAGTTCTTCGCCATCGTAATCGTGGCCATGTTCGCAAGTGTGGTGCTTTATTATTGGTTGATTTATCCAAATTTAAATGTTTGAAGTTATGGAGTTAAATTCAAGAATTCCAGAAGGCCCGTTGGCTGAAAAATGGATTAACTATAAGGCCAGCCAGAAACTGGTGAACCCGGCCAACAAGCGCAAGCTCGACATCATCGTCATCGGCACGGGCCTGGCGGGTGCTTCGGCGGCCGCCTCGTTCGGCGAGATGGGCTTCAACGTGAAGGTGTTCTGCATACAGGACAGCCCGCGCCGCGCTCACAGCATCGCCGCGCAGGGTGGCATCAACGCCGCGAAGAACTATCCCAACGACGGCGACAGCGTCTATCGTCTGTTCTACGACACGGTGAAAGGCGGCGACTACCGCGCACGCGAGGCCAACGTCTATCGTCTCGCCGAAGTCAGCAACAACATCATCGACCAGTGCGTCGCGCAGGGCATACCGTTCGCACGCGAGTACAGCGGACTTCTTGCCAACCGCTCGTTCGGCGGAGCGCAGGTGTCGCGTACTTTTTACGCCAAAGGTCAGACCGGGCAGCAACTTCTCCTCGGCGCTTACGGCGCGATGAGCAAGGAAATTGAGAGAGGCACGGTGAAGATGTACGCACGCCGCGAGATGCTCGATGTTGTCATCGTTGACGGCCGCGCTCGTGGCGTCATCGTCCGCAACCTTGTCACCGGCGAGTTGGAACGTCATGCGGCACACGCCGTCGTCATCGCCTCGGGCGGCTACGGCAGAGTGTTCTTCCTCTCGACAAATGCGATGTCGTCGAACGGTTCGGCGGCATGGCACGCCTACAAAAGAGGCGCCATGATGGCGAATCCGTGCTTCACGCAGATACACCCGACATGCATCCCGGTTCACGGCGACTATCAGTCGAAACTCACGCTGATGAGCGAGTCGCTGCGTAACGACGGCCGCATCTGGGTCCCGAAAGACGAGAAGAAGGCGGCACTTCTCCGTGAAGGCAAGATAAAAGCAACAGATATCCCTGAAGAGGAGAGAGACTATTACCTCGAGCGCCGTTATCCGGCATTCGGAAACCTCGTCCCGCGCGATGTCGCCTCGCGCGCCGGCAAGGAACGCTGCGACGCGGGTTGCGGCGTGAACAACACCGGCCGCGCTGTCTATCTCGACTTCAAGGAAGCCATACAGCGTCTCGGCAGAAAAGCCGTCGAGGAGAAATACGGCAATCTCTTCGAGATGTACGAGCGCATCGTCGATGAGAACCCATACGTCACCCCGATGATGATATATCCGGCGGTCCATTACACCATGGGCGGCCTCTGGGTTGACTACGAGCTTCAGACCACCGTCAAGGGACTGTTCGCCGCCGGCGAGGCCAACTTCTCCGACCACGGCGCAAACCGCCTCGGTGCCTCTGCGTTGATGCAGGGACTGTCTGACGGTTATTTCGTGCTTCCATACACCATGCAGAACTACCTCGCCGACCAGATCGGCGTGCCGCGTTTCTCGACCGACCTGCCTGAATTTGAACAGGCGGAGAAGGAAGTGCGCGAGCGCATAGAGAAGATCCTCAACGTGAACGGCACCGAGACCGTCGATTCGATCCACAAGCGTCTCGGCCACATTATGTGGGAGTACGTCGGGATGTCGAGAACGAAGGAAGGTCTTGAAAAGGCCATCGGAGAGATAAAGAAGCTTCGCGCCGAGTTCTGGCAGAACGTGAAGGTGCCGCGTCTCAAGGGCATGAACAACGAACTTGAGAAGGCACTTCGTGTCGCCGACTTCCTTGAGATGGGCGAGCTGATGGCGCGCGACGCCCTGATGCGCAACGAGTCGTGCGGCGGTCACTTCCGCGCTGAATATCAGACGCCTGACGGCGAGGCCATGCGCGACGATGTCAACTACAGCTTCGTGGCGGCCTACGAGTTCAAGGGCGTTGACAGCGAGCCGGTTCTCCATAAGGAAGAACTTAAATTTGAAAATGTCGAGGTTAAACAACGTAATTATAAGTAGAAAGTTTATAAAGTAGAAAGTTAAAAAGTACCTGGCAGATTTAGTAAACTTAACAAACTTTTAAACTTTATGAACTTAACAAACTTTTAAACTTTATGAACTTAACACTAAGAATTTGGAGACAAAAAAACAATACGGTTAAAGGTAAATTTGTTGAATATCATCTCGACAACGTGCCGAAGGAGGCCTCGTTCCTTGAGATGCTTGACATCCTCAACGAACAGCTCGTGATGAAAGGCGAGGACCCCGTGACATTCGACCATGACTGCCGTGAGGGGATCTGCGGCGCCTGCGGCCTGTACATCAACGGACACCCGCACGGGAAGTTCAAGAACACTACGACGTGCCAGCTGCACATGCGCAAGTTCGCCGACGGCGCCACAATCACCGTCGAACCGTGGCGTTCGGCGGCGTTCCCTGTCATCAAGGACCTGATGGTCGACCGCTCGTCGTTGGACAAGCTCATACAGGCAGGAGGCTACGTCTCGGTACACACCGGCGGCGTGCCTGACGCGAATGCGATTCCGGTGAACAAACACTGTGCCGACCTCTCTATGGACGCGGCGTCGTGCATCGGCTGCGGAGCGTGCGTCGCGACATGCAAGAACGGCAGTGCGATGCTGTTCGTCTCGGCGAAGGTATCGCAGTTCGCTTTGCTACCGCAGGGACAGGTGGAGGCACGCGACAGGGTGCAGAAGATGGTGGCCCGCATGGACGAACTCGGATTCGGCAACTGCTCAAACACCTTCGCATGCGAGGCGGAATGTCCGAAAGGCATCTCGGTCACTAACATCGCGAGGATGAACCGGCAGTTCCTGGCGGCGAAGATAGCGGAACCGCTGAAGAAATAATTCAACTGTCATCGATCAACGATTGATGCGAAACGAAGCTGGCGCACGAGGAAAATTCCTCCTTGTGCGTCGGTTTTTTAATTTCATTTATTTTTCAAAATAGTTGTCAGAATTAAAATATTTACTATTTTTGCACCGATAATATAATGTCGTATATCAAAACATTATTTGTATGAATGAGAATAATTCAACGAATGGCATTATGAAGACGACGATGAATCGGCTGCCGTTGTATTATAATTTCATAATTGAGAAACAACGTGAAAATTTGCAGAATGTCTCATCTGCAATGATTGCCAAGAGTTTGAAACTTAATAATATACAGGTCAGAAAGGATTTGGCGAGCATAAGCAGCATACCGGGGAAACCCCGCGTGGGCTTTGACGTGGAGACGATATTGAACGATCTGGAGAGAGTGCTCGGCTGCAAGAATCTTGACGAGGTGATTCTCGTCGGGGTCGGACGGCTGGGCAGGACACTGCTGAATTACAATGGTTTCCACAAGTATAACCTTGACATAGTAGCCTCTTTTGATGTGGATAAGGATAAAGTCGGGGCGGTGATTAATGGGAAGCCGGTCTTTGGCATTGAGACGCTCAAATCGTTTGTGGAGGAACATGATATAAAGATTGGCATAATAACAGTGTCGGGGAACGCTGCGCAGAAGGTGTGCGATATGCTTGTGGATGCCGGCATCAAGGCGATATGGAATTTCGCCCCGGTTCATCTTGAGCTGCCCGACGGTATCATCATAAAACACGAGAACCTTGCTGCGTCGTTGGCACTGCTGACACAGCGTTATGAGAAATCACAGTCGCATGTTAGAAGAGTTGATACGCAACAGTAAAAATATTTACATTAGCTGATAAATACATTAAACACAAGTCTTATGTATAAAATCGTAAGGAAAAGAGAATTGAATCCAACTGTAACACAGATGGAGATTGAGGCCCCGATGGTCGCCAGAAAGGCGCTTCCCGGCCAGTTCATCATCCTCCGCGTGAGCGAGGAGGGCGAACGTATTCCGTTGACAGTCGCTGGCTGCAACAAGGAAGAAGGAACTGTGAAAATCATTTTCCAGATTGTGGGAAGCACGACAGAACAGCTCAACCACAAGAAGGAAGGCGAGTACATCCAGGACTTTGTAGGTCCGCTCGGAAGAGCCACGGAGACGGAAGGCAGGAAGAGGGTCTGCATCGTAGGCGGCGGCGTCGGCAACGCCATCGCACTGCCGGTCGCAGAGGAGTTTCACCGCCTCGGAGCCAACGTCACAAGCATCATCGGCTTCCGCGACAAGAACCTCGTGATTCTTGAAGACGAGTTCAGAGCCTGCTCCGACAGAGTAATCATGATGACGGACGACGGCTCATACGGACGTCACGGCAATGTCACGGTGCCGCTCAAGGAACTGCTTGAGGCCGGCGAGACATTCGACGAAGTCATCACAATAGGCCCGGGCATCATGATGAAGTTCGTGGTCGCCACGGTGAAACCGTTCAACATCCCCGTCACGGTGTCGATGAACCCGATCATGATCGACGGCACGGGCATGTGCGGCGGCTGCCGTCTCACACTCAACCAGAACGGAAAGAAAGTCACGAAGTTCGCCTGTGTCGATGGCCCCGACTTCAACGGCTATGAGGTTGACTTCGACGAAGCCATGTCACGTGGCAGAATGTATTTCGACTTCGAGCGTCATGCTCACGAAGCAACATGCAATCTTTACAAAAAAGCTTAAGGAGGAAAGAACAACATGGCAATAAATCCCAAGAAACATGAGATGCCTTCGCAGGATCCGAAGGTGAGAGCACATAATTTCAACGAGGTGACACTCGGTTACGCAATGCAGGTCGCGGTCGAGGAGGCGCAGCGTTGCCTTAACTGCAAGAACAGCCCGTGTGTGAGCGGCTGCCCGGTGAACATCTCTATCCCTGAGTTCATCGCCCGCATCAAGGAAAGCGATTTTGAAGGCGCGTATCAGGTGATCTCGCGGTCATCGTCGCTTCCGGCGGTGTGCGGCCGTGTGTGTCCGCAGGAGTCGCAGTGCGAGAGCAAATGCACACTCGGCGTCAAGTTCGAGCCTGTAGGCATAGGCCGCCTCGAGCGTTTCGTGGCCGACTGGCACAACGCCAACAGCAAGGAACAGCCTGTCATGCCGAAGCAGAACGGCCATAAAGTCGCCGTCGTCGGTTCCGGTCCTTCCGGCTTGACATGCGCCGGCGACCTCGCGAAGAAAGGATACAAGGTCTCGGTATTCGAGGCACTTCACACAGCGGGTGGCGTGTTGGTTTACGGCATCCCTGAATTTCGTCTCCCTAAAGCCATTGTGGCCAAGGAGGTTGAAGGACTCAAGGCTCTCGGCGTTGACATTGAGACAAACGTCGTCATCGGCAAGACTCTCACCATCGACGAACTCTTCGAACAAGGCTACGAGGCGGTGTTCGTCGGTTCTGGCGCAGGCCTTCCGAAGTTCATGGGCATCGAAGGCGAGGCGTTAAAGGGCGTGTATTCAGCCAATGAGTTCCTCACGCGTTCCAACCTTATGAAGGCTTACCGCGATGTCGTTGACACGCCAATCATGAAGGGCGGCAAGGTCGTCGTCGTCGGTGGTGGCAACGTCGCCATGGACGCGGCACGTACGGCACTCCGTCTCGGCGCGGAAGTCACAATCGTCTATCGTCGTTCGATGGCGGAACTCCCGGCGCGTCGCGAGGAAGTCGAACACGCAGAGGAGGAAGGCATCGTCTTCAGACTTCTGAACAACCCGACAAAAATTCTCGGATATAACAACCCTGAAAACCCGCGTGACCCGAAGAACGGTTTCGTGACAGGCATCGAATGCATCCGCATGGAGCTCGGCGAGCCTGATGCCAAGGGACGTCGCCGTCCTATCGAGGTGCCTGGCAGCGAGTTCACACTCGAATGCGACACGGTCATCATGGCTCTCGGCACGTCGCCCAACCCGTTGATCAAAGACACGACCAAGGGCCTCGAAGTCAACGACCACGGCGGCATCATCGTCAACGAAGACGCTCTCACGTCACGTCAGGGTGTCTATGCCGGCGGCGATGCGGTCACAGGAGCCGCGACGGTAATCCTCGCCATGGGCGCAGGCAAGAACGCCGCACGCGCCATTGACGAGTATTTGATGGGAGAGGAAAGATAAGAGATGAGAGAATGTAGAGACGTGCTGCGGTGCGTCTCTACAACATAATGATGTTTTGTGGTTTTGTGATGAAAATAGCACTCTACGGAAAGACATTACGCGCTGAAAACGAAGCACTTGTGAAGGAAATCATCGGCGTTTTGCACAAAGCCGGTGCGGAAGTCACCATATATCGTCCATTCCTCGGCACCGTGTTTCAATGCCTCGACGAGAATGTTGAATATCAGACGTTTGACGGCTGTGAGCAGCTGAGAGGCAACGCTGACATGATGTTCTCACTCGGCGGCGATGGCTCCGTCCTCGACTGCGTGCCGCTCGTCCGTGACAGCGGAATCCCGGTTTTCGGAATTAATATGGGGCATCTCGGATTTCTTTCAAGCGTCTCGACAGACGAGGCTGTTGGTGCGGTGTCGAATATCCTTGCCGGAAATTATGAAATCGAACATCGTACAATGGTGGAAATCGTTGGCAATGAGACTCTTTTCGATGGAATAAATTACGGACTCAACGAGGTGAGCATACAACATAGCTCGTACGACAGCCTGATTGAAGTGCAGGTTTTCGTTGATGACAGACTTCTCAATAAATATTGGGGCGACGGTGTCTTGCTTTCGACTCCGACCGGCTCGACGGCGTATTCGTTGTCTGCCGGCGGCCCTATTGTCGCTCCGGATGTCACCAGTTTCGTGATCACCCCGATCGCGGCGCATAATCTGAGCATGAGGCCTATCATCATCTCTGATGAAAGCAAAGTGAAAATAAAAGTGAACGGACGCTGCGAAAACTACGCCCTCGGCCTTGACTCACGCATCAAATTAGTCAACAAGACCTTTGAATTTGAAATCAAAAAGGCGGATTTCTTCTTCAATATCGTGAAAATGCCTTACCGCGATTTCTTCGGGACAGTGAGAGGCAAACTGCTCTGGGGAAACGATGTTAGAAATTAAAAAATGACATTACATTCGATTTATCTTATTCTGCAACAAGTACTTATCATCACGGCATTCGTTCTCGGAATGATGATGATAATTGAATTTATAAATGTTAAAACAGGTGGCCTTTGGTCGAAACGTCTTCAGGCTTCACCCTGGATCCAGATAATAATGGGTGCGGTGATGGGCGTGATTCCCGGCTGCCTCGGAACCTATACCGTCGTGTCGTTGTATATTCACAGGGTGGTGAATTTTCCTGCGCTGATGGCAACGCTTATCGCGACAGCCGGCGACGAGTCGTTTTTCATGTTCTCGCTTTTCCCCGGTAAAGCTCTGCTAATCACGGCGATACTGTTTGTGTCGGCAATCGTTGTCGGCGGAATTTTGCAGTCAACGATGAAAAACAAGTTCATCGGTCTGACGGAAAAGTCGTTTCCGCTTCACGAAGGTCACGACTTTTGCCATCATCACGGACATCATCATGATGAAAATGAAAGTTGCGATGTGTGCAATCATCATTCCGTCAAGGAGAATTTCAAAAACCTGACGTTCGTCCGCGCCTTGCTGATGACGATGTGCGTGACGATTCTGGCGTTGATTCTCGGCGGCGTCATCGACGGGCAGCATCAGCTTAATATGCTGATGGGAGGGCAGAGCGAGGAGTCGGTCGTCGAGTCCTTTGGCGTTGAACATCATCACGATGAATGCTGTGAACTGCATGAACATGAGATTCATGAGGCGCACGAATGTGAGGAACATGCGGGACATCATCACGACCACGGCGGCGAGGCTGACTGGATTCGTTATACGCTTATCGCGATGTTCTTGATAATCATGGTGATAGTAATCGTTGCCGATGAGCATTTCCTTGAAGAGCATTTGTGGGAGCATGTCATCAAAGTGCATCTTCCGAAGATAGTGCTATGGACGCTCGGTGTCATTGTCGGATTGACTTTGATAAATCATTTCGTTGATATTCACGGACTTGTGACGAAGAATCCGTATATTGTCTTGGCGGCGGCTTTATTGATAGGAATCATTCCGCAGTCGGGGCCGCATTTGATTTTCGTGTTGCTGTTCATGCAAGGCAGCATCCCGATGAGCATTCTTATAGCGAGTTCGATAGTTCAGGACGGACACGGTGCGTTGCCGCTGCTCGCCGAATCGAGGAAGGCGTTTTTCCTGTCGAAGGGCATCAGCGTCCTGCTCGGCTTGCTTGTCGGTGTCGCCGGCTTGATGATTGGATTCTGAAATTATCTTGAAAGTCCTGAAATGACGATTGCGAGGTTTGAGGCGAAGAGCTTCACCGCAATCGCGAGAAGGATTACTCCGAAGAACTTACGCATTATCGTGACGACGTTCCCGCCGATGAGACGTTGAATCTTGTCAACGGAACGAAGCACGAAATAGTCGAATATTATATTGGCAATCAACGCGATCATGATGTTGATGTCGGCGTATTCCGCACGGAGTGAGAGCAATGTCGTCAAAGCTCCAGGCCCTGCGATGAGCGGGAAGGCAATCGGCACAATCGAGGCACCGCCGCTCGTGGCGTCGGTCTTTATTATCTCAATTCCGAGAATCATCTCCAACGCCAAGATGAAAATCACAAACGAACCCGCCACGGCAAACGATGGCGCATCGACGCTGAAGAGATTCAGCAATCCGTTGCCGGCATAGAAGAATGCGACGAAGAAAATCAACGCGACCAAAGCGGCCTGCCACGCCTTAATCGTCTGATTCTGAGCCTTAATGTTAATGAAAATCGGTATCGAACCTAAAATGTCGATGATGGCGAACATCACGATGAACGCACTGATTATCTCTTTGAAGTTTATCAAGTCCATAAAGTTCATAAAGTTTAAAAGTTTGTAAAATTAGAAAGTTTGTAAAAAATCGGTGCAAAATTACAAAAACTATTCACTCAAAAAATATTTTCTAAAAATTCTTGCCGTGTAAAAAAAAAACACTATTTTTGCAGCGATTTTGGTGTCCGAAAGGACTCAATAGGGAATCGGGTGGAAGTCCCGGACAGTTCCCGCTGCTGTAAGCTCTTGCAGCGTTTGCAAAAGTCACTGTTCATCTCAAACGAATGGGAAGACGCAAACGTAAGGAGTAAGTCAGAAGACCTGCCACAAATCATTGACAAACAAGACTTTCGGGACAAGAGTCGGTCGGAGTAACAGCATTCGATTTCGTCTTTTCCCGAGAAAAACTTTTGAACGTGGATATGAGAAAGTGTTTGATAATGCTCGTTATTCTGATGATGGCTGTCGTCGTTTCGGCGCAGGACACCATAGTGCTTCAGCCTGTCGAGGTCAGCGCACCGGCGATTAAGACCGATGTGGCGGAGACTACGATGGAGCGCAGTGTCGATACGTCTGTCATGAAACGTCTCAATTCCGTTTCGATGTCGCAGCTTCTCATACAGCACAGCCCTGTTTTTATCAAGACATACGGCCCCGGCGGCACGGCGACGGCTTCGTTCAGAGGGACGACGGCAAGCCACACCCTCGTCTTGTGGAACGGTTTCCAACTCAACGCGCCGTCGCTCGGACAGGTTGACTTCAGCACAATCCCGGTGTTCATGACCGACCAAATTTCATTGAAATGGGGCGCGGGGACATCCGCAAACAGCGGCGGTCTCGGCGGTGTCGTCAATATAAATAATGATGAATATTTCTGTAAAGGATTGATTGTTAATGTAAAACAGACTTACGGCAGCTTTAACACCCTCGGCTCGTTCGCCACTGTCGGTTACTCTTGGGCGAATCATCTGCTGAGGGTGAAAGCTTTCCGTACATCAAGCGACAATGATTTCACATATATTAATATAGGTGTAATCCCGCATCAGAAAATGAAACAGAAAAATGCGGATTATGTCGATTACGGAATGATGCCTGAATACCAGTGGCGCTTCGGCAACTCGTTGATTTCCATCGTCTCATGGAACCAGAAAAGCCATCGGAACTGCCCGCAGATCATGCCAAACGTGAATAACGACAATACAGTTGAATATACCGACAATGATTTCTCGCGGAATTACGTCTCTTTCAAAAACTATTGGAATACTGGAAAAATCGAGGTCAAGTCGGCGTATTTCCGTGAAAATCAACGTTATGTGTTGAATACGTTCACGGACATCGGGACACTGGTGACAAGCATGGACTCGAAAAATACTGCTAATGTCTTTCATCAGATTGCTGACGTTGAACAGCGTTTGTATAAGAATTGGAAACTCAATGCGAAAATTCAATGGGATCACGAACAGGTCGAATCAAGTGATTACGAAGGTGTGAAAAAACGCGATGTGTTTTCGACATACGCTGCTTTGAACGGTAATGTGTTGAAAAATATAGACTTGCGTGCCACCTTGCGAAACGACATCGTTGATGGCAAGTCGGTCGGTTTTTTCCCGACGGCGACGGCATCTTATTCGTGTATTTATCTTAAAGGTTTGAAAATTAGTGCCGGATACAGCCATAACTACAGAAATCCGAGCTTGAACGACTTGTATTGGAATCCCGGCGGCAACCCTGACTTGAAGCCGGAAGACGGCAGGACTGCTGACGGAAACCTGAATTATATCCGTGATTTCGGACGGTTTTCCGTTGAAAGCCAAGTCAGTGCATATTACTCGAAAGTGTCCGACTGGATTCAATGGAAGCCGACAAGCTACCGTTACTGGGTGCCGGAAAATGTCTCGACCGTGGTTGCATACGGAGCCGATGTCCATCTGAAAATGAATTATAATATTGAGAACTGGAAATTCTCCGTTTCGGGCAATTATGTCTATGCCCATACGACTGATGAAAACGACAAACAGTTGATTTACATTCCGTTGCATCATGCAAACGCTTTCGCCGACATTGAATGGAAAGGATGGAATATTTCATATACCGTGGAGTTCACCGGCGAACGGAAAACATCGATGAACGACAATGAGTTTTATGGTTTCAGGCTGATGCCTTACGCTTTGCACCATATTTCTTTGGGAAAACATGTTTTGAAATTAGATATTGAATTGAAAATTAACAACTTGACCGATGAGGACTATCAGGCTATTTTATGGCGCGCTATGCCTGGCAGAAGTTATGAGGTCGCAATAAATTTTAAACTATGAGGAAATTTAATTACATTTTTTTCGCCATTTTGATAATGGCATTGGTTTCATGCAAAAAAGAAAATAACAATGGCAGTCAGCCGGTTTCGCATGACGCAAAAGGCGTTTTCATCTTGAATGAAGGCACTTTCACTTTCGCAAATTCATCGCTTTCTTTTTATGACAAGGAAGCAGATACGGTAGGTAACAACTTGTTTTTCAAGGCGAACGGCTCGCCAATCGGCGATGTCGGGCAGTCGTTGGCACTTTACAACGGAAGTCTTTACATCGTTGTGAACGGCAGTAAGTACATCTATAAAGTTGATGCGGAAACCTTGAAATTCCAGGCGAAACTCGAAGGTTTCACATCGCCGCGGAACATTTTCTCGGTCGGCGACGGCACGGCGTATGTGTCTGACCTTCAGCGCGGTGGCCTTTGGCTGATTGACCTTGATAAGATGGAACACATACAGTTCATCGAGACCGGCAATTCAACGGAGGCGATGGTG
Source organism: Bacteroidales bacterium (assembly GCA_024400305.1). Lineage (GTDB taxonomy): Bacteria > Bacteroidota > Bacteroidia > Bacteroidales > F082 > Limimorpha. Next base: position 17,843 of record JAKSMX010000005.1, on the reverse strand, counting down.
AGAGTCGGCGACGAGCTTTTCGTTTCAAACTGGTCGAATTATTATGTGCCGAATTCATCGAATAAATCGGTGCAAGTGATTGACATGAAGACGAATACGCTTGTCGAAACCATTGATGTCCCGCAGGAACCCAATGCGATGGTAGTTGACAAAAACGACAACATCTGGGTGCTTTGCAGCGGAGGCTACAATCCGGGGGAACAGGATCCGGCTTTGGTTTGCATTGATGCTAATGATGCTGCTAAGTGTCAGATTGTTAAACGTTTCGATTTCAACGCCGGGACCGATTATCCCGACGGGCTCGCCATCGACGGGGCGGGGGAGACACTCTATTATCTGAACGGCGGCTATAGCTCGTTGGATGTTTACAAGATGTCAATCAATGCTACACAAACTTCTGATAATCCGTTTGTTGCGTCTGACGGAAAAGTCTTTTACAATGTTGCCGTTGATCCTGAAAACGGTGACGTATATGTAACAAATGCGAAGAATTACGTGCAGAACGGCGACGTCGAGCGTTTCTCAAAGGACGGCGAATTGCTGAGCAAATTCACCGTCGGTGTCGTGCCGTGTTACATGCTTTTCAATTAAATATTTTAAAACAGGATTTTCGGGAGTGAAAAATTCCTGAAAATCCTGTCATTCCTTTTGAAAAAACTCGTATCTTTGCAACAAAAGTTTTTGTTTTGAAGATAGCTGTAAACACTCGTTTGTTGTTGATTAATAAACTCGAAGGAATCGGCTGGGTTGCGTATGAAGCGTTAAGTCGCATTGTCAAGGCGCATCCTGAGCATGAGTTTTATTTCCTTTTCGACAGAAAACCCGATCCGAGATGCATTTTTGCCGAGAACGTGCGGCCAGTGGTTCTTCATCCGCAGGCGCGTCATCCGTTTCTTTACATAATTTATTTCGAGTTCGCGGTGAAAAGGGCTTTGCGGAAAATCAAGCCTGACTGTTATCTTTCAACGGATGCGTATCTGAGCCTGAGGTCAAATGTGAAGCAAATAGCTGTGTTTCACGACATTAACTTTGAACATTTCCCGCAGGACTTCCCGAAACTCGCTCTTTGGCATTACAAGAAATTCTTTCCGAAATATGCGGAAAAAGCTGACAAGATTATCACCGTTTCGGAATTTTCAAAACAGGATATTATTGATAACTACCATGTGAATCCCGAAAAAATAAATGTGGTTTACAACGGTGCCAATGAAGGTTTCAAACCTCTTGATGAAGCAGGAAAGATATTGATAAGAAATAGTTATACCAATGGTTATCAATATTTTATGTTTGTGGGTTCGCTTCATCCGAGAAAGAATTTAGCGCGCCTTTTCCCTGCGTTTGACATGTTCAAGGAACGAACGAAGTCTGACATGAAACTGCTTGTTGTCGGCGAAAAACGTTGGTGGACGGAGCCGATTCGGAATGCGTTTGAGTCGATGAAACATAAAGACGATGTTGTTTTTGTCGGGCATTTGCAGATGAACGAACTCAACAAGGTTACGGCGGCGGCTTTCGCATCGGTCTATGTGTCGTATTTTGAAGGTTTTGGAATACCGATCATCGAGGCGTATCGCTGCGACGTGCCTGTTATCACGTCAAATGTGACATCGATGCCGGAGGTTGCTGGCGATGCGGCGCTTCTCGTGGATCCGTTCAGCATAGAGTCAATCGCTGACGCAATGGAGAAAGTGATGAATGATGATGTCCGTAAGTCGTTGATAGAGAAGGGACGAATCAGGAAAGATGATTTTTCGTGGGACAAAACTGCGGAAGGCTGGTGGAAGGTGATAGTTAAAAGAGGAGAGTTAAAAGAGTAGAGAAATCAATTGTCAACTCGTGCAACTTGTGCTAAAAACTTGTGCAACTTGTGTTAAATAATAAAAATTTGTGACAAAATGAAAATATTGGTTTTAGGTTCTGGCGGTCGCGAACACGCTCTCGTATGGAAAATCGCCCAAAGTGAAAGAGTGTCAAAGGTTTATGTCGCACCAGGCAATGCCGGTACTGCATCGGTAGGAGAAAATATTCAGATAAATATTGCTGATTTTCAGGCGATAAAAGATGTCGTATTAAAAAATGAAATTGAAATGGTCGTTGTCGGCCCAGAGCAGCCGCTCGTTGATGGCATCGTCGATTTCTTTAAGCAAGACGTTGATTTAAAAGACGTTAAGATTATCGGTCCCGACAAAAACGGTGCGCAGTTGGAAGGCAGCAAGGCTTTCGCAAAACGTTTCATGGAGAAATACGGCATCCCGACGGCGGCGTGTTTCACCGTCACGGCGGAGAACATTGATGAGGGAATAAAATATCTTTCGACACTCGAAGCACCTTACGTGCTTAAGGCCGATGGCCTCGCCGCGGGTAAAGGCGTGTTGATTCTCAATGATTTGGAAGAAGCCTGTGTGGAATTGAAAGAAATGCTTTCCGGCAAGTTCGGCACTGCCTCCGCAAAGGTCGTCATTGAGACGTTCCTTAAGGGAATCGAGGTCTCGATGTTCGTCTTGACCGACGGGAAAGATTATGTCATCCTTCCTGAAGCCAAGGATTACAAGAGAATCGGTGACGGCGACAAGGGCTTGAACACTGGCGGCATGGGCGCGGTCTCGCCGGTTCCGTTTGTCACACCTGATTTCGTTGAAAAAGTTGAAACACGTATCATAAAGCCTACAATTGAAGGGTTGAAAGCTGAGAACATTGATTATAAAGGATTCATTTTCTTGGGTTTGATGAACTGCGGCGGCGACCCGTATGTCATAGAATACAACGTGCGCATGGGCGACCCGGAGACAGAAGGAGTGATGACGCGCATCGACTCCGATTTCGCAGAGTTGCTCGACGCATGTGCTAAAGGCAAACTCGCTGAAGCTCATTATCAGTCAAGCCCTGAAACTTCGGTGACGGTAATGCTCGTGTCTGGCGGTTATCCAGAAGCATATAAAAAAGGAATGATTATCAATGGTTTGGACAATGTATGTTCTTGCTGTGTCGTGGCTCATGCCGGCACTAAATTCGACGCTGAAGGCAACGTTGTGACTTCCGGCGGACGTGTCATTGCTGTCACTGCTCACGGAAAAGACATCGATGAGGCAAGGACTAAAGCCTACAGGAACGTTGAAAAAATCAAGTTTGAAGGCGTGAACTTCCGTCACGACATCGGTCTTGATCTCATGAATTTATAATGCTGAAGTTCTTTAGATATAACTATTTGATACAGTGGGTGGTCATCGCTGTCGTCGCTATTATCGCATGGCTGCCGGTGTTCTTACGCATGCATGGTGAACTTCCTGCAATAAGCGGAACAACGCCTTTGTATTTCCTGTTAGCAGGTCTTATAGGGCAATCATCGTTGATTATGTCAATCATCGCTTTTGTAGTATTTGTTTTTTTGCTATTTTTTTTCAATACTATATTGTCGTCAAACCAATTGTCTTCTCGTAACAGCACATTCGGTTCATTGGCATTCATCGTGTGCTTCACATGTGTTCCGATAGATTGCGGGAGTTTCCAATTCATATTGGCGTGTCCGTTTGTTCTTGTCGCAATGCAGACCATGTATTCGCTCTTGCAAACCGAGAATCCTGAGATGTATTTGTTTAACGTCGGTGTTTTTGTGGCATTGGCTTCTATGTTTTATTATCCATCAATAGTATTGATTCTGTGGATATTATTGGTGATGATTGTTTGGGGCTACAGGTCGTTCAGACTGTTTCTGATACCATTGTTCGGATTACTGATGCCATATTTCGTGATGTTTGCGGTTTCTTATTTCAAACGTTGCATCCCTGCTTTTTTTGATACTTATTCATCTGGGTTCTGCGGTGTAGAGATACATAAAATCAGTTTGACAATGCAAGACATGATTGTGCTTTCTGTATTGGCGGTATTGTTTTTATTGTCGTATGTAAAAATAAAAACATCAGCAAATAATTCAATACATATCAGAAAAAGAATCGGTGTTACATTGCTGCTTTTTGTCTTTGCTGTGTTTATGATGACTATGCAGCCGCCGTTGAATAGCAATGGCTTGATATTTGTGGTTTTAGCGATTTTCTTTGCAATGGCTTTGTCAACAATACGCAAATCGAATATAGTCAGTGTGCTGGTTTTGATTGTTATGATTGGAGCGTTGGCGACGCAATATCTGCCTTTGTTTTTATGAATCTGAAACAATATTATACTGATGATCTTATTGAAGCCGGCTGTGACGAGGCGGGTCGTGGCTGCATAGCGGGGCCGGTGGTGGCTGCCGCGGTGATTCTTCCGCGTGGCATGGATTTCCCTGACTTTGATGACTCGAAGAAACTCACCGAAAAACAACGTGAAAAATTGAGAATCAAAGTGTTAGATGATGCGTTGGCTTATGGTGTCGGCATTGTTTCCGCCAAGGAAATCGATGAGATAAACATTCTTAACGCCTCGTTTCTGGCCATGCACCGCGCCATCGACCAGCTGAAAATAAGGCCGGAGCTGCTGCTCATCGACGGAAACCGTTTCAACCCGTACAAAGGCATCAGGCATCAGTGCATCGTCGGCGGTGACGCGAAATATCAGTCGATAGCGGCTGCGTCAATACTCGCAAAGACAACCCGTGACCACATCATGGAGGAATATCACAAAGAATTTCCGCAATATAACTGGTTGAAAAACAAGGGTTATCCGACACCAGAACACAAAAACGCCGTCGCGGAACATGGCGTGTCACCAATCCACAGGATGACATTCAACATGGCGATACAGCTGAAGCTGTTCTGAAAAAAGCGTTATATCTTGATTTTGTTCATCAGGCTGATGCCGATGTTTTCAATTATTCCGGTGACGAGGGCGTTTCCCATCAGGAAGGCGCGCCGCATGTCAGATGCGCCAAGTGTGTGATTGTCAGGGAACATGTTCAGACGTTCAAGCTCGACTGGCGTCAGACGACGGTAACGGCCGCTTGGCGTGAGAACAACATGTTTGAAGCGTGATGCGCCAGAGCCGCCTTCGCCAGTGATGATTGTGCGGGAAGGTTTGTCGAGACAGTCAGGGAAAGCCATCTTGCCTTCCGAGTAATTGTATTCGTGTCCGGTTGTCTTGTTGATTCGTTTCTCCGACTTGCTGCCTTTCAGATATTCCCATTGTTTCAGTTCCTCTTCTGAAATGAAAAATTCTGCCGGGACATCTTTCTCGTCGATGAGGATCTGTCCGAGCGTCAATGTAACTCCGTGATAGTCAGGTTCTGAATCAAAAGACATGACGTTTCTGTCAATCATTATCCCGGTGTCGCCGAAAGGACTGAGGTTTTTCCCTTTGTTGAATGTCGCGGAGACTTGTGACAAGTCGCCGGCAATTTTAAACTCCGATTTCTTCTCAACTGAGTCCGTGATTGGGAAAACTTCGGCTATTGTCCCGTTCTTGGAAATCCAATTCATCGGGTCGGTGATTGACTTTGCGACATCTGTATCTTTATGATAGGCAACGATATAAGTACGTCGGCGGCGTTGTGGCATCCCGTATTCGGCGGCGTTGATGACGCGCCATTCGACGACGTAGCCGAGGTCGGATAGTGACGCGAGGATTATTGCGAAGTCGCGTCCGCGCTGTGATGCGGGGGATTTGAGCAGACGGTCAACGTTTTCAAGGAAGAGATACTTCGGCGGGTTCTTGTGGTCGCGCAGGATGCGGTGAATCTGCCACCACAGCACTCCTTTCTTGCCTTCGATGCCGCAGGAGTTTCTCAACGTTGTGGCGACAGAGTAGTCCTGGCATGGGAATCCGCCGACGAGCAGGTCGGCGTCGGGTATCTCGTCAACGTCAACGGTGGCGATGTCAGCATTCGAGTGTCCGGCGGCCCCGAATCTGCTGCAATAAATTATCGAGGCGTCCTGCCGTTTCGTCGATGGCTCCCATTGGTTGTTCCATACGGTTTTGTAGTGTTCGGAGGCCCTTTCGAGCCCTATGCGGAAACCACCGACACCGGCGAAAAGCTCGATGACGCGGAGGTCATTGCTCGTTTGAGCAAATGAATGATTGTTATAACTCATAGTGCGGTTATTTTGCGCTTGGACTTCATCCGTCAGGCTGTTCAAAAGGACACAAAAAGCGTGGACGATCATTATCTACGCTCTGAGGCCCTGAGAACTGCCCTTGTTTACAGATAAGTCATGTCCACGCATAACTGCGAACACTGTTCTTATTCGTTGTAAACAATCTTGAAATTTCTCAGGTTTCAGAGCATCACCGAATAAAATACAAACGCTATGATTTATAATATGTTATTGTTTGATGTTTCTAATTTTTTTATGTTTTTAGTATGTTATGAAATAAGAATTTATTATTTGTGAATCTCCAAAAACTTCCATCCATTAAAATGTATCATGTGTTCCGGCATTTCGGCAATCCAAGCCTCGGTCTCCCATGCAATGTTATTGGATATTGTTCTGAAACTATTCAATGTCTCAAAAGCAGTGATAAAAACAATGTCTGACTTGCAGTCTTTCAGTTTGTTTTTTATTTTGTAAAGCCTGGTCTTGTCCCATTGGCCGGTGCAATGAAATGCTTCAATCAGAAACAGCAGATTCTTGTCTTTATTGTATGCAATGATGTCAGGTAACTCCTCATGTTCCAAATTGAAGAAACCAAGTTCGTTTAGCTGCATCTCGTCCTTGAACAATAATTTGTCGCCAGTATCGCCAACATATAAGACGCAACATCCTTTGCCAAAATATGTCAAAAATTTTTCAATTATCGCTTTTTGCAACTGATTGTGTTCGCCATAGCTAAGCAATAACTCTGAACCGTCTGGCAATGTGACAGGGACGCTTTCAACCTCTCTTTTCTTTTCCAATTCGTTTTTCAGGTCTATCGACTTTTGCTTGTATTCAGCCAAAGCTTTATCCCATTCGTCTGTTCCATGTGTTTTTAATAGTTGGGCAAAATCATCATTTAGACAATAAGCTCTATTCCCGTCATTTGTTGCTTTTGAATTAATGGATGCAGAATTTATTGCTATGTTGCTTAATACCAGTAACTTTAAGTCTTTTCTTCTGATGTCATCGTATGAACCATCTGCAATATTTTCTCCAAAATATTTGTTTACATAGGCTATTATTTCTCTTGTTCTGAGAAAAACACCATCTTTTACTGATTTAACTTCTGAAAAATTTGTTTTAATATTACCGATGGCCATACACACTTTGGCAACTCGTTCATGCCTTCTGTCGGTCAGTCCTTCTAATGGAATCCCAACTTCATTCAAGACATCTAATATCGCAAAGATATTTTTCTTTACCGCCGATTTGACTTTTACAGATAATCTAATTTCCATAAGCGTAAAATAATCCTGTTACCATCTCATTTACCTCTTCGATATAGTATTTGCTTTTTTCCTCCGCATGATATGCCGTTTTCACAGCCAATGCTATTTTGTATGCCAACAGCGGCGGCACGGCATTCCCAATCTGGGTGAATTGCTTGGTCTCATTCCCTGCAAACTCGAACCAATCCGGGAAACTCTGTAATCGTGCTGCTTCTCTTGTCGTTATCCTCCTTCTTCTGCCGTCTGGCAATTTGACCCTGTGCATGTCGCTTGTCGCTCCTGCTAAATTCCTGCACGTCAGTGTCCTGGCGGGAAGATTCGCATGCAAATCTCTTGGATTTATGCAGCACGATTTCTTCTCATATTCAGCGATGTAATTGTCTTGTGCAGGTGTGAGGAACTTGCTGTTCTCATCAAATAAAGTCATGCTGTCGCCGATGGCTTCGTACACCGTGGTTTTTTTTTGCTCAATTGTCGGGTATTTGAAACAAGATTTATATCCGACTGTAATCAGCCTCTCCCTGTTCTGCGGCACTCCGTGATTGACGGCGTTAAGAACTTTATATTCAACAATATAGCCTAATGACCTTAATTCGTCCAAAATCATATCCAGATACCACTTGTGACGTCCCAAGATGTTCTGGACGTTTTCAAACATGAAAATTTTAGGCTTGATTCGCCTTACGGCATCAATGAAAATGGGGAAGCCGTCCCTTGCGTCTTCCATTCCTTTCTGACTTCCTATCCTGCTGAATGGCTGACAAGGAGGCCCGCCAATCACAATGTCAATGTTTTCAATATCGGGATACTCATATCCAACACCCAACATGTCGCAGAAACATTTGCCAACGAGATTCCTATTATATGTGTTGACCGCATCTTCAACGCACTCAAAACCAATTGTCTTAAATCCCGCGGCTTCAAAACCGAGAGACAACCCGCCGCAACCTGCGAACAGATCCAAAACCAGACATTTTTCAGTTATGTTTGGTTTTAGGACATTGTTTATGTATTGAACATATTCCATGTTGTTGCTTTATTATACCTTTATTAATCGGTTGCAAAATGCAAAGTTTTCGACATATATGTCAAATCTCCTCTCTCATCAAAACCACTCAACTTCACTTCCCGAAATATTTCGCCACCGTTTTGAGGTTCTCGATGATGGGCAGGTGCTGCGGACAGGCGCGCTCACACTGGCCACATCCTATGCAGTCGCTCGCCTTGCCGAAAACGCGGGTGAGACGGTCGTAGTATTCGCCTTGCGGTGTCCACGGCTTGCTCGCAACTTCTTGCTTGTCAGCATTGTACAACGAGAAATATTTTGGTATTGCGATGTGCTGCGGACATCCTCCGGTGCAGTACGAACAGCCCGTGCATGGTATCGCTATCGTGCTGTTTATCTCTTCGGCGGCCAAGCGCACGAGCCGGTGCTCCTCTTCCGTAAACGGCTTGAAATCAGACATATAACTTATGTTGTCCTCCAACTGCGCCATGTCGCTCATGCCGCTCAACACGATTTTCACGTTGGGCTGGCTTGCCGCGAAACGTATCGCCCATGATGACACCGACATCGCGGGGCTGTGGTCTTTGAACATCTTCTCCACTTTCTCCGGGACCTTGGCCAAAGTGCCGCCTTTCACCGGCTCCATGACGAATACCGGCTTGCCGTGCTTTACGCAGACATCGTAACATTTATGTGATTGAATTGCAACGCTTTCCCAATCGATGTAATTGAGTTGCAGTTGTACGAACTCCATCTCCGGGTGTTCGGTGAGGATTTTGTCGAGGAGGTCGGCGTTGTCGTGGAAGGAGAACCCGATGCTCTTGACGAGGCCTTGTCTCTTCTTGGCAATCAGCCAGTTGAAGCAGTCAAGGTCTGTGTAAAACTTGTATGTGTCGGCACCGATGTCGTGGATGAGGTAATAGTCGAAATAATCCACGCCCGTCTTTTCGAGTTGCCTTTTGAAAACGATGTCGCGGTCTTCCTTGCTTTTCAGATACATGCAGTGAAGCTTGGTCGTGAGAGTGTAGCTGTCGCGGCGATGCCTTGACGTAAGTGCCTGTCTCACTGCGCTTTCGCTGTTTCCTCCGCAATACATGAGGGCAGTGTCGAAATATGTGAAGCCGTTCTCAATGAAACGGTCGAACATCTTTTTGCAGAGTTCCACGTCGATGCTGCCGTCGTCGTTTTTGTCCAAAAGTGGCAGCCTCATCAGGCCGAAGCCGAGTTTTTTTGTCATGACACGAATTTTTTAAAGTGCAAAGATACATAAAAATTGTCGCGTGCCGGTCTCTGCAAGTGAATTTATTTTTTGATTTGGCATGGATTTCGCCCCACCGTAAAAAGTGTTTTGTTTTTCAAAATAAAAGGCGTTACAATCTCAAAATTGTTTATCTTTGCAGCCTTTATGATTCAAGCTTTTACGCTGAAAATCATTTTTAAAACAGGAAAATATGATTGATTTGTCGTGCAAAATGCCGTGTCCGTCAGATTCACTGTTGAAGAAAGTGAGACTGAAATATTTTTTGTTTTTTATATCTTTTCGACAATTTGAGCGTTATCTTCAAAAAAATAAGAAATATGGCAAATTCGATTTTATGGGCTGACGATGAGATAGAACTCCTGAAGCCGCACATTTTGTTTTTGGAAAAGAAAGGTTATGAAGTAGTTACGGCGAACAGCGGCGCTGACGCACTTGACCTCGTCCGCTCGAAACATTTCGACATTGTGTTCCTTGACGAACAGATGCCGGGCATTTCTGGCGTTGAGACCCTTGAGAGAATAAAAGCGGAGTTCCCGAACCTGCCCGTCGTGATGATCACGAAGAGCGAGGAGGAGCGCATCATGGAGGACGCAATCGGCAGCAACATCGCCGATTATCTGATAAAGCCGGTCAATCCGAACCAGATACTGCTCTCGCTGAAGCGTAATCTCGAAAACAAGAAACTCGTTGACGAGAAATCGACGTCGAAATACCAGCAGGAGTTCCGCAAGATCGGCATGGATTTGAATAACAATCTGCGTTACGATGAGTGGATTGGAATATATAAGAACCTGACACGCTGGGAGTTGGAACTCCAAAAGTCAGCCGACGACGGCATCAAGGAGGTGCTCGCCTTGCAGAAACAGGAGGCCAACAACCTGTTCTCGCGTTACGTCGAGAAAAATTACTGCGACTGGGTGAGCGGGAAATGTGAGATGAAGCCGACGATGTCGCACACGGTGATGAAAAACAATGTCTTCAACCGCCTCACTGATGACGACAAGCCGTTGTTTTTCATATTGATAGACAATCTCCGCTACGACCAGTGGAAGTCGATACAGCCGTTGGTGGAGCAGTTTTTCCATGTCGAGGACGATGCCATTTATTACAGCATCCTGCCGACGACGACGCAGTATGCGCGTAACGCCATCTTCGCCGGCCTGATGCCTCTCGAGATACGTCGCCGTTTCCCGAATTACTGGACTGACGAGGAAGACGAAGGCACCAAGAATCAATACGAAAGCGAGCTTCTCGGCGAGCAGCTGAAACGTTTCGGCAAGAACATCAGGTATTCATATAATAAGGTGCTGAACCTCGCCGCCGGGAAGAAACTCTACGAGCAGATGAGCAACCTGATGCAGAACAAGCTCAATGTCATCGTTTATAACTTCGTTGACATGCTTTCGCATGCACGCACCGAGATGGAGATAATCCGCGAACTCGCTGACGATGAGGAGGCTTACCGCTCGTTGATGCTGTCGTGGTTCGAGCATTCGTCGCTCTACGACATGATGAAATTCATCTCGTCGAAGGGCTGCGACATGGTCGTCACCACCGACCACGGCTCCGTTTATGTCAAGAATCCGGTGAAGATTTTAGGCGATAAGAACGTGAATACCAATTTGAGATATAAATACGGCAAGTCGTTGAAATATAATGCTAAGGAGATGTTTGAGGTGAAAGACCCGGAGAAGATTTTCCTTCCGAGAGTCAATGTGAGCACCGCATACGTCTTCGCCCGCGCGAACGATTTCTTCGCTTATCCGAACAACTATAACTATTACGTCAATTATTATAAAAATACATTCCAGCACGGCGGCATCTCGATGAGCGAAATGCTCATCCCCGTCGCATATATGAAGGCTAAATAATGGAAACAAAAATTTTTGAAATAAACAGCGTTGAGGAGCTTTCACAAGTCACAGACCTGCTCCTCTCATGGCGTGACAAGTCCGACATCATCGCGTTTTACGGCCCGATGGGGGCGGGGAAAACTACGCTTATAAAGAACCTGTGTCACAGGATGGGCGTGACAGATGAAGTCAATAGCCCGACATTCGCTCTTGTAAATGAATATCTTACGGAAAATGATTCAATCTTTCATTTCGACTTTTACAGAATCAAGAAGCTGGAGGAGGTGTTCGACATCGGTTACGAGGACTATTTCTACAGCGGGCATCTCTGCCTGCTCGAATGGCCGGAACTCATCGACCCGCTCATGCCCGAACATTTCATAAAAGTGGAAATCGCCTTGGGAAACACCGACACGTCACGGACTATCAAATGCTCGGTTTTGTAACAGAATGTTATTCAATGAATTAGTTGTTTCAGGTAATGATACTTTTCGGTCAGGAAATTGAAAAATTTCGGCAACTCGTTGATTCTCATTCAAAGACGTTTGTTCTTTGTGATGGAAATACTGTGAATTACTGTCTCCCGCTTTTTTTTGAAAAGACGAGGATTAGTGATTTTGTCCTGATTGAAATCCCTTTCGGTGAGCGAAACAAAAACATTGATACCGTTCAGGAAATTTGGAAGCAACTGATTGAAAATCATTCTGATAGAAACTCTTTGTTGATAAATCTCGGCGGCGGTTGCGTCTCCGACACCGGAGGTTTTGCGGCTTCGTGTTTCAAGCGCGGCATCGATTTCATCAATGTGCCGACAACCGTTCTCGCAATGGTTGACGCTTCAGTCGGCGGTAAGACAGGCGTTGATTTTCAGGGAATTAAAAACCAGATCGGGACGTTTGCGCAGCCTCTTGCGGTTCTGATTCTGCCGGAGTTCGCGCAGACATTGCCAAGACGCGAGTTCCTTTCCGGACTTGCTGAAATCATAAAATACGGCTTCATCTGCGATGAATGTTTCCTTGACGCGAAGCTGCCTCTGAATCCTGATTTCGTGAAAAAAGCGATTGAGGCTAAAGATGCAATCGTCCGACAAGACCCGAACGAAAAGGGAATCAGGAAATGCCTGAATTTCGGCCATACAGTCGGTCATGCAATAGAATCACTTTTCGTGGGAACAAATGCGGAACTGCTTCACGGTGAGGCGGTTGCACTCGGAATGCTCCCAGCATTGCATCTCTCGGAAATTTATTGCGGCCTTGACAGGAAATGGACGCTTTTGTATAAAAATATTTTTACAAATCTGTTCGATTACATAAAAATTGATGATTTGGATTTGAAGTCTCTTCTTGAATTGATGCGTCACGACAAGAAAAATCTCGGCGATGAGATACGTTTCGTGCTGATTTCCGAACCCGGGAAACCAGTCACAGATGTTGCAGCTAAAGAAGAGGATATAGTCGCTTCCGTAAATTATCTGCTTGATTGTCTGAAAGATGAAAATTGTTTCAATAGTTGATGATTTTGACATCAGTGTCAGTTTGACTGGCAGCAAGAGTGAGAGCAACCGCGCCCTGATGATTTGTCATTATGCCGGACTTGAACCAACGATTCAAAACCTTTCTGCCGCTGATGACACAATTCTTCTCATGGAATTGTTAAAAAAAATTAACAATTGTAAGGAACGTGAGCAGTCTTCATATAAAGAGATAAATTGTCAGAATGCGGGGACGGTCTTTCGTTTCCTGACGACGGCGTTGGCGGTGAGGCCGGGGAAATGGCTGCTGACCGGCTCGGAGAGGATGCGGAAACGTCCGATAAAGGATTTGGTTGATGCCTTGCGGCGGCTTGGTGCCGACATCGGCTATCAGGATGTTGAAGGCTTCCCACCTTTATTAATTAATGGCAAAGATTTTGATGGCGGAAATATTTCGGTTGACATCAGCCGTAGTTCGCAATATGCTTCGTCGCTGTTGCTCGCTGCGCCGGTTTTCAAAAACGGGCTTCGGCTTCATCTCGAAGGCGGACTGACTTCTTTGCCGTACATTGACATGACAATTGAAATAATGTCGGAATATGGTGCGGAAGTGCATCGTGATGATCGTGATGTTTTTGTTGAACATTCTGATTATCAAAATGTTGGATATGTCGTTGAAAGCGATTGGAGTGCCGCTTCGTATTGGTACGAAATGGTTGCATTGAGCAGAAACGGACGCGTTTTCCTCGAAAATCTGAAGATGAATTCCGTTCAGGGCGACAAGATTGTTGCCGGAATTTTCGAGAGATTCGGGGTTGTCTCACACGAAAAAAGAAACGGAGTCTTGATTGAAAAATCGGGGAGGCCGATTGATAACGATTTTGAATTTGACTTTGTGAACACCCCGGATTTGTTTCCAGCTGTCGTCGCAACTTGCGCCGGGCTTGGCCTGAACGCAACGTTTACGGGTCTGAAAAATCTCGCCATTAAGGAGTCGAACCGGATTTCCGCCATGGTTTCCGAATTAAGAAAAATCGGAGCTGAATTTGAAAAAATATCTGATGATGTACTGAAAATCAAGTCAATACGGAAGCTGTTTTTCTTTTCTGAAAAAAATTCGGTCGTTTTTGATTCATATAACGACCATCGGATTGCGATGTCGTTGGCACCTTTGTCATTGAAAATCGGTGCTGTTGAAATGAAAAAAGCGGAGGCGGTTTCAAAATCGTATCCGAATTTCTGGACGGAATTTCGAAAAGTTTCAACGGAAGCGTAATCGCCGTGCGGTTCGTTTAACTTTTTGCTTTTAAACTTTATTAACTTTCAAACTTTTTCTTTATTTTTGCCGAAAATTTGTAAAATGACCGTCGATTTATTTGTTTCCTGTGTGATAGACCAGTTCTATCCGATGACTGCGATGAATGTCTTGAAGCTTCTTCAGGCTTGCAAAGTCGATGTTGAATATAATCCGGAACAGACCTGCTGCGGCAAATTCGCTTTCAACAGCGGTTTTATTGATGAGGCTAAGTCGTTGGGTGACAAGTTTTTAAGTGATTTCCCCAATAACCGTCCTGTTGTGGGGATTAACGCCTCGTGTGTGGGTTTCATCAAGACGAGATACAAGGAACTTTTTTACAATACCGGTTCGCATTTGGAATATAAACGCCTTGTCGGAAATATTTTCGAGTTGACGGAATTTCTTGTAAATGAATTGAAAATGGATTTCACCGATGCGGTGTTTCCGCATAAAGTTGTCTATCACGATTCATGCTCTTCATTGCGTGAATTGGGGCTGAAAGACGAGGGGCGTCAGTTGTTGTCGAAGGTCAATGGATTGGAACTCCTTGAATTACAATATCCTGAAGTCTGCTGTGGCTACGGAAACAGCCTTTTCGCTTTTCAACACGAATCGATTTCCTGCGCTTTGGCGAAAAAGAAACTTGATGAGGCGATTGAGGCCGGGGCTGAATATCTTGTCACAAATGACATGTCGTGCCTGATGCATCTCGACTCGTACGCAAAGAAACAGAATCTCCCGATAAAGATAATACATATCGCCGACGTGCTGGCTCAGGGCTGGTGATGGTGGTTGGGGCTGATAAATAATATAATTATTTCGAAAACTTTAACATCTTTTAACGTTTTCTTTGATGACCATGTCTCCCCAATTGCGTATTTTTGCACTGACTTTAAGACAAACAGTATGAAACTAAAAGATAAAATCGAGAAATTTTACTCGGAAATCGAGCAAAACGGACTTAATGAGGAATCACTTTCTTCGGCATTTAAAAAACTTGCTCCTGCTTTTTTGTATGGAGGCTATATTGACGTCTATAACGAATTCAGGGTATATATTCGCACTGTTGAGTTTTATTTTCATGATGAGAAAGAACGTGATAAAGGCGTAATTGATCCTATCGTCTATCATCGAAATGGAAGGCTTGATGACATTCCTCATGTTCCAAACTTTCCATTATTGAGTCTTCATGCACACGCATCTGGTTTTGACATAACCTTCGAGCGCGGCGATTTTCGAGCTTCGGCATTGATAAGAAAGTATGCCGTGATGTATAGGGTTGGAGATACATTCCAGGAACTTAAACGATTCCGTAAGTCAAAAGAAAGAAAGTGGGAAGATGACCGTTCAACATATTTATATGATATAATCAACGGCTTCCCGCTGGACCCAGAATGCGATAAGCGAATAGTATGGAAAGACATACCATATACTGAAACAGATGAGGATTTTCTTGACCCCAATCCGCGCCGTAATGTATTTGAATATGACAAAAACGATGAATATGAAAAGGCCAAAGGAAAACAGGACTATAAAAAGAAGGAACCGAATAAGGCTGACGATAGAAAATGGTCTTTTTCTGCATCTAAGCCTCTTATAGTCAAATAACTTTCTAATAACATGATCCAAGACAACCAATGCAACAGGGTGTTCTTTTCCGCCCTGCTAAGGGAGCACTGTCCCATAGCGTTTCGGGGACTGACCAGAGTTCTCGACAGATATGAGGTTCCCTGGTCTCTTCTTGAAGGGACAAATGATATCTGGTGCCGGGACTATATGCCTGTCCAGGTATTGCCTAACCAATTTATGGGATATGACTATCACCCGGATTATCTTCTCCATAGTGCGAAGGACAGAGCCACGATAACTGACGGAAACGAGATTTGCAGAAAGCTGGGATATGCTTGCAGTAATATGCTCGGTCAGGTCAAGATTGATGGCGGCAATGTGGTCAAGGCTGCCGGACGTGCGATAATGACGAGCAAGATTTTTGAGGAGAATCCGAGTAATAATCTTCCCGAGTTCATTTGCCGCATTGAGAACGCTCTTGGTGCAAGGCTTGTCATCCTGCCCTGGGATGCCAACGAAGAATTTGGCCACTCGGACGGAATCTGCCGGTATATCGGTGAAGACAGGGCTTTGCTGACGAACTATGCGGACTTCGACAGCAGGATGGCTGAACGATTCCGCAATATCCTGAAATCTTTCTTCAAACAGGTGGAAGAATTGACTTTCCGCACCAACAGGAAGCCTCACAAGCACAGCTGGGCCTATATCAACTGGCTTCAGACGGAGCGGGTGCTGATTCTTCCGAAGTTCGGCATTGAGGAGGACGAGCAGGCTTTTGAGCAGATTTCCCGCCTGATGCCGGAATATGCCGGACGTATCGAGATGGTGGATGCAAGCGACCTTGTAATCCACGGCGGGTGCTTCAACTGCTGCAGCTGGACAATCAGGGAAGAACCGTTCAGAGACTAACTTTTAAGCGAAAGTGACTTGTGAGCAATGCTTTAATTGAAACCGGTGCGGAAAGATACAAAGGCTGTTTCTCTTTGAGATTTGCTCCCAAGCCGTTGGGCAAAGTATTGGCTTGAAAAGGCTGTGGCGCACGGCTGTGTTTTCGCTATGGTCAATCTCGCCAATATGCTTACCTTAGGTCCGAAGAAGTGCCGGGATTATAGCAGAGCTGTTGAACTGTTGAAGATGGCTATGGCAAAAGACGACCCGGAGGCCTTCAACATGATGGGTCTATGCTATCGTGAAGGTCGAGGCGTGCCTCAAGATGACGCAGAGGCTTTTCGTTATTACAAACTCGGTTACGAGAAAGGTGCAGGGCCGGTGTCTGCATATAATCTCGGAAGATGCTATTATTTGGGTCGTGGGGTCGATAAGAATCCAGATATAGCCAAGAAACTATTCAAGGAAGCAGAAGATGGCGGATTCCCGGTGCAGTTTTTATCGGACAGCAATAAATAAAATCGCTTCGCGAAATGTCTGTAAATCAACATGATTTCGCGAAGCGATTTTCGTATCACGCCCTGGCGTGTCACATTTTATTTCAGTCCGTGCTTCATCAGGAAGCCGTCGAGACTTGGCTCCTGACCGCGGAATTTCTTGTACTGAACCATTCCTTCGTCGTTGCCGCATTCCTGCAAGCAGTTGAGTCTGAATGACTTTGCGAGTTCGGGGTTGAATAGGTCGCCCGATTGCTTGAAGTAATTGAAAGCGTCGGTGTCGAGCACTTCAGCCCAGTAATACACATAGTAACCGGCTGCGTAGCCGCCGCCGAAGATGTGTCCGTAATATGTGCTTCTGTAACGCGGCACGATTTCGTCGATGAGGCCGATTTTGTCCATCGCTTCTTTCTCGAAAGCGTTGATATCCAAGTCTTTGACTTCTTTCACTTTATGATATTCCATGTCAAGGATTGCAGCCGCGAGGAACTCCACGGTGTTGAAGCCCTGGTTGAAGTTGCCGCTGTTTTCGAGCTTGTTAATCAATGAATCAGGCATTGCTTCGCCTGTCTGATAATGTTTCGCGTACATGCGGATGACTTCGGGGTCGTTGGCCCATTCCTCCATGATTTGTGAAGGAAGTTCGACGTAATCGCGCGGGACGTTGCCGCAAGTCCTTGTGTATCTGCCTTCTGAGAAGAAAGCGT